>NZ_CAIJDE010000057.1 GCF_903819335.1 Flavobacterium panici | reverse complement strand
TTTATATGTGTTTTTTATTCTTGTTTTTTTGTTTTGGCTTGTGTAGAACCTGCGGCCTTCCCGATTTTCAATCGGGACGCGATAACCGTTCTATCGTATGTTTTTATATTTCAGTTTATTGCAAAAAAAAAGTCTTCTCAAGTAAATGAAAAGACTTTTGTCGGGGTGGCAGGATTCGAACCTGCGGCCTTCCCGATTTTCAATCGGGACGCGCTAACTTTTTAATTTTATGATTTCAATTTTCAGTTTATTGAAAAAAAAAGTCTTTCCAAGTAAAATGAAAAGACTTTTGTCGGGGTGGCAGGATTCGAACCTGCGGCCTCCTGCTCCCAAAGCAGGCGCGATAACCGGGCTACGCTACACCCCGAAGATGTATTTGTTGTAGTGCCCGAAAGCGGATGCAAAGATATAAATAAAATTTGTTTACAAAAGGAAAAAATGAAAATAAATAAAACTTATTTTAACATAGCTATTTCAGATTTATTTTCGGTGTTATTTTTTATAATAAAGTTTACATTTGCATCACAAAAAAACAATACACATTATGTCAGATACAATCGAAAAAATTAAATGCCTTATTATAGGTTCTGGCCCTGCAGGTTATACTGCAGCAATTTACGCAGCCAGAGCAAACATGAATCCGGTTTTATATCAAGGGATGCAGCCTGGAGGTCAATTGACAACGACTAATGAAGTAGAAAATTTCCCTGGTTATGTTGATGGTGTTACAGGACCAGAAATGATGGTTCAGTTACAAGAACAAGCAAAACGTTTCGGAGCTGATATCCGTGATGGATGGGCAACAAAAGTTGATTTTTCTGGAGATATTCATAAAGTTTGGATTAACGATTCAATCGAATTGCACTGTGAAACTGTTATTATTTCTACAGGTGCTACAGCTAAATATTTAGGATTACCATCAGAACAGCACTATTTAAATATGGGAGGCGGCGTTTCTGCTTGCGCTGTCTGCGACGGATTTTTCTACCGTAACCAAGAAGTTGTGATTGTTGGAGCAGGAGATTCTGCTTGTGAAGAAGCACATTACTTATCTAAACTTTGTAAAAAAGTAACGATGTTAGTAAGAAGCGAGAAATTCAGAGCTTCAAAAATTATGGAAGAACGCGTTCGTAAAACAGAAAATATTGAGATTTTAATGAATCACGATACTGTTGAAGTTTTAGGAGATTCAAATGTAGTACATGCTATTAAAGCATTAAATAAAACAACTGGAGAAGTTATTGAAATTCCTGCAACTGGATTTTTCGTAGCAATTGGTCACAAACCAAACACAGATATTTTTAAAGATTACATCACTCTTGACGAAACTGGATATATCATAAATACACCGGGAACTTCTAATACAAATGTAGCAGGTGTTTTCGTTGCCGGAGATGCTGCAGATCACGTTTACCGTCAGGCAATTACTGCTGCTGGTACAGGTTGTATGGCTGCACTTGACGCAGAGCGTTATTTAGCTTCTAAAGAGTAAATTTTGTTTCAGGTTTCAGGTTTTCTTTGTTTCAAGTTGCTGGAATCTGTAAAAAAGCATAAAAAAATCCCGGTCTAGATTATAGACTGGGATTTTCTTTTATAATTAACGTTCCTAAATTTCAACTTGAAACTTGAAACAAAGAAAACCTGAAACAAATTATTTAATCTTCTTAATCAGCTTAGCTTCTTCAGAGAAACGAGTTAATTCAATTTTTGGATTTCCAAATAAAGATAATTCTGCTTTATCTCCAACAGCAATTGAAACAGTTGTTTCGGCTAAAATGCTTCCAACAGAATTGTTTTCAGCTGTTACATTAGCCTCTTTCAAAGTAAATTTTGTTCCGGTGAAAACCGAATTATTATCTAAACGTATTGTTGCTTTTTCAGCAATTCCTTCAATAGCGGCATTTGCTTTTTGGTACAAATCACATTTAAATTTAATAGCAGAAACCAAAGTTTTAATAGAAGCACTTTTGCTTAATTGTAAACTTCCATCATCAGCTTTTAAGTTTAACTCTGTTCTTGATTTGTCATCAGCAATTAAATTGAATTTTTTTGAATTGACATTCAGGTATAATCTGGAATAATCAAAACTACTAAAAGTAATATCATCTAATTGAACTTCCTGAATAGCATAAATTTTAGAATCATTTTTTGCAATTACTTTCGTTAGTGAACTCGTATAAGTAACCTTTACAGAAAGCTTTTTGAAAATTGTACTTTCTTTTGAGGTATATAAACGAAGCGTTTTATCTCTTAAGTCCATTCCAATGATTTCATGAAGATTGTCATCGGCTTCAATTTTGATTTCGTTTTTCTCTCCTTTTTCAAGATAAACTTCAATATTATCATCGGCTTCAAGAGCATCAAAACTTCCTACGTCTTTAATAGAGGTAGTTACAATTTTAGATCCTTTTACTTTTTCTCTCTTTTGAGCAAAAGTTAACGTTGTAACCAAAAGCAGTAGGAACAGGGCTGTATTTTTTTTCATTTATTTTAGATTTGATTTTGACAAATATAAAAAAATCATCCACTTTAGATGAATGATTTCTTTTATATTTAACAGTTTAAAAATGTTAGCTTTGACTAACGCTTCCTCCGGAACTTGCTGTTTTCTCGATAGTCTTAGGAACATTGTTATAGTTAATGTTTCCGCCGCTGCTCGCTTGTGCTTTTAATTTTAAAATAGGATGAACGTTTATTACTGCTCCGCTCGAAACATCGGCATCAACATCATTTGCTAATAATTTTCCAGCTTCGATTGAAGATCCGCTTGACGCTGAAGTCTGTACTTTTAATGCTTTTCCTTTGATGTCAATTGAGCTTCCGCTGCTTGAATTACAAGAAATATTATCAGACTCTACATCTACATGCATTGAAGCTGCACTTGAAGTTTCTAACTCTATGTTTTCTCCCTGAAGTGTATTTTTACTTAATACACTCGCAGCGCTCGATGCCTCAACTCTGTTAACATGAGGCATTTTTACCGTTACTTTTTTCTGAGTTACATTACGGAAAGAAGAGAATTTGCATTCAATGATCAAAGTTCCGTTTTCAACTTTTGTAATGATTTCTTTCTGTAAATTATCATCAGCTTCAACAGTAATGTCTACCGAATCAGATTGCTGGATAACTAAATCTATTGCATTGCTTACTTCGATGTTTTTAAAATCTCCCTGAACAATTCTTTTTTCAGTGGTTACATTCCCGCTGCCTTCAATTGTGTTCAGGTTTAAGTTATTACATGAAGCAAACAATAAAGCGGTAATAGTGGCAATAACAAATTTCGTAATATGAATGATTATTTTTATCATGGCTTAGTTAATTTTAATTATAACTCCGTTTTTATCAGTGGTTAGCTTTCCATTAGTTTTTTTACCGTTTAAAATTTCTTTTCCATTTACTTTAATAGAAACTTCGTTTACAGTATCTTTTTCAATATGATTTTCTTCATTGTAATCTTCATTATAATCTCCGTCATGATCTTCATCGTCCATTTCATCTGCAGGACAGTTCAAACATTTAATTTTTGAACCTTCTACTTTATAGTTGTAATTCCCGCTAAAGTGTAAGTTAAAGAAATTATCATCAGTATCATCATATTCTTGTATTGAAGCATCTGGTTTAAATAATTGACCTTCTGGTAAATATAAGAACACGTCTACTTCCTGACCTCTGAATTTATTTTTAACATCTGTCAGAAAATAATTATCCAAAATTAAACGATTTCCATTAACCTGGTATTTAAAATTGATTTTTTCTGCTCTTTTTTTAGCGTTAGTTAATGAATTTCCTCTGGCGCTTTTTTCTATCTGAATATAAGGAGAAGTTTCATCAGTACGTAAAACATGTAAACGTACATCTGTTGAATAAATCAAATCATTTCCAGCTGAATCCTGTACAAATTGAAAATCTCCGTGACGATATAAATCTTTTGCATAATAGTCATTGTATCTGAATTTTACATACAAAGTATCTTTTGGAGTAATGGCAATTATTTTCTTTTCTACCACTTTATTGTCACGAGAGATCTCTGTAGCTTGTTTAATTCCAAAACTAATTGCGATTGCAAGAGCGATAATCCATACAGCTAATAAAGTATATTTTGTAATGTTACCAATTGATTTTAAGTTTGGAGACAACAATTTAAATCCTAATAATGTTAAGAAGAAAAACGGAATCCCAAATACAAAAAGCATTAATAAACCAAAAGACCAAATAGGATATTCTGTAAAGTTTCCGGCTTCTATAAAGTTCTGCCATGGGAATTCAACAAAAGCATTCGTTCCTAAGGTAAAAACCCCAACCATTAACATGATTAAAACCGCAATACCAGACATAATTAAAACTACTCCTAAAAATTTGGCGAAGATTTTAAAAACCGTGATGATAAAGTCTCCAAATGAACTACTTATTCTCTCAGCTCCCGACTTTACCTGGTTTCCCATTTTATCATAATCTGCATTTTTAAATTTATCAGATAATGAATCTATCTCTTCACGAACTTTTTTTTCAATGTTCGAAATCGTAACCGGTTCTCCTGTCATTTCTAGCTTTTCAGAAGTTGTAACAGCCTCAGGCGTTACAATCCAAAGAACGAAATAAGCTAAAATACCAGTTCCAAAACCTGCAAAAACGAATATTAAAAATACGATTTTGATCCAAACGGCATCAATTCCAAAATAGTGAGCCAAGCCAGTTGCAACACCGCCAATCATACCGTTTTCTTTGTCACGGTATAATTTTTTGTGACTTCTTCCACTATAATTATTAAAAGACTGATTTGATTTTTCTTCCTCGTCAATGATATAGTCTTCTGGTTGTCCCATCACCGCAATCACTTCGTCAACGTCTTTCAGTCCAACAACATGTTTCTCGCTTTTTTGTTTTTCTGTTAATAATTCAGAAACACGCATTTCGATATCTTTAATAATTTCATCCTGTCCAGACGAGTTGTTAAGTGATCTTTTTATAGCGTCAAAATAGCGTGTCAATTTTAAATATGCATCTTCATCGATGTGAAAAAACATACCGCCTAAGTTAATATTTACTGTTTTGTTCATGACTTATTGATTTTGATTGGTGATTAGTTTTACGGCGTCAGACAATTCAGTCCAGGTACCGCTAAGTTCGTTTAAAAATGTTTGCCCTATTTCGGTTAATCCGTAATATTTTCTAGGTGGTCCAGATGTCGATTCTTCCCATCGATAATTTAGTAAACCGTCGTTTTTCAATCTAGTTAAAAGCGGATAAACTGTTCCCTCAACAACTAGTAATTTTGCGTTTTTTAAAGTGTCTAATATTTCAGATGTATATGCGTCTTTTTCTTTTAGAACAGATAAGATGCAAAACTCAAGAACACCTTTGCGCATCTGTGCTTTTGTGTTTTCAATGTTCATAATTTCATTTTGTTTTTTTTAGATTGAACAATTCGTTTTTTGATTGATGATAATTGATTGATGATTGATTGTTTTTGTGCTATAACCTTTAACCTTATTTTATGTCACACTGAGCGAAGTCGAAGTGTTACTTTATAAAAGAAATCGTAAGCGGATATTTGTATAACTCTCCGTTTGAAGCTTTTATAGAAGCATAAATCACTAAAAAGAATTCAACAAATTTTAAAAGTCCAAAAAGTACTACTGCCGTAGCTCCAATACTTAAAAGGCCAATGTTTCCTTCAAAATTGAAATTTCTGATGTAGAAATCTTCATGGTCATTAAAAACAGCTTCGATTGGAAGGTTTTGTAAAAAAACCGTAACAAAAACCGGAATTGCGATTAAAGCTAAGATTAACGTGTAAAGCAATAAACTTAACTGAAAGTTCAAAGCTTGTTTTCCGTGATGATCTACAAACTCCGATTTGTCTTTATAACTTGACCAAATGATGATTGGAAAAATATAATTTCCAAACGGAATAATGTATTGACTTAATGTACTTAAATGTGCGAATGCCGAAGTATTCTTTTCTGATGATTTTTCCATGATGAGTGGTTTTGATTGAATGATTAAAAGCATATAGTAATTTCTTATGCAAATATATATCTAAAAGACAGTATCTTGTTTTACATAGTACCAAATATTAACAAAATATTAACAATTTAAAAATTGATTTAGGAAATATAAAAAGCTGAAAATCATCGCTAAGTATTGATTTTACTGATAGTTTTAGAAAGCAATATCAATTTATTGTGCGTGCATAGTTTTTTCGTATTTTTACATAAAAAATATATCAAATGGCAATATCTGTATCTAAACTTAACAAATTTGTATTATTCAAATTACCGTCGGCATACTTTTGCGGCGTACGTGTAAAAGCAATCGATAAAGACAGATGTGTAGTAAGTGTAAAACACCGCTGGATCAATCAAAACCCTTTTAATTCGATGTATTTCGCAGTTCAGGCAATGGCTGCGGAGTTAACAACAGGCGCTTTGGTTATTTCACAAATTCAGCAAAGCGGTAAAAAAATCTCGATGCTTGTCGCTAATAATAAAGGGAACTTCACAAAAAAAGCAACCGGAAGAATAACTTTTGTATGCAACGACGGACATTTAATTGCCGAAGCCATTCAGCAGACAATCGCAACTGGCGAGGGACAAACCTTCTGGATGAAATCTATAGGAACTAATGAAGAAGGCGTTCAGGTTTCTGAAATGGATTTTGAATGGAGCGTTAGATTGAAATAAATCTTTTTGCCACGAATTTCACGAATTAGCACGAATTTTAAAGTTTTAAATCTATGTAATTCAATTTGAACAAATAATTCGTGCTAATTCGTGAAATTCGTGGCGAAAAACAAACATAAAGAAAGACCTCAAGCAATTGGGGTCTTTTTTTGTATTTATTTGCTAATCAGTAAGTTTTGTTGCAATGCTTTGTTTTTTTGAACTTTTTCTTTCGTAATTTTATTCTATAGTTTCTGCTTCCGGAAATATTTAGTCTGCTAATTTTATCTTCATTTATCAATACTAGTTTTGTATCTAAATTAAACTACATTTGTAAGATAAATATTTCATAAAAGTAAAACAGAATTTTATCAAGTTGTCTAAATCTTCAGGATTTACAGATTATGTTTTGATTTATCTTTTAATAGCATTTATCTAAAAAAGTAAAGTATATGGATGATAAAAAACAAATATTTCAGACGGTTACCCAAAAACGCTGGAAAACTTTTCAATGGTCAAGCAGGCTTATTTTGTTTCTTCTTATTTTAATGATTCCTATTTTCTTTATTACTTTAAAAAGAGGATTAAAACCACCATTGCCGCTTTTGGCCAACAGCAGCCGAACCGGACATAGTCTTGAAAATCCCATTACGCCAAAAGACTTAAGTGATAAAGAACTCAAAAAGTTTAAAGGGTTTGATTATTTCTTAAGAGAAAAAAAGAAAATAGAAAAATTACGAAAACAACCTATTGTACCTAAAACAACTGAAGAAATTCGGTCAGCTTTTTATGTAGACTGGGATCCGCAGAGTTTATTTTCACTCCAAAAAAATATTGACAAACTCAATATGGTAGTTCCCGAATGGTTTTTTATTGACCCAAAAACCGATTTACTGCGAACAGAAATTGATACGGCAGCATTGAAAGTAATGAAAAAAGGAAAGGTGAAAATCCTTCCGTTAATCAACAATATCAATGAATCTTTAGGCGAAGGCGAATTTGACGGCGATCTTATTCATCGCATTCTTCATGATAAAAATAAAAGAGAAAGACTAATTAATGATATTGTAAAAGCATTAAAAAAAAATGATTTACAAGGAATAAATATCGATTTTGAAGAGTTTAAAGAAAATAGCGATGAACCTATAATTGCTTTTCAAAAAGCTTTATATGAAAAACTCCATCCGCTTGGATATCTTGTTTCGCAGGATATTATGGCATCAGACGATGATTTTAATGTAAAAGCATTGGCAAAATACAATGATTATATGTTTTTGATGGCTTATGATGAACATTATGCCGGCAGTGTTCCGGGAGATGTAAGCAGTCAGAAATGGATAGAACGCATCGTAGACAAAACTGCTAAGGAAATTCCATCAGAGAAAATTATTCTTTGTTTTGCCGGTTATGGTTACGACTGGCAGGAAAAACAAGAAGGAGAAACCATAACATACGATCAGGCAATTGCCATTGCAAAGCAGCATAATGCCACGATAAAATTTGATAATAACAGCTATAGTAACTCTTTTAATTATACAGATAGTAATGGTAAAAAACACGTCGTTAATTTTGAAGATGCTGCCACTAATTTTAATACCATAAGGTTTAGTGACGAATATGGTTTGGGAGGAACCGCTTTGTGGCGTTTAGGAAGTGAAGATCAACGTTTGTGGAGTTTTTACCAGCGCAGCTTAACAGACGAAAGCATCAATAAAAAGCCTTTCGATTTTAATATAATGAAACGTGTCGATACCCGAATTGAAAGTCCTGCTTATATTGGAGACGGCGAAATATTAAATGTGATTGCAGCTCCTGCAGCGGGAAAAATAGAATTAGAAATCAATAATGACGAAGACATTATTACAGAACAGAAATATGTAGAATTACCAACAAAATATGTAATCAGCAAATTTGGAAACGTAAACAAACAAGTCATTTTAACTTTTGATGACGGGCCGGATCCTACTTATACACCTCAGATTTTAGATATTTTAAAAAGAGAAAAAGTACCTGCAGTATTTTTTGTGATTGGTATTCAGGGAGAAAATAATATTCCGCTGCTGCAAAGAATTTATAAAGAAGGCCATGAAATAGGCAATCATACTTTTACGCATCCAAATATTGCTTTGGTAAGTCCGGAACGCGCGGCCAAAGAAATGGAAACGACCCGATTATTAATCGAAGCCGTTACCGGAAAAAGCACAGTCCTTTTTAGAGCGCCTTATAATGCAGATGCTGAACCTACAACAGAAGCCGAACTGAAACCAATTGCGTTAAGTAAAGCGCAAAATTATTATACAGTTGGAGAAAGTATCGACCCAAATGATTGGGAAAAAGGCGTAAGTGCCGATTCTGTTTACATTAGAACCATACAACAATATGAAGCAAATCCCGATAAAGGAATTATTCTGCTTCACGATGCCGGAGGAAACAGAGAAGCTACCGTTATAGCCCTGCCCCGAATTATTAAATATTTTAAAGACAGACATATTCAGTTTACGACTGTTGCTAACTTGCTTGGTAAAACAAAAGATGAAATTATGCCCGAAGCAAAAGGTCCGTTTATTTCAATTGACAATTTTATTTTTGATTTCGGATATTGGTTTGGACATTTTATTACGGCTACATTTTGGGTTGCCATTTTTCTGGGTTTTTTCCGAATTGCATTAATGGCAATTATGGCTTTCATAAAAAAATGGAAAGATCACAAATATCCGCCAATTTATAAACCTTCAAATGGAGTCCTTCCAAAAGTGAGTATTATTGTTCCTGCTTATAATGAAGAAATAAATGCGGTAAAAACAATCGAGAATTTATTGGGGCAGGATTATCCTGATTTTGATATTGTTTTTGTAGATGATGGTTCTAAAGACAAAACTTTTGCCATGATAAATGAAGCTTTTGGCAATAATCCAAAAGTGAAAATCAATACCAAACCAAACGGAGGAAAAGCATCTGCCTTAAATTACGGAATTAAATTAACCCAAAATGAGTATGTGGTTTGCATTGATGCCGATACGCAGTTAAAAACAGATGCCATTTCGCAATTAATGAAAGGCTTTAGGATTCAATTAAAAAACAATGAAGAAATTGGTGCGATTGCTGGAAATGTAAAAGTCGGAAACGAAAATACAATGCTTACCAAATGGCAGAGTATTGAATACACAACCGCACAAAATTTTGACCGCAGAGCTTTTGATTTAATCAACGGAATTACGGTTGTTCCAGGAGCAATTGGAGCCTTTAAGAAAGAAGCAATTGAAAAAGCGGGAGGTTTTACAACCGATACGCTTGCTGAAGATTGCGATTTGACGATTCGGATTTTAAGAAACAATTACCGTATTATAAATTGTATTGAAGCCGTTGCCATAACAGAAGCTCCAGAGAGTTTGAAAGAATTTATGAAACAGCGTTTCCGATGGAGTTATGGTATTATGCAGGCATTTTTTAAAAACAGAGATGCATGTTTTAATCCAAGATATAAAGGATTAGGAATGGTTGCTCTGCCTAATATTCTTCTTTTCCAAATCGTTTTGCCAATCTTTGCGCCTTTGGCTGATTTAATTCTTATTTTAAGTTTAATCTGGAATTTCAATGATCCGGACAGTCTTCATAAAATATTGGTTTACTATATTGCTTTTATGCTGGTAGATATGCTGGTTAGCGTTATTGCCTTTATTTTTGAAAAAGAAAAACTGACCAAATTAATATGGTTGATTCCGCAGCGATTTGTATACAGACAATTGATGTATGTAATTCTATTTAGAGCGCTTAGAAGAGCCATAAAAGGAGAAAGCCAAAGTTGGGGAGTTCTCACCAGAACAGGAAATGTGGCAACAGTGAAATAGTTTTGTTTTTTGCCACAGATTAAAAGGATTAAAAAGATTTCTTTGGGAAGAACTTTGACAAAGTTGGACGAGTTTTCGCCACGAATTACACGAATTTCCACAAATTTTTAGAGTTGAAATTAAAATGCTAAAGCATTTTATAAAAAAAATAATTCGTGAAAATTCGTGTAATTTGTGGCAAAAAAAACATAAAAAAAGGCCTCAAATATTTGAGGCCTTTTAAATTTAATGCATGTTGCGATTATTTCTTAGCGCAGCATTTTTTGTCTTTTTTTGCATCTGTTTTTTTGCAGCAAGATTCTTTTTTAGCTTTTTCTTTCTTAGCAGGCGTTGTATCCTGAGCTTGTAATCCAATTGTAAATAACGCGATGGTTAAAACGGTAAATAATTTTTGCATTTTTTGTAAAATTTAATTGTTAATAATTTTCGTTTTTTGATTGAAGATGATGGTTCAAATATAATACGATTTAGTTTTGGAATTTGTCAACGATAAGTTAATATGAAAAATGATTTTAATTACAGCATGGTAATCAGCATAATTAAACTCATTAGGATCATCAAACCATCTTCAATAATCGTTACGGTACTCATAGGTAAATTGAAAACAGCTCCCAAACAAGCACACTGAATTTTCTTTTTATTTAATACCGATTGCAAAACACCAACGATACTAATGGTCATGACGATAAAGGTAATGGCATTAGTCAATAAGGGATTGAAATTTAACAAATATGAAATTCCCAAACCAAGTTCAATAAAAGCATAAACATATCCCCAAGCCGGAATTTTTTTTGCCAGCACATCATACATCATATAACTTTCGGCAAAACCTTTTAGATTTAATAGTTTAAAAAATGAAAAAACCAGAAAAAAACCTGCCATAAAGTGTGGCATTGCCTGCATATAATCAAAATGATGATTGGTATATTGTATTAATAAGGTAACTAAACTGATGTAGAAAAAAATCAGTAAAATAGGTTTATAAGTAGCAAACCATGATTTTACTTCTTCAGTCTTTTCATTATGATCGACAGCTTTGATCTCGTATTTACTTTCTAATGCATTTTGCAATTCGGCCAGTGCAAGGTGCTTGTTCATCGATATTGTTGCGGTGTTGTTATCTTTAGAAACGGTAACATCGGTCACGTTATCTGCAAGCTCAAGCGCTTTTTTTACTTTGTCTTCGCAGCTTGTACAAGTCATTCCGTTAAGTTGATATGTATGGGTCATTGTTTTATTTATTATATATTACAATGCAAATTTCCGAAGTAAGATCTACAACGGTTTGTATAATTTTGAGAATGATTTGTAAGATTTACTAAAAGTGGTTTTTTACCGCAAAGGGCGCTAAGGTTTTTTGATATGCTGAGGTTTGTAAAAACGCAAAGTTCGCAAAGCCTTTCCTAAAAAACTTTGCTAAACTTGCGTAAACCTTTGCGGTTAAATTTTTTTGTACCTTTGTAATAATAAAATTAAGATTATGACAACTATAACTATAAATGAAAAAACAAAAGCTGGCAAAACATTGCTTGAGCTTGCGAAGTTGTTAGCTGTTACAAATAAAGGAGTGAAAATAGAAGAGAATGAAAGTCCTTATAATCCTGAATTTGTTGCTATGATAGAAAAGCGTTATGCAGATTATAAAAGTGGAAAATCTAAAACAATAACGGTTGATCCGAATGATGTATGGGGAAGTTTAGGGTTGAAGTAATTCCAGAAGCAAAAAACGATATAGCAAAGCATTTAAAATCAGGTAATCAATCTAGCATAAAAAAAATTGCAAAAATTCTTGAAGAGCTTAGCGAAACTCCATTTGAAGGGGTTGGGAAACCAGAAGCGCTAAAACATCAGTTTTCAGGATTTTGGTCGAGAGAAATAAATAAAAAAGACAGACTTATATATAGTGTTGAGGAAGAAATTGTAACGGTTGTTGTGATTTCAGCTATGGGACATTATTCAGATAAATAAAAAAAACGTGCTAATAATTTTAGCACGTTTTTTTTAAGACAAAGTAATTCGTCATTTTTGTCATTTCGGAACGAGAAATCGCACAAGAAACTCCATTCCTAAAAGTGTCAATCTTTGTCGATTTACGAGTGCGATTTCTCGTTCCTCCTTTAGATTTGTTTTTTAAAATTTAAGTAGATTTATGATTGAGAAAGGAAGCAAAAGTAAACTATTCGTTCCTCTGAGTTTGTGACTCATATCTTGATTAAGACTTTGGCTTCCCTT
>NZ_CAIJDE010000056.1 GCF_903819335.1 Flavobacterium panici | reverse complement strand
GTTATAAGTTAATTAAACCAATTTACCATGCTAAAAATCAATATCTTGCCACTAAAAGTTTAGAAAATATCAATATAAGACAATTCTCTAACCTTTAACTGTTTAGATTTCTGTAATACTGATTTATTCCAAAAAATATGATTTGAAAAGATTACAATAAAACAAGAAAACCATTCGAATTGAATGGTTTTCTTGTTTATGTACTGTCTCTCTACAAAGTGTTCTTTAATTATGTAGCTCAAATAACTCATGTTTATACATTAAACACAAACCAATCAACACTTTACAAAAAACAAGTACAAATTGTGAATATCTATTTGCCGAAATTCTGATTTGTTTTCCTGTAAAATCTATCTTTGGCATCCTTAAAAATTAGAAAAAATGAGCGCAATTTGGTACGAATGCAAAGTAAAGTATAGAAAAACCGATGAAACTGGAGGCCAAAAAGTTTTAACAGAACCTTATTTGGTAGATGCAGTATCTTATACAGAGGCTGAAAAAAGAATTAATGAAGAAATGGCAGCTTATATTAGTGAAGAATTTAAAATCACCAATATTAAAGTAGCAAATTATGCGGAGATTCATCCATTTGAAAATGCTGATCGTTGGTTTAAATCAAAAGTTTCTTTGATTGCTTATGATGAAGAAAGCGGAAAAGAAAGAAAATCAAATATGTATATGCTGGTTCAGGCAAATGATGTGAGAGAAGCTTTTGATAACACAATTCATGTTATGAAAAACACAATGGGAGAATATTCTATTCCTGCCATTTCAGAATCGCCAATTATGGACGTTTTCCCATATTTTAGCGGTGAGGAAGAAGAAACCGAAATGCTGGAAAGATTCAACGCTTTAAAAGCTTCTAAACCTGCAAAAGCAGATGAAGAAATAATAGATCACATGGAATTTGAAACCGTAGAGGAATAAATTTTCTTAAATATCAAAAAATTAAAATTCCAAATTCCAAAAAAGAACTTTAATTCTCAATATTAATAAATTAGCTTCAGAGAAATCTGGAGCTTTTTTATTTTCGGGCAGTAAAACTTACACGTATTTTCAAACCAAAATAAATCCTATATTCGTTATACAAAACCATTTACAACCAAACCAAAAACTCCATGAATAAAAAAACACTTATTTTAATTGGGTTTATTATTTTAAAATTTGTCTTGCAATATGTTTTAATAAGTCCCGAATATGATTTGCAGCGCGATGAATATTTACATCTTGATCAGGCGCATCATTTGGCTTGGGGTTATTTATCTGTTCCGCCGGTAACTTCGTGGTTTTCGTATATTATATTACTGCTTGGGAATTCTGTTTTTTGGGTCAAGTTCTTTCCTGCTCTTTTTGGCGCTTTGACGCTTTTAGTTGTCTGGAAAACTATCGAGCTTTTAAAAGGTAATTTATACGCTTTGGTTTTAGGCGCACTTTGTGTTTTATTTTCGGCTTTATTAAGAATCAACATGTTGTATCAGCCCAATTCATTTGATGTTTTGTGCTGGACCTTATTTTATTATATTCTGATTCAATATATTATAACAGAAAAATCAAAATGGCTTTATATAGGAGCGGTTGTTTTTGCTTTCGGTTTTTTAAATAAATACAATATTCTGTTTCTTTTAATTGGTCTTTTACCGGCAATTATACTTTCTAAACAAAGAAAAATATTTGCAGAGAAAAAATTATACTTTGCCTTGATTTTAGGATTAGTATTGATTCTACCGAATTTATTATGGCAGTACAATAATCATTTCCCAATTGTACATCATATGAAAGAACTGGCCGAAACCCAATTGGTAAACGTAGATCGTGCAGACTTTGCAAAAGAGCAGATTCTATTTTTTATAGGCGGATTCTTTGTCATTCTTTCTTCCTTTTATGCTTTACTTTTTTATAAACCTTTTGAAAAATATAAGTTCTTTTTTGCGTCAATAGTTTTTACATTAATTGTCTTTTTATACTTCAAGGCAAAAGCTTATTATGCAATTGGCTTATACCCTATTTATATCGCTTTTGGTTCGGTTTTTCTTGCAGATGTTTTACAAAATGGCTGGAAACGTTTTTTAAAACCTGTATTTATTGCACTTCCTTTACTATTTTTTATTCCGATGTACTACTTGGCTTTCCCCAATAAAAGTCCAGAAAAAATAGTTGCCGAAAAACTGGAAACGCATCGTTGGGAGGATGGAAAAGAACATAATTTATCGCAAGATTTTGCCGATATGCTAGGCTGGAAAGAACTTGCACGAAAAACAGATTCAGTTTATGCTTTGTTTCCAAAAACAGAAAACACTTTGGTTCTGTGTGACAATTACGGTCAGGCCGGAGCTATAAATTATTACACAAAAAAAGGAATTAAAGCGGTTTCTTTCAATGCCGATTATGTAAACTGGTTCAACCTAAATCTGTATTATACAAACTTAATTCGGGTTAAAGAATTTGACAAAGACAGTAAGGAATTTGTAGAAACGAGTCCTTATTTTGATATCTCTTTAATTGGCGGCGAAATCACAAATAAATACGCCAGAGAATACCGAACCACGATTTTTATTTTTAAAAACGCGAAAATCAACATCAACAAAAGGCTCGAACAGGAAATCAAGGAAGAAAAAAATTACGACAAATAAATGATCGATTTCAGTAATATTGAATATTTAAAAACCGGAAATCCAAAACAGATTGAAGCTTACAAAACCTTAAAGCAAAATAAGGTTATGGAAGCTCTTTTTGAATTTGATCCAATTTTGGCTGGAACAATTCCCATTAATATTGATATTGAAAACAGCGATCTGGATATTATTTGTTATTGGAAAAACAAAACTGAATTTATTGCTGCAATTTCTTCTTTCGAAAATAAAAATGAATTTAAGATTAGAGAAACTATTATTGATGAACGCGAATCTATAATCGCTAATTTTAAAATAGATGATTTCGAAATTGAAATCTTCGGACAAAATATTCCAACCAAAAATCAAAACGCGTACAAGCATATGATTATTGAACATGAAATATTAGAATCAAAAGGTGAAAATTACCGTTTAGAAATTATTAAACTCAAACAAAATGGTTACAAAACCGAGCCAGCTTTTGGCGAATTATTAGGTTTAAAAACCAATCCATATTTAGAATTACTCGAATATAAATTGTGATTTAAGCAATTACAAACCACAATTCACTACATATCAACTACTTAAAACTAAAGTTATTAAAATGAAAAATTTTCAATAATTTCTTTGCATAACAGTATTTAGTGCGTATCTTTGCACCCGAAACATCGCGGGATAGAGCAGTAGGCAGCTCGTCGGGCTCATAACCCGAAGGTCACAGGTTCGAGTCCTGTTCCCGCTACTAAGTAAAAGCTTCAGAGAAATCTGGAGCTTTTTTCTTTATAAAAAAAAGCACTTTGCAAAAAAACCTGCTTTTTGATTGATTTTCTTTACGTTAACGAGAAGAAAAGCAACAATTATCTTAATTATTTATTTAAAATTATATTTTAATCGTAAACTCCAATGTTTAAAAAAAACAGCCCCCAAATTCTTATCCTTACCTTTTTAAGTTTATTTTTTTCCATCAATTCATTTTCTCAAAAAAATCTTTATGCCGGAATTGAAGTTGGCCGAAGAGCTATAAAAGTTTCTGTTCTGGATGTAAGTAATATCAAAAAAGCCGATTACAAGATTCTTTCGTTTTGGACAGAGAGAATTAATTTTGCTGAACATATTGCTAATACCGGCGAACTTACTGAAGATGATATTAACAGAGCCAGCACTATTGTAGCTGAACAATTAACAAAAATACGAGCAGAGCATAAAATGCCCGAAACCAATATTTTTATTGTAGCCGCTCCTGTTTTTTCGTCTGCCCGCAATGCTGATGTTTTAAAAAATAAAATTGCTACGCTAACAAACAAAGAACTTGAAATACTTAATGTTAATGAAGAAGCTAAAACACTAGTTAAAGGTGCAATGCCTCCTGTTGATTATTCTAACGCTTTTTTGCTTGATATTGGTGCACAAACTACTAAAGGCGGATACATTGATGAACTTGAAGATAACAAATTAGAGTTTATACCTTTGGAACTTGATTTCGGTACAATGACACTTACCGATGCGGTGAAAAAGACAGTAGTCAATCAAGCGCAGGTGAATGATATGTCGGCATATCAGGAAAAGTCTTTTGATTTTAACTCGGTGCTGCGTAAAAAAGTTCAGGCATTACTGGATAAAAATCCTCTTTTACTAAAAAAAGACAAAATATATTTATCAGGCGGAGCTGTTTGGGCTTTTGCAACTTTATATTATAATGAAAATGTAAAAGAGCATTATATTTCTTTAAACATGGAAGACATTCTTAATTATGATGCCATTCTGAAAAACAACTTCGTTAAATTCACTAATCTTGCTAAAACTAATAAAGAAGCTGCAAGAGTTTTAAGTACTTATAATCAGGAATATTTAATTTCTGCAAATAACATATTAATTGCCTGCTTAGAAGGTGTACCAAATTTAGAAACAAAGAAAGTATACTTCGTAAAAGAAGGACAAGTAACCTGGCTTATTTCATACATTGCCGATCGTTCTAAAAAAGTAAATACTAATTTTTAAGAAATTGTATTTCAAACTTATACAAAGCTTCAGAGAAATCTGGAGCTTTTTTATTTTCGATAGAATTCAATTTGGATAATTCAGGAACAAATTTTAAAAAAAACAAATTTACAACCAATTTAGAATATAAATCAATTTTAGGATTTTTCTTAATACATAGCTAAAAATCTGTAATTTAGCCATTTACAAATTGACAATATTGGTTTTATGTATACAATAACTCAATATACAGATTTTTTTATTAGTTATTTAGAAAATCAGATTATAGATAAAGAGCCCAAAAACCTTTATGATCCCATAAGCTATATATTGTCATTGGGAGGAAAAAGAATACGGCCTGTCCTGACCTTACTTACGACAGAAATTTTTGACACAGATTACAAATTAGCATTACCAGCAGCTTTAGCCGTAGAGGTTTTTCATAATTCTTCATTAGTTCACGATGATATTATTGATGAAGATCCTATAAGAAGAGGAAAACCAACGGTACACAAAAAATGGAATACAAACGTCGCTATTCTTGCCGGAGATGCTATGATTATTCTAACCTATCATTATCTGCAAGGTTACGAACCAAATCTTGCCAAAGCTCTGACTAAAGCGGTTAATAAAATGGGAATCGAAGTTTGCGAAGGACAAACATGGGATGTTGATTTTGAAACCCGACAAGATGTTACGGTTTCAGAATACCTAAAAATGATTGAATATAAAACCGGAGCACTCATAGCAACGTCAATGAAAATGGGTGCTATTATCGCTCAAACTTCTAAAGAAAACTACGATTTAATTTATGATTTCGGACTTAATGTAGGTTTAGCTTTTCAGCTCCAAGATGATTATTTGGATCTTTTTGGCGATACTCCAACCTTTGGCAGACGATTATGCGGCGATATTATTTCGAATAAAAAAACTTATTTATATTTCAAGGCCCTTGAAATTCTATCTGAAAGCGAAAAACAACAATTAATGGAATTGTACGCTGTTCGCCTTGATGATAATGCAAAAAAAATTGAAACCATAACAGAATTATTCCAGGCATCTGGAGTACCAGCCGCAACTCAAGAATCCATTAAAAAATATACTTTTAAAGCTTCTGAAATTTTAGACAAGATTAATATAGATGAAGATAAGAAAACAATATTGAGAGCTTTTGCAGAGAGTTTAATCGGGAGAAGAGTTTAATTATTTTGATTACTATAAAATCTTTTCTTCAACTGCATATTAAATTTCAGTTTGCACCAAATCATTAATCTCATCTAAAAACTCAAATTCATCCAAAGGAAAAAGTTGCATCACTAACTCTAAAATAAGTCCTACATTAATAGATTGTTTTTTCTCTTTTTCTGAAATTTTATGCGTTTCTTGATCTATCACCAAAATACATAATTGCAGCATATTTTTAATTACGCAGCCTAACTCATAATAATTTATGAATTTAATTTCGGCAGTATAAATCTCTTTTTCATCATTAGCACGTTTAAGAGTATTGAAGTACAATGCAGATAGTTTTTTAATATTATCTAAATTTTTAATTTGTTTTGTTTCCATTGATTTATCCTTTTTTAGATAATCCAAATTTGAACATATTTTTGTTTAATGTGGTTATCTTTTATGACAACTAACTAAAAAACAGAAAACAAAAAAACCGTCTCAAAAAAGACGGTTTACCAAAAGTATATTTTATTAAAAAATTGCTTAAGCTCTAAACAAAGCATACTTATTATAGTTATACAACACCTTATCATAAGGAACATAAAGAGAAACTATTTTCTCTGACGATTCGTCAAATTTAATTCCGTTGTGTTTTCTGAATAAGTAAATTTCTCTCAAACAGTTTGATAAACTTTGGTGAATTTCACTTGTAAAAGTTGGCAGTCTTTTGTCTCCAACTAAAAGATCAATTTGATAGTTCGAGCTGCTTTTTGATAAGTTATTACCAATAATTCTGATGGTAAATGTGGTTGACTTTCCGTATTGTTCACCTTGATATTGTAGTGTCATAATTTTATAGTAAAAAGGTTAGTATTTTATGTTTAAATTTTCTTTAGAATTGAATCCAATCTTAAAGTTACAAAAATTTCAATGCTTTATAAAAACCCGCATCAAAATAATTGAAGCAAAGTTAATATAAATTCTATTTACTGCATTTTTTTACACCAAACTAATTAATTCCAAATACCAGCTTTTCCTTTTTGAATAATATTATTGGCAAAAAGGCGTTTCTTCATTATTATGAGCTTCTAAATTTTGCAGCATCTGGCTTTTCACTAAACTTAAATCAGTAATATTTAATGATTTCAGCACCGCCAAAAACTCAGGAGTTGCGCTAACAGCAACATGATTATGAAGTTCACATTGATCGTTTGATATCGGGACAATTTTAAGCTCCCAGGTTACTCCTATTTTTGTTGTGCCTAAAGGCGAAATCGAATCGGAAACAGAATTTACTCTGCAATGGTTTTTATCTCCAATTTCTTCAACATAATGCTGTACTAAAAAGTTATCTGCAACTTTTTCTACATTGATGGACATTCGCTTTCCATCTTCAGAAAATGAAACTCCACTGGCAATATGCGCCGTTGAACACGATTGATATTCAAAATCCTTTAGAGTAAACAGCCATTCGGTAATATTTATTTTTTCTGCAGGACAATCAATAATTGCCTTTGCAGTACATTCAGCAAGTATTTCCATCTTTATGATTCTAAAATGTTTATAAATTCTTGTGCAGATAAAAGTGAGTGTCCATAACTCGGAAAATTAATTTCTACGGTTGCGATTATCTCGTCCTGATTAAAAGAACCTATTCCATCTTTGATCAAAGTAACATGATATCCTAATTCTACGCCATATCTTGCCGTTGAATCAATACAAGTATTGGCTCTCATTCCGGCAATTACAATATGGTCTAAATCATGAATTTTTAAAAGAAAATCCAAATCAGTATTAGCAAAACCACTTGCTGTCCAATGATTTTGGGCTATTAAATCTCCCTTCTCCGGCAGCAAATCCGGATGAAACTCTGCTCCCCAGCTTCCTTTTTCAAAAAGAGTTAAATTTTTGCTTCCGTTATGTGATGGAGAAAAATATTTCCATTTCAAATAATCTTCTTTTTGTGTTTGACGATGCGGCACATAAATTACTTTAATATTATGTTTTCTAACCGCAGTCAACAGACTTTTTAAGTTTGCAATAATGTTGTTGCTCTCCACAGTTTCTTTTACAAAAGGCCAAAGTTTTCCTTTTTCGGAAAGAAAATCATTATAGGGATCAACTAATAATAATGCAGTTCGGTGGTTTTGATACGTACTCATAGTTTTGAATTTTAGAAATTAGAACTAATAGATTCCAAAATCCAAACCCAAACATATAGTATTGATATTCAATCATTTACAAAATCACAAGAAATTGATATTCCGCTGAAAATCATCATATTAACGAAATATCAAAAATATATTTCTACTAAATTATATAACAAAAAAAGCTGTAACGAATTACAGCTTTCATATTTTTAAATACCTGATCGTCAACAATCAAGTAAAACTTCATAAACAAATTAGTTCACAATATTGCTTTCCGTTTTTCTTTCTTCATTTACATCTAATAAAAACAAATTCCCATTTTCATCAAACATTGTCATATTCAAAGCATCTAATAAAGTAAGATTTTTTGAAACCGAGCCTGTGAATTTGTTATAGGAAAGATTCATTTCTGAAAGGTTAGGCATTTTTTCTAATTCCTTAGGAATCTCACCACCCAAACTATTATTGTATAAACTTAAATTTTGCAGAATATTTAAATTAGAAATATCTGAACTTACGGCGCCAGATAATCTATTATTATTTAATAACAGTATTTTTAAAGTCGAAATTTTATACAACGAACTTGGCAAAACACCTGCAATTTGATTATCAAACAAACAAAGAATTTCTAATTGATTTAGTTTTCCAATTTCCTGAGGTAATTCACCGGAAATATTATTCTTAAAAAGTTCCAGATCTTTCAAATTCTTCAAATCGCAAATACTTCCCGGAATTGCGCCAGACAACTGATTACCGGAAACATTTAAAACCTGAAGCTCTTTAAAATTACTGATTGAATTTGGTAATTGTCCTTTAAGATTATTTTTATGAAGATCAACTGTCACTAAATTTACCAGTTCAAAAAATTCGGCAGGCAATTCTCCCTGCAAATTATTATCTGCTAAATTTAAAGAAGTTACTTTTCCGTTTTCGGCATAAACTCCATACCAGGTTGAGACTGATTGTGATAAATCCCATTTTATTTTCCACTGCGAACCATTCGTCGCGTGATATAATTTAATTAGCGCGTCTTTCTCTTTATCTGAAACAGTATCTGCAAAAATATTAAGAGAAAAAACAAATGCTAAAAAAAGTGTTGCAAGGCTTTTCATAACAGATTTGGGGGATATGTTTTTCTGCTTCAAAATTAGTTAATTACTAGATATAAAGCGACTTATGTCGATAAAGTGTTAATAAATAAAAAATTCGTCTTACTTTTCTTCTTTATAAAAATATCGAAATCGTTATAGTTTTTTAACTATTTTTGAAACAACTAATTACAAAAACCTATATTATGGAAAAAATTAACCTAATTACATTTTTCGTTGCCGCGATTGTGACACTCATAATCGGTTTTATCTGGTATCACCCAAAAGTTTTTGGAACAATCTGGATGAGGGAGAATAACTTTACTGAAGAAGATCTGAAAAAAGGAAACATGCTCAAAATATTTGGGTTTACGTACATTTTTTCTGTAATGCTTTCGATGGCTTTAATGTCGTTTACCATTCATCAGTCTGGCGCTATCGGAATGATTGGCGGCCCGCAATTTATTGAAACTGCAAAACCATCTTTCCATGCTTTCATGGCAGATTACGGAACTGCATTTCGTACTTTTAAACATGGTGCGCTGCATGGATTTATGTCGGGATTATTTTTTGCTTTTCCTATAGTCGGAATTAATGGTTTATTCGAAAGAAAATCATGGAAATACATCTTTATTCATGCCGGATATTGGATGCTTACCCTTACAATAATAGGCGGTATTGTTTGCCAGTTTGCCTAATTTATAAATACTACAAACCCGTTTGAAGCCAAAACTCAAACGGGTTTTTCTTAATAATAACTTAAAGAAAATGAGTTATTACAAATATTATCTAATTTTGAAGAAATTAGCTCACACTTTTGAATACAACTTATTCTTTTCAAATCTATAACAGCGCGTCATTACTACCCTTAGAATGGAATTCGCTGGCTGCAGATAATATTTTTTTGACACGGGAATATCTCGAAGTACTGGAAAACTCTTGTCCGGTAAATATGATTTGTCATTTTATCGGAATTTTTGAAGAGGAAAAATTGATCGGAATTGTTTTAACCCAATTTTTATTTGCCGAAAAACTGGAATCGTTTGGGGAACGCGATCAATGTTTAAAAACATCTGTTCGTAATTTTGCTTTAAAAAATTTCGCTTCCCACGTATTATTTGTTGGAAACAATATGTTAACCGGACAAAATGCTTTTGTTTTTGATAAAAATGTAAAAGAATCTAAAGCAATTAAAACTCTTCATAAAGCTATTAATCAGCTTAAAAAAGATTTAAAAGAAAGTGGTAAAAAAGTTCATATAACGAGCATAAAAGATTTTACTGCAAAAGAAATCGAGCCATTACAGGCCGAATTTAAAAACAACTATACGTTTTCGACGCAGCCCAATATGATCTTTAAAATCAGTGAAAACTGGAAAACAGAACAAGATTACGTTGATGCATTGTCAAAAAAATATCGGGATCAATACAAACGAGCCCGTAAAAAATCTGAAGGAATAGAAAAACAGCAATTGTCTTTATCTGACATTCGAAAATACGAAGATGTTATTTATGATTTGTATTTTCATGTGGCTAAAAATGCTCCGTTCAATACTTTTTTCCTGGCGAGAAATCATTTCAGTTTTTTTAAAGAAATCATGAAAGAAGACTTTTTGCTTTATGGTTATTTTTTAGATGAAAAACTAATTGGTTTCAATACGCTGATAAAAAACGGTGAAGTTATGGACACTTATTTTTTAGGTTATGACGAAAGTGTGCAGCGCGAAAAAATGCTGTATTTAAATATGCTTTACGACATGATTGCCTATTCTATTAAAAAAGGATTTAAGGAAATTGTTTTTGCCAGAACCGCTCTCGAAATTAAAAGTTCTGTTGGGGCAAAACCTGTAAAAATGTACGGTTTGATCACACATAGTAATGCCTTAATCAATCATAATATTGCAAGGTTTTTCAATTATTTGGAACCCAAAACAGAATGGCAGGAACGCAATCCGTTTAAGTAACAGCTTTGACAAAGTTTTAAACTTTGTCAAAGATTAAGGAACTGCCAGTTTCATTTGTTTGTGCAGAATATGAATTTCTAATTCCTTTTGCGCTCCGCAATATTCACCATCAATTTGAAAATGAACTGGAATATCTGTTTTTATTTCTGCTTTATCTGTCGAAATAATTACAATATCTTCAGAATCTATTGGCATGTTTCCGGTAATAATTTTTCCAATTAATAACAAGTCCAGACTTTTTAAAATCACCAATTCAAATTTTCCGTCGTTCATGGAACCATTTGGGTTAATGACTACACCAGTTCCGTATTTCTGTGAATTAGCTATAACAATCATTCTTGCGACATGATCAACGGTTTTATTGTTTGCTGATATGGTTGCTACAAAAGGTTCGTCAGATTCTGTTAATGTGGTAAAGGCTTGTAAAGCATAACCCCAAAAACCTCTCACATCACTTTCTTCATAATTTTTGACCAGATTGGCATTCAAACCAAGATCGCTTAAATGGATACTTTTTTTGCCGTTAATGCAAATCATATCCATTTCGATATAATGATGCAGAAAAGCAATTTTAAGGTTTTCTTCGATTCCCGCAGGCAGGTTTAAATCGACCGAAAGTCCGTTTGCAGATCCGGCTGGCAAAATTCCGATAATTACATCGTGTTCTTCCATAGCTTCGGCAACCATTTTTATGGTTCCGTCACCGCCGGCAACTATAATTCGTTCCGGCTTATATTGATTATAAAGTGCTTGTATTTCTTTTAAATCATTTTTGCCTGTCGTTTCATAAACTTCCAAATCAAAATGATTTGTCGCCGCAAACTCCTGAACAGCCTCAATTAAACTTGATTTATCAAGATCTCCCGAAATAGGGTTTACAACAAATATGATGTTCTTTTTCAAAATTTTATTTTTAAAACCAATTAAAATAATTAATTTACATGTTATATAAATATACGTAATTAATGAAACCAATTTTACAATTATATCGGGGTTATGCCAATGAGGAAGAATTAATTGTGATGGGACATGTCTTTAAAAGAACGTATGATTATGATTTCCAGAAGAAAAGCCTAAAAAATGCCCGCTCAGTTGTTAACCAATTCAGAATAAAAACGATTGAAAATTTTGATATTTACCTAAAATGCGGCAATCAGGAAATCCACACCAAAACGCTGGACGATGGTTATTTTAAGTTTTGTATTCCGCTTGAAAAGGAAAGTCCTTTTGGATGGATTGAATACGAAGTGAGCATCAAATATGGAGGTAAAACTATTATTTCAAAAGGAAGTTATATACGTCCACATAAGGGAAATCTAGGAATCATTTCTGATATCGACGATACTTTTTTGGTTTCGCATACGCAGAATATCTTCAAAAAAATGTACATTTTGCTTTTCAAAAATGTAAACGACAGAAAGGTTTTTAAAGATGTTGTTCCGCATTATCAGGCTTTAAGTTCAGCCGGCCGACACAATAAAGAAGAGGAAAATGCTTTTTTTTATGTTTCGAGCAGCGAATGGAATTTATACCGATTTATTATAGAATTTACCAAAATACATAATCTGCCGCGCGCCGTTGTTTTATTGAAAGATATTAGGCGAGGAATTACTGATTTCTTCATGAGCGGACGTGGGAATCACGATCATAAATTTGATAAAATAAAGCATGTTTTAGAATTTTATCCTAATCTTAAATATGTTTTATTGGGAGATGATTCGCAGCACGATCCGGTTTTATACGAGCGAATCTGCAAAATTTTTCCGGTTACTGTAATTGCTGTTTATATCAGACAAACCGGAAAAAGTAAAAAAAAGGAAGTGAAAAAAATCATGAAAAATTTAGAATCGCTTGATGTTTCTGTTTGTTATTTTAAAGAAAGCAGCGAGGCAATTGCGCATTCCAGATCTATTGGAGTTATTAAATAGCACTTTTTTGTCATTTCGACCGAAGGGAGAAATCGCACAACAAACTCCGTAAAGTTTGTTCTCAATCTTTGTCGATTCACTAGTGCGATTTCTCCCTTCCGTCGAAATGACAATACTTTATGTAAAGAAAAAACCTTTGTCAAAGTTTGAAACTTTGACAAAGGTCTGTAAGTATAAAAAATGTGTTTCAGAAACTGAAAACTGAGACTGCGACTGAATACTAATTAAGCACTAAAATTATCAATCTCTTCCTGAACAACTTCCCAGTCTATAAGTAATTGTTCTAAATCTTTTTTCTTTTTGTTGTATGACGTAAAAAACGAAGCGTCTTCGATGTGTTTGTCATAATTAGAAGCTAGCATTTTATCATCGTGCTGAATGTCTTTTTCTAATTGCTGAATTTGACTTTCAATTTTACTCAATCGGTTTTGAAGTGCTTTTCCTTTTTTCTGATCTTCGTATGATGCTTTGTTCGTTTCTTTTGGAGCGGCTGCTTTTGCAACGTCTTTTTTCTCAACTTCACGCATGTTTTCAAGGTTGCGCTGTTCTAAGAAATAGTTGATATCACCCAAATATTCTTTGATTTTTTGATCTTTAAATTCGTATACGATATTTGACATTCCCTGAAGAAAATCCCTGTCGTGAGAAACCAATAGTAAAGTTCCGCCAAATTTTTGAAGTGCTGCTTTCAAAACATTCTTAGATTTAATATCTAAGTGATTTGTAGGCTCATCCATTAGCAATACGTTGATTGGCTGTAATAATAACTTACAAAGTGCCAAACGGTTACGCTCGCCTCCAGAAAGTACTTTTACTTTTTTCTCAACATCATCACCTCTAAAAAGGAAAGATCCCAACATATCACGTACTTTCATACGATTGGTGTCTGTTGCAGCATCTTCCATTGTTTGAAGCAAAGTGATCTCGCCATCAAGATATTCTGCCTGATTTTGAGCAAAATATCCTAATTGTACATTGTGACCTAATTTAATAGTCCCATCGTATTCAAATTCGTTTACAAGCGCTTTGATGAAAGTAGATTTTCCTTGTCCATTTTGTCCAACAAAAGCAATTTTACTGCCTCTTTCAACAAGTAAACTTATGTCTTTTAAAATTGTTTTGTCTCCGTATGCTTTTGTAACATTTTCTGCTTCAATAACTACTTTTCCTGGCTCTTTTGAAACCGGAAATGAAATATTCATTACAGAATTGTCATCTTCATCAACTTCAATTCTTTCTACTTTATCTAACTTTTTAATTAACGATTGTGCCATCGAAGCTTTGGAAGCTTTCGCACGGAACTTTTCGATTAATTTTTCTGTCTCCTCAATTTTCTTTGCCTGATTCTTTTGAGTCGCTAATTGCTTTTCACGAATTTCATGGCGAAGTTCTAAATATTGAGAATAAGGTTTATTAAAGTCGTATGCTTTTCCTAAAGATATTTCGATCGTACGGTTTGTAACGTTATCCAAGAACATTTTATCGTGCGACACAATTACAACAACTCCGGGATAATTTCGAAGAAAACTTTCTAACCAAATGATACTTTCGATATCTAAGTGATTCGTTGGCTCATCCAGAAGCAATACATCATTTGACTGCAATAATAATTTAGCCAATTCGATACGCATTCTCCAACCTCCTGAAAATGTTTCAGTTTGATTGTTAAAAACTTCTCTTTTAAAACCTAATCCTAAAAGAATTTTCTCTGTATCTCCAACATAATTGTAACCTCCAAGAAGCTCAAAACGATGTGTATAATCAGATAAATCTTCAATAATCTGTCCGTATTCTTCACTTTCATAATCGGTTCTGGTAACCAATTGATGATTGATTTCTTCTAATTTTTTTTCTACAATTTTAATTTCGGTAAAAGCTTCATAAGCTTCTTCTAATACGGTTCTTCCACGTTCAAAATCAATATCCTGACGTAAAAAACCCATTTTGATATCTTTCTCCTGAGAAATAACTCCTGAATCCGGAGCAAAATCTCTTGCTAACATTTTAAGCATTGTCGATTTACCTGCTCCGTTTTTACCAACAAGACCTACGCGGTCGCCGGCGCCTAAACGAAAAGTAACTTCTTCAAATAAATATGTTCCTCCAAAAGAAACCGAAAGATTGTGTATATTAAGCATTAAATTGTTGTTTAAAGTTTAAAGTTTCATGTTTTGATACCTTAAACAGAGAATGAAAATTGTAAATTTGCGTTACCCAGATAAATGGTAATGTAAATTTTTTGCAAATGTTAAAAAAAGGATCCAAACTAAATAGTATTTTAACAGGAAGTTGTCCAAAATGCCAAAAAGAGAGCATGTATTCAGACAAAAATCCGCTTCATTTGACTAAAGTTCTAAAAATGAACGACAATTGCAGTCATTGCGGTTTAAAATATCAAATTGAACCTTCGTTTTTTTATGGTGCAATGTATGTGAGTTACGGATTAAATGTTGCAGTGGGAATTGCTGCCTTTATTGTTTCATTTGTGTTTTTCGGAGCAAGTATTGGAGAATCTTTTATCGCAATTGTTATTACCCTGATTGTTTTGTTTCCGTTTGTTTTGCGACTTTCCCGAAATCTATATATTAATATGTTTATTTCTTACGATCCTAAGGCCGGTCAGGAATAAGAGATTTCAAATATCTTTTATGGAAGCGTTTTATATCGGCTTCTTTGTCTATTGGGGTTCCGTTTTCAATATTGTCATACAACATTTTTGCCAAAGCCGGACCCAGCATTACACCGCGGGTTCCTAATCCGTTAAGTAGATGAACAGATTTGTATACTTCATGAGTACCAACCAGAGGTCTTCTGTCTGCAACTGTAGGTCTAACTCCTGCAAAATGTTTTACAATTTCAAAATCGCAGGTAATAATCTCTTTAATACGATCTAAAAGTTCTTGTTTGCCTTCTTCCGTTGGAAGATCTGTTTTGTCATGCCAATTGTAAGTTGCACCAACTTTATACAAATTACCGCCTATTGGCAAAATAAAAACGCTTGTATTAACAATTACATCTAATTTTAAATTAGGTGCATTTATTAAAAACAATTCACCTTTTGTTCCATCCAAAGGCAGATAATTAAAATACGGATTTTTATGCAGTCCAAAACCTTCAGCAAATATAATATGACGGGCTTTAATGTTTTTATACTGAATTCCTGAATCATGAAAATCTAAAAAAGAGCTATGAAAAGATTCTTCCAGAAGGAAATCATTCTTCTTTAAATATTCTCTATAACTTTCTAGTAATTGCCCGGTTTTTACATACCCTGTATGCAAAACTTCACCATAATCATAAGGAGAATCAATACTTTGGTATTTTTTAGTAATTAGTTTTGTGGATAAAAAGGGAGCTAAGTTAATTTTATCAGAAGCAGCAAACCAATTATTCTGTTCTTCAATTGAAAAAAACTTTCTAAGAATGGGCATTTTAAAGTTGAATTTTTCCTGCAGCTTGTCTTCAACTTGTTCATAGAACTCATTCATTAAGACCAAATGTTCTTTAGCATTCCAAACTTCACTGAAACGTTTCAAAATAACCGGATTATACAAACCTCCCGCAATTCGGGAAGAATTTTGAGATTTGTCATCAACAACTAAAATAGACTTATTGTTTTTAAGGGCAACTTCTGCAAAAGAAATCCCAGCCAGCCCAGATCCCACGATTAAATAATCAAGCATTGTGAATGTATAGATAAAATAAAAAAACTCTTACTGCAAAGGTAGTAAGAGTTTTTCTTATAATTGATTTAGATCTTTAGTAGTTCCACATATCTTCTTCGAAGTTACGAATCTTCTCTTTTACTCTTTCAGATTCTAACAACTGATTTTGTGCATTATCTTTCATGTAATCTTTAATTTCACGATCTCCATACATATTCTCCTCTTTGTAAATAACTGCGTTAAAACGTCTTGAATTAAGTATTTGATCAAATGAAATTGGAAGTGCCGAATTACTGTCGTTAAAAGCTTTTGCTTCATGAAGTACAGTTCGGGCATTTGGGAAGAAAACCCAGAATAGTTCAATATAGTCTTTTTCGTCACTATTCATCGTGTAAACGTCTGGTGTTACGGGGCAAATTCCAAGTAAACGATATTTCAATTCACTTTGGCGTTTATCAAAATACCAATATCCTTTTACTTTATATTGTGAAACATCTGCAGCTGTAAGATCTTGTCTTAAAATATATTCAGCAGGAACCGTTCTTGTTGGTCCTATAGTTTGGTCAACATAATTTACCACTTTCTTTTTACCAGTACCCGTTACCACTTTTTTCTTTACAACACGTGTTTTAAAATCATCAGGATATTGATTTATAAGTTCCCTACCTGCATCTGTTGTATCAACACGGGTTAATGAACCTTCAATGTCTTTCATGGATTTTTTGGTATTGAAATAACTATCTGTATAAACTTCAGTTATTTTTCCTTGTCTGATTCCTTTGGTCAAAACATCATAAAGTGAACGTCTGTCTGAACCAATATTGACAGTATCTACGGGAAAATATAAAGGAAAATTGATTTTTTCATTTAAATCAATAATCTCCCAGGTAGTTTTTGCCATTAAAACATCACGATCATCTACATAGCCATAAGCTAAAGGCTTATCATTATCAGAGATAAGCTGCGCAGCTGTTTTAAGCCCAATTTGATCTGCTGTTTTAGCATTAAGTAAATTAGATTGAGCATTAGAAATAATACCGCCAGCGATAAAAACAATAACCATTAAAAAACTTTTCACTTTCATCATAATATTTTTTATAATAAACCTAAACGCAGTTTGATGTGTAATATTGTTATTTTTCTTACAATAATATCAATTTGTAGAAATTATAATTACAAATTTAAAAATTAATTTTAATTAACGTTTAGCTAACATACAATAAATATTTTACAAAACACTATAAATCTGATCATTACAAAATAAAACCATACCTTTTGTAATATCTTTCCCTGCTATTTTGCTTTTTTAAAAATTTAAAGCTTAATAAAATTTATATAAGATAGCATTAAAAAGTGTTGCCATCTGATCAAAAAAAAACTCTCACTACGGTAGCAGTGAGAGTTTTTCTTATAATTTAATTTTAGAACTTAGTAGTTCCACATATCTTGTTCGAAGTTACGAATCTTCTCTTTTACTCTTTCAGATTCCAATAACTGATTTTGTGCGTTATCTTTCATGTATTCTTTGATCTCACGATCTTGGTACAAGTTTTCTTCTTTATAAACAATCGCATTAAAACGTCTTGAATTTAAAATCTGATCGAATGAAATTGGCAGAGCCGAATTGCTGTCATTGAAAGCTTTTGCCTCGTGAAGGACTGCACGAGCATTTGGGAAGAAAACCCAAAATAATTCGATATAATCCTTTTCGTCACTGTTCATTGTGTAAACGTCCGGAGTTACAGGACAAATTCCAAGTAAACGATATTTTAATTCACTTTGACGTTTATCAAAATACCAGTATCCTTTAATTTTATACTGAGTAACATCTGCAGCAGTAAGATCTTGCTTTAAGATATATTCAGCAGGAACTGTTCTTGTTGGCCCAACTGTTTCGTCTACATAAGTAACAACTTTCTTTTTACCAGTACCAGTTACAACTTTTTTCTTCACAACACGTGCTTTATAGTCGTCTGGATATTGGTTGATAAGTTCTCTACCAGCATCTGTTGTGTCAATACGAGATAAAGCACCTTCGATGTCTTTCATAGATTTTTTAGTATTGAAATAACTATCAGAATAAACCTCAGTTATTTGGCCTTTTCTAACGGCTTTCGTCAAAACATCATATAATGAACGTCTATCAGAACCAATATTAGCAGTATCTACTGGAAAATACATAGGGAAGTTGATCTTTTCATTTAAGTCAATAATCTCCCAAGTTGTTTTACCCATCAAGATATCTCTATCATCAACATAACCGTAAGCTAAAGGCTTATCATTATCAGAGATAAGTTGCGCAGGAGTTTTAAGCCCAATTTGGGCAGGCGTTTTTGCATTTAGCAAATTTGATTGCGCATTAGAAGCAAAACCTCCAGCGATTAGAACAATAGCTATTAAAAAATTTCTTACTTTCATCGTGGTATTATTATAAATATTGACTGAAGATTTCAGTACTTAATTATTGTATTTCATAAATTACCGGAGCAGTTCTTGGTAATAAATAACTACCAGCTCCAACAAGTTTAGTTTTAATTTCAGAAATAGTAACTTGATCTCCTTTACCTGCTCTTGAAAGTACTTGCTTACATTGTGCATTTAATCTATTACCTGTAACAACAACTGTAGGCTGTCCAGCAATTTTCATGTTAAATCCAACAACATCTAAACCAACTTCAAAATCAAAATCAAGTAATTTAGCACCAATAGTAGCAATTTCTAAGTTAGATCTAGGTCCTTTAACAACACCCATCTCACCTCTAATCGTACCTGTTGGTCCAGGAATACCTTTAATTCTGAATGATTTCTTATCAGTAACTTTATCTCCGTTTGGTAATGTTCCTGTTACAGAAATTGTAGCTTCTGTACCTGAACCCGGGCTCATGTTATATTTACCTGGTTTACCAGCTGAAGATAATCCTGGAGCACTAGCAGAAATTTTGTTAGCATCAACTCCTGCAAATGATACAGAGATTGGGTTAACAACTCCTCTATACACTACATTCATTTTATCAGCAGAAATCGTAGCTGAGTTTGGTCTTGGAACTACAACGTAAGTTCCTTTAAATTTTAATGGAATGTTTTTACCGTCTTCTAAGAAAGTAAATTGACCATTAATGTTTTGTTCACCTACACCACCAGCAGTTAAAGAGATAACAGCTTGTCCGTTAACAATTTGTCCAGGACCTTGGAATGAAGTTGGTTTTGTGTTTTCGTCATAACGACCTAAAACTACTTTACCTGTAACTTTTTCTCCTTGGAAATAAGCATTTTTATCTAAAACAACGATTGCCTGGTAGTTGCTATAAGAAGCAGCAGCAACTGCAGCTTTTCCTAAAGCACTGTTGTAAACATCTGTTTCTGCTTTTTTAACGTCATTTTGCCAAGCTGAAAGTTTAGCAGCAGATGCAATTGCAGGGAAACCTTTAAAGTGGTAAGCTAAGTATTTTTCTTTTATACCTTCTTTGTTTTTTACTTCAGAAACGTCAAATTTCTTTTCAACTTCTGCAATAATGTTAGCATACTTTTTATCTGTTCCTAAAGCAGCTTTTAAGTCTGCTTTGTATTTTTCGATTTTAGCGATAATTTCGTTACCTTTTTTAGTGTAACCGTCTCCTGTAAACCAGTCGTCGATGTTATCACCTCTATCCATAGCTTCGTATGGTAGTTTTCCAGTTTCTTTTTCAACCTCAAATCCTTTGATAGACTGAGCTTTTAAAGTACCGATATAATCGTAAAATTCTTTTGAGATTCCTTCAACTTTGTGTGCAGTTTCTGCTGCAGTAATGAACTCTCCTTTTGCTTCAGCAGCTTTTTGATCTAAAGATTGTAATAAGCCTTCGTTTGTTGTAACTGAAGTAGTATTTGCAGCTTCAAATTTTTCGTTCATCAAACCAAAAGCAGAAATTACTTCTTTTGATACGTTCATTGCTAACATCGCGATGAAAACCAGATACATCAGGTTAATCATCTTCTGTCTAGGGGTTAATTTTCCTCCTGCCATTTTTTTCTAATTAGTTCTTATTAATAATTTTAATATAATAGTTAAAAACTAATTATCCTTTGTTACTCATTGCAGAAAGCATACCACCATAAACACTGTTTAAAGAAGCAATGTTTGCAGTCATAGACGCCATTTGCTCTTTTAATTTAGATGCGTTATCAGCGATTTCTTTATTAGCTTCAGCATTTCTTGCTGCACTTTCTAATTGTACTTTGTATAAACTGTTTAATGATTCCATTTGAGCAGCAGCAACAGATAATTCTTCAGAATATTTCTTTTGCCCTGCAATAGAGTCTACTGTTGGAGAGATTGCTTTAGCAGCTCCTTCGAAGTTTTTGATGCTGTTTCCTAAGCTTGCCATTAACTCACCGTCAACTTTAGCTTCTTTTAACATTGCATCTAATTTTTGAGATAATAATCCCTGGGCATCAGTTGATTCAGGTTTATCCGCTTTTTTTCTAGCTTGTCCGTTAGCTAATTCTGGGTAAACAAGAGTCCAATCCAACTCGTCTTCAACTGGTTCAAAAGCAGATAACGCGAAGATTAACGCCTCAGTTAATAAACCTACTGAAAGCATAACTGTTCCTGTTAATGGTCCAATTTCAAAGTGAGTAATTTTGAATAATGCTCCAACGATTACTACTGCCGCTCCCATACCATAAGCGAAATTCATTGCTTTTTTACTTAATAATGCCATAATAATTTTTTTTTAGGTTTTAATTTTAAAATAGATTCGATTTGGTTATTGTATTGATTGAATTATAAATTACTATTTCTTTTTACCAGTTCCGTTTCCGGTTACTTGAGTTCCCATGTAATCTTGTACAGTTCTGAAACCGATATAACTTCTTGCAGAATCAGCATATTCGTGGTCACGAGTACTTACTTGTAGGAAATAAGCAACGTCTTTCCAAGAACCTCCACGAACCACTTTTCTTTGGTTCTTTCCGTCAATTACGTTAGGGTTCATTGTAGAAACATACTCGTATGCGTTTGGATTATAAGCTGAATCTGTCCACTCTGAAACGTTTCCTGCCATGTTATATAATCCGTATCCGTTTTGCTCGTAAGATTTTGCTTCAACAGTATATAAAGCTTCATCGGCAGCATAATCTCCTCTGTTAGGCTTGAAGTTTGCCATGAAACATCCTCTGTCACTCTTCGTGTAAGGACCACCCCAAGGATAAGTTCCAGACTCCAGACCACCTCTTGCAGCATACTCCCATTCTGCTTCTGTTGGAAGTCTGAATGCGTTAACCAGGTCACGCCCTTTTTTCTTAGATTTAATGTAGCTGTTTTTGTTTAAGGTTCTCCATGCACAGAATGCTTTAGCTTGTTTCCAAGTTACACCTACTACTGGATAATCTCCATAAGCTTTATGCCAGAAATAATCATTATGCATTGGCTCATTATATGAATATGCGAAATCTTTAATCCAAACTGTAGTATCAGGGTAAACACTAACTTGCTCAGTTTTAACGAAGTCTTTTCTTTTTCCAACTTTAGCTTTTGCAGCAGCCTGAATATCCATCCAAGAATAACGGAATTTCAATTTATTTACGTCAATTGTTCTTAAACCATTGTATGATTCTTCAATTGGTAAATACATAGAATCCATTACTTCAGCATAATACTCATCTGGATAAGCTTTAGTATCTCTAATTAACTTAACTTTTTTGTTTAATTTTCTACCAGCATACGGATCATCTTTTGTTCCTACACTATAGTAGTTATCATACATGTATTTATCGTAAGCTGTCATTTTATCCGGCTCAGAATCATTAAATGCATAATCAGCGATACTTCCTCCTTTAGCACCTTTACCACCAGTACTTTTTTGACCAGTTTCATCAGCCAAAATAGCAAGACGTACTCTCATTGTAGAATCTTTTACCCATTCTACGAATTGACGGTACTCACTGTTAGTAATCTCAGTTTCGTCCATATAAAATGATCTAACTGTTACTGTTTTAGTAGGAGCATCTTCTACGTTAGCTAAATCAGCGTCTGATTTACCCATGATAAAAGATCCACCAGGAACTAATGTCATTCCATAAGGCTTCTCGGGATGCCATTTCCCTCCTGTAACACCAACTAATTCACCTTTGTCACCTGACTTACCACAGCCGATTACTAGTGTTAACATTGCTGCAAATGCAATAAACTTCTTCATATAAATTTGGGATTATCTATTCATTATTAAAAGTCCGTAAACGTATTTATTATTTATCTAAAAAACAATACTACTTGCGAAATTTATTTTACCGTTCAAAAATAATGTTAAATAAAATAAAAAAAAAATATTTCATCGACAAACTGATTAAAAAAATCGACGTAAAACGTTAAATTTTATAATATATAAACCTTATCTTACTAAATTTTTTAACATTATTTTGAAAAACTTGAAAAAATTAAGATTTTCATTAAAATTTTCTTCTACAAAGCGTTTTTTCTTTGTGCTTTCCACCATCTTTCTGGCAATTCCTGATTACAAGCGCTCAAATATTCTTCATAAGAACACGGTAATAACGTATTTCTTTTTAGTTTATTGCTGCCGTTTGTTTCAAATGGAATCTCGATCCACCAACGCTCTGTTTTATCACTTTTATAAAAAACCAGCTCTTCCTCTTCTAAAGGAACAATATATTTTAAATAATTTGTTCTGCTTCCAAATGGGTATTCCTTTGAACGATAATGATATCCTTCAATAAAATACCAAACAATCTGAGCAATAATAGGCGCTTCTGCAGCTGTACTATTATGATTAAATACTCCAAAAGAAGATACCTTGTCACTAATTCCCGCATATCTTGCCAAAGAACAAATCTCTTTTCCGTTGAAACCATTTGGTTCAAATGTAATAGAATTTCCTGAAGCTGAAGACTTTACCGAATTCAAATCGATACTAACTAAATCAGCATCTCTAAAAACAGGTTCTGCCAGTGCTATTTTGTTTGAGATTTCACCCAAACGGTAAGCATCAAAAAACAATTTTTCAATTAAATCAATTTCTTCCTGCGAATTATAGTACGTTTGATATCCTATATTACAGTAATTGAAAAGATTATTAGGCTCATCAATTATGATTTTTGTTAAGTATGAATTAGCCGAAACGGTTTCATCTTCTTTGCCAAAATCAAATCTGTTATCTACAGCAACCATATTTACCATTTGCTCTAAATCATCGTATGCGCGATATAAAGCGTATGTCAAATCCTGCGAACCTCCTAGAACTATAGGAATGACTTTATTTTTAATTAATGCAGAAGTTACCTTCTTAACTGCAAAATAAGTATCCTCTACAGAATCTCCGGCAAGGATGTCTCCTAAATCAGCAATTGAAGCGTCCCAATTTCCGGGAAACATTCCATAAAGCTTTTTACGAACCGTAGTAAGATTAACTTCATTAACCATGTTAATATTGCGTCGGTCTTCTAAAACACCAACAATTGCAATGTTAATTTTACTAATATCCGGAAATTGATCCTGAGTATGCAGAACAATTTTACTTCCCAGTTCTTGTGAAGACAATGAACTAATGAATTTTAAAATTCCATCATTTAAAGGCTCTAGAAAATCAAATTCCATTCTTTATTTCTTTTTTGCTGCTGTTTTTTTTGCCGGTGCTTTTTTTGCTGCTGTTGTTTTCTTAGCAGCGGTTTTTTTAGCCGGTGCTTTTTTCTCGATCATTTCCTGAACTTCTGCCAATGTTAACTTTGTTGCATCAACATCTTTGCTTAGCTCAATTTTGATTTTACCTTTAGTAATAACCGAGCGTCCCCAGCGCGCTTTTTCAACCAAAATTCCTTCGTCTTCCCAATTGTGAAGAACTTTATCTATGTTTTTTTGTAATTTATCTTCAATTAATTCCTCAACATCAGCTTGGGATAAATTATCAAAATTGTATTTTTTACTCACATTTACAAAAAGACCATTCCATTTAATGAAAGGACCAAAACGTCCCACACCTTTTTGAACAGCTTCTCCTTTGTAAACCGCAATTGGAGCATCTGCAACAGCTTTTTCATCAATTAATTCCTGTGCTCTTTCTTTAGTAACACTCAAAGGATCTTCTCCTCTAGGTAATGAAATAAACACGCTTCCATGACGAACATAAGGCCCGTAACGACCGTTGCTTACCTCTACTTCTTCTCCTTTATAATCTCCTAAAGTTTTAGGAAGTAAGAATAAATTCAAAGCTTCTTCAAGCGTAATATTTCCAATATTTTGATCTGCCATTAAGCTGGCAAACTTTTTATCCTCGTCGTCTGCTTCTCCAATTTGAGCCATTGGTCCAAATTTTCCTAAACGAACAGAAACCTGTCTTCCGTCAGCATCTTTACCCAAAATTCTTTCACCACTTTCACGTTCAGCATTTGCCTCAACTTCTTTTACATTTGGGTGAAATTTATTGTAAAAATCCTGCATCATAATTGCCCAGTCAATATTTCCTTCGGCAATTTCATCAAAATCCTGCTCTACTTTTGCAGTAAAATTATAATCTAGAATATTTCCGAAGTTCTTAACTAAGAAATCTGTTACGATAGTTCCAATATCTGTTGGAACCAATTTTCCTTTATCAGAACCGGTATTTTCTTTTAAAACCTTCTCTCCTACTTTACTGTTTTGCAAAGTAAGCTGTGTATATTTACGTTCCTGACCTTCAAGTGTACCTTTTTCAACATAATTTCTGTTGATAATTGTAGAGATTGTTGGTGCATAAGTAGACGGACGCCCGATTCCAAGTTCCTCTAGTTTTTTCACTAAAGATGCCTCGGTATACCTTGAAGGCGGTCTTGAATATCGTTCTGTAGCTGTAATATAATTGTTAGCTAGTTTTTCGTTTACTTTTAATGCAGGAAGCATTCCTTCTTGTTCTTCTTCGTCATCATCGTGACCTTCAAGATATACTTTTAAGAAACCTTCAAAAAGTAAAACTTCTCCCGAAGCTGCGAAAATTTCGCTGTGATTATCAGCTTCAATTTTCACATTTGTTCTTTCTAATTGTGCATCGCTCATTTGAGAAGCCAATGTTCTTTTCCAGATCAAATCATACAAACGAGCCTGATCACGATCAATATTTACAGTATGACGTGACATATCAGTTGGACGAATTGCTTCGTGCGCTTCTTGTGCTCCTTTACTTTTTGTTGCAAAAGTTCTCGGTTTTGAAAACTCTTTTCCGTATGACTTTATGATTTCAGCTTCAGCCGCGTCCATTGCATCTTTTGAAAGATTCACCGAGTCAGTTCTCATATAAGTAATAAGTCCCGCTTCGTACAAACGCTGTGCTAACTGCATTGTGATTCCAACTGGCAAATATAATTTTCTTGCAGCTTCTTGTTGAAGCGTAGAAGTTGTAAAAGGAGCTGTTGGCGATTTTTTGGTAGGTTTAGTTTCTAAATCAGCTACCGTATATTTAGAACCGATGTTTTGATTTAAGAAATCTTCGGCTTCTTTTTTAGTATTGAAATTTTTTGGAAGTTTTGCTTTGAAAGCTTTTCCTGCTTCGTTTACAAATTCGGCAACAATTGAATAGGTTGCAACAGCATTGAAGCTTTGAATTTCACGTTCTCTCTCCACAATCAAACGTACAGAAACAGACTGTACACGACCAGCAGAAAGTCCGCCTTTAATTTTTCTCCATAAAACCGGAGACAATTCGTAACCTACTAAACGATCCAGAACACGACGTGCCTGTTGTGCGTTTACTAAATTATAATCAATTTCTCTTGGATTCTCGATTGCTTTAAGAATCGCAGATTTGGTAATTTCATGAAAAACAATTCGCTTTGTTTTTTTTGTATCCAGTTTCAGTTCTTCCGCCAAGTGCCATGAAATAGCTTCTCCTTCGCGGTCCTCATCACTTGCTAACCAAACCATTTCGGCATTTTTAGATAGTGTCTTAAGTTTACTTACCAAGGCTTTTTTATCCGGAGAAACTTCATATTTAGGTTTAAACCCATTCTCTACATCTACCCCTATTTCCTTTGATGGTAAGTCGGCTATGTGACCATAACTTGACTCCACCTGAAAATCGCTCCCAAGAAATTTCTCGATCGTTTTCGCCTTTGCAGGTGATTCCACTATTACTAAATTCTTTGCCATTGCTCTTATTTTCTGCAACAAAAGTATTTATTTTTTTTAAATATTAACCTCACGATTGAATTTTTGAGGTATTTTGATATTATGAAACTTAAAATTGCAGATTTATCTGTAATATTCTGTAATATATATATAGGTATAACTTTTATAGGATTATGACCGTCAAATTCTTTTATTTTAGATTGTTGATTTTAGATTTTAGCTTTCTCATGAATCTTAATTCATTTCTATTAATATAAAATCTAAGTGCTAAAACTAAAAATTTAACCGCAAAGTTCACAAAGGTTTACGCAAAGTTCGCAAAGATTTAATGTAAACTGAAAATTCAGTGCTATTTAAATATTTTAGATTTTAGAATGTAGATTTTAGATTACTCCATAAATCGATTTTGTTTATATCAATCTAAAATCTTCTTCCTAAATCTAAATTTTAACCGCAAAGTTCGCAAGGTTTTTACGCAAAGTTCGCAAGGCTTTTTTCTGAGCTGAAAATTCAGTGCAAAGTCCGCAAAGCTTTGAGAATCATTTTAATCTTTTTAATCTGTGGCTATTTAAATATTTTAGATTTTAGATTTAAGATTTAAGATTTCTCACAAATCGATTTTCTTTCTATAAATCTGCAATCTAAAATCTAAAATCTAAAATTTCTCCTCTGCCATCTTGTCATATTGACTGTATTTACGCTATCTTTGCACTTTGAAATTTTACAATGGAAAAGATTATTGAAGAAAGTAAACAAGGCGAAAGTCTTGTTTTAGAAAATAAACCTGAGAATACTAAAAAACTATTTATAGAAAGTTACGGTTGTGCGATGAATTTTTCGGACAGTGAAGTCGTAGCTTCCATTTTATCTGAAGGCGGATATAATACAACTTCGGTTTTAGAAGAAGCTGATTTGGTTTTGGTTAACACGTGTTCAATTCGTGATAAAGCAGAACAAACGATTCGTAAGCGTCTTGAAAAATACAATGCGGTAAAACGTACGAACCCTAAAATGAAAGTAGGGGTTTTGGGCTGTATGGCAGAGCGTTTGAAAAGTCAGTTTTTGGAAGAAGAAAAAATAGTGGATCTTGTTGTTGGCCCTGATGCTTACAAAGATCTTCCGAATTTATTAGCAGAGGTTGAAGAAGGCCGCGACGCTATCAATGTTATTTTATCAAAAGAAGAAACTTACGGAGATATTTCGCCAGTTCGCTTAATGAGTAACGGAATTACTGCTTTGGTTTCAATCACTCGTGGCTGCGATAACATGTGTACGTTTTGCGTTGTGCCTTTTACACGCGGACGTGAGCGTAGTCGTGAACCTCAAAGTATTATGACCGAAATTCAGGATTTATGGAACAAAGGTTTTAAGGAAATTACACTTTTAGGTCAAAACGTTGACAGTTACCTTTGGTACGGCGGCGGTTTGAAAAAAGATTTCGTAAACGCTTCAGATATGCAAAAAGCGACTGCGGTTGATTTTGATCAATTGTTGGAAATGGTTGCTGTTGGATTCCCTAAAATGCGTATCAGATTTTCGACTTCAAATCCGCAGGATATGCACGAAAGCATTCTGCATGTTATTGCAAAATATCCAAATATCTGTAAACACATTCACTTACCTGTTCAATCTGGAAGTAACCGAATTTTAAAAGAAATGAATCGTTTGCACTCTCGTGAAGAATATATGGCTTTGATTGATAAAATTAGAGCAATTGTTCCAGATGCTTCGATTTCGCAGGATATGATTGCTGGTTTCCCAACCGAAACGGAGCAAGATCACCAAGATACGATGAGTTTGATGGAATATGTGAAATATAATTTCGGTTATATGTATTCGTATTCTGAACGCCCGGGAACTTTGGCCGGACGAAAAATGAAAGATGATGTTGAAGAAGAAACAAAAGCCAGGAGATTACAGGAAATTGTTGATTTACAGCAAAAACACGCTTGGTTTAGAAGTGAAGAATTTGTTGGAAAAACAGTTGAAGTTTTAGTAGAAAAAGTTTCTAAAAAATCAAAAGACGAATTCTCCGGAAGAAATTCTCAAAGTATTACAGTTGTTTTCCCAAAAGAGAATTATAAAATTGGTGATTTCGTAAACGTAAAAATCACAAGCTGCACCAGCGGAACTTTAAAAGGTGAAGCTGTTGGTTTGAGTGAAATGAATTAAGTTAGTTTGCCACGAATTACACAAATTTACACGAATTTTCTTTCATTTATTTTGTTATTCAATAAATTTGCTTGAAAAAGTAAATTATGGAATTATACAGAAAAGAAGAATATTTTAAAATTGTAGGCATTTGTATGGAAATTCACAGAATCCTTGGTGGAGGACTTCTTGAAATTGTTTATAAAGATGCTTTAGAATATGAGTTTAGAAAGCACAATATTCCGTTTGAACGCGAAAAGGAATACAGCATTCAATATAAAGACATTGTCTTAGCACATAAATTCTATGCTGATTTTGTTGTTTATGATGAAATTATTTTAGAGGTCAAAGCATCTAAAGAAATTATTGATGAACATACAGCTCAAACAATTAATTATTTAAAACTGGCAGATAGTGATTTAGGAATTATTATTAACTTTAATAAAAAGTCATTACAACATAAAAGAGTTATTCACTAACCCGATTTCAAAAAATTTGTGAAAATTCGTGAAATTCGTGGCAAAAGAAAAAATTATAAGCCGGAGTTTAAACGTTAAAGGCAAAAGGGTAAAACCTGAAACCTGAAACAAATAAAAACTTGAAACAAAATATACATGGAAACAGTTCAAGCAATAAAACAACGATTTGAGATTATTGGTAATGATCCAAAATTAAATCGTGCCATAGAAAAAGCCATTCAGGTTGCTCCAACTGATATTTCGGTTATGGTAACTGGGGAAAGTGGTGTTGGTAAAGAAAACATTCCTAGAATTATACATTCGCTTTCACACAGAAAGCATGGTAAATATATTGCCGTAAACTGTGGAGCGATTCCGGAGGGAACTATTGACAGTGAACTTTTTGGACACGAAAAAGGAGCTTTTACAGGTGCTACAAGTACACGTGAAGGTTATTTTGAAGTTGCTGACGGCGGAACTATCTTTCTTGATGAAGTGGGTGAATTGCCATTAACAACTCAGGTGAGACTACTGCGTGTTCTTGAAAATGGTGAATTTATAAAAGTAGGTTCCTCACAGGTTCAAAAAACCAATGTTCGTATTGTTGCTGCAACAAACGTAAACTTGTTTAATGCAATCGAAAAAGGAAAATTTCGTGAGGATTTATACTATCGTTTAACAACAGTCGAAATTACATTACCTCCTTTGCGTGAGCGAAATGACGATATTCATTTATTGTTCAGAAAATTTGTAGCCGATTTTGCCCATAAATACAAAATGCCTCCGTTAAAACTAGATGATGATGCGGTAAACGTACTTCAAAAATTTAGATGGAACGGAAACATTCGTCAGCTTCGAAATGTCGCTGAACAGATTTCGGTTTTAGAAACCAATCGCGATATTTCGGCTTCAACTTTATCCTCTTATCTTCCGTCAGAAGGAAGCAATTTACCATCTGTAATAAACGACACGAAAAAAGACAGCGATTTTAGTACTGAAAGAGATATTCTGTACAAAGTGCTTTTTGATATGAGAAGCGACTTAAACGATCTGAAAAAGCTGACTTTGGAATTGATGAAAAACGGCACTTCAAAAATGCAGGATATTAATCCGAATTTGATTCAGAAGATATACGGATCGCAGGAAAATGACAGCGAAATTGATTTTGAAGAAGAACCAAGAACAGCAGTTATGACTCCAAACACCCGCGAAGAAAACTATCAGCAGATTCCTGATGATAATTATTTATTTGCAGAAACTATTGAGGAAGAAGAAATTCTGCGTTTGGAACAAAAAGAAATCGAAATGATCAAAAAATCATTAGAAAAAAACAAAGGAAAACGAAAAGCAGCTGCAGATGAATTAGGTATTTCTGAAAGAACTTTGTACCGAAAAATTAAACAATTCGACTTGTAATTTCCTGCAAAGAAGTTAAAACTCAAAAATGTTTTAAACGAATTGAATATCTTTGACCCAAACGTTAGCAAACTGGCGAAGTAATCTTATAAAATAAAATGAAACACTTAAAATATCTTCTAATTCTTTTAATTGCGACAACTTTTAGCGGTTGCGGGTTTTACAATTTTACTGGTTCAACAGGGCAAATCGACGCTAAAACATTTCAGGTTAACTTTTTCCATAATAATGCTGATTTAATAGAACCAGGAATTGACAGAGATTTTACGCTGACATTACAGGATTTAATTCAAAATCAAACGAATTTAAACTTGGTTAGCAATGGCGGGGATTTGATATATGAAGGAGAAATTGTAGATTACAGAATTACACCAATGACAGCAACAGCTGATCAGCAAGCGGCACAAAACCGTTTAACTATACGTATTAATGTAAGGTTTACCAATAAAAAGAAAGAAACAGACGATTTTGAGAAACCTTTTGAATTTTACTATGATTTTGAAGGAAGAGATCTTCCAACCGGATCTACTTTAAATACAGCCATTAAAACGATTTACGAAAGAATCACACAGGATATCTTTAATGAATCACTGGCAAAATGGTAAAAATGTTTATTTGTTGAATCGGTTAATCGATTTTAAAGCAATTAAACAAATAAACGGTTAAACGAATAAACACAAAAAAACGATTAAACAATAAAAAATGAACGTTACTGATTATACATACTTAATGAACAAACCTGATGCTATTACAGAAAATCAGGCAGAAGCATTAGGAAGTGTTTTGAATGAATTTCCATATTTTCAAAGTGCCAGAGCGCTTCGATTAAAAGGACTTTACAAACAAAACAGTTTTAAGTATAATTATGCATTAAAAGTAACGGCGGCACATACGGCAGATCGTTCGGTATTGTTTGATTTTATAACTGCTGAAACTTTTACTTCTATTCAGAATGATTTTTACGATCAAAAACTAAAAGAACTTTTAGAGATAAAAGTTTTTGACAGCGAAGTTGTTACTTTTGAACCTGTTGTAAAAATCCCAGAAATCCGAATTGACCCAATTGAACAATCTATTCTAAAATCAATTAAAGAAGCGACAACTGTTGTTTTTGAAGAGCCTTCTAAAATTGAACAAAAAACAGCTGAAGTAATTATTGAAGAATCACCTTTAGCACAAACAGAAGAAATTGAACCTAATACTTTTGAAGAACCTGCAAAAGTTCAGGAACAAACAATTGAACATATTGCAGAACCATCAATTGTAATTCCTACGGAAGAAGAAATACTCAGCACTTTTAAAGAGGTAACTGATGAGGAAACTGCTGAAGATTTACTTACAGAGAAACCAATTGCTATTATTAATGAAGAAGAAATATTCAACTCTTTTAAAGAAGTAACTGAAGTTGAAGAAAAAACAATTGAGCCGGAACTTATAGAAGAACCAATCTCAGCATTTGAAGAAGAAAAAGCTGAAAGTTCTTTTAATGAACCAGCTGAAATTGAAAATATAACTGTTGAAGCAATTGTTAATGAATCTGTACTTACTCCAAGCGAGGAAGAAATATTGGATACTTTTAAAGAAGTAACCGAAACAGAAGAAGAAACAATTGAAACTGAAACAGAACAAACTATTTTAACTCCAAGCGAAGAAGAAATACTAAATACATTTAAGGAAGTACCAGAAGTTGAAGAAAAAACAGCTGATACTATTATCGAAAAACCTGTTACAAAAATAACTTTCTTTGATGAAGTAGTCGAAGACGATGAAATTGAGGAAGTTCATGTTGATCCAATCGAAGAATCTATAATAGTTTCTATTAAAGAAGCATCAACAGTAACTTTTGAAGAACCAATAATTGCTGAAGAACCAAAAGTCGAAACAGAACTATTAGAATTTGAAATTCCTAAAATTGAAGTTCCCGAATCTGTAAAAGAAGCAGAGGAGAATTTAGAAATAGGAAAACCAATAGATTTTGTACGTGAAAAACATTCTTTTCAGGAATGGCTGCAATTAGCTAAAGCAGAACCTATTGACAGAAGTTCAGATGCTCCAAAAGATGCAGAAACCGATGAAAAAAAAACAACTGAAGTGACTGAAATAGTTTCTGTTGAGGAAGAAAAGAAGAAAAAGGCAGAAATAATTGACCGTTTTATTGAAACAAATCCAAAAATTTCTCCAATAAAACCAACAATGTCTACTCCTCCTATTTCTTTTAATATTAATGAAGAGGAGAATTCATACCTAATGACAGAGACTTTAGCCCGTGTTTATTTGGAACAAAAAAAATATACAAAGGCCATACAAGCATATGAAATATTAATTTTGAAATATCCAGAAAAAATTAGTTTCTTTGCAGACCGCATTTCGGATATAAAGATTTTACAACAAAATAACAATAACATTTAATACAATGAGCACATTTTCAATTTTCTTAGTTTTAATCACAATAGTTTGCTTTCTATTGATCGTAGTAATTATGGTACAAAACCCTAAAGGTGGAGGATTATCTTCAACTATCAGCGGAACTCAAATGTTAGGCGGTGTACAAAAAACAACTGACTTTTTAGATAAAAGTACTTGGACACTAGCTACTATTTTGATTGCTTTAATCCTACTTTCAAGCTTAAGTTTTACTGGAGCTCTAGGTGATACAGGATCTAAAATTATTGATAAAACAGAAGCGCCTGCGTCTACACCAGCTGCGCCAGCTCAACAAACTCCTGCTCCGGCAGCACCTGCAGCAAAATAATAATTTTGATATAAATTAAAATGCCAGCCTGTCAAAGCTGGCATTTTTTTTAGGAAATAATGTCAGTTTACAGAGCATGGCACAATTTCTGAAAGTTTATTGAACATTAAAAAACGTATAACTTAATATAATATAAAAATCATGGCTTTAAACATTAAACCGCTTTCAGACCGCGTACTTATTGAACCTGTTGCAGCTGAGACTAAAACTGCTTCAGGTATTTTTATTCCAGATACTGCCAAAGAAAAACCACAAAAAGGTACTGTAGTAGCAGTTGGAAACGGATCTAAAGATCATACTATGACTGTAAAAGTTGGTGATACAGTTTTGTACGGTAAATATGCCGGAACAGAATTGAAATTAGAAGGAACTGATTATTTGATCATGCGCGAGGATGACATCTTAGCGATAATCTAAAAATAATATGTATCAGGTTGTAAGTATTAAGAATTAAAACTAAAGTAACTTGAAACAAATCAAACTTTAAACAAAAATTAAAAAAATGGCAAAAGATATAAAATTTGATATTGAAGCACGTGACGGATTAAAACGTGGTGTTGATGCATTAGCAAATGCTGTAAAAGTAACGCTTGGACCAAAAGGTCGTAATGTAATTATTGGAAAATCATTTGGTGGACCAACAGTTACTAAAGATGGTGTTTCGGTTGCAAAAGAAATCGAATTAAAAGACCCATTAGAAAATATGGGCGCACAAATGGTTAAAGAAGTTGCTTCTAAAACCAATGATTTAGCGGGTGACGGAACTACAACTGCTACAGTTTTAGCTCAGGCAATCGTAAAAGAAGGTCTGAAAAACGTTGCTGCAGGTGCAAATCCAATGGACTTGAAACGCGGTATCGATAAAGCGGTTGAAGCGATCGTTGCTGACCTTGCAAAACAAGCTAAAGTTGTTGGAAGCGATTCTGATAAAATCAAACAAATTGCTTCTATCTCAGCAAATAATGACGAAGTTATTGGTGAATTAATCGCTACTGCTTTCGCAAAAGTTGGAAAAGAAGGAGTTATTACTGTTGAAGAAGCTAAAGGAACGGATACTTTTGTTGACGTTGTTGAAGGAATGCAGTTTGACAGAGGATACCTTTCTCCTTATTTCGTAACAAACCCAGAGAAAATGGAAGTTGAATTAGACTCTCCATACATCTTATTATACGATAAAAAAGTATCTTCTTTAAAAGAACTTTTACCAGTTTTAGAGCCAGTTGCACAATCAGGAAAACCATTATTGATTATCGCTGAAGATGTTGACGGAGAAGCTCTTTCTACTTTAGTAGTAAACAAATTAAGAGGTGCTCTTAAAATTGCTGCTGTAAAAGCTCCTGGTTTTGGAGACAGAAGAAAAGCAATGTTAGAAGATATCGCAATCTTAACTGGTGGAACTGTAATTTCTGAAGAAAGAGGTTATACACTTGAAAATACAACTATCGAAATGTTAGGAAACGCAAAAAGAGTTTCTATCGATAAAGACAATACAACTATCGTAAGTGGTGCTGGTGAAGCAGATATCATCAAAAACCGTGTAAACCAAATTAAAGGTCAGATGGAAACTACAACATCTGATTATGATAAAGAAAAATTACAAGAGCGTTTGGCTAAATTAGCCGGAGGTGTTGCAGTTCTTTATGTAGGTGCAGCTTCTGAAGTTGAAATGAAAGAGAAAAAAGACAGAGTAGACGATGCATTACACGCAACTCGTGCTGCTGTTGAAGAAGGAATTGTTGCTGGTGGTGGTGTTGCTTTATTAAGAGCAAAAGCTGCATTAGCAGACCTTAAAGCGGATAACGCTGACGAAGCAACTGGAATCCAGATTGTTTCTCGTGCAGTTGAATCTCCATTAAGAACTATTGTTGAAAATGCAGGTCTTGAAGGATCTGTTGTTGTTGCTAAAGTTTCTGAAGGTTCAGGTGATTTTGGATACAACGCTAAAACTGACGAGTATGTAGATATGCTTACAGCTGGAATTATCGATCCTAAAAAAGTAACTCGTGTGGCTCTTGAAAATGCTGCATCTGTTTCTGGAATGATCTTAACTACAGAATGTGCATTAATTGATATTAAAGAAGAAAGCGCTGGCGGAATGCCAATGGGTGGCGGTATGCCAGGAATGATGTAATCGTTCTTTTCTTAAAACTTAAAACGCCAGATGAATGTCTGGCGTTTTTTTTGTTTTTGTTTGCCACAAATTACACAAATTTTCACGAATTATTTTTTTTTAGCCACAGATTAAAAGGATTCTCACAGATTATAATCTTTTTAATCCTTTTAATCTGTGGCAAACTTTTTCACACATAGCATTCGTGAAAATTCGTGCAATTCGTGGCAAACCTCTTTTTAAATTTATAATTGTTTAACATTCTGTTTTTGCTCTTAAAGGCGGTTATAGGTAAATTTGTGAATTCAATAAAATTCAATAATGAAAAAGCATTTTACCTCACTTCTATCTTTAATTTTCCTTTTACTTTCTTTTGTTTTACAAGCCCAATCTAGTAAAGACGCTTATGTAGTTTTAGTCTCTATGGATGGATTTCGCTGGGATTATCAAAAACAATTTAATCTTCAAAATTTAAAGCAGATCGCAAAAGAAGGCGTTCATGCAAAATCAATGAAACCTTCTTATCCGAGTAAAACTTTCCCTAATCATTATTCGATTGTAACGGGACTTTATCCCGATCATCACGGAATTATTAATAATGTTTTTTATGATGCATCACTAAACGAATCGTTTTCATTGTCAAGCAAAGCAAAAAATGATTCTCGTTTTTATGGTGGAAATCCAATTTGGAATGTGGCTGAGCAGCAAGGTGTAAAAGCGGCGTCATTCTTTTGGCCGGGATCTGATATTGACAAAAGAAATCCAAGTTATTATAAAAATTACGATAATAAAATTCCGTATGGAGCAAGAATCGATACCGTTTTAAAATGGTTACAGCTCCCAGAGAAACAACGTCCGCATTTGGTAACTTTATACTTTGACGAACCAGATCATACAGGACATAATTTTGGTCCGCTTTCTCCTGAAAACAAAAAAATGGTTATCAAAATGGATTCTATTATGGGAGAATTGTCTAAAAAACTAGATCAATTAGCCATCGGAAAACAAATCAATTTAATTATTGTTTCAGATCACGGAATGGCCGATATCAGCAATGATAAAAAGGTAGCTGTTCTGGATTATCTAAAACCGGAATGGCTGGGTTACAAAGATGTAATTAATCCAATTATGAGCCTTCAGGCAAAATCGGGTTTTCAGGATTCGATTGCAAACGCTCTAAAAAAAGTTCCACATATCAAGTTTTGGAAATCAACAGAAGTTCCGAAGAGATTACATTATGGAACAAATCCGCGAGTTCACGATTTTGTTATTGAAGCAGATAAAGGATGGAGTTTAGTTGGTAAGGAAAGTACACACATAAATGGCGGTACACATGGTTATGATAATGACGAAAAAGATATGCATGCTATTTTTTATGCCAAAGGCCCAGCTTTTAAAGTAGACAAAATTGTCCCAACATTTCAAAATGTTTCTGTTTATCCTTTAATCGCCCATATTTTAGGCTTGCAGATTGGCGAAATTGACGGAAAATTCATTGAAGTAAAAAACATGCTGAAAAATTAATTATAATTAAAACAAAAAAGCCTCATAGAATTTCTATGAGGCTTTTTTGTTTATTTTCTTCCCCAGACAACAAAAGCTGCCAAAATAGCAAGAAAAATATTAATACCTATTTGAGAAGCTTCTCCTCTGCAGATATGAAAAATACCGGCACTAAACATAAGAACAATTATTCCAATAGCCGTTAACCATACAAGTCTGGATTTTTGAATAAATGACGGAACTATAATTCCTATTCCCGCTAATAAATCAATTATTCCCGTTCCTTTTACCAATGCAACAGGAACCTCACCTGCCCAAGGCCACATCATAGATAATTCTTTTATTGAAAGAAATAATTTCATTGATGCTCCCCAAATAAAACATACAGATAAAATAATCTGTGATGTCCATAGCATAATAAGAACTGTTTTCGAATGTGGTTGTTTTTCCATTTGAGATAAATTATAAATTAAGATCTCAAAAATATTTATATTTACTTCCTTATTTACAGTACTTCCACTTTGGAAAGTGCTATCCAAAGTGAAAGTGGTATAATTATAAAATAAACTAAAATGCTAATTAAAGGCGGATGTCCAAAAACTGCACTTTCAATCAAAGATGCTTTAGAAGCATTGGAAGGAAGATGGAAATTGCTAATCCTGTTTTCTCTTTCGGCAGAAAATAAACGTTTCAACGAAATATCTAAAGCTGTTACCGGAATAACTGATAAAACCTTATCCAAAGAGCTGAAAAGCCTCGAAAGCAATCAACTGATAAAAAGGACAGTTTACGATACTTTCCCGCCAACTATTGAATACTCTATTACAGAGCATGGAAAATCTTTAGAAAATGTTCTAAACGAATTGCATTATTGGGGGCTTTTACACCGACAAAAAATGCTGGGCTAAAACCTTTTTTAAAAACCGGTTGAAACAGAAACTGGTTTCCATTGTTCCAATTCACTTTGAACACTTGCTATTTTTTGATTTGCCATATTGTAGGCATCCTCTCCTAAAAACAAATGTAACGGTGGGTTTTGGTCCTGACTTGCTTTAATTAATGCTTCTGCTAATTTTACAGGATCTCCAGGCTGATTTCCGTTGATATCGTCTTTGTGAGCGCTTTCAGATTCTCTAACGTTTTTGTATTCTGCAATTGGATTTTCCGGCAATAATAAAGAACTGTCTTTTAAGAAATCTGTTCTAAAATAGCCCGGATAAACGATAGTAGCGTGAACTCCAAAAGGCTTAATTTCTGCAGATAACGATTCTGTTAAACCAGCAACGGCAAATTTTGTAGAACAGTAAATTCCCCATCCCGGAAATTCTCCGTAATAACCACCAACAGAAGAAATATTAAAAATATGTCCAGATCTCGCAGCACGCATATACGGCATTGTATTTCTGATCACATTCAGTAATCCGAAAACATTTACTTCGTAATTTTTTCTTGATTCTGCATCAGTTAATTCTTCTAATGTTCCTAATAAACCATAACCTGCATTGTTTACTAAAACATCGATTGTTTTAAAATGGCTGACAGCTAATTCAATTGCATTTTTAACGCTTTTCTCATTAACTAAATCCATTTCCAGAGGAAGAAAATTTTCTGATGGATTTCCTAATACTTTCACTAAAGCTTCCTGACTTCTTGATGTTGCAGCAACTTTGAAACCTTCTGCTAATAATTTTTTAGCTAATTCTAATCCAAGTCCTTTTGAAGCACCTGTGATAAACCAAACTTTGTTATGTCCCATGATTTTAAATTTTTACGTTTTAATTACAGGACAAAGGTATAAGCGAAGTACTTCTGGAAAATTAAAGTAATCAAGCAAGAAGTTACAAAAATCAAACAATTTCGGTCAAACGATAGTTTTTAGGTGAAACCTGAACATTTTTTTTGAAGAAATTGATAAAATGAGACAATTCTTCGAACCCTAAACACCATGCAATTTCATTAATATTCCAATTGGTTTGTTTGAGCAGAATCATCGCTTCCTGAACAATTCTCTCTGAAATTATCTGCGATGTTGTTTTTCCGGTAGTTTCTTTTAATGCTTTATTCAAATGATTCACATGTACATTTAACTGACTTGCATATTCAGAAGGCCAGCGAAAATTAACTTGCTGCGTAATCGATTCAATCGGAAACTGGCGTTCTAATAATTCCAGAAACAAAGAAGAAATTCGAATCGTAGCATTTGATTTGCTATATAATGAAGTAGTTACAGTCTGCGTTTTAAGCGCAAGATGAATAATTTCGAAAACCAAATTTCGGAGCACATCATATTTAAATGCATAATCAGAATTGATTTCGTCAAACATTCTTAAATAAACCGTTTTTAAAGATTCGGCCAATTCCATAGAAATCGGAACAATCGGATTTCCGCCCGGTTGGAATAAAGGGTATTCTTTTAAATTTCCATATTGACTAAAAAAAGCGTCGGTAAAAATGCAGAAAAATCCGGTTTGATTTTCATCAACCTGTTCCCAATTATACGGAATTTGCGGATTGGCAAAAAACAAAGCCTGATCTTCTATAACCGAAATCTTATCGGCATAATGCACTTTGTTTTTTCCGATGATTAAACTGATTTTATAAAAGTCTTTCTGAGTATAGGGAAATGGTTTACAGATACTTCCAACAAAATCATCCAATTTAAAAACATTAAAATGTCCGATTTCTTTTTTAAGATTCTCGGGCATTCCGTTTACTTTTATTGTGTAAAAATCTTCTAAGGTTTCTGTCAGTTTCATTTTGCAAAGTTACGAAAATCAAACAAATTAGATAATTTAATAATTAGAAAATGAGATAATGGTTTAACATAACGCATATTGGTAGAGGCGCACAGCAGTGCGTCTATGTTTCGTATATCAAATATTGTGGTTACGTTGTGTGAGACGCACTGCTGTGCGTCTCTACAGAAAATTGGAATGTTTGAATTGCCATCTTTCATAATTATTATATAACGAACCGAGTGTCACCCTGAGCGAAGTCGAACGGCGTTCCAATTAGCACGTGGGCTTCGACTTCGCTCAGCCTGACAATCTTTAGATAATTTTTGATAATTAGATAATGATTTACACAATGCATATCTGTAGAGGCGCACAACAGTGCGTCTACGTTTCATATATCAAACATTGTGGTTACGTTGCGTGAGACGTACTGCAGTGCGTCTCTACAGAAAATTGGGACGTATAAATTAATTCACAATTAATAATTCACAATTCACCATTATTAAGACACTACTTTGTACGTAGGATCTTCAATTACATTGACATTAATAACGGCATCGGCATTTTTAAGTAATTGCCTGCAGTCTGGACTTAAATGTTGTAATTCTATGGTTTTATTTTCCTGATTGTATTTTTTGGTCAGATTATTCAAAGCTTCAATCGCCGACATATCTGAAACACGGCTTTCTTTAAAATCTATAATTACATGATTTGGATCATTTTGTGCATCAAATTTTTCTAAAAAAGCAGTTATAGAACCGAAGAATAAAGGGCCGTAAATTTCGTAATGTTTGACTCCGTTTTCATCAATAAAATGTCTGGCACGAATTCTTTTAGCACTTTCCCAGGCAAAAACCAAAGCTGAAATGATCACGCCAATTAAAACTGCTAAAGCCAGATTGTGCAATACAATTGTAATTAAGGCAACCAAAATTCCGACGAAAATATCATGTTTTGGCATTTTGTTGATAATCCTGAAACTTGCCCATTCAAAAGTCGTAATCGCCACCATCATCATAACGCCGACTAAAGCCGCCATTGGCAATTTTCCAATTACAGGCGCTCCAAAAAGTATGATTATTAAAATCGTCAAAGACGCAATAATCCCCGAAAGCCTTGCTCTCGAACCTGCACCAAGATTTACCAAAGTCTGCGCAATCATTGGGCAGCCTCCCATTCCGTAAAAAAAACCATTTAAAATATTCGAACTTCCTTGTGCAATACATTCACGATTACTGTTTCCGCGCGTTCCGGTAATTTCGTCAACTAAATTCAGCGTAAGCAAACCTTCGGTTAAACCAACGGCTGCTACAATAACAGAATACGGAAATATTATTTTTAAAGTTTCAAAAGAAATTGGAATATTCGGAATATGAAATGGAGGAAATCCTCCTTGAACCGAGGCGATATCTTCAACCGTTTTGGTTTCGATATTAAATACAATTACCAAAGCAAAAACAATCATAATAGCAACCAAAGATGCCGGAACTGTTTTTGTGATTTTAGGAAAAATCAAAACAATCGCAACCGTAAGCGCAACCAAACCTAACATAATATACAAAGGTGTTCCCTGAAGCCAGGAAACCTGTCCGTTAATTACAGTTTTAAATTGTTCTAACTGCGACATAAAAATCACAACAGCCAAACCATTTACGAAACCAAACATAACTGGCTGCGGCACTAAACGAATAAATTTCCCGAGCTTGAAAAGTCCAATGCAAATTTGTACGACACCGCCAAGTGCGACGGCTGCAAATACATATTCGATTCCGTGAGATTTCATTAAAGCAATCAAAACGATTACCGTTGCTCCCGCTCCGCCCGAAATCATTCCGGGTCTTCCACCAAAAATAGCCGTCACTAATCCGGCAATAAAAGCGGCGTATAAGCCAACCAAAGGTGGAAATCCGGCCAAAATAGCAAACGATAAAGATTCTGGAATCATTGTCATAGCGACAGTAAATCCAGCTAAAATTTCATTTTTATAATTGACCTTTTGGGTAAAATCGAAGAGTTGGAAAGCTTTTTTCATAAGGCACAAATGTAGAAAATAATGCCCAAATAGAATTAACCTTCTCTAGTGGAAAAAGTATTTACAAGAAACCGTACAGTTATCTAACAAAACTGTTTTAAAAGAAAAACGAAAACCGAAAGTATAAAACTTATCATTTGATTTTTTTGATTTTTAGAATGAAATATTATGCAAAACTATCTATAAACTGATAGATTTAGCTACGTATTTCTACCTGTTTTGTTTAATAAAATGTTAATCTAAACGAATACAGGTATAACCGAGACAATTAACGTAATCGATAATATTATCGCAATGCAATTCTACGCCTTCTACACGCAGTATTTTGTCGCAGTCTTCAAGGTCAAAATTGATTTTATAATCCGGAAACTGAGTCTGGATAACGGCAGTGACATAGTTTTTGTCTGATTCTTTGCAGACGTTTGTTTTAAAAATTTCAACAACCATAATTATTTATTTAATTTTTAAACTGTGGGATTAATTTCGTTGAAAAAGATATGAGATGTTCTAATTCTGGCGTAAAGCAATAATCGTAGGCAGCGACGGATTTAAATTCCGACTGACTCAGCTCATAAACGCCTTTTAAATTTGAGGTGTTTAAATTTAAGTAAAAACTTTCAGTATTTGATTTTGTACTTAAGGAAATTCTACGGTTTTTAAATTCCATTTTAAATAAAAAATGCTGTGACAAAATAAAATCCATGTCTTTTTTGGTTTTGGAGGATAATTAAATTCGAAGTCAAAAATACTTTAGAGTTACCTATTATAATAGAATATTTATACTAACGGCGTATCATTTATACGAATGGCGTTTGTATAAAATAGTATCCTCAAATAGCTATGAACTATAATATTACACTATTTTTGCCTTCATGAAAATCCTCAAAATTTACCAAAACTTTTTCTTAAGAAACCTCATCGTGCATACCTTCATACTTATGGTAATTTTTGCCTGTGTGTATGATGAACTTCGTTTAGCTGGTCATGACTTTTGTTACATGATCACTAAAATTGCAATAGGATATTTTCCTTGTATTCTCTGGATTACTGTTTTTAATCTATTTATAATTAAACGATTATTATTCAAAAAAAAGGTCAAAATATTCTTTCTGCTTTTTTTAACGTATTGGACTTCTTTTTACTTTTTTATTAATTGGTTTTTTCCTTTAGTTGGTTTCGGAAATTTTAAAACACTGCAGATATTATCGCTGCTTATCAACGGAATGTTTTTCTATTTTATTCATGTTGTGATTACAAAAAAAATCATGGATGCTGATAAGGATATTATGAATTTCAAATCTGAACTTTCGTTTTTAAAACAACAGCTTAATCCGCATTTTTTATTGAATGCCATGAATAACCTTTATGGAGAAGCATTATCTGAACCGGATAAAGTTCCAGACAGAATCCTGAATCTTTCAGATTTACTGCGTTATCAAATTGAAGCTACTAAAAAGGATTATGTTTTAGTTGCCGAAGAAATTGCTTTCGTAAAAAAATATATTGAATATTATTCTTTTAGAAACGATCGTTTAAATATTACCCAGAATTTTGAAGGTGATTTTGATGAAATTGAGATTCCGCCTTTATTCTTTTTACCTTTGGTAGAAAATGCGGTTAAATTTTCTGCCGAAACTCCAATGCCTTTTATTGAATTAGATTTAAAAGTAAAATCACGAAATTTGACTTTTACCATTAAGAACAATTATCTCGAATCCGGATCACGGCTTTCGGGAACCAGAATTGGAATTGAAAATTTAAAAAGACGATTGGAAGTTTACCGTTTAAGGCACAATTTAAGCTGCGAAAAAGAGAAAAATATGTTTGTTGTAAAATTAAGTATATGGCACTTACCTACCGCTGTCTTATAGTCGACGACGAATCGCCGGCGCACAAAGCGCTTGCCTCGCATATTTCAAAGTTTGACGAACTGGAACATTCCGGAAGCGCTTTTAGCGGCATGGAAGCCCTAAAACTACTTAATGCCAACCAATATGATATTATTTTTCTGGACATTAATATGCCTGTAATTTCGGGTGTCGAATTAATGGAGCTCCAGCCTAATCGTCCACTCACGATTGTTACAACCGCTTATTCTGATTTTGCGCTTTCGGCTTACCAAAATGATGCAATCGATTATCTGCTTAAACCTATTTCACCCGATAAATTTGCCAAAGCAATTGAAAAAGCTAAAACCTATTTTTCTGGCAACAGTCTGAAAAAAGAAAATAATACCAGCACAAAAAACCTTTCGTATCGCTTAAACGGACAAACAATCGATATGCCGCTTTGTGATATTATTTATATCGAAAGTCTTGGCAACTACATGAAACTTTACTGTACGAAGCTTAATTTGCCACATATTGTTTATGGTTCGCTCTCGAGCATTGCCTCAGAAATTGACAGCTCGAATTTTGTTCAAGTGCATCGTTCTTTTATTGTAAACGTAAACAAAATCTCTGCTGTTACGTTTAAAAACCTTACTATGTCTAATGGGGAAATTATTCCTGTTGGAAGGAAATATCAGATTTTATTGGATAGTTTTGTAACTAAATGATCAATGGACGTAGATTTATCTTTTATTCATGTTTATTGTATTCTAAATGTCATTGATTTTCGTAATGTATCTTTAGCTGGAGAAAGAGTTTTTATATTTACTTTAAAATCACCCGTTAAGTTAAAAGGGTTACTAATTATGGCATTTGAAACCCCTTGAGAACTCATTACAAAATTTGGATATATTAGTATATTAGGCTGTGATGTCAAAGGAGTAACATCATAAAAAACTTTAATAGGATCACTAACCTTTCCTTTAAAAGAATCTCTTATTAAACTAGCACTAATTGTTATCGTTTGAGCCGGTTCTATTACAAAATGATCGGCACTGATTAATATATCATGAGGTAATGCGGGCTGAAAATTTACAATTGTATCAATGCTGAATGATTTAACAGTTGCAGTAATTCTAGCTCGTTCAGGCTTTTCATTTGTAATTGTAAAATAACCAACTCCATAAGCATTAACAGTAATTGTATCTGTTTTTCTTCCATTTACAAACTTTCCTGTAGTTGTACTTAAACCTACTTTTTCGTTTGCAATATTAGCTTCCGGATTTATTTGAATGGAAACCGTACTATAAGAAACCCCATCAGCTTCGACATTTGCTAAATCAATTTTTTTAAAATGTATAATAGATTCTGGTAAAAATCCATTTGAATTATTTATTGCAAATTCATCATCTTGCCGGTCACAAGAAATAAAAACTGCTATTACAAGAATGGCTTTTAGAACTTTATAAAATTGATTTATCATAATTTTATGATTTTGGATTAATGATAAATAAAAAAAGAATTTGTACTCGATTTATATCCTTTTGAATCAGTGGCCTCTAATCTTAAACTACAGGCTACAGGCTCAGGAGATGCGTTAACAACTTCAATATCTACATTCCAGGTATAAATCGCCAAATCAGAATGACTTATTGTTTTTTTTATGCTTAGTACTTTCTTTTGGTTACCTTTTTCAATAAAAAAAACCGGTAATGACGGATCTACATATAATTTTAAGCTGACAGCATTATCTTCTGCCGCATCAACTATACCATAAAAACTCATCGTTACATTTGTTACACCTGCCTGTAATACTGATGGCGATGGTGTTAATTTTGATACATCTACTCCCATAATTAATTTATTTATTTAAAAATTGCCTCTCCTACTCCTCCGAATAATGATTTTGCATCAAGATCAACAGATAATGATACAAAAGGACTAAATGCTGTTTTATACCTGTCTTGACTAATTAATGGATTATTAGAATATTTATAGTAAATCATGCAACCACCATTAATTTTCATAAAGGGAACCGGCCTCAATCCTGCCCCCAAAACAAGAGCACTGTTCCCTATTAATCCTTTTCTCATATTTTCTTTTTCAATAGAACTCATTGTCACACCTATCAAAAATGAAGTTCTCGTTTTAATCCATTCCCAACCTTTATATCTCTCCAAAGGAATATTTTTATTTACTGGACGTAAATAAATATTAACTCCTGAATATGATAATACCCTGTCAATATTACCTACATAAGCGACTCCCAAATCAAGTGTTACATATAATTTTGCGTTTTTAACAAAATCCGTTCTATAGGTAGTATTAAGATTTCCTATATCATTTGTATTTTCAGCAATCGTATTTTTTGTAATTACATTCAACCAATCGTCACGTTGAGGCAAAATTTCTTCAATGAAATCCTCTACCCCTTTTTGCTGTACTTTTTGCACCGGTGACAAAGAACTAAATTGTCCAAATATGTTATCTTTTATAACTTTCAATTCATTTAAATCCTGAACTGTTGCCCAATCTATCTCTTTAAGCTTATTTTGAAATTCTTCAATCAATCCTTTATACTTATCTTTACTCCCTTCACTTATAAAATTACCATTTTTAGAATCCGCATTTTGAAACATTCCAGTAGTTTTATCTTCAATTTCCTTAAAACTATTCATAAAAACTGCTAATTTCTGTAAATGGGGAACCTGATCAATAGGTTCTAATACGTAATTTTTATTAACTTCTAAAACAGCTCTCCTTGCTAAATTTTCGAAATCGGCCTGTTTAATACCTAAATTAGATAAATCTGCAATTTCAAATGGTTTGTCAAGATATTTTCGGACAGTATTATTTATAATATCTTGAATTTCATTATTATTCTTTAATACGGCAACTAAAGCCGATTCTTGATAACTGGTTAATTTTACTTTTTTTCCTGTTCTAATTCTAACAAGATATTCTTTATTTGGTTTTAACCCAGGGAAAACAACAATCTGTCCTGTTGTATCTTTAGGTGTACCTCTTTCCCATTCTAAAGGTTTAAAAGCCTTAACATCATCACCAATAGTAGTCACAAGTTTAACTAGTTTTGATTGCTCGTTTTTTGAATCATATTCATAAAAATCCATCGCCATCCATCCAATTCTAGAAGGTATAGACACAATTTTTATAGAAAAAGGTTCATCAAATGGGAAAACTTTATCAAATTTATTAGTCTGGTAATTATATTCAATAACTTCTTTTGCATTTAAATTATCCTGACTAAAACAAAACCCATTTATCATTAAAAAAAAAATAATTAAAAGATTTTTTAAAAGATCTACTCTATTTTTGTGTACAATACAATTTTTCATAAAACATAGAATTGCTAATAATGAGCTTTAAATTAATTATATATAAGTTGCTGATAAAATGATATAAACTAGCTTATCATAAACACCAACACAACCCATAACTTTCTAGACAACAAACATATAACTTTTAAAAAAATCTCACACAAGTATAAATACCTGTTTAAACTTATTCAAAATATAAACTAGAATTTATAGTTTACCTATCCTAATATTTAATATAGAAATCCAATTAATCATGATCACAATGAAAAAAAATTGATACCAAGATTCTGCATTATACTAGAAATAATATATCTTTCTATTCATCTGATTCAATAATTCGCATAAAAAAATGCAAATTCCTTACTATACTTTTACGTTTTTTTTTATTCTGCAAAACCCATCACAAAAACACAAAATCCTTACATTAGCATTACCAAAAAACAACCCCAAAATCCAAAAAAAAATGAAAAACCTAATCTTATTATTCACACTACTAATCACCACAATTTCATTTGCCCAAACCGAAAACCAAGTAAATCGCGAAGAAACCAAAACCGTTGACGAATATGAAAAAATAGATCAGGTCGTAATTGATTATGATAAAGATGTATTTATTGCTGGTAAAGTTGAAGTAAATCCTGAATATCCGGGTGGTGAAAAGGCCATTTTTGTTTTTCTCGAAAATAAAATTAAAATCAGTAAAGAAATACTCGAACAACAAGGTTCTCAAAAAGTATTTGCTGAGTTTATAATTGAAAAAAACGGACGTTTAAGCGACATTAAAGTTTTAAACAGTAAAAGTCCTGAATTAACAAAAGAATTTACCAAAGCGCTAAAAGCTATGAAATGGACTCCCGCAAAACAAAATAACAGAATCGTAAGAAGCTCTTATATGCTACCTTTTCAGGCTAAATAATTAACAAATGAATTGGATAATTGAACACACAGATAAACTAGACTTTCACACCGATTTAAATTATTAAAACCAATTTTGCCACAAATAGAATCTTTTAAATGGTTAATGAGTGACTTTCAATTTATATCAGATAAAACACTTCCAATACCTCACTAAAAAGATTTTTTTGTTTTAACAAGTAAGGAATTTAATGAGATCCTGAACTCTTATTTTATCTCCGTTTTTTAAATTCTTCAAAAACCTCAAAAGTTACATTTATAAATTTTATTTTCGTTTTAAAAACATTTAAAAAAAAATGAGGAATTTTTTGTTTCTAATACTTTTACTGGTTCAAAATTCTTTTTCGCAATCTACTTATGATAATGGGAAATGTATTAGAATAAAAAATATTTCAGAAAAAGAAAGATTACTCCGTTTTCCTTTCTCTGAATCTCAGCAAATTAAAATCGTGTCTTTTAAAGGTAAACCCGATGAATATCCCGGACAAAGTTTAATAAAACACATCAATTCAATTGTATTGGGAAAAGATGTTTTTAGATCTGAATTCTACAATGAAACTGCTGTATTGAGTGCAGAGCAAATAAATAAATTATCTGATATTATTTTTAATTTCACGTATACAAGACTTCCTCACGAAGATGCAGAAGTGATGTGTTATATGCCAAGAAATGCTATTATGTTTCTCGATTCAAATAATCGAATTGTCGCTTACCTCGAAATTTGTTTTGGCTGTAATAACTACAAATCGAGCGATAAAAGATTTAGCATTGGCGAATATTGCAATGAAAAGTACGATATGCTAAAATCAATATTTGCAGACAGCAACATTAAATACGGCATTTCTAGTGTTGAATAATTTCTTTTCTAAAATACCCAATCGCCCCAGTCGACCACAAAGTCAGGAAAATCAAAACAGGCTGAAAAAACAATCTTATTAAACGTGCTTGATCTGTGTCGAGTCCAAAGGCGGGAGTTTGGTTTAAATATTGGGCGATATTACCCGGAAAAACCAATACATAAAACACCGCCAGTGCAATCCCTACGAATACTTTATATTTTGTTAGAAACAGCATACTAAGTCCTAAAGCTATTTCAACAACTCCGGAAAGAATTACAACAAGATCTTTGTCCAGCGGAACCCAATTTGGAACCTGTGCCTGAAAATCGGCTCTTTGAAAAGTAAAATGTCCTATCGCTGCTGTAATCATAAAAAGCCCTAATAGAACTCTAAAGAAATTTTGGATTTTGGTTGTGTGTATGTTTTCCATCTGTATTGTATACTTTATGTTATAGTCTCTATAAAAATGTTTATTCAAATTTATAACATTAAGCTCAAAACAGTTTTCTACATTTTTTACTTATGGGTTATCTAATATCCATGTTTAAAATTCAATTTTGCATACAAAGCAGCTATTTCAAAATTTCAAAAAGTATAAATTCATTTCAGGAAATCTTATTCTTCAAAAAAAATTCACATTCAAAATAATTTTCTTACATAAATAATTACCTTAGCGTACTAAGAAATGTTAATATAATTTGTTAGAAAATGTCCATTTTTAATTTCCTATTTAAAAAATCAAATTTACAATGTCCCAGATGTCTTGGGAAAGGTTTTGTTGATTGGGATGATATCAGGCGTTTAAACAAACTATTAAAATGGGTTCCGGCTCCCTGCGCCTATTGCAATGGTTCTGGAAAAACTACTCCCGAAATGCTTTCTAAAGTTCCTGTAGATATAACGTACCTCACTATTGATTTACCGGAATCTGAAATTGAAAAAATAAAAAATGGCGATGAAGAAACGCTGGAAAAAGGAAGACAAAAAGAACTTTTTTTAGAAAATCTCATAAAATATGCACAGGATCATTATCTAAACAAAAACATGGATGCCGAAACTATTGCAGATTTATACCTTCGCACCGAAAGTGAAAATGCTCAATTTTCGATAGAAAGAGAAAACCTAATACAATACATTCAGCAGATAATCGAGTTAAAAAAATCAGACCTCAATTAAGGAAATCTTTGTCCCTTTGAACCTCTGTAACTTTGAATCTCAAAAAAAACCTAAAAACAGGTATAAATACGTGTTGCCAGAATTTTAATAAGTGGTAAAATTGCAGGGAATAATTTTTTCTTTTAGAATATAGTCTTCCGAAAGGAAAACTTGTAAATTTTGTCAATTTTTTTGGAACAAGAAAGTGAGATTTCGTATCGCTGGTAACGATTAGAAATCTCACTTTTTCTTTTTAGTACTTTACGCTATTGATTGTTTTGTTTAAAAGCAGCAATCTGTTCATCCTGATGCTGAATAATCTTTTTTAGACTTTCAATTGTTTCCTTTCTGGCTTCAGCCAGATCCTTGTAGTTAATTTCGTGTTCATTAAGCTTTTCTGTTTTTTTATAAACCTCTCCCTTTTCGCGCAAAACATTCAGTTTAATCATGTCTCCCTCGCCGGTTAAAAGCCATTCTATATCAATATCTGTATATTTTTTTTAAGATATTTTCTAACTTATCTACACCTATCGTTTTATTATGTTTTAACTGGCTCGCAAAAGAACCGTTAGACATACCCACCACTTTTTCAAAGGCACCCACTCTAATACCTCTGTAATCTAAATACTGTTTGATCCTGTTTATAGTATTTTCTGCCATAATGCTTCATTTTTATTTATAGAAATAATCTAATTTATACTCATTCTTAAGAAATATCTTACTATATTTGTCTTACTTTTAATACAAATTAAGCAATGAGCAAAAATATAAAATCTAAGCCAAGTTACAACCAAGATGTGTTAAAGATTATTAAAGAAAAACACGGTTTTTCTTACGACTACATTCGCAAATCAATTCGAGGGGATCGTGCGGGCATTATCTGCGATCTAATAAAGGCAGAATATAAGAGGCTTGACAACGAATATAAGATCGTGAGAGAGAGTCAGGCCAATAGATTAAAAAAAGAAATAGGCAGTAAATAATTATGCATTAAACAATTTGGATCAATATTACCAAAAAGAGCGGTCCAGCTTTTTTCTCCAGGAGCAAACAAAAGCTTAGAGTTAGAAAAATCCGGATTTTCTATATCAAAGTGTATGTAATGGGCCAAACATCTATTCGTGAAATAGATAAACAATTTAGTTATGCAGCTGATCCTCGCATAATCTAATGTATTCCCCTAAGGAGCTAAGCCGTAAAGAAATATCTTTGCGGCTTTTGTTTTTATCAAAATAACCAAACCTGTAAAACGTCTTTAAATCTGCATATCTAAGCATTCTAATTTTATAAATCTTTTAATAATAATCAATCGTTGAATTTTTTACAACCTTTGTACCTTTGCGATTCCACGCCAAAAAACAAATTAAAGCCCTGAATCGATATGACTCGAGAACATTATATTCCGTTTAATAAAGAATTTTTACTCGAACAGCAAATTGCAGCTTTCGCCGATGACAGACAAAAAGTTGATGATTTTAAAAAGTTATTCGATATTATCGAGCATTATTATCATTATGAATCTTTTAATCTTAACCGAAATTTAAAGCAAAACTACGCGCTTTATGATCCGGATTTGAGCGAAAAAGAACGCGAAGTTTTTATTGGTAAAAGCGATTTTTCTGTTTTTAAAGAAACGCTGCGTACTGTTTTAGAGCGCGGCAATTATTACAGAATCGATCAGGAAACTTTAAAAGAAGCTTTTACAGAATCTGATTTAATAGGCTTAAACCTTGCCATTGATTTTCATGCTTTTAAGGATTACGAATTATATGTTCGCGGTCATCATAAAGCAAAAGAAACTGTTAAGAAATATTATTTCTGGAAAAAAGAAGTTGAAATCGAATATTATGATCGTGTCCTTATTTACCTCAATTACAGCGACGCCGATTATTTGACCCAGAAAAAAGTCAAGTTGGGAAAAATGCCAATTGATCCTGGATCAATTGCTTTAAAGATTTTTAAACGCGTACCTAAAAACGATCTCGAAACGATTTTTCCAAATGCAATTCCAAAAATGTCTTTAAAAGACAAACTGTTACTTTGGGTTCCGGGAGTTTTTGGAGGTATTTCATTATTAAGTGCCAAAGTAATTCCCGCCTTAATAAACATGTACAATGCTTATGAAACCGGAGAAACTATCGATTTACTAAACAGCAAAACTTCTTTAAATCAAGGTTTAATTGCTTTAGGAATTTTATCTGCTTACTGCTTTCGCCAATACAATAATTTCATAAACAAGAAAATCAGATATTCTAAAATGCTTTCAGACAGTTTGTATTTTAAAAATGTCGGGAACAACAGCGGTGCTTTTTATTCTCTTTTAAACTCATCTGAAGAAGAAGCTTTAAAAGAAACTATTTTGGCTTATACCTTTTTAAATAAAAGCCCAAATCCGTTAACTGCGCAAGAACTTGATTCTCAAATTGAGTCTTGGTTTGCCTCTCAATTAAATACTGAATTGGATTTTGATGTAAACGATGCTTTACTTAAGCTAAAAAGCATTGGTTTAGGAATAGAAACCAACGGAAAATGGGAAGTTATTCCGCTAAATGAGGCGCTTGTCACAATCGATGAATTATGGGATAATGTTTTTGAGTATAATGTGACCAAATAATATAAATGAATAAATTAAAGCCTTTTTCAATTTCTATAATATTGCTTTTTGTATCTGCTTTTATAATGTCTAAAAGCACACAGCAATTTAGATATGTTGATAAATGGAGATGGCTTTATCATGTTGGCTGGATTTCATGTTATACTTTTCAAATTATTTCTTTGGTTTTATCTTTTATGTTTCTAATTTTTATTTTGAAAAAAGATTTCAATTTAAACATAAAATATAAATTCATTTGGATTGCTCTCGGCTTATTCCCTACTTTATTTTGGTTACTCATAACGATTTTTATTGTTGGATTTAAGATGTAATAAAAGCTTCGGTTTTTTTTACTAGATTTACGTTAACTAACCTTAAAACCACAAAAATGAGAACACTAGATCAATGGTTTGCAGAATATGCCGTAAGTCACCAAAACCCAAAAAACAAAGCCATACATTATATTTGTGTTCCGGCAATTTACTTTTCTATTGTTGGTTTATTAATGAGTATTCCGAGTGATATTATTGCGAATACTTTAAAACTAAATGCACCAATTATCGAAAATTGGGCTTTTGTGGTTTTGCTTTTTGTCCTTGTTTTTTACATTAGACTTTCGATTGCAATGGCCGTAAAAATTGCCATTTTTTCAGGAATTTGTTTAGTTGTTAATTATTATATCGGGCAGATTTTTCCGTTATGGGCATTCTCAATTGGTGTTTTTGTAATTGCCTGGATTGGGCAGTTCTACGGACACAATATTGAAGGCAAAAAACCTTCATTCTTAAAAGATCTTCAGTTTTTATTAATTGGTCCGGCCTGGGTTGTAGAAAATTTGTTTTCGAGAAAGTAATTTACTTTTATTTCCAATTGTAAAAGATTTAAACAATTCAATTTTGTTATATGAAAGATTTTAATCCGGATGATTTTCCTAAAAATTTAAGTGAAGAAGAAATTCAAAATCTGACTGAACTAGCAATTAAAAATCCTATTGGTGAAATATGGAAACAAATTTCAGCGAGGCTGACATCTGAGCAAAAAATCAGAATTAACAGAAATATTGAAAGAAAACATTATCCCGAATCAGAAAAACTAGCTTCTTTTCAAAAAAAAACAATGGACGATGAAACATGGGAAAAGCTGATAAAAGAGCAGGAAGTAAATAAATTTTACGGAAATATGGGACAGCCGGAAACTCCTTTAGAATTTAAAAACAGATATGAAGTATGGCCGTCAGGATTTGATGAAACCAGATCTGAAAATAATAGTTGATTGATTCTTGCTTACAAATTATGATAATAGATACCAAAGAAATAAAGATTGAAAATTATGATATTTTCACGTACCGAAGAATCAGACGGGCAATAGGTTATTTGGGATTTTTACTGCCTGTATTTTTAGTTGGTTTTTCTTTAATCCCTTTTTTTCAAACCAAAATCCAGCCTTCTGTCAGCGATTATTACTATACCAATTTAAGGGAAATTTTTACCGGAACTTTGTCTGCTGTAGGTTTATTTTTGATTCGGTATAAAGGGCACGGAAATAAATCAATTTTCAAAAATGATAATTTACTGACCAATATTGCCGGAATTATGGCAATTGGTGTGGCGCTTGTTCCCACAAATCCCGAAAGCGTTTCACAAAAAATCTATACCATTATTCCATTAACAGAAAAATGGCTTGGCTGGCTCCATTACGGTTTTGCTGCGGTGCTGTTTTTGATATTGGCTTTGCTTGCTATTAATGTTTTTACAATTACTCAGGAAAAATATATCGAAACACCTAAAAGCATTTTAAACGAAAATAATATTTACAGAACTTGTGGTTATATTATTTTGATTTCTATTGTTTTGGTTCCTGTTTCAGAGAGTTTAAAACTTTTTACTTATTCTACTCTGGCTCTTGAAGCACTGGCACTTTTTGCATTTGGAACTGCATGGCTTATAAAAGGGCGCGCATTAGGTGATAAAGGTAAAATTGGGCAAAAATTGTATCAGGAAAACAATCCTGTTGATACCGAAAAAGTATTCGAAGAATAATAGCATATTTAAGGTAAATTCTGCTGGTATATTTTTTGGATATTAATCAACTTAACTGTTATCAATTCTAAAATTTATATATCATGAAACTCACTTATTACGGACATTCTTGTTTTTCTGTTTTTGCAAATGGAAAACATCTTCTCTTCGACCCTTTTATTACGCCAAACGAATTGGCAAAACACATTAATGTCGACGAAATAAAGGCCGATTATATTTTTATTTCGCATGCGCATTACGATCATATTCTGGATGTGGAAAGAATTGCAAAAAACACCGGAGCAAAGGTTTTGGGGAATTTTGAAATCTACAACTGGCTCTTAAAAAACGGAATCGAAAATGCACATCCAATTAATCCGGGCGGAAAATTCAGTTTTGATTTTGGAACCGTAAAATGTGTGATTGCACAGCATCCGAGCAGTTTTATGGATGGAACTTATGGCGGAATTGCAACTGGTTTTGTACTCACAACCGTTGATGGAAATTTCTACTACAGCGGCGATACGGCGTTGACTTTAGACATGAAACTGATTCCGAAGTTTACTAAACTTGATTTCGCCGTTTTCCCAATTGGCGACGGATTAACAATGGGAGTTGAAGAAGCAATTGAGGCTTCAAAACTGGTTGAAGTTGATAAAATTTTAGGCGTTCATTATGATACTTTTGGTTTCATTAAAATGGATCATGAAAAAGCTTTAAGTGATTTTAAAAACGCAAATCTCAATCTTTATTTACCTAAAATTGGCGACACAATTGAGATATAATATTTTCTATATTTCGTAAAAACATTATTTTTTAGCGAAATAAAAACAGCAAAATAACGGCTTAAATCCTGTAAAGGTTTGATTTGTAAATAAAATCTTCAAAGGCATTAAAATTGTTTAGTAATTCATTATTAACCAAAAACTTAAAGCAATGAGCACAAAAATAAACGCTCCAAATTCAGAAACTCAGTTTGCCGAACTTTCAGGCCGAACAATCGCTTACAGATCAATTGGCGAGGGAAATCCAATTATTTTAATTAACCGTTTTAGAGGAACTCTTGATACCTGGGATCCGTTATTTTTGGATCTTCTGGCAGAAAAACATCAGGTTGTTACTTTTGATTATTCGGGAATTGGCTATTCAACTGGAACACTTCCTACAGATATTAAAGAAGTTGCTAAAGATGTAAAAGATCTGGCTGATTTTTTAAAAATCAAAAGCGCCATTTTGATGGGCTGGTCGTATGGCGGATTAGTTACACAAGCTGCAACACATCAATATCCAGAATTAGCGACACATACCATATTGTTAGGAACTGGCCCAATAGGAAAAAGAGTTGTTCCGCTGGAACAATCTTTTCTGGATCATGCTTTAAAACCAATAAATGATTTTGAAGATGAAGTGATACTTTTCTTCGAACCAGAATCTGAAGAAAGCAGAAACGCTGCAAAAGCTTCTCACGACCGAATTGCTCAAAGAATTGATGTTTCTAAAATTCCTTCGACTATGGAAACTTTTCAATTGTATTTTGCAGGAGGCGAAAGTGCTGCCGAAGATAAAGACAATTTTAGAGATAAATTAAAAACGACAAAAACACCAATTTTAATAATTTCCGGAGATCACGACACTAGTTTTGCTGTAGGAAATTGGTATCCGCTGACCAAACAGCTTCCAACATCACAGTTAATTGTTCTGCCGCAAACAGGGCATGCTCCTCAGCATCAAAATATTCCACTGGTAGTAAATTACATCGATAATTTTTTACAGAACACAAAATAGATTTCCGGAAATTAACTTCGGAAATTCTTTTTTGATTTCCGAAGTTTCAAAAAAATGCTAGGGAATTACGACAAGAAATTCAAATTTATTGGAATTCGTGTTTTTTTTATTTTCTAAAAAACACGAATAACTATATTAAATAATTTTCTTAATTCCCGGAATTAATAAAACAAGTGACCCGAATATAAAACTGCCTATAACTATTAATGGTGCTGTAACCAAAAGTTTTATTGCAGGTTCAATTGCCCAGTTTCTTACCGCGAGCGTACAACCAACAATCACTAATGGGTGAAAAATATAGACGGCAAAACTGCTGCGTGATAATTTAGTCAATAGTACAGAAGAATGATTCCATCTTTTTTTTCCTCTAATTAATAATGTCGTTAGTATTGAAATACCAATACATTGTTCCCAAACTGCGTATAATAATGCCTCCCAATGAAAACCTCCGGAAAACCAGGAAGAAGGTGTATTGAGATTAAATTTGATGATAAAAAATATTGGAAAAAGCAGTAAACATATTCGTGTTGCTCTTTTTAAACCTCTGTACGTTTTATCAGAGAGTTTATCAAACCAGTTGTTTTTGGCGGCCAGTAATCCAACAATAAATAAGGCGATATACTGCGGAAAATGTCCTAATTGAAACCCGACTGGTTCCAGAACCCATCCCACAGGAAAAATAATTCTAACTAAAAAACTGATGATTCCCAATATTACTGCAAACCACAATATGGTACAGGTTTTTGGTACTTCTACAGGTTTTTTGAAACTAATTTTAAATATTTTTTTTGCTCCTGCATAAATCAATGTAAAAAGCAATAATGCCGCTACAAACCATGTAACACCTAAATCGATCCAGCTGTCAAATCCGCTTAAATATTGGAAATAAGTAATGTGATGTCCTTTTGCAAAATAATATACCAAATAGCTGATGAATGGGGAAAGTATAAAGGAATAGAATACTATGGGAATTCCTAATCGTACAAGACGGTCTTTAATAAATTTTGATGCTCCTTTTCTAGCATAAGAAGAACTTGTAAAGTACGCTGCCAGCAGGAAAAAAAATCCCATAAAAAAAGACTGATTGAGGCTTACAAACATTGTCATAGGAATACGGGCTCCCATAAGTCCAGTTTGTTCTGTATAATACCAGCCTTCTGAAGAACTATAGGCAATAACTGTGTGATGAAGCACAACTAATATTGTCAATAAAATTTTAATATTATCTATGTATACTAATTTGTTTGACGAACCAGAATCCTGATTCAAAGCGATTGATGCAGATGACATAATAAATAGATTTAGTGTTACTGATGGCAAACCTACAACAAGAAAAAACGGTTGTAAGCGTACATGTTATCAGTAACTAGCTTTTGTGACGAACAACAAGCTTAGGCAGTATACTTGCTTCGAAGTTGTTCGTAACAGCTGTTAAAACTATCGATTTGTTTTCTGGAAACGGGAACTTTTACATTCGTTTCATTAAACGATAATAAGTATCCTTGAGAATTTCCTGCTATTTTTTCGATCTTAAACATATTGACTAAATAGGTTCTATGGCATCTAAAAAAATGAGGATAAGCGGTTATTTGGGTTTCAAATTGGGTTAGAGAAATTCGTTTTAATTCTGTAGTAATCTCAGACCCGTTTGATTTTGTTAATTCGATATAATTCCCATCCGCTTTTACAAACAATAATTCGTCTATGTCCAGACTAAAATCGTCTTGCTTAACCTGAGTATTGACATAAAGTTTTGACTGAAGGTCTGTGGTTTTTGATTCAATATTTAGCTTTGTAAATTGGAGTACAAACGGAGAGCCTTTTTTTGATTCAAAATAAAAACTGGATAATCTTAGAAAAAGATAGAAAAATATACCTGCAACAAAACAATTTCTGATTTCTTCCCATAAATAACGCCATGACCAATTTCCGGCATTATTGTAAATCAAATCACGCATGAAAAAACTCGACAAACCTGCTAAAACCAGCACTGCTCCAATATGAGAATATTCTTTGAGTAAAGTCCAATTTTCGATTTCGTTTTTTCTTTTTCTGATATAATTAAGTCCCTCAAAATAAACGAACAGGATTAATGCGGGTGATAAGGCGTGAAGAAAACAAATAAAAAAATAATGCATTCTCATTTCCGGATCATAAACTCCAAAAGGCCTGAATAATAAAAGAAACATTAATATTAGAGCAAAAACAATCGTAACGCTTTTAAGCAGATTTTTTGATTGATATCTCGCAGGATATTCAATATCATGAATCAAATGTTCTTTGTTGATGTAAAATCCCATTGTTAAAGCTGTTTTTGTCTGGCATTAAAAATACGAAAAATCTTCAGGAAGCTGGATTGAATATTGGTTTCTGATTATTCAAACTTAAGATGATTTACTTCTAATAACTTTAATAAAGACAAAATCGAAAAGCTTTTTACGATTATTTTTCTTAGTTTATCAATATTTCTGTGTAGTTGATTAAATTTGTATATCCACAAAATCAATATATTATGAGAAAAATAATTGTTTTGTCAATGATTTCGCTAGATGGGGTTATGCAGGCTCCGGGCGGACCAAAAGAAGATAAATCAAACGGATTTAAATTTGGCGGCTGGACAGCACCATTTGGTGACGAAGTGTATAGTAAAGCTGTGGCTAATGAAATAAAACCTGCCGATTATCTTTTAGGCAGAAAGACTTTTGAAATCTGGGAAGAGTACTGGCCTAAAAACACAGAATTTTGGCCGGGAATTAATGAAGGTAATAAATACGTTTTTTCTAAAACCAGAAAAAAATCAGATTGGAAAAATTCTAATTTCATCAAAAGTCTGGCCGATATCAAGAAACTCAAAGCTTCAGAAGGATTGGACATTCAGGTTTGGGGAAGCAGTGAGCTTATTCATTTACTTTTAAAGAATGATTTGGTAGATGAACTTAAGTTAAAGATTCATCCGCTTCTGCTTGGCAAAGGAAAAAAGCTGTTTGACAATACTGCGCATCCATCAGGATTTACTTTAACAGAAAGTACCGTTACTACGACCGGAGTTATTTTAGCCAGTTATAAACGTGCCGGAGAAGTGAAAACAGGAAATGCCGGAAAAACTATTAAATAATTAACTTTTTATAAACCAAAACATCAAAAACATGGAGAACAAAAACAATGTACCAGTATTTACTTTTAGTATTGTAGCCATCATTTTAGGTGCAGCGCTGTATAAGCAATTTGATTTTGAAACGCTAAAATTTGAAAAACCGGCGCTGGCTATTGTTTATAGTATTGTTTTTGTGTTTTCAATTATTGTTTTGATTAAAGCCTTTAGAAAAAGACGATCTGAAAAATAACTAAACTTTAAGATTTTCACGTTCCGTTCAAAAGAAAAACTTTGAAAGTAAAAGTTTGTTTACCTGGCTCTCGTCGCTTTTATCAATTTCTCATTACGTTTATCTGCTCTTGAATTTTGTAAAGAAATCACAGCCCAAATCGCAGCGGGAATCCAGCCAATCAAAGTTATCTGCAGAATTAAACAGATAATGGCAGTGAAAATTTTACCTCTCAATAAAAAAGAAAGGGACGGAAAAAATATTGCAATTAGTGTCATCATACTATTATTATTGTTTTTATTTATGACTAAAATAGTTGTATTACAATGAGTTTTTCAATGTTTCAATAACTTCATTTTCGTTGTCTGTAATTAACCCTCCATAGACATTTAAAATGATACCATTTTTATCTAATATAATAGTCATTGGTAAAGCGTTTATTTTTAATTCATTAAGAAGTGGAAATAATGAATCTGTAATCTGGTCATAATCAAATTTATGTTTTTTGAGAAAATTCTCGACATCTACAGAACTATCAACTGTAATAGCCACAAAATTTACTGAATTATTAAACTGTTGCTTAATTCTATTCAAATCAGGGAATTCTTTAATACAAGGTTCGCAATTTATGGACCAAAAATTAATTAATGATGCTTTACCTTTTAGATAATTTTCATCATAATTTTTGCCTTCCTTATTTTTGAATTTTTGAATTTCGAATGCAGTACCAATTTTCTTTTTATGTTTTGTAAATGGATTTAAATAATCTAATTTAACCTCTTTTATGATTGAATCATTTCTTATAATAACTGCTTCTACTCCAACATTTATATTTCCTGTTTCAATCATATCATTTTTTTTCCTGTTGAAAGTTTTTTCATCCAGGATTGTACCATCAGGCATTTTAAAAAAATTAGTTTGAGCTAATATAGAATTTGAAATAAATAATAAAAACAGAATGGTTTTAATTTTAATCATAATTAAGTTTGATTTGTGCTATTAAAGTACTGTAATTTAATTAATTATTTTAGAAATCAATATACAAACGAAAAATAGAAACAAAGTAATTGTTTTACTCTACTAAGAATATAAATTTAGGTTTAAAATTAAAGACGCATAATGGATTTCGAACTATAAAAAAGGAAAGCCTGCAAAATAATATTTTGCAGGCTTTCCTTTTTTAGTGACCGCGGAGGGGTTCGAACCCCCAACCCTCAGAGCCGAAATCTGATATTCTATCCAGTTGAACTACGCGGTCAAATATTTAAAATTCAATTTTTTTTAAATCCCAAATTCCAATCGTAAAATTGGAATTTGGAATTTAAATATTGGAATTTACTAAGAAAGTAATTTTTTCACAATTGTAGAAATTGTTTTTCCTTCAGCAGTTCCGCCTAATTGAGCAGAAGCTAATCCCATAACTTTACCCATTGAAGCAATTCCTGAAGCTCCGGTTTCAGCGATAATTTTTGCAACTACAGCTTCTACCTCTTCTTCACTTAACTGTGCTGGTAAAAACTTCTCGATTACCGCAACCTGAGCCAATTCTGGTTCAGCTAAATCAGGACGGTTCTGTTCTGTAAAGATTCTTGCACTTTCTTTACGAGTTTTAACTAATCTTTGAAGTAATTTAATTTCTTCATCTTCTGATAATTCTTCTTTAGATCCAGAAGCTGTTGAAGCTAATAATAATTCAGATTTAATTGCTCTTAAAGATTCTAATGCTACTGTATCTTTTGCTTTCATGGCAGTTTTAATCTCTTCCATGATTTGTGTTTGTAAACTCATCTTTTATTTTTTTATTTGAATAAGCTAGTGCTTATAAATTGATATCTGTATTGAAAGTGTTCTCGACTTCGCTCGAACTGACAACAAAATTAACTTTAAAAGTCAGGTAAAGAAGTCAAATTTCTAAATTCTGTGCGAAGATAAAAAAAATAACCCGAAAATTAAATCCAATTTTCGGGCTATCCTAATATTATGATTGTAAAATTAATCTACGTTGTCGTGCAAAAATGAATTGTTTGAACGCAATTGCAAATCGTTGTTACTATCTGTTCCAACCGAAATTCTTGAATTTGTATTGTTTGATTGAGAATTCGATAAATCGATTCCTAATCTTTTGTAAGCCGGCTCTTTTTCCAACTCATCGATTCTTGAAACGTTATTGTGGAATTTATAATTAAATTCTTTTAGTTTCTTTCTTCTTTCTTCAGCTCTTAAACGAAGTGTTTCCTCAATTGTTAATTCCATTGGAGAAACTTCTGAAGTTGTTGTAAAATCAGGCTGACTTGCAAAATCAACTCTTGGTTTTAAAGTAATGTTCAATTCCTCAGGAACTGTATCTTCGATTACTTTTTCAACTGGTTTAGAAGCTGTTAATTCGTTTTCAACTTCCATATATTCTTCTAACGAATATTTGATAATTCCGTTATCAGAAAGTTCTGTTACAGGAACAAATGAAACTGGATCGTTTACTTTAATATTACGAGTTTCGTTTGTTAACTCAAACATGATTTTATTTTCCTGCTCTGCAGCTGGCTCTCTTCTCACTTCTGGCTCAGACTTGAAAAGTGGTAAATCAAATGAAAAAGTCGTTTGTTCTTCTCTTTCAAAAGTTCTTTGCTGTTGTACAGGTTTTACTTCCTGAACGACTGCTGCCGGAGTTGAAATTTTAAAATCAATATCTGTAATTGGCGAAACGATTTCAAAAGTTACGTCAAGGTTTTTAATAAACTCAGACATCACTACCAATTCTTCCTGATTAATTGTTGGCGTTGTTACCGGCGCAACTGGAGTTTGAATTACGGGAGCAACCGTATCTTCCATTAAATCAAAAACTACTTTGTCTTCTGTTTTTGCAATTGGTGTTTCTGCATTTAAATCAAAAGAAGTAAGTGGTCTGTTCGTTAAATTATGAACACTTCTCTGCTCATCTTCTAACGTATGAATAATCTTTTTAGGCTCCGTATTAACGATTTCGTTTTGTTGTTCAACATCAAAACCAGTAGCAATAATGGTTACAGCAATAGCTTCACCAAGAGTTTCGTCTTCACCAACTCCCATGATAATATTTGCGTTGTAACCTGCTTCTGCTTGGATGTGATCGTTGATTTCTCCGATTTCGTCAAGCGTTATTTCGTTAGATCCAGAAACGATAAGCAACAATACGTTTTTGGCTCCTGTAATTTTATTGTCATTTAATAATGGAGAATCTAATGCAGATACAATCGCATCTTTTGCTCTGTTTTCTCCTTCTGCCACAGCAGATCCCATAATAGCCGTTCCGCTGTTTGCCAAAACTGTTTTAGCATCGCGTAAATCGATATTTTGAGTATAGTGGTGCGTAATTACTTCAGCAATACCTCTAGAGGCTGTTGCTAAAACTTCATCCGCTTTTGAGAATCCTGCTTTGAAACCAAGATTTCCGTAAACTTCTCTTAATTTATTATTGTTGATTACAATTAAAGAGTCAACTTGTTTACGTAATTTTTCAATACCCAATAAAGCTTGCTCCTGACGTACTTTCCCTTCAAACTGAAACGGAATTGTCACGATACCTACTGTAAGGATCTCTCTTTCTTTTGCTAATTGTGCAATTACGGGAGCGGCACCTGTTCCGGTTCCTCCACCCATACCTGCAGTAATAAATACCATTTTAGTACCACGGTCTAACATTTTTTCAATGTCGGCGATACTTTCAATAGCAGACTGTTGTCCTACATCAGGATTTGCTCCTGCTCCTAAACCTTCTGTTAAATTCATACCTAACTGAATTTTGTTAGGTACTGAACTATTTTGCAATGCTTGTGAATCGGTATTACAAACGATAAAATCTACACCTTTAATGCCTTGCTTAAACATGTGGTTAATCGCGTTACTACCACCTCCACCTACACCTATTACTTTGATTACATTTGATTGATTTTTCGGTAAATCAAATGAAATACTTCCAAATTCTGAGTTGCTCATCATCTTTTTGGTTTTTGAAATTCTTATTTAGTACATTTTTTACTTCTTGACTTGGGGCAAAAAGTAATCCTTTTCTCTTATTATTCGGCTTATATTTACTCAGCGTTGTCTAAAAAATCTTTGATTTTATCGACATATCTATCAAAAAATGATCTTCTTATTTTTGTCTCTGTAGATTCTGCTGCAACCTTTGTCGTTTTCACTTCTCTTGGCTCTTCAAAAGTTTCTACTTGTTCAACGTAGTTTTCTTCAACTTCGTATCGCTGCACCGGCGGAGGAACGTTTCTATAAACAACTTTTGGCTGTTCATTTACTACTTCCATTCTAATCGCGCTTTGCGTGCTGTTCTCGATGCTGTTCATTACTAATCCAACTGCGGTTGCAAATAACGGACTAGAAATTTCTTCACTTGAGTTCCCTGCTAAATGCTCGTTTGGATATCCTATTCTGGTATCCATCCCAGTAATATACTCTACTAATTGTTTAATATGTTTTAACTGAGCTCCACCACCTGTAAGAACAATTCCTGCAATTAATTTTTTGCGGGGATCTTCGTGTCCGTAAGCTTTGATTTCTGCAAAAACCTGCTCTACAATTTCCACTACACGGGCGTGAATAATTTTAGATAAGTTTTTAAGCGAAATCTCTTTTGGCTCTCTGCCTCTTAAACCAGGAATAGAAACAATTTCGTTGTCTTTATTTTCTCCCGGCCAAGCTGATCCGAATTTTATTTTTAAAAGCTCTGCTTGTTTTTCAATAATCGAACAGCCTTCTTTAATATCATCTGTAATTACATTTCCTCCAAAAGGAATTACAGCGGTATGACGAATAATTCCGTCTTTAAAAATGGCTAAATCTGTAGTTCCGCCACCAATATCGATAAGCGCAACTCCAGCTTCTTTTTCTTCCTGACTTAAAACTGCATCTGCCGAAGCTAATGGTTCTAATGTCAATCCTGATAATTCGATTCCTGAACTCTGAATACATCTTCCAACATTTCTGATTGAAGAAGCCTGCCCTACTACAACGTGAAAACTAGATTCTAATCTTCCGCCGTACATCCCTATTGGCTCTTTTATTTCAGACTGTCCGTCGATTTTAAATTCCTGCGGCAGAACGTGAATAATTTCTTCTCCCGGTAACATCGCCAGTTTATTTACCTGATCGATTAAAAGCTGAATATCTTTTTCGCCAATTACTTCTTCCGGATTGTTACGACTGATGTAATCTGTATGCTGAATACTTCTGATGTGCTGTCCGGCGATACCCACAACAACATCTTTTATTTTGTAACCTGAATTGTTTTCTGCTTCAAGTATTGCTTGCTGAATCGATTGAATAGTCTGCGTAATGTTGTTTACTACACCTCTCGCAACACCTAAACTTTTGGATTTTCCAATACCCAAAATTTCAAGTTTGCCATATTCATTCTTCTTGCCTATCATGGCAACTATTTTTGTCGTTCCAATATCTAGACCTACTGCAATGTTATCTTTTTCCATTTTCTATTATTTTGTGCAAACTACTTGTTCCGTAAACCTAAGGTCAATCTTGCTGTATTTATATAACGAACTATCTAAAACTGCTTTTTGAAAAAACGCTTTATAGTTTCTAAATTTTTTATCAACATTCATTGTACGACCAAAATCTATGAAGTAATCATAGTTTCGGTTAAACATTTTTAGGCTGCCATTAGGCATAATTTGTATCGCAATGATGTTTTTTTTCAAAAACGCATCGTCGTAAATTGTGCGAAATAAAGCAGCTAAATCTTCGTTATTTTTTTCATTTATTGCCCCTGAAACAAGAGGAACTCGCGCCGTAAAATTATCTGACAAGGGCATTTTATTTCCCTCATAGTCAATATAAAAAGAGCGATCACCATCATAAACTCGCGCTATTGGTGTCTTCTGTTTTACTACCGCTTTTAGAACACCGTCGATACTTACAAAAACATCTGACTTCTCAATCATGTCCTGCGTATCAAGGTTTTTTTCTATCTTATTCAAATCTACTTCATCTTTTCTAATACTGGAAGCGTCCCTTTTATTTTCTATCAACAATTTATTAACTATTTCCGGTTTTACAAAAAGCGTATTTTCTCCTACAAAAACAACCATGGATTTTTTCAATTTTCTATCTCCATTTCGGTGTTGTGCGAAAGAATATAAAAAAAGAACAAGCCCTAAAATGAGTACTAATCGAATATTTGTCCAATTAAATATTTTCATTCAGCATTTTTTTAATTGACGGTACCATTTCACCAATATCACCAGCTCCTATTGTTACAATTATTGGCGCATCACTGGCTTTAATCTGCACTAATAAATCTTCTTTTGCAACAATTTTTTTGTTCGAATTGGTCATTTTTCCTAACAGCCATTGCGATGTAATCCCTTCCATCGGTAATTCGCGTGCCGGATAAATATCCATTAAAAACACTTCGTCAAACTGAGATAAGCTTTCGGCAAATCCATCAGCAAAATCTCTTGTTCTGCTGAACAAATGCGGCTGGAAAATCGCCAAAACTTTACGTCCCGGATATAATTCCCTAACTGCTTGATGAACAGCATTTATTTCTGTTGGATGATGTGCATAATCATCTATATAAACTAATTTTTCAGATTTAATCTGATATGAAAAACGTCTTCTGATTCCGTTAAACGAGGCAATAGCTTTTGCGATGGCATCGGTTGGGGTACCATAAGTTTTTGCCATCGCAATAGCCATTAAACCATTCATAAGATTGTGTTTTCCTGGCAGTCCGAAATGAAGGTCTTTTATAATTTCTAATGGCGTCTGCACATCAAAAACATAACTTCCGTCTTCAATTCGAACATTATATGCTTTGTATACAGCATCTTCATTTATAGCACATTGAACTCCGTCAAGAGGTAATTCTTTGGTTATAAACAATTTGCTTTTATCTTCAACTTTAGAAGCAAACTCCACAAACGAAGCTTCAATAGCATCACTTGTTCCGTAAATATCCAAATGATCAGCGTCCATTGAGGTTACGCAGGCAATATTTGGGTGTAAATGCAGGAACGAACGGTCAAATTCGTCGGCTTCTACAACGGTTACCGTTTTTCCGGTTCCAATTAAATTAGAATTATAATTCTCTACAATTCCGCCCACAAATGCTGTAACATCTGCACCGCTTTCGTATAGAATATGTCCTAAAATACTTGACGTTGTTGTTTTACCGTGTGTTCCGGCAACTGCGAAACTAAAAGTATCCTTAGTGATAATCCCTAAAACCTCGGCACGCTTTTTAATTTCGTAATTTCTTTCGATAAAATAATTCCATTCTGAATGTGTTTTTGGAACTGCAGGTGTAAAAATCACCAGCGTATTTTCTACATAATAATCAGACGGAATTAAACCAATATTGTCTTCAAAATGAATATCAATACCACTTTCAATTAATTCACTTGTCAGCATTGACGGTGTTTTATCGTAACCTGAAACTTGTTTCCCGATATATTTAAAATAGCGGGCCAAGGCACTCATTCCGATTCCTCCGATGCCAATAAAATAAACGTTTTGTATTTGATTTAAATTCATTTTGATTCTTGCTTTAAGCATTATGCTTTAGGCTTTAAGCCTTTAAACTTTCTCCTTTAATTCTATTTTAAGACTTTTCTACTGCTTTTAATCCCATAAAAAACTAGTAATTAAGCCTTTGTGTTTTTCTTGTTCTTATTTGACCAAATTGCCTAAAATAACGTTGCACAATTCTCCAAATGTTTCATAATTTTTATAAAAAGTTATATTATAACAACTTTTTAATTTCTTCTACAATTACTTTTGTCGCATCTGGTTTTGCCAGTTTTTTAATATTTGCGCTCAATTGTTTTTGTTTTCCATCATCTTTCAGCAGCGCTTCAAAAACAATGCTAAACTCGCTGTCTAGTTCAGTTTCTTTCAACAAAATCGCACCTTTAGCCTCTACAATGGCCTGTGCATTTTTTGTTTGATGATCTTCGGCTACATTTGGTGACGGAATAAAAATTACCGGTTTCCCTACAATGCATAATTCTGAAACTGATGATGCTCCTGCTCTTGAAATAATTACATCTGCGGCAGCGTAAACAAAATCCATTCTTTCAATAAAATCAACAACTCTTACGTTTTGCTGATTGTGTTTTTTATAATCTTCAAAATATAATTTTCCGCACTGCCAGATGATTTGAACATCCTGCGAAAGAAAATTTGACAATTCTTTTTCAATTAACTGATTGATTCTTCTTGCGCCTAAACTTCCGCCCAGCACCAGCAATGTTTTTTTATCTGGATCTAAACCATAAAAAGCAATTGCTTCATCTCGTCTATTATCAATATCAATTAAATCCTGACGAACCGGGTTTCCTGTCAAAACGATTTTATCTTTTGGAAAAAAACGTTCTAAATTTTCATAGGCCACACAAATTGCATTCGCTTTTTTGCTTAGCAGTTTGTTTGTAATTCCCGGAAAAGAGTTTTGCTCCTGAATTACCGTTGGAATCCCTGCTCCTCCTGCTGCCTGTAATAATGGTCCGCTGGCAAAACCTCCCGTTCCTATTACAACATTTGGTTTAAACTGTTTGATGATTCTTCTTGATTCTAACAAACTTGTTGCTAATTTTAGAGGAAACATCATATTCTGCAAGGTTAATTTTCTTTGTAAACCAGCAATCCAAAGACCTTTTATTTCATAACCTGCCTGAGGTACTTTTTGCATTTCCATTTTATCTTTGGCACCTACAAAAAGAAATTCAGCATCAGGAAATTGTAATTTTAATTCATTTGCAATAGCAATTGCAGGATAGATATGTCCACCTGTTCCGCCTCCGCTTAGTATGAATTTATACTTTGTCATATCTCGTAATAGTTATCGTTAAACTATTTATCCTTTATTATTTGTTTAAAACTGCATTCATCGGATTTCTTGAATTATCCTGAATTGAATACATCGCTTCTTCTTCGTAAATTTCTTCTCTTTCATCAACCGGCAAATCTTCTTCTGCCAATTCTTTATCTATTAATCTTTGAAGTGCTTCTTTTCTTCTTTCTTTTTCTTCTTGTTCTTCGGCGATTTCTTCGTCTTTCTTGGTTACACTAATGATAATTCCAAGTGAGAAACAAGTCATCCAGATGGAACTTCCTCCTGAACTTATCAACGGAAGCGTCTGTCCTGTTACCGGCAGCAATTCTACTGCAACAGCCATATTAATCATGGCCTGAAATATCATAGGAAATCCGAGTCCGACGACGACTAGTTTTCCGAATAATGTATTGGCTTTATGCGACGCAATCACAAATCGGAACAATAACAATAAATAGAGAACTAAAATTGAAACTCCGCCTACTAAACCATATTCTTCTACTACAATAGCATAAATAAAATCGGAAGATGATTGTGGTAAAAAGTTCTTTTGAACACTTTTTCCCGGTCCTAATCCACCTAATCTTCCAGACGCAATTGCAATTTTTGCTTTTTCAATTTGATAATCATCTTCGTCTGGCTTATCTGTGGTAAAGTTCATAATACGACTTTCCCATGTTGATACCCTGCTGAAGAATCTTGATTCTGGAAATGCCTTTGCTACCAAAAGGAAAAAGGCTAACATCGCAATTCCTGACCCAATGATAAAAGCAATATATTTTAATGGATATTTACCAATAAATGTCAGCATCATTACCATTGCAAAAATCAATGCTGTGGTTGAAAAGTTGGCTGGTAATATTAATGCCAAAGTAATAAACACCGGAACCCAAAGCTGAACAAATGAGGTTTGAAACGGCTCATTTTCTTCTTTAGTTTTTGACAAATAACGTGCTACATAAATAAACAATACGCTTGCCGCTAATGTTGATGTTTGAAACGTAATTCCAATGAACGGTACCTGAATCCAACGACTTGCATTTGCTCCTGCAATTACAGTTCCTTTCAACAAGGTATATAATAACAATAACCAAACTACCGGAAGTGCAATTTTTGAAATGGCTCTAAAATAATGATACGGTACTTTATGAACCCAGTAAATAATGAGGAAACCGATGCAAACGTGTGCCAAATGTTTTACCAGATAACCTAATGTATTTCCGGTTCCATGACCGATATACGCCAGATTACTACTCGCACTAAAAACAGGCATAAACGAAAACAACGCCAATAAAGCCACGAATGACCATATTACCCTATCTCCTTTTAGTTTGTTTACCAATTGCTTCATTGTAGATTTCTGATTTTAGATTTTAGATTATTTTCTAAAACCTTCGGTTTTTATTTATTTATTCTTCTGTTTACTGTTTTTAAACTGCTTACAAAAATGGCTGTTAGTTCATTTCCTTCTTTCAAAATCATTTCTAATTCTGATTTATCGCTCCAATCTTTTTCTTTTATAATTTCTAGCCAAAATAGAGTTTCATCAGATTCTTCTAAAACTATATTCATTTTTGAAATAAATTCTTTATCGCTTCTCGCTCTGCAAACTGCCCTGTAATTTGCTCCAACAGATGTACCGCTTCTCACAATTTGATTTGCAATTACTTTTACAATGTATGTACCAGGTAATTTTTCAGCTAAACCAATTACACTCAAAGAGAACTTTTTTGTTCTCAACTTCATTTCATCCGTCGTCATAATCAAAAAGAACTTAAAAAATTTATTAATCTAAAATCTCAAAGTTTAGAAACAATCTAAAATCTAAACTCTAAAATCTAAAATTATAAATTATGAACCGCTTGCTTGAATTGTTTTCCACGATCTTCGTAGTTTTCGAATAAATCGAAACTTGCGCAGGCTGGAGACAATAAAACAGCGTCACCTTTTTCAGTTAATTTTTGAGCTGTTTTTACAGCGTCGTTCATGTTATTTACTTCAACCATAATATCAACAACATCACCAAAAGCGTTAATAATTTTATGGTTATCAACTCCAAGGCAGATAATGGCTTTTACTTTTTCACGAACCAATGGCATTAATTCGTTGTAATCGTTTCCTTTATCAACTCCTCCTACAATCCAAACGGTTGGAACATTCATGCTGTCTAAAGCAAAGAAAGTAGCGTTTACGTTTGTTGCTTTTGAATCGTTGATGTATTGTACATTCTGGATTTTTAATACTTTCTCTAAACGGTGTTCAACACCTTGAAAATTAGATAAACTTTCACGAATTGTTGCATTTCTAATTTGCATCAATTTTGCTACAGAGCTTGCTGCCATTGCGTTTTTCATATTATGTTTTCCTTCTAACGCAATGTATTCTGTTTCCATTGTAAACTCTTCTTGGTTGATCTTTATTTCCATTTTGTTGTTATTTATAGAAGCTCCTTCGTCAAAACTTTTTGTCAATGAAAAAGGAATTAATTTTGCTTTTGTTTTGTTATTTTTTAACCATTCTGCGCTTGCCTCGTCGTCTGCATCATAAATGAGATAATCGCTTTCGGTTTGATTCATCGTTATTCGGAACTTCGAGTTGATATAATTTTGATATTTATATTCGTATCGATCTAAATGATCCGGGCTTATGTTCGTTATTATCGCTATATCCGGCCTATATTCTATTATTCCGTCTAACTGAAAACTGCTTAATTCAAGAACGTATGCGTCGTATTTATTTTCGGCTACCTGCCAGGCAAAACTCTTTCCTATATTTCCTCCCAAACCTACATTTAGTCCGGCCGATTTAAGCAAATGATACGTGAGCATTGTTGTTGTTGTTTTACCATTACTTCCAGTAATTCCAATTGTCATTGCTTCTGTATAAGGGACGGCAAATTCGATTTCCGAAATTACTTTTACTCCTTTTTCAATCAACTTTTTAACTATCGGAGATTTATCTGGAATTCCGGGGCTTTTCATCACCACATCAGCATTTAGAATCAAATCTTCTGTATGCTGTTCTTCTTCCCAGGCAATTTTATTAATGATAAGAACTTCTTTATAGCTTTCTTTTATCTTTCCAAAATCCGATACAAAAACATCGTAACCTTGTTTCTTTCCGAGAATGGCGGTTCCAACCCCACTTTCTCCTCCTCCTAATACCACTAATCTCATTTATCTTAATTTTAAAGTAACGATTGATAATATGGCTAACATTACAGCAACAATCCAGAAACGGGTCACAATTTTACTTTCGTGATATCCTTTTTTCTGATAATGATGGTGCAATGGCGACATCAGGAAAATTCTTCGGCCTTCGCCAAAGCGTTTCTTCGTATATTTAAAATAAGTTACCTGAATAATTACTGAAGCACTTTCGGCAAGGAAAATTCCGCAGAATAAAACAATCAATATTTCTTTACGAACTGCAATCGCTAAAACGGCAATGATTCCTCCAATGGTCAAACTTCCTGTGTCTCCCATAAATACGGATGCCGGAAATGAATTGTACCAAAGAAATCCAATTAAAGCTCCAACAAAGGCAGATATAAAGACGGTCATTTCTCCCGAATTGGGTATGTACATTATATTTAGATAGTTGGAGAAAATAATATTTCCTGAAACGAATGTAAATATTCCGAGTGCGAGTACCGAGACTGCGGAGGTTCCGGCTGCGAGACCATCGATTCCATCTGTTAAATTTGCTCCGTTTGAAACTGCTGTGATGATAAAAATTACAACCGGAATAAATACCAGCCAAGCCCATTTTTCATATCCGTCTCCCATAAATGACAGGACTTCGGCATAATCAAATTCATTATTTTTTACGAAAGGAATTGTAGTTGCTGTCGATTTTTCTTCAACTGGCGCCGGCAAAACTACCGTTGTGCTCACATTTGATTTAAAAACATCTGTACGCCCTGTATCTGTTCTTACTGTCACGGCTGGATTAAAATATAGAACTGCTCCAACTATTATCCCAAGACCAACCTGACCAATTACTTTGAAAATTCCTTTTAATCCTTGTTTGTCTTTTTTGAATATTTTGATATAATCGTCAACAAAACCAATAGTTCCCATCCATAATGTAGTTACAATAAGCAATACGATATAGATATTATGAAGTCTTGCAAATAGAAAAACCGGAATTAATGTGGCAAAAATGATGATTAATCCTCCCATTGTTGGTGTACCAGCTTTCTCGTTTTGACCTGCTAAACCAAGTTCACGAACTGTTTCCCCAACTTGCTGGCGGCGCAAAAAGTTAATCACCCTTTTACCATAAATAGTTGACAAAAGCAATGAAAGCATAAATGCTAAAGCCGATCTAAAAGTGATGTACTGGAATACTCCTGTTCCTGGTAAATCTAATGTTTTGTCAAAATATTCAAATAAATAGTACAGCATATTTTTCTATTTTTTAAATTCCAATTTTGAATGAAATTCCAATTTTTAAATCCCAAATTCCAACGTTATATTGGATTTTGGAATTTGGAATTTTCATTTTGTTATTTTCCTAGTTGGTCTAAAATTTCTTTTACAGTCTCCATATCGTCAAAATGATGGCGAACACCATTTATTTCCTGATAGGTTTCATGCCCTTTTCCGGCAATCAGAATAATATCATTTGGCTGTGCCAATTGACAAGCGGTTTTAATAGCTTGTTTTCTATCCGTAATTCTCAATATTTTTTTATAATTATGAGCTTCTATACCTTGTTCCATTTCATCGAGAATCACTTCAGGATCTTCGTTTCTTGGATTATCTGATGTTAAAATTGCTTTATCACTAAGATCTGTCGCAATTTTTGCCATAATTGGTCTTTTTGTTTTATCTCTGTTTCCGCCGCACCCCACAACTGTAATCAATTGTTCGTTTTTTGTACGGATATCATCAACCGTTTTTAGAACATTTTCTAAAGCATCCGGCGTGTGTGCGTAATCTACAATTGCTGTTATTTTTGAATCGGTAACAATGTATTGAAAACGACCCGAAACACTTTCTAAATCAGACAGTAAGCGTAATGCTTCCAAGCTATCCATTCCTAACTCAACTGCAGTTCCATAAATCGCCAGAACATTGTAAGCATTGAAAGTCCCGATTAGTTTTACCCAAACTTCATTGTCGTTTACTTTTAATAATAAACCAGACAATTGGCTTTCTAAAATTGTTGCTTTAAAATCAGCATACGATTTTAGTGCGTATGTAAACTTTCTTGCAACGGTATTTTGCAGCATTACAGTTCCGTTTTTATCATCGATGTTTGATAATGCGAAAGCTGTTTTTGGCAGTGAATCAAAAAATGATTTTTTTACATCTCTGTATTCAGCAAATGTTGCGTGATAATCTAAATGATCGTGCGAAAGATTCGTGAAAATTCCGCCTACAAAATGCAAAGCTTCTGTACGTTTTTGGTGGATTCCGTGTGAACTTACTTCCATAAAACAGTGCGTAACTCCAGCTTCAATCATTTCATTTAAATAATGATTGATTGTAATTGAATCTGGCGTTGTATGCGTTGCCGGATATTCCGTATCATCAACCATGATTTTTACGGTTGATAATAAACCAACTTTAAATCCTGCTTTTTGAAACAATTGAAATAATAATGATGCAATTGTTGTTTTTCCGTTTGTTCCTGTTACGCCTACTAATTTTAGTTTTGAAGATGGATCTTCAAAATAATTAGCAGCAATAAAAGCCAATGCTGTATTGGTATCTTTTACCTGAATATAGGTTACTTCTTTCTCAATATTTTGAGGAAGTGTGTCACAAATAATAGCTTTTGCACCTAACTGAACCGCTTTTTCGATATAATCGTGCCCGTCAGATAAGGAACCGCGAATGGCAACAAAAACATCATTTGATTCTACTTTTCGGGAATCAAATTCAATTTTCTGGATGCCGACTTCTGTCGAACCTGCAACAGATTCGATAGCTACTTTGTATAATATGTCTTTTAGTATTTTCACGATAATTCTAATACTATAGTTGTGTTTTTATTTATAGTTTCCCCTGCCTGAATAGACTGCTTTTTCACCTTTCCTACTCCTATTACTTTTACTTTAATTTTCACATTAAGATTTTCAAGCAAAGCAACGGCATCCATTCCCGGCATTCCTTTTAAATTAGGAATTGCATTTGATTTTTTTCTTGATTCTACATCGTACTTCTCGTAACTGCTTTCTTGTTTTGCAATTTTAGAATCAAGTTGTTTAATTTTATTTGTTGATGGTGCGTCTGTAAATATTTTTTGGGCAATTCTTTTAAAAACCGGCCCTGCAACGTCTGCTCCGTAATAATTATTTTTTGATGTATTTGGTTTGTGAACCACTACAATACAAGAATATTTAGGATGATCTGCCGGAAAATATCCAACGAAAGAAGATGCATAATACAATGCTGATTTTCCTTCTTTTCCTCCATAATTCATCTGAGCCGTTCCTGTTTTTCCTGCCATCGAAAAATCTTTAGAATACAACTTAGAACCTGTTCCTTTTTTAACGACATTCAGCAATACTGCTTTCAGTTTTTTAATAGTCTCCGGCGAACAAACTCTTGGGTTTATTACTTCAACATCAAACTTTTTGATGGTTTTGTTCCATTCTTTAATTTCAGAAACAAATTGCGGTTTTACCATTACACCATTATTGGCAACTGAATTATAATATGCCAAAGTCTGCATTGGCGTAACCGAAACATTATATCCAAAAGCCATCCACGGAAGCGTAGTTCCTGACCAATGTTTGTCTCCAGGTTGCGGAATATACGGTCTTCCTTCTCCTTTAAAATGTAATCCTAATGTCTTATTTAATCCGTAACTATTAATATGATTCACAAACTTAGACGGATTACTTTTATAATTTTCATAAACCGCCTGAACCATAACTGTGTTTGACGAAAGTTCAAATCCGCGTGCTAATGAAACTTTTCCATAACCACCTTTGTGCGAATCATTAACAGCTCGCCCGTAATATTTAACTTGTCCTCCGTGACTATCGAAAACTGTACTTGTATCGGCTACTTTATCTTCTAAAATTGCCATTAAATCAACTAATTTAAAAGTCGATCCCGGTTCATGAGATTCTGCAATTGCGTAATTTGTTGTTTCGTAATACGATCCGTCTTCTGCTCTTCCTAAATTTGAAATTGCTTTTACATGTCCGGTTTCTGTTTCCATAACTACTACACAACCGTGATCTGCTTCGTAATCTTCCAGTTGTTTTAGTAATGCGTGATGCGCAATATCCTGAATGAAAACATCTATTGTCGAAATCACATCATAACCGTCAATTGGGTCTACTTCGTTTAAATCACGAATTGGTTTCCATTGGCCTTTTGCAATTTTTTGTTTTAGGATTTTCCCGTCTTTTCCGTTCAAATAACTTTTAAAAGCCCATTCGATTCCTTTTCCAACTTCAACTCCGGTTGCAGGATCAATACGGTCGTAACCAATTGTTCTTTCGGCAATTTTTCCAATCGGATGTTTTCTAACCGTTTCCTGCTCTACAATAATTCCGCCTTTAAAAGCGCCTAAATTGAATAATGGAAAACCTTTAATTTTCACATATTCGGTATAACTTAAATTGCGCGCAATCAAATAATAACGATTTTTGTTTTCTCGCGCTTTTCTTAATTCTTTTTCATAATAACCTGATGGTCTGTCTAAAATCGTTTCTAAAGAATCAGATAATGGTTTTACATACTTTTCAAAAGTTTCTTTTTTTGGCGCTTTTGCATCAAAACGAATTTCATAATTCGGAATTGATGTTGCCAGTAAACTTCCGTCCGCAGAATAAATATTTCCTTTGTTTGCCGGAATTACAAAATTTCTAACGGTACGCTGTTTTGCCAGTTTTCTGTAATAATCTCCTTCAACCCATTGAATATTGGTTAATTTAACAACAATAGCAATTGCCATCAAAAAGATGAAAACTGCTACGAGGTAAATTCTGTAGGATATATGTTTATCGTCTACTGCCATATTCTTTTAAAGAAACTTTTTTCTTCTTCTTTTTTAACTTCTATTTTTGTTGGAGGAACTGTTGATGGATAAATTTGCTTTTCAAGCATTTTATCTGATATCGTCGATTCCATTTTTAACTTCATCAGTTCTGAACGTCGATCTACAAATTCAGATCTCAATTCTTTTACTTCATTATTTAGTTTTGCGATTTCAAAAACCTTTTGTTCGTATCGCTGTGTATTTGCAATCATCAAAATGGCCAGCAGAATTATAAAAACTATGAATCGCCAGTTTTTTACCGCGTCATCGTTTATTAGAAACCTTGCCTTTAATATGCTGAATAATCCACCTTTCATTTTTTCTACCTATATATATTATATCTTTTCGGCAATTCTCAATTTTGCACTTCTTGCTCTGTTGTTGATTTTGATTTCTTCATCATCTGGAACAATCAGTTTTCCTATTGTTTTGAACGGTACTGAAAAATTTCCGAAAAAATCTCTTTCCGGCTCTCCTTCAAACATTCCGTTTTTAATAAATCTTTTTACCAGTCTGTCTTCTAAAGAATGGTATGAGATTACTGAAAGTCTCCCACCCGGATTCAAAATCTCTAACGATTGCTCAATAAATTCTTTTAGAACGTCCATTTCCTGATTTACTTCAATTCGAATAGCCTGATAAATCTGAGCCAATATTTTGTTTCGAACTTTCTCAGGTAAAAATTTCTTCAAAACGTCTTTTAATTCATCTGTCGTTTTGATAGGATAATCTCTTCTCGCTTCTACAATTGTTCTGGCTAAAACCGGCGCGTTTTTCAACTCCCCATAATCAAAAAAAACACGACGTAAATCCTGTTCTTCATATTCGTTAACCACTCGGTAAGCATTTAAATCATTTTTCTGACTCATCCGCATATCCAGCTCGGCATCAAATCGGGTTGAAAAACCTCTTTCCGGAACATCAAACTGATGTGATGAAACTCCTAAATCTGCCAAAATCCCGTCAACCGATTTAATACCATGAAAACGAAGAAATCTTTTTATAAATCTGAAATTCTCATTAATTAAAGTAAACCTTTCGTCCGGCAAGGCATTTGCTAAAGCATCTTCATCCTGATCAAAGGCGAATAACCTTCCGTTTGGCCCTAAACGTCTCAAAATTTCTTTTGAGTGCCCGCCGCCGCCAAACGTTACATCTACGTAAATGCCGTCTGGCTTAATATTTAAACCATCAACTGTTGGATGAAGTAAAACTGGATTATGATATTCCATTGTCGTCGTCATTGATATTTCCCATTACTTCTTCGGCTAAATCTGCAAAATCCATATCTTCGCCGCTTATTGATTTTTCGTATAAATCTTTATCCCAAATCTCCACAATATTAACCGCAGATGAAAAAACAACATCTTTAGCAATACCAGAAAAAGTCACCAAATCTTTTGGCACTAACAATCTTCCTAATGCATCAATCTCTACCACTTTTACGCCGGCAGTAAATCTGCGAATGAAATCATTGTTCTTTTTTACAAAACGATTCAACTTGTTAATTTTCGCCATCATCAAATTCCACTCATCCATTGGGTACAACTCTAAACATTGCTGAAAAACAGAGCGCTTCAAGACAAAACCGTCCTGAAGGGAAGAAGCCAATTGCTTTTTTAAAGGTGCAGGTATCATTAACCTCCCTTTAGCATCGACTTTACACTCATATGTTCCTACAATTGTGTTCAAGAAAATCCACTTAACATGTTATACAGCAAAAATATAAAAAAAATTACCACATATTACCACTAAATACCACTTTGTTAATAAGTTTAACCACATTTCTACCACTTCACTTAATTATTATCAAATCAACACTTTAGATATTAATCAGTTTAAGAATTGAATCTTTTAACAATTAAAAAAAATAAATAGTCTTTCTCTTAAAAAAGTAATTATAATGCAATGATTTTAACAATTCCGTAATATCACAAAACACACTCTAAAAGCTGATTTTTAAACACTTATATATTCGACTAAAATTATGTAGTTAAAAAATGGCAGCAAAAATTCATTTTTATTTATTAAACCCTATATTTGTCGAAATTGAAATTGGCATTAAACTAGATGGACAAAAACTACAAAAAAGAAGGCAAATACAGCTATTTTGAAGCTGGCGAAGGAACCCCTATTGTAATTTTACACGGGTTAATGGGAGGCCTTAGTAACTTTGATGGTGTAGCAGAATATTTCCCAACAAAAGGATACAAAGTTGTTATCCCTGATTTGCCAATATACACACAAAGCATTTTAAAAACGAATGTAAAAAGCTTTGCTAAATACGTTAAGGATTTCATCACTTTTAAAGGTTTTGACAAGGTTATTTTATTAGGAAATTCATTGGGAGGACATATTGCACTCTACCATACAAAATTATATCCTGAAAAAGTAGCCGGACTTGTAATTACCGGAAGTTCTGGACTTTACGAAAGTGCAATGGGAGACAGTTATCCTAGAAGAGGTGATTATGAATACATCAAGAAGAAAGCTGAAGATGTGTTTTATGATCCAAAAATTGCTACTCCTGAACTTATCGATGAAGTATATGCGACGGCTAACGACCGCATCAAACTGATTAAAACTTTAACGATTGCAAAGAGCGCTATTCGTCATAATATGGCTAAAGATTTACCAAAAATGACAGTTAAAACCTGTATTATTTGGGGTAAAAATGACTCTGTAACGCCGCCAAATGTTGCCGAAGAATTTGATAAATTATTGCCAAATTCAACTTTGTATTGGATTGACAAATGTGGACACGCAGCTATGATGGAACATCCTCAGGAATTTAATGAAATTCTTGAAAAATGGCTTACCGAGCAGAAATTATAGCCTCTAACTTTCGATTTTAAGGAGGTTTTAAAAAACAAGAATATGAAAATTAATACCGCCGAATTTATCATCAGTAATTCTGATGCATCAAAATGCCCGAAAGATTTTCTGCCGGAATATGCATTTATAGGCAGATCAAACGTTGGTAAATCATCTTTGATTAACATGATTACCAATCATAAAAATTTAGCAAAAACATCTGGAAGACCAGGAAAAACACAGCTGATAAATCACTTTAAAATCAATAACAATTGGTTTTTAGTCGATTTACCGGGTTATGGTTATGCTAAAGTTTCAAAAAAAACAAAATCAATTTTCCAGCAGTTTATTACGGATTATTTTGAAAACAGAGAGCAGTTAGTCTGTGCATTTGTTTTGATTGATATTCGTCATGAAGCTCAAAAAATTGACATTGAATTTATGTCTTATATGGGAGAAAGTGAAATTCCGTTTTGCATTATTTTCACCAAAGCCGATAAAATCAGTAAAGTAAAAATTGATTCACATATTGCGGCTTACAAAAAACAAATGTATGCTAACAATTGGGCCGAAATGCCTCATTATTTTGTAACCTCATCTACAGAATCTATCGGAAAAGAAGAACTTTTGACTTATATTGATGAAGTAAATCAGGAGGTTTTTAAAAGCAACAGCGGGTTTTTAGATTCGATTTAGAAATATAAATTCCAATTTTTTAAATTCCAAATCCCAATAAAAAGATTAAATTTTAAAATATAAAAAATCCCAAACTCCAGCCTTAAAATTGGAATTTGGGATTTTTTTATTGGAATTTAAACTACTTTGTCAATTCCAGTTTCTCTGCAAAGTAATCACAGAAATCTTTCATTGTATCTGACATTTTTTCGTCGTCTGTAGCACGTTTAAAAGTATCAGCCATTGCTACTAAAGTCTGGTGAAAGAAAATTTTCATTTCGTCTACCGGCATATCTTTTGTCCAAAGGTCAATACGCATTGTTTCTTTTGCTTTACTGTCCCAAATTGACAACATTATTGCTTTTGCTTCTTCGGCTTGAACACCTCCATCTTGTGCGCTCCAGGTTAATTTTTCCGGAACACGGTTTTCGTCTAACTCGACGTTGAATTTAATTTCTGATTGTATTGTATTTGACATTATTTCTTAGGTTTATATTTTGACTTTTCGAAAATTTCTTTTGCATTCACTTTTAATAATTCTGACAGTGGTACATTGTTGTTTTTCATATAGGAACGAACAATCTGCCAGCCAATCCACGCGCCGACTCTTCCCGGAGAATCGTTGTCTATTTCTAAATAGAATTTAGAAAATGGAGCCGGTGCTATAAATCGTGTTGTTAATTTAGGATCTAAACTGTACAACATTTCACTTTCTAGAAAATAACGCCACATGTAGCTTTCATTTTCTTCACACCATTTTATTTGCTCAGGTGTGTAACCCATTTTTTCTGCATCTGTATAATTAGGCAGAAGCAAATCTTTTGCATACAATTGTTTCCCTTCAAAAATCATTTGAGAAACTAAATTTTTATCCGGATAAGCCGGAATGTTTCGGTAGGTAAAACTCGAAACTACATCTGGCATAATTTGCTTTTCTTCAAAATTGTATTTTAAATAGGCCGGAAACTCATAAAATTTATGATCTTTTCCTAAATACAGTTCTAAAGCAACCACAACTAAGCTGTCTGCATAAATTGCTTTTGCATTATAATCCATTTCACCTATTACAGTAACAACTTTTGGTGTTTTAGTTTTAGGGAAATAATATTTTACATGTTTAAAAAGCTCATTGAATTCTTCACGGACAGGTTCAAAATTGCTGTATTTTTTTTGCACCTCTTCGTAAACTTCTCTCCAAATTGGCTCTTTCATTTTTTGAAGCCAGACGTTATCATCGTTCCCGGGAAAAAAGTATGGATATTGTTTCTTTAGTTTGGCAAGATCCTCTGGTTTAGTTTCAAAAAACGCTTTATCAAAACGTTCTACTTTTATATCTACCGGAATTTCTTCAACCTCTTTTTCAACCTTTGTTTTTTGGTCACAAGACAAAAAAAACAAGCACAGAACCACTACAAAGCGATAAATTTTCATTTTATTTTATTTAGATTTGTGTTGCTGGATTTTTAAATACATATTACATATATATGTAGTATATGTAGTTTAAAAAATAATTCTGCAAATATACATCCCTCCATCTTAAAACTTGAACTATTATGGCTAAAAAAAGCACAATTCAAACAGAAAAAGTAAATACACATATTGTTGAATGGTTAAAAAATTATGCTGCTAATGCAAAAGTCAACGGATTTGTAATCGGAATCTCAGGCGGAGTTGACTCTGCAGTGACCTCTACGCTATGTGCACAGACCGGTTTGCAGGTTTTATGCGTAGAAATGCCGATTCATCAGGCTGAAAGTCAGGTATCAAGAGGAAGAGAACATATTGATCAGTTAAAAAAACGTTTTCCAAACGTTTCGAGTGTAAAAACAGATTTAACTGACACTTTTGAGGCGTTTAAGTCATCTGTACCAACTTCAAAAGATTCAACAAAAGTTAATTTATCATTAGCCAACACAAGAGCGCGTTTAAGAATGACTTCTTTATACTATCTAGCTGGTATTCACGGGCTTTTAGTGGCCGGAACGGGGAATAAGGTAGAAGATTTTGGTGTAGGATTCTACACAAAGTATGGTGATGGTGGTGTTGACCTAAGCCCAATTGCTGACTTAATGAAGTCAGATGTTTATGCTTTAGGTGAATTTTTAACTATTCCAAATTCAATTTTAACAGCTGCTCCAACTGATGGACTTTTTGGAGATAACAGAACAGATGAAGATCAATTAGGAGCAAGTTATGATGAACTGGAATGGGCGATGATCGCCGCGGAGTCAGGAAAATCGGCAGATGACTTCAACGGGAGAGAAAAATCTGTCTTTGAAATTTATAAAAGATTAAACACCAGCAACAAGCATAAAATGGATGCAATACCAGTTTGTTTGATACCAAAAACGTTAAAATAAAATTTTTAACATTTGTCAACAATTAATTACAGAATTTATTTATTAATTTTACAATTCCAAAAACATGATAACAATTCTAAAAAGGTAAAATTATGATTAAAGTATGTCTTGCAGACAATCATCCTGTGACTCACTTTGGCGTTAAGTCTTATTTCAAAGACCACGATCAAATTTCAATTGTTGCCAACGTAGGCAATTTTTCAATGGTTAGAGATATTCTTCAAACGAAGGAAATCGACATTCTAATCTTAGATCTAGAATTAGAAGGACTTTCAAGTATCTTCGAAGTTAAATCAATCTTGAAAAATTTCCCGAAGACAAAAATTGTAATTTTCAGTGACCTAGCTGAGCAAATGTATGCTCCAAATGCTATTAAAGCAGGAGTATCCGGGTATGTACACAAAACAGAAAAACTTGAAACTTTAGGTCTTTCTATTATTAAAGTACATGAAGGAAAAATTATCATCAACGAAACAGTTCGCAAAAACATGGCCCTTATTGCTAAACAAAGCAAGAGCGAACGTTTGTACAGAAAACTTTCTAACCGTGAAATCGAGGTTTTGCGTTATTTAAGTGATGGTAAGAAAAACAATGAGATTTCTAAAATCTTAAATCTGAACGAGAAAACGATCAGTACTTACAAACTAAGATTATTAACTAAATTAAACGTTACTAATTTAGTAGACTTAGTAAATAAGGCTAAGACTTTAGAAATTATTTAATTTGATGGTATCCTGATTCGCTTAGGCCAGAATCATCGACCATAAAAAAAGCTCTATATTGTTTATCACTATAGAGCTTTTTGATTTTTATCCGCCATGGTAAGGAACGACTACCCTTCCCAGCTTTTTAGAAAAATTATTCAATAATTTAGAATAATCTACTACCATCATCAACAATTCTGAATTATCTTCCTGCGGATCAGAAATAAGTGAATTTTTTAATTCATGAATAAGTTTTGAAACCAAAAACCATCTCATAGAAAATATAGTCTCTGAAACGTTTTGTTCGATAGTTTCATTTTTATGTTTCGGAAAAATATTCTGTCCTTCCCAATTGTGGATGTTTACTTTTTCATCTTCCATTAAAATATTGGTCACTTCCTGCGCAAAATCAGGTTGTAAGTGCATCAAATATTTATCAAGACTAAAAGCCTCATTTTGATTATAGAATTCAATAATATTAGTGTAAATATTTTGAAATAATGTGTTTGAAAGTTCTACCTCATCTTCCTGAAGACTCAAATAAACTTTTTCGTAAACTCTGTATCTTCTTTTTTCACTAATTTCTTTAACATTTCCTTCTTCATCTGCTTTCAGGAAAACATCTTCAAAATCTTCTTCTACACTTCCGTAAAGCAATAATATTTCAATAATTTTTCTTTCGAAACCGTATAAGATATCTACTTTCTCTTGTTCTGCCGGATACCCAAAATCACCCGGATAATCATCCGGCGGTCCGTTTCTTGGATCTTCGGGATCTCCTCCAGAATAATTGGCATTTTTTGAAGGCTGATTTCTAACAACATCAAAAGGTTTTTGTTCCTGCTTTTGTTTTTTATTAGCGTCTGCAAGATCTTTTTGAATTAACTGCGCCAGCGTACTTACCAAAACCTGCTCCGAGATATCCATGATTCGGGCACATTCCTGAATGTATACTTCACGCTGAATACGGTCTGGTATTTTAGAAATACTAGTGACCATATCACGAATCAAGTCTGCTTTTTTGATTGGGTCGTTTTTAGCTTCATTCATCAAGATCGAAGCCTTAAACTGTATAAAATCTTTACTGTTTTCTTCTAAATAAGCAACTAATGCGTCATGCGAGTTTTTGCGCGCAAAACTATCAGGATCATCTCCGTCAGGAAAAGTACAAACCCTAACATTCATACCTTCTTCCAGAATCAAATCGATTCCTCGAATAGAAGCTCGTAATCCGGCAGCGTCACCATCAAAAAGTACCGTAATATTTTTGGTCAAACGATTCACTAATCGGATTTGATCCGGTGTTAAAGCTGTTCCTGAAGAAGCTACAACGTTCTCAATTCCGGCTTGATTAAACTGAATAACATCAGTATAACCTTCTACCAAATAACAATTATTTAGTTTTGCAATTGACTGCTTTGCCTGATAAATTCCGTACAGGACTTTACTTTTATGGTAAATGTCACTTTCGGGCGAATTCAGGTATTTTGCTGCTTTTTTATCGTTGGTTAAAATACGTCCTCCAAAACCTAAAACGCGCCCCGACATACTGTGAATTGGGAACATTACACGACCTTTAAAACGGTCAAAAGGACGGTCTTCTCTGGCAATTGTCAAACCTGTACTTTCCAGAAATTCTAATTTATAGCCTTTTCCTAGTGCTTCTTTAGTCAATGCATCCCAGGTTTCCGGTGAATATCCTAAATTAAATTTTTTGATTGTTTCGGCAGTAAATCCTCTTTCTTTAAAATAAGATAAACCAATGGCTTTTCCTTCTTCGGTATTAACCATAACATCTTCAAAATACTTTGCAGCAAATTCTGAAACCAGATACATGCTTTCACGAACATCCGTCATTGCCTTTTCAGCATCTGTCTGTTCGGTTTCTTCGATTTCAATATTATATTTTTTGGCTAAATACCGAATGGCTTCAGGATAGGTAAAATGCGAGTGTTCCATCAAAAAAGCAACTGAATTTCCGCCTTTTCCGGAACTAAAATCTTTCCAGATTCCTTTTGCAGGCGAAACCATAAACGAAGGCGAACGCTCATCAGAGAACGGACTCAAACCTTTGTAGTTACTTCCTGCGCGCTTTAAATTGACAAAATCACCAATAACCTCCTCAACGCGAGCAGTTTCAAAAACAGAATCTATTGTACTTTGTGAAATCAAAACGTAATTTATTTTTTAAAAATTATAGCTTGTAAAAGTACATAAATCAATCTTGAATTTTTAGAATTTAAAATAAAAAAAGTGCCTCTTTTAGACTGCACCCAAAAGTTTAGACAAATTAATAATTAAGTTTTATAATAATGAGCTCGATATTGTATCGGGCTCATTCCTTTTAGATTAAGTTTA
>NZ_CAIJDE010000055.1:77626-90870 GCF_903819335.1 Flavobacterium panici | reverse complement strand
TGTTTTAAATGCTGTGAGAAACAAAATAATCCATCGAGTTTTTGCAGTAATAAAAAACCAAACCTTTTATGAAAAAGATTTGGTTTTATCATAGAAATCAGGATGACAAACGGTGCTCTTGTCACCCTAACGGAGGAAGGATCACACAAGAAACTCTACAAGTAACTCCACGCATTCTTGTCATCCTGACGGATGAAGGATCGCACAAGTAACTCCGTAAAGCATATCGCCAATCTTTGTCGAGCCACTTGCGCAGATTTCTCCCTTCGGTCGAAATGACAAACGGTGTGGTTATATAATCTTCACCCCAATCTTGTCATCTCGACGAAGGAGAGATCTCCACAAGTAACTCCACAAAGAAAATCGCCAATCTTTGTCGATCAGCGAGTGCGATCCTTCGTTCCTCAGGATGACAAAAAATGCGTTGAAATGACAAAGCGATTCTATAAATAAACCTCAAATGTTAAAAAATCACACAAAAACCTTACAAAACTTTAACACTTAAAAAAACTTTTTTTTTCAACAATTTTAAATTTTGTACAATTTATAAGAAAAAACGACTGAAATTAATTATAAATAAGTTTATAATTAGCATCAAAAAACAGAAAAAATCATTCTAACCGAATTACCCCTGTTACAATCGCTATAGAAAGCAATTTTGACTTCGGAATTTCAAAGGAATTATAATCTTTATTATCGCTTACGATAGTAACAAAATCATCATTTTCTGATTTGCAGATACGCTTTACTAAAATACCTTGTTCTGTATTTATGACATAAACTTTATTCCATTGAAAAAACGTATCCAGCGACAAATGCTTGCAGGCCACTATGTCGCCGTTGTTATACTTAGGATACATCGAGCTGCCAATTACAGTAATTAAATAATCTGAACCTTGAAATGTAGGGATTAAAAATTTCGCAGCATTTAATTCTATACTTCTTTTATTGCCAGCATTATATTCAATCATGGCCTCTGCAGAAATAAGAGGCAGCGTTTGATTTTTGATCGAAGCATCTGTAAAAAAGTCATTTACAGACGTATTATAATTTTCATCATTATAACCTTTGTTATAATTGGAATTATTTTCTAAAACATTTCCAATTCCGGTTTTAATCCATTCTTTATTTATTTGGGTATTTAAAGCACATAATCTGTCCACAAAATCAGCTGGAAGGTTAACTTTTCCGTTTATTACCTGCGAAAATGATGATTTATTAGAGTATCCTAACAGTTTTCCAATCCCCTCCTGATTCTTTGCGACACCTAAACTTATCAGTGTCTTTAACACAATTTTAACCCTTTGTAACTCAGTCATTTATATTCCAATTGTAGGAAATTTTACATTTATCTTGTTTAATTATAAACTAGTTTATATCTTTGCCTCAATTTTTAAAAGTAATTTGACAATGGATAAAAGTAAGACAAAAATTTACAAATCCTATGATTCGAATATTTTGGAAGCCTTGTTTGTTAAGTACGGTGTTTCAAAATATTATATACGTCAAAGCATAAGCGGATCTGTACAAGGGATTACTCCAGACAGCATAAAAAAAGATTATGCCACTATGGAAAAAGCAAGCAAGGATATTGTGATGCTTCTCATTCAAAAAACAATGGGCTAGGAAAATCAATATTTAGGAAACAATATTGAAATTATCCCCGCTCACTTATCAGCCATAAACTCCCCAAGTTTTATAAGCCTGCTATAACAAAAATTCGTTTACACAGTAAAACGAAAAACCTTTCATCATTATAAGCCGTATTGAATACCATCAATAGCGCCTTTTTTTACAAAATACCACGAATACCACAAAAAATATATACGCATATCCCAAAAGGATATCGACCAGGTATGTCTTTTAATTTCTTGTTATGCAGGAATAACAGGTAAGGTGTGCCGATTTAAATAATTAAACAATTTAAAAAATGAAAAAAAATCTATTTTGTATGTGGCTGGCATTATTGGCCATATTATTTACGGTAAACATGGAAGCCCAGATGACCATTGGGGGCAAAAAAGAGCCAGAAGCCTTTTCCGTTTTGGAACTTCTGAACAAGGGTGGGCTACGACTGCCTCAAATGACAACAGCACAGCGTAACGCATTTGCTGTACAAGGTAAAATTGCAGGTGAAGGCCTTACTATTTATAACATCGACACTAAATGTGTGGAATATTGGAATGACACACGCTGGGTAAGTTTATGTGAGGGAACATCACAAACTAAAATAAGCCCAACACCGTGTGTAAATGTAGCTGCAGATGGTACAGGATGCGACCAGACATTTACTGTTGATGATGTTGACTGTCCTAACGGACCTTTTAATATTGCTATTGTCGCAGGCGGTGAGTATGCTTCATTAAGCGATGTAGATAATACAAACGGAAAATTTAAAATTAACTTTTTCTCAAACGAAACAGTAAATATCCATACGGTATTAGTACGTGTAACAAGTACTTGTACCAGTTTGTTTAGAGAATTTTTATTCTCTCAAAATGGGGTAGACTGTACTTCTATGTCGTATTCGGCGCCAAGTATATCACCATCAAGTACAGCTTTGGATTTATGTATAGGCGGTGCGGTATATTTATCAGTTCCTGCTAATACACCAAATCTTGATAAATTAATCTGGACTCGTAATGGCGCTGAAATTCAAGGTACTCGTGGTACTTCTTATATTATAGCAACACAAAAAGGGGAATATAATATTTCTATGGGAGCTGTTGGGTGTAACACAAGTGATTCAAACAAACGCACCATTTCAGAAGCTGGTTCTGTAACACCGGTTACGCTTTCGGCACTGGCATCTAATAATGGAGTAATCTGCGGTACAGGAAAAGTAACACTTTCGGTATCAGGAAACGGCAGTACTTCAGTTGTTTGGTTTCATAATGGTAAAGAAGAAAAAACAGGAGACTCAGTAGATATTAGCGGTGACAGCAGCGTGGGAGAATGGTTTGCTGCAACTAAAGACGGAAGCTGTTATTCTAAACCTTCAAACAGTATTCAGATAACAAAAAGTGAAACAGCATCAACACAGTTATCTCTTCCTGCGACTGATGTACTGGTAAATGGTGTTCAGTTAAGTGCCTTTACAGCATTTTGTGCGGGAGGAAGTTTAGATTTAAACATTACCAATAAAATAAGCGGTGTTACTTATACATGGTATAACGGTAATGATGTAATAACTACAAATCCTTATATTGTTCCAACATCTCAAACTACCATGTCACTTCGTGTAGTGGCAACAGATAACAGCGGGGCTAAATGTCCTGCCGAACAGAACAAATTAGAAGCAGCTGTAACACAAGGAAGTACACCTGCTAAACCAACTGTTACTTCAACAAGTACACTGTGCAATGGGGCAGCAACTTTAACAATTTCTGAAAGCGGAACTTATATCTGGTATAAAAATGGCGCTGTATTAACAGGAGAAACAGGTAAAGAGCTTAATATAAATTCTGAAGGCACTTATGGCGCCGCTATAAAAAATGCAACAGGCTGTATCAGCCCAATGACCGAGGTAAAAATTTCAGGAAACTCAAGCGAACCTAATGTTTCGTGGGATCCTAATGTTACTCGTCCTGCCGCGGCAACTTTTGGCTCATCAGTTACGCTTACCGTGAATGATTCATATAATTCTACTTTCAGCTGGACTCTGGATGGTGTTAAACTTTCTTATACAGGAAAAACGGCAACAATAGCTCTTCCAACAAGTGGAACTCCCGCCCAAATAGCGAAAATTGCAGTAACGGCGAAAAATGAATGCGGTGAAAAAACAATAACCCACGAAATAACAATGAATAGTGCGTGCCCTACTCCTGTTATTAATTCAATATCGGGAGCACAGACTATAACAGCAAAAACAAATGTTACAATAAACATTTCGACAACAGATACAAATACACCAACGTATCAGTGGTTTCAAAATACAGCTGACAGCACTATAAGGGGGGACTCCGGTAGGAACCGGGGTTTCATATAGTACAAATCAACTTACAGCGGGAACTTATTACTTTTACTGTATTGTAACAAATGGCTGTGATGGAACACCTTTTGCGACATCAACAACAACAAAGGTTACAGCAAATGACAGCCCGGAAGATATGCAGCCAGGAAACGGAATCCTAAGCGGAAAAACTTGTTTTGATGTTGTGCAGATAAATAATGGTACTGATTGTGGTACATTGGCATCCCGTGCATCGCAAAAAGCAGATTTTACCAATACCTATACTTATACTTTTACACCAAGCGGTACAGTAACAGATTTTCATTTTGAATATATAGAAAATGTGGGTGTGGGTAAAATTGTGGAATCATTTACTCCAAATAACTACACCGTAACAGTAAAATACAAGACGACATTAAGCGGGCCACAGCCACAAGGTGCAGCAGGTCTTAATGCTGCAAATGCATATTCTGTAAGTATATATGCTGTTTTTAAAGATGGAACAGGTGCCCAAAAATCTGTAAAACTAACAGCACAAATAAAAGACTGTAGATGCTGTGGTGCATATCTGGGTGCTAATAATACAAATTGGAGAGACTTTATGTGTCATAATGTTGGAGTTGATGAAACTTTAGACCCTTTTACTCCTGATACAAGGTTAATAGGTACTATGTTCCAATTTGGTGCGCCTAAATCTTCACCTCTTTCAGCTTCACCTACTGGCTGGCTTGTGCAAGCTGACGGATCAAATGGGCCAAATGATCCTTGCCCTCCTGGCTATCGTGTACCAACTAAAGCTGAATTCCAAGGACTATTGACTAATAAAAGTACAATGGCCTTAGTAGGAAGTCAATATAAAGGAGGAGCTGGAGGCGTTAAATTTGGCACCAACTTAATGCTGCCAACAAGTTCGACAAATTCTAATATTACTACAGTTTATATTTATCATACTAGGGAAATATACTCTGGAACTACCAATTCGAAATTTATTAGTACGGTCGGGCCTTCTACGGTAAATGATTTTGGTATGGGTGCAGGTAACCCTGATACTATAGCTTCGGTTCGTTGTATTGCTAAACTGGCAGGTGAAAAATAGTATAATTTTTAGCTGAACGATATACCGTTGCTAAACAATTAAATAATAAGATTACCAAAAAAGCTGTAACGTTTCTCATTTTCTGCATGAGCAGGAATGAGGAGCGTTTCGGTATTTAGTAAATTTTATATTAAGAATAAAAATGAGAAAAGAAATATGAAAAAAATAATCACAGGGTTTGTTGTCCTCAGTTTTTTAGCTGCAAAGGCGCAAACTATAAATGTTAATTTTTCTCATTATGGAGGAAAGCAATATGTATATATGCTTGAAAAAGGCGGTAAAAAAGATACCATCACCACAGGCAAACTAGATACAGAAGGTAAAGCGGTACTCATAATCTCCGCACCCAAAAAAGGCTATACCGGGATTTCGCATTTTGCCCTTACAGACGGCGGAGGAATGGATTTTATTGTAAACAACGAAAATTTCTCTGTTTCTTGTCTTGAAGAACAGCCCAATTTTGAAAACACAAAATACACAGGTTCACCGGAAAATGAGTTTTTAAATCAAAAAATAAAGCAGCAAAAAGCAATTCTTGATAAAGCTGGTTTTGTGCAGTACGGTCTTAACGCTTATAAAACAGAAGATGTTTTGTATCCTGCCCTGCAAAAAGAAAACGAAAACCTGCAGCAGCAGTTTACCGCAATTAGAAACGAAACAGCAAAAAGTACTTTATATGCAGCGCGTTTTATAGAAATATACCGTTTTTTAATGGGCATAGGCAGCAGTTTTAACCAGACAGAAGAAGAAAAAGCAAAAGAGTTAAACCTTTTTGTAAAAGAAAAACTCGATATGCAGGCGCTTTACAACAGTGGTTTCTGGAACGAAACCATAGAAGGCTGGGTCAATTTACAGCAAAGGGTAATTAAAGATGATGCTGTTTTACTGGCAGATACCAAACAAATCCTCTCCCGCATAAAAAGCAAAGAAATCTATACTGCTTTTACAGAAAAAATCGTGACCGTGTTTACCAAAGCAGGCAAAGATGATCTGGTAACAGCAATAAGCGAATATGCCGCAAAATCAGGAAAATTAGAAAAACCGAGCAAAAAATTAACAAGCGCTATTAATGCTCCGGTTGTTGGAGCAAAAGCGCCAGTATTGGAAACTCCGTCAGGCAAAAAAACAATCAATAAAAAAACCTTGTTATTCTTTTACGAATCGGGCTGCAACAACTGCGAGAACGAAATTCACCAGTTACTCGGCAATTACCAAATCGTAAAAGACAAAGGTTACGAAATCATAAGCGTAGCCGCAGACATGACCAAAAATACCGGAGACGGACACGATCACGCCTTTCCGTGGGCAGCACAATTATGCGACTATAAAGGTTTCGCAGGCCCAAACTTCCAAACCTATGCCATAATAGGAACCCCAACTTTTTTTACCATAGATGAAAAAGGAATAATCACAGGGAAATATGCGAGGTTAATTGACACGGGGATTCTTAATTAATGGTGAATTGTTGATTATTAATTGTTAATTGTGAATCTTTTTGTCATTTCGACCGAAGGGAGAAATCGCACGCGGGATTCGACAAAGATTGGTTAATCACTTTGTAGAGTTACTAGTGCGATTTCTCCCTTCGGTCGAAATGACAAACGGCGTGATTAATACTATCGGTGTCACCCTGAGCGAAGTCGAAGGGCGCAAAGTAGCTCCGCAATAAAACTCAGACCCAACAGGTTTTAAAAACCAGTCGGGTCTCTTTGCGTAAAAAAGGTACGATTACACAACCTTTACCCAATCTTGTCATCCCGAGGAACGAGGGATCTGCGCAAGTAACTCCACAAACTAAATCGCCAATCTTTGTCGAGCTTCTTGCGCAGATTTCTCCCTTCGGTCGAAATGACACAAAAGATGCAAAAACTTTTCCCCACAATCTTGTCATCCCGAGGAACGAGGGATCTGCGCAAGTAACTCCACAAACTAAATCGCCAATCTTTGTCGAGCTTCTTGCGTGTCCTTCGACTTCGCTCAGGATGACAAACTGTATGGTTACAGAATCTTTACCCAATCTTGTCATCCCGAGGAACGAGGGATCTGCGCAAGTAGCTCTATAAAGTAATTCCGCAAAGCATATCGCCAATCTTTGCCGATCAGCGAGTGCGATCCTTCGTTCCTCGAAATGACAAACTGTGTTGTTAACACTGGTGTTCAGGATGACAAACTGTATCTGATATTTTTACAAGGAGCAAAAAATCTAAAATCTAAACTCAGAAATCTAAAATAAAAAAATCCCAAACTCTTTTTGGAATTTGGGATTTAAAATATTGTAATTTAAAAATCGTTAGATTTTCTTCATTTGTTCTTTCATCATCGAGATTTGCTCTTTCAGCATTCCTTGTTTGTCTAATTTTTTAGCTTCGGCTAATAAATTAGTTGCTTCCAGTTTTCTGCGGCGTGACATTGCTACTCCTGCAAGGTTTAATTTTGCTACAGCAAGATCCATATCCATTGATAGTCCAAGCTCGATCGCTTTTTTGAAATGTTTCTCAGCCTGAATTAAATTTGTCTGCGAAAGCATGATACCGTGAAGGTAATTAAAATATCCTTGTTGTTTTCTTACTAAAGCAGTTTCTGGATTTTTGATGTATGCTAACCATTTTTTAGCGCCTTCGAAGTCTTGTTTTCTTAATTTAAGAAAGGCTAAAAGGATAAATTCATTTTTAAAATAAAGAAAAATAGGAATTGCAGACAATAATATAAGGAAGATACCATTACCGGTTTCTTTGTCTACAATTTGCCAAACGCCAGCTATTATAAGAAGTCCGGCCAAAATAAGTTTGATAATTTTATTAAACATAATTCATGTAAATTTGTGATTGCAAATATAGTAAAATGAATTAAAAATATTTTTATAAAACTACTTGCCAGAAAAAAAAGTCTTTGTATATTTGCACTCGGTTTTTGAGCAACGGAATTCAAAAACAGAAAAATAGATAATAGACACCATTTTAAAGATACAAAGCAATGAGCAAAAGAACATTTCAACCATCGAAAAGAAAAAGAAGAAATAAGCACGGATTTATGGACAGAATGGCTTCTGCGAATGGAAGAAAAGTTCTAGCGCGTAGAAGAGCAAAAGGAAGACATAAATTGACTGTTTCTAGCGAACCTAGACACAAAAAATAATGTTTGTATAAACATACATAAGGCGATTACTTTTTTAGTATCGCCTTTTTTTATACCTTGTCGGTAAAAATTTTCTCAACATTCTAGTTTTTAGTACACTAAGAATGTTTTTTAAAATACTTTTATATAACTACACAATACATACAAAATGCCTAAAGACACATCAATTAAATCAGTTTTAATAATAGGTTCGGGACCTATTGTTATTGGTCAAGCTTGCGAATTCGATTATGCGGGATCTCAATCTGCACGTTCGATTCGTGAAGAGGGAATTGAAGTTATCTTGATTAACTCCAATCCAGCGACAATTATGACCGACCCATCTATGGCCGATCATATTTATTTGAAACCTTTAACTACTAAATCGATTATTGAAATTCTGAAGGAACACCCGCAAATTGATGCAGTTTTGCCAACAATGGGAGGGCAGACCGCTTTGAACTTGTGTCTGGAAGCTGAAGAAAAAGGAATTTGGCAGGATTTCGGAGTAAGATTAATAGGAGTTGATGTAAATGCAATTAATATTACCGAAGACAGAGAGCAGTTTAAACAGCTTTTAGAAAGAATAAATGTACCAACTGCACCTGCAAAAACAGCTACTTCATATTTAGAAGGAAAAGAAATTGCACAGGAATTTGGTTTCCCGCTTGTAATTCGTCCATCGTTTACACTTGGTGGAACAGGAGCAGCGGTAGTTTACAAAAAAGAAGATTTTGATGAGCTTTTAACCCGCGGACTTGAAGCATCTCCAATTCACGAAGTTTTAATTGATAAAGCTTTAATGGGATGGAAAGAGTACGAGTTAGAGCTTTTAAGAGATAAAAACGATAATGTTGTCATTATTTGTTCTATCGAAAATATGGATCCAATGGGAATCCACACCGGAGATTCGATTACCGTTGCGCCGGCAATGACATTATCTGATACAACTTTCCAAAAATTACGTGACTACGCAATTTTAATGATGAGAAGTATCGGAAATTTTGCTGGAGGTTGTAACGTACAATTCGCAGTTTCTCCAGATGATAAAGAAGATATCGTAGCCATCGAGATTAACCCTCGTGTGTCTCGTTCATCAGCTTTAGCATCAAAAGCAACAGGTTATCCAATTGCTAAAATTGCTTCTAAACTGGCTTTAGGATATAACTTAGATGAATTACAAAACCAAATTACAAAATCGACTTCGGCTCTTTTTGAACCAACTTTAGATTATGTAATCGTAAAAATACCACGTTGGAACTTCGATAAATTTGAAGGTTCAGACAGAACTTTAGGTCTTCAGATGAAATCTGTAGGTGAAGTTATGGGAATTGGACGTTCTTTTCAGGAAGCGCTTCATAAAGCAACCCAATCTTTAGAGATTAAAAGAAATGGTTTAGGTGCTGACGGAAAAGGATATAAAGATTACGAACAAATCATCGAAAAGCTTACATATGCAAGCTGGGACAGAGTTTTTGTAATTTATGATGCCATTGCAATGGGAATTCCGTTGAGCAGAATTCATGAAATTACAAGAATCGATATGTGGTTCCTGAAACAATACGAAGAACTTTATGTTTTAGAGAAAGAAATTTCGAACTATAAAGTTTCAAACCTTCCTAAAGAATTATTACTTGAAGCAAAACAAAAAGGTTTCGCCGACAGACAATTAGCTCACATGATGAACTGTCTGGAAAGTGAAGTACATTCTTTACGTATGGAGAAAAACATCAACCGTGTGTTTAAACTGGTTGATACGTGTGCGGCTGAATTTAAAGCAAAAACACCTTATTACTACTCTACTTTTGAAGCAGAAATCGAAAAAGCAAACGGAGAGCGTTTTGTGGATAATGAAAGTATCGTAACAGATAAAAAGAAAGTTATCGTTTTAGGTTCAGGACCAAACAGAATTGGGCAGGGAATTGAGTTTGATTATTCTTGTGTACACGGAGTTTTAGCTGCAAAAGAATGTGGTTACGAAACGATCATGATTAATTGTAATCCTGAAACGGTTTCAACAGATTTTGATACGGCTGATAAATTATACTTCGAACCAGTTTTCTGGGAGCATATTTATGATATCATTCAGCACGAAAAACCAGAAGGTGTAATCGTTCAGCTTGGTGGTCAAACGGCTCTTAAATTAGCAGATAAATTATCTAAATACGGTGTAAAAATCATCGGAACTAGTTTTGATGCACTTGACTTAGCAGAAGACAGAGGAAGATTCTCAGATTTATTGACAGAATTACATATTCCTTTCCCAAGATTCGGAATCGCTGAAACGGCAGACGAAGCTTCAAAATTAGCGGACAGTTTAGATTTCCCGCTTTTAATTCGTCCTTCTTATGTATTAGGAGGTCAGGGAATGAAAATTGTAATCAACAAAAAAGAACTTGAAGAGCACGTTATCGATTTGTTGAAAACAATTCCAGGAAACAAATTACTTTTAGATCACTACTTAGCCGGAGCAATCGAAGCTGAAGCGGATGCGATTTGTGATGCTGACGGAAATGTATATATCATAGGAATTATGGAGCATATCGAACCTTGCGGAGTTCACTCTGGAGATAGTAATGCAACATTGCCTCCTTTTAACTTAGGAGAATTCGTAATGCAGCAAATTAAAGATCATACGCATAAAATTGCAAGAGCTTTAAAAACAGTTGGTTTGATCAATATTCAGTTTGCGATAAAAGATGATACGGTTTATATTATCGAAGCAAACCCAAGAGCTTCAAGAACGGTTCCGTTTATTGCAAAAGCTTACGGAGAGCCTTATGTAAACTACGCTACTAAAGTAATGTTAGGTCATAGTAAAGTAACTGACTTTGATTTTAACCCACAATTAAAAGGATACGCAATCAAACAACCGGTTTTCTCTTTCAGCAAATTCCCGAACGTAAACAAAGCGTTAGGGCCAGAAATGAAATCAACAGGAGAAAGCATCTTGTTTATTGATGACTTAAAAGACGATCAATTCTACGAATTGTACTCTAGAAGAAAAATGTATTTGAGTAAATAAGCTCAGATTCCATTATAAAAGAAAAGCTCCAATGAAAATTGGAGCTTTTTTGTTTTTTACTTTGCGCATAAGACGCACTGCGGTGCGTCTCTACGATATACTTTGTGTTATTTTTTGTCGAGTAAATATTCACCCCAATTTTCTGTAGAGACGCACAGCAGTGCGTCTACGCCCAGTATTCAAGCACTGTTTTTTACTTTGCGCATAAGACGCACTGCAGTGCGCCTCTACGATATGGTTTGTGTTATTTGTTTTCAAAGAAATATTCATTCCAATTTTCCGTAGAGGCGCACAGCAGTGCGTCTACGTCCAGTATTCACGTCTGTTGATTTACTTTGCGCATAAGACGCACTGCTGTGCGTCTCTACGATATACTTTGTGTGGTTTGTTTGTCGTATAAATATATATTCACCCCGTTTTTCTGTAGAGACGCACAGCAGTGCGTCTACGCCCAGTATTCACGCCTGTTGATTTACTTTGCGCATAAGACGCACTGCTGTGCGTCTCTACGATATAATTTGTGGTAATTTGTTGTCAAAGAAAATATTCATTCCAATTTTCCGTAGAGACGCACAGCAGTGCGTCTACGTCCAGTATTCACGGCAGGATTAAAATAAAAAAGCTCCTTTTAAAGGAGCTTTTTTATATGGAAATATATCAGAATTATTTCTCTGGTACATCATATCTGTAGCTAAAAGTACCATCAGTTACTTTTGTTGTAACAGGGTTAGCAGCGCTAATTGGTTCATCATCATCATCTACACAATTAAATGAAAATGTTCCGGTTACTTTTTTAGCAGTTAAGTCAATTGCTGTAATTGATACTGAACCATTAACAGGATATTGACTTTTTCCTTTAGTGTTAAATGAGATTTCAACTTGTGTTTTAGAAGCGTCAAAAGTGTTTTTTGTTATAGGATATGTTCCAACTTTTAGATCGCTTCTTTTAATGTAAAGTCTAATTTCATCTACAAAATTTTTGTTTCTTCCTTGTAAAAGAATGTATTCTTCTGCAGGATACATATCAAATAATGTTTTTGTAGCATAATCTGATCCAAACGGATTTTGCATTTCCCATAAAGTACCGTCAACTTTTGCTGTCATTGCAAATTTTGATGTTTCCGGATCTTCAGGGTTTTCGTTGTTATCGCTTGAACAGCTGTTTAATGCTAAAAGTAAAAATAGAAATAAGATTTTTGGTGTTTTCATTATTGGTATTTGTTATATTAAGAAGTAAATGTAAATGAATTTATTTTAACATTTAATTTGTAAGATTAGAAAAAATGTATATTATACATTAAAAAAAGCTCCAATGAAAATTGGAGCTTTTTGGTTTTTTTAGTTTGCGCATAAGACGCACTGCTGTGCGCCTCTACGATATGCTTTGTCTATATATTTTGTGTTATTTGCTGATCTAAAAATTTATATAATTCCATCCCAATTTTTTGTAGAGACGCACAGCAGTGCGTCTACGTCCAATATTCACGTTTGCTGTTCTTTGCGCATAAGACGCACTGCTGTGCGCCTCTACGATATGCTTTGTGGTTATTTTTTGTCGAAGAAATATTCATTTCCAATTTTGTGTAGAGGTGCACAACAGTACGTCTACGTCCAATATTCACGTTTGTTATACTTTGCGCATAAGACGCACTGCTGTGCGTCTCTACGATATGCTTTGTGGTTATTTTTTGTCGAAGAAATATTCATTTCCAATTTTCTGTAGAGGCGCACAGCAGTGCGTCTACGTCCAGTATTCACGTTTGCTATACTTTGCGCATAAGACGCACTGCTGTGCGTCTCTACGATATGCATTGTGTTATCTGCTGGTTGAAAAAATATAATTCACCCAATTTTCCGTAGAGACGCACTGCAGTGCGTCTACGTCCAATATTCACGTTTGTTATACTTTGCGCATAAGACGCACTGCTGTGCGTCTCTACGATATGCTTTGTGGTTATTTTTTTGTCGAAGAAATATTCATTTCCAATTTTCTGTAGAGGCGCACAGCAGTGCGTCTACGTCAAGTATTAACGTTTGATATACTTTGCGCATAAGAC
>NZ_CAIJDE010000055.1:0-77528 GCF_903819335.1 Flavobacterium panici | reverse complement strand
ACGCACTGCTGTGCGTCTCTACAATATGCTTTGTGGTTATTTTTTTGTCGAAGAAATATTCATTTCCAATTTTCTGTAGAGACGCACCGCAGCGCGTCTACGTCTAGTATTTACGTTTGTTATACTTTGCGCATAAGACGCACTGCTGTGCGCCTCTACGATATACATTGTGTCATCTGCTGGTTGAAAAAAAATATAGTTCACCCCAATTTTCTGTAGAGACGCACAGCAGTGCGTCTACGCCCAGTATTTACAATATGATTATAAATAAAAAAAACTCCCATTTAAGGAGCTTTTTTTCGATTAAAAGTAAGATGTTTTTATTTAACCAATTGCTGTAAAGGTTTCAATTGTTCCATGTCTATTTTTGATTCTTTCAAAACAGACATTAAAGTCATAATGCTATTCGGGTTCATATTATTTCCTAACACACGAACAACGGCAAAACCATTTTCTTTTCTGTTTGCAAAAACTATGAATTCTTTGATGTTGTCATCAGAGCCGACATAACTAATTGATGCGCCGTCTTTACCGGAACCAACTTTCATTAATTCCTGATATTTTGGGTCTTTTAATATGGCCTTAACCTTATTTCGTTCTGCTTCAAATTGCACCTGATTTTTATCATTTGCTTTAAAAGCTAATATGTTCATTTTATCGAATGAATTTATGGCTTCTTTTTGCTCTGCCGACAATTTAGTATTGTCGAGATTTAAAATAGAAGGCGAAACATCGAGTGCAATAAAGTCTTTTTTGTCTGTGTTTTCGACAAAATACTTTTGCAGTGAAGGCTCAGAATTACAACTTACAAAAGTTAGTAATGCTAAAATGGCTGTGGTGAAAACGTTGATTTTCATGATTATCTTTTGCTTTTAGAAGCTTTTTTCAAGTCAGTTCCGCCCGGAAGCTGCATTTTGTCTGTAAGTACAGAGATTTCATTTAAATCGAAATTACCTGTAAGTGACAATAAAACAGATTCTTCGCTTTTTGCCCCGTCAACAAACATTAGCAATTCTTTAATTTGAGTATCTGTAGCGCCAGATTTTACCATTATCCTAACATTTTTACCGCTGTCGTTGATGCGCATAAGTTCTTCTAAACCAGCAGATTTTATGTACTTATCTGCAGAAGCTTTCATATCTGCTTCAACTTTAGGGTTTTTTGTGGTAAACACTTTTAGGTAGTCTAATTTTTTAATCAGGTTAATGTATTGCTGTGTTTCTTTATCAGAAGCATCAACTTTTACTTTACTCATTAAATCAAACATTTTTTTGTTTACAATTACTGATGTTACATCGTCCTGACCATCATATTTGTCAAAGGCACTTTGAGCATAAAAAGCTTGTGTAACGAATGCGAAAACTAGAGTTATGATGAAATTTTTCATAATTATTTTTGTGTTTAATTTACTGTTTAAAAATTTTGTTTTTTGATTGTTCATATTCGCCAATGTATTGTACACTTTCAATACCTACATTAACATTGTTCGACAATAGAGCCAAAGCTTTTTGCGTTGCTGCAAGGGCTTCTTCCGGATCGTCGTAGGTTCCTAATTCAGACTGTGCGACAACCGGAGTTGTTTTTTCGCCTGCAAAATAATAGGTTCCAATTCCTAGTAAAACAACAACTGAAGCTGCAATTGATAACCACGCCACATTTCGTTTTTTAGTTTTTAGTGGGATCTCCTGCGTTGATTTTTGTTGTTTTACCTGAGAGAAATAACCAAAAATGGGTTTGTACTGCTCCAAATGCTGCGCAACATCTGATGAAGAAAAATATTCTTTTAATTGATTTTCTTCGGCAATAGTAGTTTCTCCCTGAAAGTATTTTTCTAATATATTTTCTATTTTATCTAATTCCATAACTGTGTGCATTTACCATTGATTCTCTTATTTTTTTTCTTGCTCTCGAAAGTGCCACCCGAATTGCGGTTTCGTTCATGTTAACGATTTTTGCAATTTCCTCAAATTCATATTGTTCAACATCCCGTAACTGAATTAATATTTGAAGCTGTTCCGGCAGCTGATTTATAATTTTTCCAACCCATTCTAAACTATCAGCATCTTCTAATTTCCGGTCTAACTGCGGCTCGCGATCTGTAAAATTATTATGGACAATCTGGAGGTTTCCGGCTCTTTTAGATTTTAACTGATCTAAACAATAATTTTTTGTCATGGTCATGGCCAGTGCTTCAACATTATTGTAAGTGTCCAGATTCTCTTTTTTATTCCATAATTTTACCATTACTTCCTGAGTAGCGTCTTCGGCTTCCTCGGTACTGGTAAGCAATCGTTTTGCCAGACGAAAAACTTTGTCTTTAAAAGGATTAACTAATTCTATAAACACATTCTGGTTCATAAATTAAAAGGTTATTCGTTAGCTTATATAGTCAAGACGAGCCACAATTATTTTTGTTACAGCAATAATGTAAAATTTTTTTAGGTAAAAAGAATACTACTTAAAACTAAAGGTAGTATTTTTACGTTAATAGAATACCAAGACACCGAAACCTAATTTCTATGAAACCAATTTTAAAGGCAATACTATTTTTGTTTGTACTAACATTTGCTTTGCAATCTTGTGAAGATGAGGATGATGTTAGAGCTCCCGCGGAGTTACAGGTAAACGATTTTATATGGAGAGGATTAAATACGTACTATTTATGGCAGGCTGATGTACCTAATTTAGCCGATGACCGCTTTGGTACAAAAAGTGAATTAAACTCTTTTTTATCTGGATATTCGCATCCCGAAGACTTATTTCAGGATTTATTAAACAAACCGGTAAGCAAATATCCAAGTAATGCTATTGATCGTTTTAGCTGGATTGTAGAAGATTATACCGTTTTAGAACAAGAACTTAACGGAATCACTAAAAATAATGGTGTTGATTTTAAACTAACCAGAGTTGCCGAAGGATCTAATGATTTAGTAGGTTATGTTCGTTATATTATCCCAAACTCTGATGCTTCTGGTAAAGATATTAAAAGAGGGGATTTATTTACAGGTGTAAACGGAACTAAATTAACGGTTTCAAATTACCAGTCATTATTATTAGGACCTGATACTTATACTCTAAATTTTGCCAGTTATAATGGCTCTTCTTTTGTTTTGAATGGAAAATCACTTTCTTTAACTAAAACCACTTTAGAAGAAAACCCAATTTTAATTCATAAAGTAATTACTTCCGGCAGTCACAAAATTGGTTATTTAATGTATAACGGTTTTTATCAGGACTATGATTCTCAATTAAATGAAGCATTTGGTGAATTAAAAGCGCAAGGTGTTACAGATTTAGTTTTAGATTTAAGATATAACGGAGGTGGTTCTGTACGTACTTCAACACGTTTGGCAAGTATGATTACGGGACAGTTTGACGGCGAAATATTTTCGAAAAGACAATATAATTTTAAATTAATGGCTGGTTTGAATGCTGAAGCATTAGAAGACTTGAATGAAAGATTTGTAAGTAATATTGATGGTGCTGCGGTAAATGGTTTAAATTTGGCTACGGTTTATATTTTAACAACTTCAAATACGGCGTCTGCAAGTGAATTGGTCATAAACGGATTAAAACCTTATATTAATGTAATTCAAATTGGTGAAACAACTATTGGTAAAAATGTAGGTTCAAGAACACTTTATGATTCTCCAAGTTTAGTAACTAAAAGTAATATAAATCTAAATCATAAATATGCAATGCAGCCTTTACTCTTTAAAATTTCTAATGCTGCAGATTTTGGAGATTATACAGGAGGATTGGTTCCAACTTATGTTCAGTATGAATACATTAATAATTATGGTGTTTTAGGTGATCCTTCTGAACCATTGCTGAATTTGGCAATCTCTAAAATTACAGGTTCTGCTGCTAAGAAAATCCAAACAGATCATAACGCAGTTTTGCCATACATAAGCGATTCTAAAAAAATCAACGGATTACGAAACGAAATGTATTTATAAAATGCTCTAAAAGGGTTTTAAAAATAGAATAGAAATAAAAAAAAGGCTTTCAGAAATGAAAGCCTTTTTTTACCAAAAACAAATAAAAACTAATTCTAAAGTAAATTAATCATTAAAGTAAAAACCGTTTGGCCCCACTCCAACAGTTAATTCTTTTTGTAAACTTCCAGTTAAACTGTAAATGTATGCTTTGCTGTCAGCTTTAAAATCTCCGCTGTCAGCTAAATAAATGCGGTTGTTGTTAACTGCAAATCCGTATAAATAACCTAAACTAGGCGTTACGATAGCAGTTGTTGAAGCTTCAGTTGCAGTAGTAGCAATAGAATAAACTGAATTCCCTACTGTATAATAAATTTTATTCTCGTAAACATCTAAAAACGCAGCTCCGTCTAATGACTCAGGGAATGTGATTCTGGAAATAGAATTGTCTGCTAATTTTACTTTTACAATTTCGCTTCTGTCTTCATAAGGACCTCTTAAAATATATAAAGTTCCATTATTTTCTTCGATACCATCTGCACTTGAACCAATTGCTACAGGAGCCTCTAATGCTTTTGTCGCGATATTTACCACTAATAATTTATCACTGTTATAAGGTTCAGTGATATATAATTTACCGTTTTTTTCTACAAGTCTGTTAGCTGTTGCGTTTAGGTTAATTTTAGACTCATATGTATTTGTAGCTAAATTAATTACAGCAACATAATCATCAGTATTTCCGTTTGGATTACTTGCTGAAAAATAAGTATTAGCATTAGTTACATAAGCTTTACCATCTTTTACAACACCATATCTTGGGTTTGCAAGTCCAGTATCGATTTTAGCAATCAATTTAAACGTGTATTTGTTTACCACATTTATAACATTTGAACCACCTGCAATAATATAAGCTCTGTCTCCGTCAAAAAAGATATTTTGAGCATATTTTCCAAGTAAATCTGAACCGTTTGCAGCAGTGTAAGCATCTTTTTCAAAAACGTTGAAATCATTGCTTGAAAAAGAAACACTTCCTTGTCCTGCGCTTCCTTCATTTAAAATAAGGAATCCGTTTTTATATTCTATTTGGTCATTATCGTCATCACTCGAACAAGAAACGAATAACGAGACGCTAAACGCCATTAAAAGTAATTTACTAAGTTTCATAATTATTAAAATTTTAGAGTTAAATACATATTGAAATTTCGACCCGGCATTGGTCTGTCTTCCAGGCTTTCATAATTTTTATTAAAAATGTTTAAAACCTGAAAACCAAGTTTGAAAGAGTCAAGGAATTTAAAATCATAATCGATTCCGACATTTGAAATGTTGTAATCGTTTATAATTTCGTCCGGATTATTATCGGCTCTTGTGTAAACAAAACCGTTGTATAAAAATTGGTAATAAGCAGAAATCCTGTTTCGTGAATAAGCGACAGAAGCCGTTACTTTATTATAAGGAACAAAGAAAAGCTGCTTTTTAGTAGCTTCATCTTTTGAAGCGGTATAAGCATAAGAAGCATTGGCACTTAAGTTATTTTTACCGAATTGTTTTTTCCAGCTCAATAAAGTTTCAGCACCGTAACTATTAACATTGTCTTTATTTGTTGGACTCCAAATGCCGTTTTTGCCTGGAACCCACTGCAATAAATCTTTAATTTTGATATAGTAGAAAGTCTGCGTAAGCGAAATGTTTTTGAAAGTGAACACATTTCCAATTTCTGCCTGATACGAACTTTCTGGTTTTAAATCCGGGTTTCCGCCTTCTTCCCAATACAAATCATTATAAGTCGGAATTCTGAAATTTCGGGATACATTCAGTTTTAAATTGTACAATTTACTAAACTGATACGAAGATCCTAAAGAGAATAAAACCGGAGATTTGTAATTATCTGTAAACTCTTTTCGAACACCAAGTTCGTTTTTCCACGCTTCAGAGAAATCTTGTTTGACCAATATTCCTGCTGAGCTGATTTCGCGAACGTGATCGCCAAAACTGCTTCCGTAACCTTTAGTTCTGTTATAGTCTAAAATTCCATTTATTTGGGTTGATTTGAATAAAGTATATCCTAAATCAACTTTTGTAATTAAACTTTCAGTTTTTCCGTAAGTGTAGATGTTGCTTGAGTTATCAGGAAAATATTGATAGTTTTCAAAGATATACGCCGTTTTAAAATTGGTTTTAAATTTTCCAAAATCACCGTCGTATTCTAATAAACTTCGATTGAAACCATTTACATATTTGCTTTTTGTTTCCGTTTCTACAACTAAAGAAGTATTTCTGTCTGTATTTGAAAACTGACTATACAGTTTTAAAGTATTTTTTGAGTCGATTTTATAACCTGCATTAGCGCTCATGGTTATAATATCATACTGTCCGTTTTGGTTCCAGCGCTGTTCGCCTCGCCAGGTGTAACGGTCTAAATACTTGTAATCGTTTGTGGAGCTGTTTTTAGAAAAACCAATTTGCGCACTCCATTTTTCGTTAGAAATATTCGTTTTATAATTTATTCCAATAGTATTGAAACTTCCGTAATCCAGTTTTAAATTATTCTCAAACCGATTATAAAATGCCAGATCGTTGTTTAAATGCACGGTTCCGCCAATGGCACCGCTTCCGTAAATAACACTTCCGCCGCCGGCTTTTACACTAATCGAATTATAATCAGAACCCGAAATTGTGTTGAAATCGGTGCTTCCGTTCATCTGCGAATTAATATTGATTCCGTTCCAGATTACAGCTGTTTGAGAAGAGGTAGTTCCGCGAAAAGAAACTGTAGAAAGCATTCCGCGTCCGTATTCCTTAAAATAAATAGTTGAATTGAAATTTAAAAGATCAGTAAGTAAAGCTTCATTTTTATTGATAATCGAATCGTTAAGCTTTAAAACGGATTGTGAATTGGAGTATTTTTTCAGATTAGCATCAGAAACTACAACTTCTTTTAATTTAATAGAATCGCTCTGCGCCGAAATCAATTGGCACAACATTACAAGTAAAAAAGCAAAACGTATTCTTAAAGTCATAATTTCTACACTCTTTTTCCCGAGAGCTCGATATTTGTTACAAAGGCAGGTCTCCTGGCTCGCGTCTTGTTGTTTACCTTCCCATTCGACAGCGCGAGCAGTGGTTTTGTAGTTTACAACAAGCATTCTTTTTAGAACTAAGCTTACAGTTGCGGGAACAGCTCAAGATTTTACTTGATTCCCTTTTAATGTGTTTTATAAAAACACAACCTTAATTTGCTGCAAAGATAAAGTTAAAATTATTGAATATTCAAATTTGTTTTACTATTTCGATTAAATACTAAACAAAACTAAATTAAAATGTAATTTTTATAACTTGTCCAAAATCGACTTTATTTTGAAAAGCCTCTTTTAATGGCAGTGAAGTCTGATGACATAATACGCTTCTGATAATTCCGGCATGTGCTACAATAATGATAGGCTGCTGGGTTTTTTGTGAAATTTGTTCTGCTAAAAAATCACCAACTCTTTGATGTAATTCCACAAATGATTCACCATTTAAAACTTGAATGTTTACAAAATCTTCCATCCACGGATTTAATTGTTCTGGCGGAATTTCGTTCCAGTTTTTGAGTTCCCACTCGCCAAAATTCATTTCTTTCAAACGATCGTCTTCCTGATAAGAAATTGTTTTTATATTTTGCTGAATGTGTTTTGCTAAAATAGAACAGCGTTTTAGTGGACTTGAAAAAATAATAGCTTCACTAGGTAATTCTGAAACAATTCGGTTAAAAATTTCATCAAAAGGTTCCGCAATATTTACATCAGATTGTCCGTAACAAATTCCTTTTTCGCAGATAGTTTCGGTGTGGCGAACTAAATAAATTTCCATATAAAAAGAATACTTAAATAATAAATTACTTCGCACACTTGCTGCGTTGCGCCAAGACAATCTCCCGTATAACCGTCAATCCATTTTTGGAAATATCTGGCCAGAAAATATCTGGTTATAAAAATAGGAATTAAAACTAAGAGAATTTTATAATTGAAATAGGAGAGTGCCAATAACGGAATTAATCCAAAGAAAAAAGATCCGAAAACTTCTTTCCAGCTATGTTGTTTAGCAATTGGTTTGCTTTTGCTCGAAGCGTCATCACGAGAATATTGATGCGTAAAAATAATGCTGATCGCCGCCAAACGACTTAAAGAATGTGCCGAAATAAATAAAAGGTAAATCAGTAAAATGTTATTAGTGAAAAGTAAAATAGATTCTGAAAGCAATTTGAATTTCGCCAGAAAAAGTAAAACCAATCCAATTGCTCCGTAAGCACCAATCGCACTGTCTTTCATAATCATTAGGATTTTTTCTTTGGTCCAGCCGCCGCCAAATCCGTCGCAGACATCTGCAAATCCATCTTCATGAAAAGCTCCGGTTGTTAAAACTGAAATTATTATTGAAAAAATTACAGCTGTTTCTGTTGAAAGAAAAAGAGAGAAAATATAAAAAGCCAGAAATGAAATCGATCCAACAATCCAGCCAATAAAAGGAAAATATCTTGTTGCTTTATTTAAATAATCAGGATCGTGAGTAATGTTTTTTGGACATGGAATTCTGGTGTAGAACATTAAGCAGGTGAAGAAAATGTGTAGTTCTTTTTTCATTAATTATTTTTTTTCTATTTAGTATGTCATTTCGACGAAGGAGAAATCTCCGCAAGTAGCTCGACAAAGATTGGTTATATGGATTGCGGAGTTACTTGTGGAGATTTCTCCTTCGTCGAAATGACAAAAATGAGTATAAATCATTAATGAACATAATTATTTATGCTCAATTGAAGTTTACTTCCTACTAACCCCAGCACTTTCAAAACTAGCCATTTCATTTAAAAAAGCCTCTGCCGACTTTAAAATAGGAAATGCAACCGCACAACCCGTTCCTTCGCCAAGACGCAAATCTAAATTTAAAATAGGCTTAGCGCCAAGATAATCTAATAATTTTTGATGTGCTTTTTCGGCAGAGCAATGGCAGAAAATGGCATTTCGTTTAATATCAGGATTTATTTTAGAAGCAATTAAATAAGCGACAGAACAAATAAAACCATCAACAAGAATCACCATTTTATTTTCGTAAGCCGTTAGCATTCCGCCTGCCATTTGAATAATTTCAAAACCTCCAAAATGGGCGATTTGTTGTTTTAATTCGGCTTGACCGGAATAATTACCGATTGCTTTTTTTAGAATATTTTGTTTGTTTAGCAGTTTTTCATCGTTAATTCCGGTTCCTTTTCCAACGCAGTCTTCGATTGAAAAACCGGTTAAAAGACTCATTAAAACGGATGCTGTCGAAGTATTTCCAATTCCCATTTCACCAAAACCGATGCAGTTAGAACCTGTTTTAGCAATATTTTCTACAATTGATTTTCCTTTTTCAAAGCACAAATTCAATTCTGTTTCGCTCATTGCAGGAACATGCAGAAAAGATTGTGTTCCTTTTGCAATTTTGGCATTAATTAATTTTGCATTTGTTGGAAAATCATAGTTTACACCCGAATCTACAATCGATAATTCGATATTGTTTTGTTTGCAGAAAACATTAATTGCTGCGCCGCCTTCCATAAAATTATTTACCATTTGGCGCGTAACATCTTGCGGATAATCGCTCACGCCATGATTAGCGATTCCGTGATCTGCTGCAAAAACAACAATATTCGGATTTATTATTTTAGGATTTAAAGTTTCAAAAATGCTCGCCATTTGAAAAGCCAAAGTTTCTAACGTTCCAAGTGAGCCGACAGGCTTTGTTTTCGAATCTATTTTTTCTTGTAAAAGGGTATTGAAATCAGTTTTGTTTTCAACTTTACTTGAAGGTTTTAAATCAAAATCAGAAATGTTGATTGGATGAATTTTGTTGATTTCTTTACAATCTGCAGTTTCCGATTTTTGTTTCCAATGCAATTGCTGCAGCATAGGCTGATTGCCGTAATTTGTGGCAGGTTTACCAATGCAGAAATAGCCAAGCGGTTCTATATTTTCTGGTAAATCCAAAATCTTTTTAAACTGAAAATAGTTTAAAATCGAAACCCATCCCATTCCGTAACCTTGTTCAGTTAACGAAAGCCAAATATTCTGTGCCGCACAAACCGAACTAAATTTCACCGCTTCATTACTGCCAATAGTCCCAATAGTAAATTGATTTAAAACAGAACGATCATAAGCTATGATAAGTCCAATTGGTGCTTCTTCAATAGCTTCCAGTTTTAGTGATTTGTAAAGTTCTTTTTGTTCGGGATTATCTGTAAGTTCTTCGGCTTTTTTGTTATAATCTAAAAACAGGTTTTTAATTGCACATTTAACTTCATCCGATTTAATGATATAATATCGCGTTGCATCAGTCAATCCAACAGAAGGCGCCCAATGTCCGGCCTGTAAAGCTTTTTGAATTACTTCATCAGGAACTTCATCGGTTGTAAAATGTCGGGTATCGCGACGTGATTTTAATATATCGTCTAAACTAGTCATAAATTCCAATTTTTTAAATTCCAAATTCCAATTCAGCTGAAATTTAAAATATAAGTAAAGATAAAGTATAGCCTTGGAATTTGGGATTTAAATTTTGAATTTTCCTTTTAAAGATTGGAATTTGGAATTTAAAATTTGGAATTTTCTCCTTTGATCTTTACAGGAATTCCCGAAACCATTAAAACAACTTCATCTGCATTTGATGCTAAAAACTGATTCATCCAGCCTTGCAGTTCAGTAAATTTTCTGCCAATTTCGGTTGCGGCGTGAACGCCCATTCCAATTTCGTTGGTTACAATAATTAACGTTGCATTTTCCTGATTGGCAATTAAAAGAAATTCTTTTTTTGCTTCTTGTAAACTTAAGGTTACGTCGTTTTTATTGTCTACAAAAAAGTTGGTCAGCCAAAGCGTTACACAGTCAATTAAAGCAACTTTTCCGGAAAAGTCTATTTCGCTTAAATGTTTTTCTTTTTCAATATTCGTCCAGCGTTCGTCTCTTTCCAGTTGATGACGGTCAATTCGATTTTGAAAATCCGAATCCCATTTTCGGGCCGTTGCTACATATATTGGAGAATTTGAAAGCTGCAAAGCCAGATTTTGGGCATAACTGCTCTTTCCTGATCGCTCGCCGCCGGTTATTAAATGGATCATTTTTTGTGTGTTTGTGTAAAATGTAAAATGCGAAATATAAAATGAATGTTTAAAACAACAACTTTTTACTTCTCACTTTTCACGAATAACTAAATTAATACGGGCAATGTCTGCACTTGTTTCCACAGCAGGTTCCGCGTTTTAAATGAAACCAGGCTTTAAAAACCATGTTGCCATCTTCTGTATAATAATCAATTCCCTCAATTAGTTTTTCTGTTTTGGGTAAAGATATGGCTTTATTTTTAAAAGCATTTTTAGGAGTAATAGTTTCAATATAAGCATCGATTTTATCCTCGCATGCTTCTTTAAAACAAACGGGACAAAGACAGTCTCCTCCTTCAGAAAGATTGAAAATAGGCGGGTAATCATTACACCAGCATTTATTTTCAACCGAAATGTCTCCACAGCTGAATTGAGATTCACAGCTTGAGCAAACTTTAATTTTTGTGGTATTCATGTTGCAAAGATACAAATTGTTGAATTTTGTAAGAATAAAGGTAAACAAAAAAAATAGAAAATACTTTACCTTTGTTCCTTTCGAAAACGTAAAATATGAGACATTTATTCCCTAAATTGATTTTTATTTCTTCTTTTTTTATTCTCTTCGGATGTAAGAAGAACGAAACGAGCGAAGTAGCTAAAATTGAAACAGCAAAAAATAGTATCGAATATGCATCTGGACTTTCTATTGTAAAATATGATGATTATTCAGTTGTAACAGTTTCAAATCCATGGCCTAACGCAAATAAAGACTTCAAATATATTTTAAAAGAAAAAGAAGCAAAAGTTCCGGATAGTCTTCAATCATATACTACAATTCAGGTTCCGTTAGAATCTGTTGTGGTAACTTCAACAACTAATATTCCGTTTTTAGAAATGCTTGAAGTAGAGAATAAATTGGTTGGTTTTCCACATACCGATTATATTTCATCTGAAAAAACAAGAGCTTTAATTGACAAAGGTTCTGTGAAAAACGTTGGACAAAATGAAAAATTAAATATAGAACAATTGATAGAATTATCGCCAGATTTGATTGTGACTTTTGGTGTTGACAACAATAATCCGATGCTGGATAATTTGAAAAAAAGCGGTTTAAATGTTTTGATTCAGGGCGACTGGATGGAACAATCGCCACTTGGAAAAGCAGAATGGATAAAGCTTTACGGAGCCTTATTTGGAAAAGAAGAGAAAGCAAAAGAATTGTTTGATAAAATTGTTGAGAGTTATAATCAGGCCAAAAAACTGGCAGCAGAAAAAACACCAAATTCAACCGTTTTGTATGGATCAATGTATGAAGATGTTTGGTATGTTGCCAAAGGAAACAGCTGGGTTGCCGAATTTATGAAAGATGCTCACGCTAATTATTTATGGGCAGATTTGAAAGGAACGGGAAGTGAAGGTTTGTCTTTTGAAAAAGTTTTAGATAAAGCAAAAACGGCAAATGTCTGGATTGCTTCGGGTTCTTTTAAAAGTCTGGATGAATTGCAAAAAGCAAACCCGCATTATAGTGAATTTGATGCTTTTACCAATAAAAGTGTTTATAGTTTTGAAGGGAAACTCGGCGCAACCGGAGGAACGGTTTATTACGAATTAGCGCCAAGCCGTCCGGATTTAGTTTTAAAAGATTACATTAAAATTTTTCATCCTGATTTAATGTCGAGTTACGAATTTACTTTTGCATCAAAACTGAATTAAATTGGCAAACAAAAAACGAAATACCATTTTATTTGTCGTTTTGGCTTTAGGTCTTTTATTGATGTTTTTTGCGAGCATTAGTTTAGGATCTGTCACGATTCCGTTAAAAGATGTTTTTACGAGTTTAACCGGAGGACATGCGACAAAATCAACCTGGGAATATATCATTATCAATTATCGTCTGCCAAAAGCCATCACCGCAGTTTTAGTGGGAACGGGACTTTCGATAAGCGGACTTTTAATGCAGACTTTATTTCGGAATCCACTTGCTGGGCCTTATGTTTTGGGATTAAGTTCCGGAGCTAGTTTAGGCGTTGCTTTTGTAATTTTAGGCGCTGGGTTTTTACCTTCGTTTTTAAGTGTTATTGCTTTATCGTCATACGGAATTGTAATTGCTTCTACTTTTGGAAGTACGTTAGTTTTATTGTTGGTTTTAGTAGTTTCTCAAAGATTACGGGACACAATGGCCATTTTAATTGTCGGATTAATGTTCGGAAGTTTTACAACGGCAATCGTAAGTGTTTTGACTTATTTCAGTACGGCAGAACAATTGCAGAAATTTACTTTTTGGTCAATGGGAAGTCTGGGGAATCTTTCCTGGCCAACAATTGGAATTTTGACTTTCTGTGTTGGAATCGGATTGCTTTTAAGTGCTAAAAGTATTAAACCTTTAAATGCTTTATTGTTGGGAGAAAACTATGCAAAAAGTATGGGTTTGAATTTCAAAAAAGCCAGACTGATTATCATATTTGCAACAAGTATTTTATCTGGAGCGATTACGGCTTTTGCCGGACCAATTGCTTTTGTTGGATTAGCGGTTCCGCATATTGCAAAGCTGACTTTTCAAACTAGTAATCATACTATTTTGTTTTGGAGTACTTTGTTTTTCGGATCGATTATAATGTTGTTTTGCGATATTGTTTCGCAAATGCCGGGATTTGATGTTACGCTCCCAATAAATGCCATAACGTCTATAATTGGTGCACCGGTTGTGATTTGGCTTTTGGTACGAAAACGAAATTTCCAATAATTATTGGGCCACAGATTTTACGGATTAAACGGATTTTCACAGATTATTTTTTTAATCATTTTAATCCTTGTAATCTGTGGCAAGAAAAAAACTCAGCAACTTAGCATCTTAGAACCTTAGCGACTTAAAAAAAATGATAAGTATTTTAAAAACTTCAAATTTAAATATTGGATATAAATCCAAAAATGCGGTTGTGACTATTGCTGGGAATTTAAATTTGAATTTAAGTTCTGGAAAACTCATTTCTTTGATTGGAGCAAACGGAATAGGGAAATCGACTTTATTACGCACCATTACCGGAATTCAGCATCCTTTATCTGGGAATGTTTATTTGAATGATAAAAATATCTCAACATATAAACCTTTAGATTTAGCGCAGAATTTAAGTCTGGTTTTAACCGAAAAATTGCCGCCAAGTAATCTCTCTGTTTTTGAATTGGTGGCGCTTGGTCGTCAGCCTTATACCAATTGGGTGGGAACTTTAACCCAAACAGATATCGAAAAAGTTCAGGAAGCGATGCAGCTCACGCAAATCGAACATCTTTCTCATAAAAAACATTACGAAATTAGCGACGGGCAATTGCAAAAGGTTTTAATTGCCAGAGCTTTGGCACAAGATACGCCGCTGATTATTTTAGATGAACCAACAACTCATCTTGATTTACTTCATAAAGTTTCTCTATTTAAATTATTAAAGAAACTAACTCAGGAAACTCAAAAATGCATTTTGTTTTCAACACACGATATTGATTTGGCAATTCAATTAAGTGACGAAATGATTGTCATGACACCAGAAAATGTAGTTCAGGACGAACCTTGCAATTTAATTTCAAACGGAAGTTTTGCAGCTTTATTCAAAGATGAACATATTATTTTTGATGCCGAAAAAGGGAAGTTTATCGTTACCTGATTCTTTTCCTGCAAGGTTTCCAAAACCTTGTAGGTATCTGTTTTGAAGTTGATAATGGATAATAAATACCTACAAGGTTTGAAAAACCTTGCAGGAAGATCGAGATTACTTTTTCAACCCAATCTGTCTCTTAGCTTCGCCAACGACAAAAGCAACAGAATTCGCAATATTAAAAGAGCGGATAAGTGGAGACATAGGAATCGTTAAATGATTTTCAAATCGAGCCATAAACTCTTTGCTCAAACCAACGCTTTCTTTTCCAAAAACCAACCAGTCACCATCCTGAAATTCATTTTCTAAATACGATTTATCAGAATGAGAACTCATTAAAAATACACGGGAATGATCAGGAATTTGAGCAATCCATTCTTCAACATTCTGATATTCGGTTACATCAAGATGAACCCAATAATCCAAGCCGGAACGTTTTAGGTTTTTATCATTAATTACAAAACCAAAAGGATGAATTAAGTGCAGTCGGCTTTCAGTTCCTACGCACAATCTTCCAATGTTTCCGGTATTATTTGGTATTTCTGGTTCTACAAGAACTACGTTTAGCATTTTTTTGAATTATGAGTTATAAGTTATGAGTTTTCAAAAATCTAATTATCAAATTGACTCATTTTCTAATTTAAAATCGGTTACTTCTAAAACCTCTCCGGCTTTTAAGTCCTGCAAATATACATTTCCTATCCGAACGCGAACCAAACGTAATGTAGGAAAACCAACTGCGGCAGTCATTTTTCGAACCTGACGAAATTTTCCTTCGTTTACAGTAATCGAAGCCCAGGAAGTCGGGCCGTGTCGTTCGTCCCTGATTTTTTTTGCCCTCGGTCCAAAATCAGGAATTTCAGTAACAATAAAAGCAGAGCAGGGTTTTGTTTTGTATTTTCCGCCTTCAAAACCTATTTCTACACCTTTTTGTAATTGTTCAATCGCTTCGGGCGTAATTATGCCGTCAACCTGAACGTAGTATTCTTTATCGACTTTTTTGCTTCTTATCTGCTCGCTTACTTTTCCATCGGTTGTCAGTAAAAGCAAACCTTCAGAATCTTCATCTAATCGGCCAATTGCCATCGTACCTTCGGGAAAATCATGAAGTTCGCCCAAAAGCTTTTTCTTTCTTTTCAATTCATAAATAAATTGGCTTAAATAGCCGTAAGGTTTAAAAAGAATGAAGTGTCGGTGCATGTTTTATTTTTTGCAAAGATAGCTTTGTTCTGCAAGTATTAAAGTAAAACTGAGAATCGATTATTCGTTTTTTACTTTCATCTTTTTCAGCCATTCATAAACAAACCAGATTACCGTTATTCCGAATACAACTAAAAGCGGTATATAATAGTTTTTGAAGAAATCATGAAAATAACTTCCAATAAAAATATAGATCGAAGCCATGCATAATTTTATTAGAATAAATTCGGCATTTGACCAGCTTGTTTTGATTTTAAGAAATTTCATCAGACTGTTTTTTAGTTCATGATTAAAGTTATGAAAAATGCTTTTTAAACTAAATGCTATGTTAAACAACTTTCTTTTAAAATTTAGAATTCGTAATATTAATATAGAAACTCAAAATAATAAAGGATATGGAAACTAATAATCTAGGCTCTAAAAAAATAAATGGAGTACAAAAAGATATCGATGAAACGAAAGGGAAAAATATTTCACACGACGGAAAAGCAGATGATGCTAACCTGAAAAAAGAAGTGGTTGCAGATAAAGACGGAAACAAAGAAGTTGTAGACAGGGCGAGAAATGAAAATGAAGATATTCAAAAAGTTAAAGACGATGTAAATCCAGATAATCCAAATGCAAACCGCGGTGTTTCTAGTGATGAAGAAGCAAAAAAGACAGTCGAAAATAAAGACAGAAATTCTGATGTTGAACCAAACCGCTATCCAAATTCGCATCCGGATAATCACGAAGATCGCGGCAATATGAAATTAGACGAAGATAAATAATACGGAAAATTTTCTGGAATTACGGGGTTTTAATGCCAAATAACATTTGATTATGATAAAGTCTTAATCTTATTGTAAACTCCGTTTTTGCTATGGTCAGCCGTCGATATCTTCGTAAATTACAGGTACAATTTTAAATTTAAAGAATATGTCACTTTTAGAAAACAAAGTAGCTTTTGTCTCTGGAGGCGGTTCAGGAATTGGACGCGCAGTTGCAGAATCCTACGCTAGAGAAGGAGCAAAAGTTGTAGTTTCGGATATTAATGTTGAACATGGAGAAGAAACCGTAAAAATTATAAAAGAAAGCGGAGGAGAAGCCTTTTTTGTAAAAGGTGATTCGTCGAGTGCAAGCGATAATAAACATATGGTTGAGGTTACGGTTTCAAAATACGGCCGACTTGATGTTGCCTGCAATAATGCAGGAATGGGCGGTCCGGCAAAACCAACCGGAGAATATGAACCAGATGCATGGGATCGAGTAATTGCGCTTAATTTAAGCGGTGTTTTTTATGCGTGTCGTTATCAATTAGAACAAATGGAAAAAAATGGAGGTGGAAATATTGTTAATATCGCTTCTATTCACGGACAAGTTGCTGCTCCGTTAAGTCCGGCTTATACGGCTTCTAAACATGGAGTTGTAGGACTGACTAAAAATATTGCGGCAGAATATGCTCAAAAAAATATTCGTTGTAATGCCGTAGGTCCCGGTTATATTGAAACAGCATTGCTAAAAGATAATTTGAATAAGGATGCAATGAACGCTGTTGCTGCAAAAGCACCAATGAATCGTTTAGGAACGGCTGAGGAAATTGCCGAACTGGTAACTTTTTTAAGTTCAGAAAAATCTTCTTTCACAACAGGAAGTTACATTATTGCCGATGGAGGTTATACTGCCATATAATTTTCGGCATAGATAATTTACGAAAAAAGCTGTTCTGTTTTAGAACAGCTTTTTTATTGCAAAAGAATTTTAAAATAAAGTTTTTTCTTATAAAAAATAAAATACTGTTTTTGGATTTTATAAGTATTAAAAATAGTGCGAAAACGCATTCTGCCTAAATCAGGAAAATTTTAGAATACCAAATTAGATTTACTGTTAATAAAATATTTATGTAAAAACTTACAATTAATTTAAGTTTTTACAATATTCCCTTAACTTTAAACAATATAACTTTGATTTCTAAACCCCTATTTTTAAATTTATGAAAAACAGTTACTCAATTCGCCACCTCGTGGCTTTTTTAAGTTTTTTTTGTTGTTCACTTAGCCTGGTTGCGCAAACCTTTCCAACACCTCAGGATTTGCCATATCAGCAAAATTTTTCTATTGCTCCTGGTATTACAGCATATCCTGCTGGATTTCAAGGATGGACAGCAAGTACAGTTCCAGGATCTGCTTTTAATACAAATGCAGTATTAGTGGCAGACAGACCTTTAGTTGCAAGCAGTACTGCTGCAACTACAAGCGGTAATTTTCATAATTATGATGGCAAAATTGGTTTCTTAAATACTGGTTCATTAGACTTAACAATTGGTTTTGCTTTTGATGCAACAGGAGAAACAGCAATACAAGTGCAATATGATGCGATGACAATTCGTAATCCTTATGATGTCGCTGCAAACAGTTCACGTATAAATGAAATGGTTTTGCAATATAGAGTAGGTACAAGTGCGCCTTTTATTTCATTATTATCAACTGCTTATGTAAATAATGATGTAAAACAGACCACTGCCATTACAACTCCTCAAAACTCGGGAACCATAAAAGTAACTTTACCAGCTGAGTGCGACAATCAGCCAATAGTTCAAATTAGATGGATTTCAAGACAAGTTTCAGGATCAGGTTCGCGTCCTTCATTTGCAATTGATAATATTGATATCAAAAGTGATGTTGCAGCTCCGGTAAATGCATCAGGATATCCAAAAGCAGATAACATTTTAGCACAAAGCTTTGATTTTATTAATAAACTGGATGAACCGGCAAAAACATATTATGTATTATTGCCGGGCGGAAGTGCAGAACCTACAATTGCTCAAATAAAAGCAGGACAGGATGCAGCAGGAACGGCAGCTTTACAATTTGGATTTTTAGATATTACAAATGCATCTCAGGAATATGTAAAAAGTTTTACAGGATTAAGTTTAAGTACGGCATATTCTGTTTTTTCTATTTCTGAAGATCCTTATGGAAATATCCAGTCTACAGTAAATAGAATTGATGCCGCAACTTCAAGCGTTGCGCTTCCTAATTTAACACCATCAGTTGTTTCTTTGAATTTAGGTTTTTCTGAAGCCAATTTTGACTCAGATGTTTTTTCGTACCAGCTTCAAGGTTTAAACCTTACTGATGATGTTGTTTTAAATTCAACAGCAAATTTTACTATTTCTAAAGATAACACCACTTTTGCATCGACATTAACTTTTGCGGCTGCTGATTTTGCTTCAAATGCCACTCCAACTGTTTATGTAAAGTTTACACCAAATGCAATCAACAGTTTTACCGGCGAGATAACGCATGAATCAAACGGTGCCGCAACAAAAATTGTGACACTGACAGGTATAGGAATTAATCCGTATGTGCAGGGATTTAATGACCCTAATGTTTTATCAAATAGCGGATGGACACAATATAACGTTGCCGGAACCATAAACAAATGGTCGCCTACAACTGTGGCAAGAAATGTAAATTCAGGAACTGGAGCCGTTTTAATGAACGGATTTTCAGATACGGGAGCAAGCAAAGATTGGTTAATTTCGCCAAAATTACATTTAGATACCTTTACCCATTTTGCATTATTATCTTTTTACTCTCGTAAATTTTATGCAGGTCCGGGTTTAAAATTAATGGTTTCTACAGATTATGACGGGAAAAGCAATCCGGAAACGGCAACCTGGGCAGAAATAGATGGTAAATTCCCAACTGTAACCGGAACGTATACACAATCACAATACATTGATTTAAGCGGATTTAAAACTGGAAGCACATATGTTGCATGGGTTTATGAAACTACAGCTGGAGGAAATAACTTCGCAGCCGAGTGGTCATTAGATGATGTTGCAATTACCAATGAAACAGGTTATGTAAATGCAAATCCTGTTCTTGATTTTGGAGATGTTGCACAAAATACAATTTCGACAAGTCAGTCTTTTATTTTTAAAGCCGAAGGTTATGGAGACATTACAATTACAGCTCCGACAGATTATCAAGTGTCATTAGATAATATTACATTTCAGTCAAGTGTAATTGTTGAAACTACAGAAGCAGCAAATGGTAAAATAATTTATACAAGATTTACACCTTCGTCAAAACAATTAATAATTTCCGGCCCATTAACTGTAACCGGAACTGGATTAAACAAGCAAATTGGTTTATTGACAGGTTCTTCTTTACCAAAAGCAGATACATTTGATGTGGTAACATACAATTTAGAATTTTTTGGAACAGACGTAAAAGGAACAGACGGAGTAGAATTTGGTCCAACAGATGATGCCTTGCAAATTGATAATGTTGCCAAAGTAATGAACAAACTAAATGCGGACGTTTATGTAGTTCAGGAAGTTTCTGATGATCCGTCGATTGATGCTTTAATCCAAAAAATAAACATCAACGGAAAAACATTTGACAAAACAACTTCTACATCATGGTCGTATTCTTTTGATACGCCAGATCCTAATTTCCCGCCACAAAAACTTGTTGTACTTTATAACACACAGACAACTTCTGTAAAAAAGACTCGTGTTATGTTTAAAGAGTTTTATGACGAAGTTCGTGCCGGAACAAAAACGTTACCGAATTATCCTGGCGGAAATGGTTCTAGCTTTTTCTCTTCTGGACGTTTGCCGTATTTGGTAACAATCGAAACCAATATGGGCGGATTTACAAAAGAAATCAATTTGGTAGATCTTCACGCGCGTGCCAACAGCGGAAGCGATATTTCACGTTATAACATGCGTAAATACGATGCTCAGGTTTTAAAAGACAGTTTAGATGCACATTATTCAAACTCTAATTTAATTATTTTAGGAGATTATAATGATGACGTAAAAGCATCTGTAATTACGCCAAATCCTTCTTCTTACGAAAGTTTTGTTACAGATACCAATAACTACAATGCACTTACTTTAGGAATCAGTCAGGCTGGAGCTTACAGTTTTTTAAGTTCAGGCGGATTTCTGGATCACATTATAATTTCTAATGAATTAAGTGATGAATATATTCCAAATTCCATTGCAGTTTATGACCCGCGTAATGATATTCCGAGTTATACCACAACAACATCTGATCACGGACCTGTAATTGCTCGTTTTGAATTAAAAGAAGATGTTTTATCAACTCCTGATTTTGGAACTAAAAACGGATTTTTTGTAAAAGCATATCCAAATCCGGCAGTTGATGATTTAAATTTTGCCGTAAAAACAAGCGAAAACAGAAATCTAAAACTAAGACTTTACGATATAAATGGTCGTGTATTAGGAAATCCTATTGAGATTAAAAGCAGTCAGGAACTTTCAAATACCGTAATGTCAGTTCGTAATTTATATCCGGGACTTTACATTTATACTTTATCAGAAAACAATAAAGTGATTTATAAAGAAAAAATCCTGAAAAAATAAGCTAAAGATTAATTCATTAAAATTATTTTTGTTTTTAATAAATTAGTCTTTTACAATTTTGAAATAGATTGGCTTATCATTCCGTCGGAATGTTTCGTTGGTAGAAAAAAACAATAGCAAGCAGTGTTTACGTTCCGTAGGAACGTTTGATATGATATTGAAAAAAATGATAACAAAATGAAACGTTCCTACGGAACGTAAATTATATGGTAATAATATATTTTCTACCAATGGAATGTTCCTACGGAACAAAAACATACATAAAAAACAAAAAGGCAGTTCAATTCGAACTGCCTTTTTGTTTTTATCTATTTGCCAAGTAAAAACTTAGCACGATTTATATCTGTTTGATCAGAAATGGGTAAAAAATAATCCAATTGCCATTGCTGCGTTTTTTGAGCCTGTTTGCTTGTCGTTTCATCCCAAGGCGGATAAACTCTCGTGGCTCTTATTCCTTCTTTTACAGTTGTTGTAAAAATTCCTTTTTTAAGTAAAACCTCTTTCGGAAAAATAAACTGCCCTAAAAGATTTTCTTTTTGAACACCTACAATTACAAAATCTATTGCATCACAATAATCAAAAGGTTCGATAATTCCGGCTTTATTTCGTTTCCATAAGGTTACAAACTGACCCGTTTTGGTAGGCGTAATTTTAGCCGATCTAAATTTAATCTGGCTTTCGCCGATTTTAAAATCGAAAGCGTCATATTCCTGACTTTCCTTTTCGGGTTGAGGTTCAGAACATCCGAAACCGCAAATGTCATAAATCAGTTCTTTTGCAATTTGTAAATTCTTTGGAACAAATTTTAGATCATTCCAGTTATTTTTAAAAGTCATTATTGTTTTATTTTCCCTGCAAAATACAATAAATCAAACATTAATTCAATAAAAAAGGCAGTTCAGTTGAACCGCCTTTTTGTTATATCTATTGAAATTAAAAACAATAAACTATAGATATTAAAAGTTCACATTCAACCCAAAATTCAATCCCCATTGAAATTGATTAAAAGATTGATTGCTTAAAGGATTTGCATAATAATTAACAGCAGGTTCAACAAAAACGTTTGTTTTTTTATAAACCCTATATTGTACCGTACTGCTCAAAGTGGTACCATAAACATAATCGTTTGCATTTACGTTTTCGCCCATAGAATTTCCATCAATGGCAACACTGTTCGAAATCAGTTTACCAACAAATCCGCCTGTGTTTAGATTTATGTTTGTTCTGTTTTTGTTAAAAACAGAATACGAAACTTCTAAAGGCATTTCGATGTAACGAAGATTTTGGCTCAGATTTCCAGTTTCTATATTATCGCTTTGCAGCACATCTTTGGTAGTATTTGAAACTAAAACATAACGTGTATCGCTTGCAATTTGAGGAACACTTTCATTTTTTACAAAATAATCGCTTGAGCTGAAAAGAGCTTGGTTTCTTGTGCTTAAATAGGAAACATTTGCCACACTCTGTCCCAGTTCATTGATTTTAAAGCCAGAAGCAACAGCCCATTTTTTATTGATTTTATACTGTGTTTTTACACCGTACGAATTACTTTGTTTAGAATCGTTTACGTTTCCTAAAGTTTTATTGTTTTTATAATTTTCAGAATTGGCAACACCGGCAAAAAGCTGTAAAGCCCATTTTTCTGATTTAGATAATGTTTTGTCTTCTTTTTTCTTTTTCTCTGCTTCTGGAGTAACAGCAGCAATTCCTTTTTCTAAATTTTGAAGTTCCGCTAACTGCACAGAATCTTTTTTACTCAAAACAGTTGAATTACTAAAAGCAGTATTGTTTTTTGAATTACCATTTTGAACACTTGCAATACTTTTGTCAGCAGTCGTTTTTTGAATATTTTCTTTATTCAACGAAGGACTTAAAGCATTTGGATTTCTCTTTGCTGCAGAATTTGAAGCATTAAGTGCAAGTGCATTTTTATTTTTTGAAGACGAAAGATCCTCAAAAATTGAATTCGGTAATTGATTTCCTGAAACAGCATTAAAATTATTTGTTTTTGCCGGAGCAAATTTCTTCTCTGCTAAAACCTTATCAGCATTTCTTTTTTCAATGTCTGACTGACTTTTTGAACCGTAATTAAAAGAATCCGATTTGTTTGGGGCAAATGATTTTTCGGCAACAGCCTTATTTAAATTCTCTTTTTTAGTGGTCGAAAGTTGATTTTTAGATGCCGCATTAAATCCATTTTCTCCAGCTGAAACAAATGTTTTTTCGGCGACAGCGCGATTTATATTTTCTTTTTTATTGGTAGAAATTTGACTTTTAGAATCTGCATTTAACCCATTTTCTCTCGCTGGAACAAATGATTTTTCGGCTACGGCATTATTTCTTTCGACATTTACTTTTGGTTCAAAGCTGTTATTATTTGTTTTATTTTGAGAACCCGTTTGAGCTTTAACTGTTTTTGAATTTTGATTTAATTGATTCTGATCTGATTGATTTGTTGTTTTTTCTGATGACGAAACCCGATTATTATTCGATTCTTTTTCAAGGATATTTTCTTTATTTTCAATACTTCTGGTTTTATCTGTGTCCTTATTTTCCTGATCCAGAACCACATCATTATTTTCAATAGAATTGTTTTGTATTGTTTTAATTCCCGAATTATCAGAACTAAAATGCAATACAGATGGGAGCAGTAAACCTAATAATAAGCATGCAGCCGCAGACCACCAAAGAATTGCTCTTTTCTTCTTTTTAGGTTTGTCGAGTTTTTCTTCAATCTGACCCCACAATTCAGGAGGCGGAACACTCGAGAAGTCTTCCATTGATGAAAAAATATCTTCTATTTTTTGCTTCTTCATGCTATCTTAAAATTTTTTTTTATGCTCAGTATTCTTTTTTGCAAAATATGTTTAGCTCTATTTAAATTTGATTTTGATGTTCCTTCAGAGATTTTTAGTAATTCGGCAATCTCTTTGTGTTTCATCTTTTCAAAAACATAGAGGTTAAAAACCGTTCGATATTGATCTGGTAAATCTCTAATATATTCTAACAGTTTTTCTTGTTCTATTGGGATAATGTCCAGTTCCTCTTCTTCTACAAAATCAGTATCGGGATCAAAAACATCAAGAAAGAAACTCTCTTTTTTCTTTTTATTTAAAGTTTCAATCAGCTTATTAATGAAAATTCGTTTTAGCCAGCCTTCAAAACTTCCTTCAAATTTATATTGGCTGATTTTTTGAAAAACAATAACAAATGCTTCCTGGAAAACATCCTTCGCATCGTCTTCATTTTTCATATACTTAAGGCAAATACCGTATAAAACAGGAGAGAACAACTGATATATTTTCAGTTGTCCTCCTCTGTCATTTTTCATGCAAAGCTTAATATATTTCTCTAAATCGTCTTTCAAAAAATGGATTAATTTGGTTTTGCAAAAATAGTTCTTAAAAGCTTACAAAACTACATTTTGTAAATAGTTAGAACTAGTGGTATTTTGTGTTAGTTTTTGATTATCAAGTATATCTGTATCTTCTATTGGATAATAAAAGATACAGATGTTACTTAATGAGTATTATTTTAAGCTGTTGATTTTTGCCTTAAGTGCCATTCTGAAAGCTTTTATTTCACTGCTCATATCCGGAGTATCATTATTGTCAATAGTAATTTTAGTTACTGTAATTCCCTGACGAAGCTCAAAATAAACGCCGCCCTGAGCACCTGGTGTACCATAGGTTTTTGTCTGGCCTTTAATTGCTGTAATTTCTGTAGGGATAGTTTTTGACAATGTAGTATATTCACTTCTTACCGTTTTAGCATTGTATTTATATTGCTCAAACTCGTAGTTTCCGGTAGTTACACCAAGGAATTTTAAAATATTGTAGTCATTGATCTGAAAAAAGTCATTTGTAGTTCCAAAACTTCCAATTACGATATTGTCAGGACTTTCGTTAGTTCTGTTAAACAAAATTGCTTTTGCTGTTTTAGGGATCAAAATGAAATCTGTCGGGTAAGTTGGAGTCTGCGTTAAAGTTTCTCCCGTTTGAGGTCCTTTTTCGTAGAAATTAACAATGATTTCGCAGTTATTTTGTACAATAGAAGTAATTTTTATGGCGTAACCATTTGTAGGTTTTACTCCTGCAAAAAGTGCAATCATATAGTTATCACTAAAATTAATGTTTGGATCGCTTGCAACTGTACAGGTATTGGCATGTTTTGTAAAATAAGCGTCCATTTTTTCCTGCGAAGTTATAATAAGGGCACTTGGATTATTAGGTAAAGTTTTTACACTATAATTACATAAAACAGGGAAGCCCGAAAAAGGTAAATCTACATTAGTTCCACAGTCAACATTCAGGTCGTCATTACTAAGAGAGCAGGCGCTAAATCCAAAAGCGATAAATAAGCTCAACATTAATTTTTTCATGATTATTTTTTAATAGGTTATATAATGTAGATGGAGCAGCTTTAAAATGGTTGCGTGAAAAATTATTTTTTTAAAGGATTTCCGTAAATCTTATTTAGATTGTTTGTTTAATTTAGACCCCATACTAATTCGTGATATTTTAATTTTTAAAAACACGAACTACGTATTATTGCGTACTTTTACTTAAAATTAACTTAGATATGTTAGAATTTCTTCCACTTTTATTGGCTTTTGTAATTGCTTTGTTTCTGGGGATATACTTAGGAAAAATGTTGTTTTCTGCTAAATTTCAGGCAGAAAAAGTAAGTTTAGAAGAAAGACTTACTGCAAATGCAAATCAGCTTCAATTACAGAAAGAGCAGTTTGAAACAGAAAGAAATAATTTTCAGAAGCAACTTCATTTAATTAATTCTGAAAAAGAAAGTATCCGAACAGAAAAAGACAGTCTGGCCATTCAGCTTTCTAAAAAAGAAGTTGATTTTGAGAATCTTTGGGAACGCCATAAAGAGCAGAAAAGTGAAATAAACGAACTTCAGGAAAAATTCACCAAAGAATTTGAAAATCTGGCGAACAAAATTCTCGAAGAAAAATCGGCAAAATTTACAGAACAGAATAGCGAAAACATGAAAAATATCCTGCTGCCACTTCAGGATAAAATTCATGTATTTGAACAAAAAGTAGATCAAACCCATAAAGAAAGTATTGATTATCACGCAGCATTGCGCCAGCAGATTATTGGTTTAAGCGAAATGAACGCTCAAATGAGCAAAGAAACCCTAAACTTAACGAAAGCGTTAAAAGGGGACAGCAAAATGCAGGGAAACTGGGGTGAACTTGTTTTAGAACGTGTTCTCGAAAAATCTGGTTTAGAAAAAGGAAGAGAATATGAAGTACAGCAAAGTTTTGTAAATGCCGAAGGAAACCGTGTTTTTCCAGATGTTGTCATCTATCTTCCGGATGGTAAGAAAATGATTGTCGATTCTAAAGTTTCTCTTGTTGCTTATGAAAAATGGGTAAACGAAGAATCTGATTTACTAAAAGCAGACTGGCTTAGAGAACATGTTTCATCTATTAAACGCCACGTTGAGCAACTCGGAAATAAAAACTATCATGATTTATATCAAATAGAAAGCCCGGATTTTGTTTTGCTTTTTATCCCGATAGAACCCGCTTTTGCGATTGCGCTCAACGAGGATTCTACGTTATATAATAAAGCTTTCGACAGAAATATTGTAATTGTTACACCAAGTACATTATTAGCAACGCTGCGCACGATAGATAGTATGTGGGCAAATCAAAAACAACAGGAAAATGCTTTTGAAATTGCCCGACAAGCCGGAGCTTTATACGATAAATTTGAAGGTTTTGTTACCGATTTAGTTAGAATTGGAAATAAAATAAAAGACACTAAAACTGAATACGAAAACGCCATGAATAAGCTTGTTGACGGCAAAGGAAATTTGATTTCGAGTGTAGAAAGATTGAAAAAAATGGGTGCAAAAGCCAAGAAATCACTTCCTGAAAATATTATCAACAGAGCTTTAAATACGGATGAAACCGAATTATTGAATTAAAATAAAATACCAAATATTCCAAAAACAAAAAACATGACTACAGATTTTAAACCCGTTTCTTCCTCAAAAATCAGCATTTCAGAATTAATGCTTCCGTCGCATACTAATTTTAGCGGTAAAATTCACGGGGGCTATATTTTACAGCTTTTAGATCAGATTGCATTTGCTTCGGCGTCAAAATTTAGCGGTAACTATTGCGTAACGGCTTCTGTTGATACCGTAAACTTTCTTAAACCAATAGAAGTTGGAGAATTAGTAACCATGAAAGCCTCTGTAAATTATGTGGGAAGAAGTTCGATGATTGTGGGCATTCGTGTTGAAGCAGAAAATATCCAAACCGGAGTAATCAAACATTGTAATTCCTCTTATTTTACAATGGTTGCCAAAGATAAAGAAGGTAAAAGTGTTCCTGTTCCGGGATTAATTTTATCAAATTTAGATGAAGTGCGACGTTTTAGAAAAGCAATCAAACATATCGAGGTTCGAAAAGAAGTAGAAGAACACGAAAAAGTTGCCAATATTAACTCAATCGAAGACTTAGCAAGCCTAGATAAATACAATGTGCTCTTAGAAATCAGCTAAATTTTTCTACCGATCAGATATCTCTCTGAGATATTTCTTTCGTATTTAGTTGTAATTTTTTCATTCAATGATTATATTAGTAATATAATATCTCGTTGGTAGACGAAAAAGATATGTACCAACACATTTTGTCCCGTAGGGATATCTCATTTTTATTAATCATTCATTAAATAAAGAAATCATGATAAAGTTTGGATATACAATTTTATACGTTGAAGACGTAGAAAAATCAATAGAGTTTTATGAAAATGTATTCGGGTTCGCAAGAAAATTTATAAGCCCGGATAATGATTATGGAGAATTAAATACGGGCGAAACCACCATTTCGTTTGCATCAAAAAAGTTGGCATCGCATAATTTAAGCGAAGGTTTTATAGAAAGCAGTTTAGAAGACAAACCTTTTGCAATAGAATTAGGTTTTATTACAGAAGATGTTGGCGATCTTGTTCAAAAAGCAACTTCGTTTGGAGCCGTTTTAGTTACAGAACCAAAGAAAAAACGGTGGGGACAAGTTGTAGCGTATGTTAGAGATACAGATGGTTTTTTATTGGAGATTTGTACGCCAATGCATGGATAAAATGTCATTAATAATAGCGGTATAGTCCCTACGTGACATTTGGGTCATTCGTTATTTTTTTTTGCTACCGATATGTAATCTCTACGAGATATTCCGTTAGGAATTACATATCGGTAGAAAAAATTAAAATTTTCAAAAACGAATTTTGTTCAAATAGAATATTCACAAAAGAATATCTCGGAGAGATTACATATCGGTAGAAAAATCAAAATTTCCATCTCGTTTTGTCCCGTAGGGACTATACGACATTTATTATTTCGCTGTCAAAAAAAATATCTCGTAGAGATATCTCATCGGTAGAAAAAATAAAATTTCCGACCCCAATATTTGTCCCGTAGGGACATTTGATTTCACCTCAAACAAATTACATTTCACATTTTATATCCACCATTTCGTACACCAAAATATTCACAAATATTTAGCACTAGTTCAAGAACTCCGCATCTTGAAATTTCGTAACTTTAAGTATAAACATTAGGTTACGAATTTTTTCACGGAGTACTGCCGTTCTATTTTTGAACTTGTAAAATTCTTCTTAGAAATAGAATGACATAATTGTTTAATTGATGACGATTATGAAAAGAACTACATTACTTATTTTATTTTTTACTGCATTTTCATTACTTGCCCAAGACAAATTTAAAACCACTACGGCAGTTGTAAATTTTGAAGCTTCTGTTCCTTTTTTTGAAGAAGTAAAAGCAGTAAATAAACTCGGAACTATTATTCTCGAACCTGAAACAAGTACTTTAATCTGTACTGTTGTAATCAAAGATTTTCGTTTTAAAATGGATTTAATGCAAGAACATTTTAATGAAAATTATATTGAAAGCCATCGTTATCCAAAATCAGTTTTTAAAGGAAAAGTTCAAAAATTTGACTTGAAAAACGTTGATGAAATTGAAAAGGAATATGACGTAAAAGGAAAACTTTACCTGCACGGAAAATCGAAAATCATTGAAATGAAAGCCTTAATAAAAAGAGTTCCGGACGGAATACAGATTTCGTGTAATTATCCAATTTCAGTTTCAGATTTTAATATAGAAATACCGAGTGTGGTTGCCAGCAAAATTTCAAAAACGGCCAATACAAATTTACTTGGAGTTGTAAAAAGTGAAGATATGAAGTATCTAACTTTGAAATGATTTTAATGAATACTTGCTATAAGCGCTTTTTCTAAATCAGTAAACTGAAATTCAAATCCGGTTTTTTGTATTTTTTCTGATGAAACCCTTTGTCCGGTAAGGACCGCTTCGCTCATTTCTCCTAAAACAATTTTAAGAATAAAAGGAGGGATTTTAGGCAGCCAGATTGTATATCCGTATAATGAAGCCAATATTTTAGAAAACCTTGAATTTGTAGTGTTATCTGTCACAGCCGCATTATACGGGCCATGCATTTGGTCATTTGAAACTGCTTTGCAATAAATCTGAGATAAATCTTCGATATGAATCCAGGGTAAATATTGTTTTCCTGATCCTAAAACAGCACCAAAACCAGCTTTAAAATTAGGATTGACTTTTTTCAAAAAACCTTCATCTTTTCCCAATACAATTGCAGTTCTGATTTTTACAGTTCGAATGCCTAATGCTCCGATTTTATCAGCTGCATTTTCCCAAATTTGGCAGGTTGTGCCTAAAAAGTCATTGGCAGCAGGCGTTTCTTCAGTACAAATTTTATGACTGGTAACAGCGCCATAAATTCCCACTCCCGAAGCCGAAATAAAAGCATTAAGCTTTTTATTGTTTTTTTCTAAAACCGAAAAAATCAAATCAATTGGTTTTATGCGGCTTTCCAGAATTGCTTTTTTTCTTTTTTCTGTCCATCTTTTTTCAACGATTCCTTCACCGGCAAGGTGAATTACGAAATCAGCATTGAGAACGGCATTTTCATCAATATAATTTTTGTTCAAATCCCATTTATAATACGTGATTTCAGTTGTATTTTTTTTATGGGAACGGCTCAAAACAGACACAGAATATCCAGCTTGAATAAGAACATTTGTTAGATGTTTTCCAATGAATCCGCTTCCTCCGGTTAATAGAACATTTTGAGCCATAATAGTTTATAATATATTTAACAGTGCTTGCCGTTTAATCATTAGTAAAGGTACTTAAACAATGTTTACCTTTATGGCAAATTCTAAATTTTAAATAAAATGACGACTAAAAAAAAGGTAATTACCAAAGATGATATCGTTTCAAAATACATGGATGAAGTTTTAGAAAAAGGCCAAAAACCAAAATCAGTTTATCATTTTGCGAAAGAAAATGATTTTACCGAAGCGGAATTTTATTCCTTTTTTGGAACATTAGAAGGTTTAGAAAAAGAAATATTCCGATTGTTTTTTGAAAACACGGTTAACTTACTTCACAAAAACGAAGAATATCAGGAATATGACATGAAGAATAAAATGCTGAGTTTCTATTTTACCTTCTTCGAAATTTTAACCGCAAACAGAAGTTACGTTTTACAATCGCTTAAAATTGATAGAAATCCGCTTAAAAATCTGGTTCAGTTAACTACGCTTAGAAATAGTTTCAAAGAATATGTTTCAGAAATTCTGACTGATGATTATAGATTAGAATTAGAAAAACTGCAGAAATATCAGGAAAAAGCCATTCAGGAATCGGCATGGTTACAATTAATGCTGACGATTAAATTCTGGATGGAAGATGAATCTGCTGCTTTTGAAAAAACAGACATCTTTATCGAAAAATCAGTTAATGCATCATTTGAATTAATGAATGTTGCACCAATGAATCATTTAATAGATTTTGGAAAATTTCTATTCAAAGAAAAAATATACAGCAAGCAATGAAAACAATCGATTATATTCCAACTTCAAAAATAGAAAGAGCTGGAAAACTAGTTCAGACCGGAGCTAAAATAGGAGTAAATTATATAAAGCATTATGCTGAAAAAGTAGTAAATCCGGATTTAAGCCGCGATAAACTTAACGAAAATAACGCCGAAGATATTTACGACGGACTTAAAAGCTTAAAAGGAAGTGCCTTGAAAGTAGCGCAGATGTTAAGCATGGACAAAAACTTTTTGCCTCAGGCTTATGTGGAGAAATTCTCTTTGTCACAATTTTCAGTTCCGCCGCTTTCTGCACCTTTGGTTTTAAAAACTTTCAAGACTAATTTTGGTAAAACGCCTTATGAAATTTTTGATGAGTTTAATGCAAATTCCGTAAATGCAGCAAGTATTGGTCAGGTTCATCTGGCTAAGAAAAACGATAAAAAACTGGCCGTTAAAATTCAATATCCGGGTGTTGCCAATAGTATTTCTTCTGATTTAGCTTTGGTAAAACCTATTGCAATCAGAATGTTTAATCTGCAGGGAAAAGATTCAGACAAATATTTTAAAGAAGTTGAAGACAAACTTATTGAAGAAACGAACTATTTGTTAGAATTAAAGCAAAGTCAGGAAGTTGTAGAAGCTTGTAATAAAATTGAAAACATCATTTTTCCAAATTACTATCCTGAATTTTCATCAGAGAAAATCATTACAATGGATTGGATGACGGGAATTCATCTTTCTGAGTTTACAGCTAAAAATACAGATCAGGTAGTTGGCGATAAAGTAGGGCAGGCGCTTTGGGACTTTTATATGTACCAAATTCATGTTTTGCGAAAAGTGCACGCAGATCCGCATCCGGGAAATTTTTTAGTTAATGATGAAAACCAGTTAATCGCTCTAGATTTTGGCTGTATGAAACAAATACCTGAAGAGTTTTATACACCATATTTCGAATTAATCAATAAAAATGTGATTACAGACGAGAAGCTTTTTAATAAAAAATTATTCGAATTAGAAATCCTTCGTCCAGACGACACTCCGGCAGAAGTAGAATATTTCACCGATATGTTTCATGATTTATTATCACTTTTTACCAAACCTTTTCAAAATGAGACTTTCGATTTTTCCGATGAAACTTTCTTTAATGCGATTGCTGAATTAGGCAAACGTTTTTCTGAAGATACAAATTTGAAAAAAATGAACGGAAATCGTGGTTCTAAACACTTTATTTACATGAACCGTACTTTCTTCGGACTTTATAATTTAATGTTCGATTTGAAAGCGAAAATTGTTGTGGAGAATTATTTGAAGTATTAAGTTGGGAAATTCCAAATTTTTTAAATTCCAAATTCCAATTTATAGATATACGCCTTTGTCAAAGTTTTAAACTTTGACAAAGGTTTTTTTTGTTTAATTTGTCAGGATGACAAGATTGTGTATAATTGGAATTTGGAATTTAAAAAATTTGGAATTTTATTTAATGATCCCCTTCTTATAAGTCGCAATCGCGCGATCCCTCGCAAAGGCATGATCAACCATAGGTTCATTATATCCAAAATCAAACTCAGGAATCCATTTGCGAATGTATTGGCCTTTTTCGTCAAATTTCTTTTGTTGGATTTCAGGATTAAAAACTCTGAAATACGGGGCAGCATCACAACCTGTTCCTGCGGCCCATTGCCAGTTTCCTACGTTTGAAGCCAGTTCAAAATCCAGTAATTTTTCGGCAAAATAAGCTTCGCCCCACTGCCAGTTAATCAATAAATGTTTGCATAAAAAACTGGCCACAACCATACGAACGCGATTGTGCATGTAACCCGTTTCGTTGAGTTGACGCATTCCCGCATCGACCATTGGATATCCCGTTGTTCCGGAACACCAGCGTTTAAAATCTTCTTCATTATTTCGCCATTGAATTCCGTCGTAAGCTGATTTGAAATTATTATTCACACAATTAGGAAAGCTGAACAGAATTTGAATAAAGAATTCTCTCCAAATCAATTCGCTTAAAAAAGTCTGATTTTTTTTGTTTGCCCAGTTTACTAATTTCCGAATACTTACGGTTCCGAAACGTAAATGCGGCGAAAGATAAGATGTACTGTCAAGAGCGGGAAAATCCCTTGTTTCCTTATAATTGGCAATTTGTGTTAAGTTGTGAGGCTGAACTTTTATAGAACTTCTTTCAAAACCAATTGCTGCTAATTCAGGAAATGGAAATTGATTTTTTGCAAAATTAGATTGAAATGAAGTGGAATCATATTCTGGAGCTGATCCTGATAAATGATATTTTTCAAGCCATTTATTTTTATAAGGAGTATAAACCGTGTACGGAAGTCCGTCGGCTTTTGTGATTTCTTTTTCTTCGAAAATAACATGATCTTTAAAAGAAAGACATTCAATATTATTTTCTTTTAATAAAGAACAAATTGCAGTATCACGCTGGATCGCAAAAGGCTCATAATCTTTATTGAAAAATACGTTTTGAATATCAAATTCTTCCAGAAGTGATTTCCAAACGTCTTTTGTTTTTCCTTTTTTGATTAAAACCGAAGATTTAAAAGTGTTTAATTCGGTATTTATTTTTTGAAGTGAATCGTAAATGAAACTTACTCGTGCATCGTTTTTTGGAAGATTATCCAGAATATCATCATCAAAAATAAATAATGGAATTACAGGAAAACTGGATTGTAAAGCATGAAATAATCCGGTATTGTCTTCTAAACGTAAATCACGTCTAAACCAGAAAAAGGAAACTTTTTGTTTTGTCATTTTATATGTTTTCGCTCGACTAATTTTTTAAGTTTTTTTCTTTACTGCCGAAATTTGCTCGCAAAGACGCAAAGTCGCCAAGTATTTCTTTTTAAGTTTTTGCAACAAAACTTTGCGACTTAGCGTCTTTGCGAGATTAAAAATTATGCGACTTTATTATGTGTCAAATAGAGAAAATGCTTAAATACTTTTTTGCTCGGCATTTATCTGTATAATCTTTGGCTGTGATTTTGAATTAAACAATTCTTCGATTTTATTATAACGGAAATCAAAAATGGTTTTTAATTTATTCTTCACCACCAACCAATTCATAATTCTCCCTAAAATTCCCAGTGGCAGCGCGTAATGAACAACGTCTGTCATTTTGGTTCCTCCGTCAGCAGTTCGTTCAAAAAAGTGTTTGTGGTGCCATAATTTATAAGGGCCAAAACGCTGAACATCGATAAAATAGTTGTTTTCTTTGCAGGCTGTGATTTCTGTAACCCACGAAATTTTGATTCCTAAAAGCGGTCGCAAAGTATAAGTTATAATTTGTCCGTGATACATTCGCTTTTCGTCAAAATCCTTGATTTCAAAATTCATATTGTCGAGTGTAATAGTCTGCAGGTTTTTTGGACTTGAGAAAAAATCCCAGCAGTCTTCGACCTTGGCGTTTACATATTGTACGGTTGCTATCTTGTATAATTTCATCTTCTAACTAAATCAATGGTTACAAATGTTTCATTTGGAACACCCAAATAAGCTACATTTTATAATATTTTAAGGGTACAAACAACATTCCGAAACATTCTCCTTTTTCTTTATTTAGGTGTTTGTGATGTATTTTATGTGCCTTTCGAAGCCCAATGAGGTATTTGTTTTTGGTGTTTTTAAACCATTTAAAACGCTGATGAATCAATACATCGTGAATTAAAAAGTAACAGGCTCCGTAAAGCGTAACGCCGCAGGCAATGAAAAACAAATAATTGAACCCGCCCTGAACTCCAAAATAAAATAGGAGAATACTTGGGATAGCAAAAATGACAAAGAAAATGTCGTTGCGCTCAAAAGTATGCTCGTATTTTGGCTGATGATGGTCAGCGTGAAAATACCACATAAAGCCGTGCATTACATATTTGTGCGTAAGCCAGGTCACACATTCCATAAACAGAAAAACGCCTAAAAAGATTAAAAAAGAAATCATTTTATAAATGTTGTTATTAAAATTATGATTTAAAATCGTTTGAGTTTAGCTTTAGTTTATAAAAGATTGACTCTAAAGATTATTTTTTTGTTATTGTGAGTTCTCTCATTTTTGTCATCCTGAGCGAAGTCGAAGGACCGTAAGCAGCTCCGCAATCTAAAGTAACAATCTTTGTAGAGCTTCTCGCGTTCCTTCGACTTCGCTCAGGATGACAAACCGTTCGTTTAATATAAACTAAACTAATTTCAGTTTATAAGTCACAAACGACTGCGCTAAAAGTCCGGCTTTTGTATAATTTGAAACTCTGATTCTTGAATTTCCAATTTCATGGGACGGTGTGTTTTTTAGTTTTTTAAGCAATTTGCTGTAATAAACATATGCCGTATAAACGCCAAATTTGGCTTCGATTGGCAATTTTACAATTCCCTGATAAGCAATGTGAAAATCTTCTTCAATTTCTTTAATGATCTGCGCTTTTGAATCTTCGTTGAAATTGTTGAGGTTAACGCCAGGGAAATAAGTTCGGTTTAAGATGGTATTGTCATCTTTTAAATCTCTCAAAAAATTCACTTTCTGAAAGGCCGATCCTAATCGCATGGCTTCGCTTTTTAATTGTTGATATTTATGTTCTTTTCCTGATACAAAAACCTTTAAACACATTAAACCCACAACATCTGCAGAACCGTAAATATAATCCGCATATTCGGCTTGTGTGTTATAAGTTGATTTTACAAGGTCGAGTTTCATGCTTTTTAAAAAAGCCTGAACCAGATCATCAGTAATATTATATTCTTTCACCGTATGCTGAAAAGAATTTAAAATAGGATTTAGGCTGATTCCTAATTCCATTGCTTTATAATATTCTTTTTCAAAATCGTCAATCAGGGCTTCTTTATCATAATCATGAAAAGAATCTACAATTTCGTCTGCAAAACGAACAAATCCATAAATGCTGTATATAGCATCGCGAATGCTTGGTGACAGCATTTTTACAGCAAGTGAAAAAGAGGAACTATAGTTTTTGGTAACTAGTTTGCTGCATTTAAAAGAAACGGCGTCGAATAATGATTTCATTTTTTAAGATCTTAAAGATTTTTGAATTAATTCAGCGGCTAGTTTTCCTGAAATTAATGCAGGCGGAACACCAGGGCCGGGAACGGTCAATTGTCCTGTGAAATATAAGTTACGTACTTTTTTGCTTTTTAGTTTTGGGCGCAAAAATGCAGTTTGCAATAATGTATTAGCCATTCCGTAAGCATTTCCTTTAAAAGCATTGTAATCTGCTTCAAAATCGTTTTTACAAAATGATTCCTTAAATATAATGTTATTTCTGATTTCTTGTTGTGTAAGTAGCTCAAAACGAGTAATTATCTTTTCGAAATATGCTTCTCTTAGTGTTTCGTTATCTTCAATTCCCGGCGCAAGCGGAATTAAGAAAAATCCCGTTTCCATTCCGTCAGGAGCTGCGGTCAGATCTGTTTTAGACGGGAAGTTGGCATAAAATAATGGAGCTTCCGGCCATTTTGGATTGTCATAAATATCAGCTGCATGTTGATTAAAATCGACATCAAAAAATAAGGCATGATGCGAAATATTTTCAATTTTCTTATTGAAACCCACAAAAAACAGGAGAGAAGAGGGTGCAAAAATTCGGCTTTCCCAGTATTTTTGAGAATAAACCTGATATTTTTTTTCCAGTAAAGTTTCGGTATGCTGATAATCGGCACCACTTAAAATAATATCGGCTTGTATAATTTCGCCATTAATAACAATTCCTGCTGCGATTTTATTTTTAACTATTATTTTTTCAATAGGAGAATTTGTTTGGATGGTAACACCAAGTTCTACAGCTAATTTTTCTATTCCTCGAATAACATCAAACATCCCGGTTTTAGGATGCCAGGTTCCGAGTCCAAAATCGGCATAATTCATAAAATTGTAAAATGAAGGCGTTTTAGTTGGCTTTGCGCCGAGGAATAAAACGGGAAATTCGAGAATTTGAATCAGCCTTTCATTTTTAAATTTCCTGCGTATATCTGAGCTGACATTGCTAAAAAACTGATTGAGCTTTAATGCTGTTTCCTTTGTAATTAATTCAAGTGGAGAAACTCCGGGACGATAAACCAAATCTTTTATGGCAATATCATAATTACTTTTGGCTTGATTAATAAAGATTTCCAGCTGGCTGCCGCTTCCTTTTTCAATTTCTTCAAATGTGGCTTTAATCTCTTCTAAATTATCATAAATGCTGATAAAATCATTTATTCCAAAATAAACGCGATAGGCAGGATTTAGCTTTATAAGCTCGTAATAATCTGATGGTTTTTTATTGAAGTCATTAAAAAAACGTTCAAAAACATCAGGCATCCAATACCAGCTTGGACCCATATCAAATGTAAAACCCTCTTTTTTGAATTGTCTTGCGCGACCGCCTATCGTTGAGTTTTTTTCGTAAATAGTCACCTTGTTACCTTGCTTTGCCAAGTAACATGAAGCGGCTAACGAAGAAAAGCCCGAACCTATAATTGCAATAGTTTTTGTCATTTTTGTTTAACAAATATACAAAAACTTTAAACGAAACTTTTATATTGTTTCCATTGTTTCTTCCATCGAATCAAAAATACGGATTCGTTCCGGCAGGTTTTTGTGATCAATATGTTCAACCATTTTACCCATAAGCCAGATTTCATTATTTTTTTGCAGCAGTTTTTGCCCCATTGACTTGACATACTGGTTGATAACGCTGCGATCCGGCTGTATTGTCATGAAGGAAACAAAAGTGATGTTTTCAAAATGTTTGGTTAAATCCTGTAGGTTTTCAATTGGCATACTTTCGCCTAAATAAATGGTTTTGTAGCCTTTAGATAAAATTTCATATTGAAGATAAAGCAATCCTATTTGATGAATTTCATTTAATGGAAGGGAAAGAACAAAGATTCGGTCTGTTTTTGTTGGTTTTTGAATCTGAAGGCTTTCAGTATAAATTAAGATTTTCTGTTTGATCAAATGACTCATAAAATGTTCATTTGCAGGTGTAATTGTTTCTGACTGCCACAATAATCCCAATTCTTTCAATAAGGGTAAAAAATGGTCTTTAAAAACTTCTTTGAATGTTTTTTCAGAAATAAGCCAGTCAAACGTGTTGAAAAACAGCTCCTGATCAAAATTCATCATCGCCATTTTAAAAGATGTAATGGCGTAGTTTTGAGAGTTTTTCTTCGAAATAATTTCACGGACCAACTGCGGAATTTTTTCTTCAGGATAAGTTGCTATTTTAGAAATTTTATAGCCGTATTCGTGTAATAATGTGATGTTAAGAAGTTTCTGTAGATTTTGCAGATTATAAAGCCTGATATTGGTATCAGTACGCATTGGCTCCAAAATATTATACCTTTTTTCCCAAATGCGAATCGTGTGTGCTTTTATTCCGGATAAATTCTCAAGATCTTTTATACTGAAAACAGTTTTTATATTGTTTACCATTTGATACGATTATGTAAACAAAAGTAAAATAAAATCTCAAAAAACCTTAAAAACTAGATAAAAATGATTCTTTATGAGAAGTTTGTAGTATCAAACTGATTTAATTTGTCTAAATGTAAAATCGTTTTAGTATTATCTTTGCTTCGGTTGTACATAATTTGGAATTTTGCACCGTAAATAATTTCGTTAAAAGTATACGAAGTTCGGGCTGCCACGGTATTGCTAAACATATCATCAAAAGTGGTGATGAAAACTAAAATCTCTCCGTGTGTGTTTTTAAAATCTTCTTCGGTAAAATTGTACAAAGGGCTGTTCTCATCAATGGGATGAACTAATGTCCAGCTCAGCGAGAGTGCATTAATGCGATCTATTTCGAGGTTAAGAGTATAAAATTTATTTACTCGCTGACCGTTTTCTTCAATGCTCATCCCTAAAGTAACTTTTGCCACTGCATCTGTAAAATTGGTGTTTTTAAAAGGAACAAGCCTTATCATTAAGCCTTTGCTTTCTCCATAAGGAGAAATTAAGGCATTGTGCGAAAATTTTAAAAAGGCAGTTGGTTTGCTGAATCTTCCAAAGAATAAACCGGTTGCAATGGCAAAACTCAGCAAACCAATTAAAGCCTCGGCTGCAGACAAAGCACTTGTCAGGAATCCGGTTGGGCTGATATGTCCGTAACCAACCGTTGTAAAAGTCTGCGCACTAAAAAAATAAGCCTGACCAAACTGCGTTAAAAGACTTCCTGATGGTGAAATTCCGTCCAGATGTTCAACACCGATGGCATAATAAATAACTGCAAAAATAAAATTGATTATAATATAGAAAGAAAATAAAATAAGCATGAATTTCCAGTTGGGCATATCGATCATGGTGTGGTACCAGCTTATTCGGCGAAGCAGGTTCATACCTCTTTTTTCGATATTGGGAGTTCCGTTTTTATTTACAAATCTTCCGCCGTAGCTTCCGGCATTAGTACCAAATCCTGAATTTTTATCTGTTTGAAGGTTATTTATTTTTCTTAAAAGTGACATGCAGTTTTTACTGTTATTGTTTGATTACCTTTTTGGTGCTGTATCCATTTTCATTGGAAATCGAAATATAGTAAATTCCTTTTGGATACAAACTCCAATCTGCTTTTATTGTATTAGAATCTTGTTTGGATTCATACAATAAACGTCCCAATACATCATAAACTTTGTAATTTAAAATAGGTTTGTCTGCCTGAATGGTTAAGGTGTTTTTTACCGGATTTGGATATAAAACGGCATTTTTTAATTCAATACTTTCAGGAACAGATAAATTATTATCTGATGCTGCAATCCAGCTTGACGCCAGCGCATTGTCAAGATCAGTGCTGGAAAGTTGTAAATAACTTCCGTTTCCATCTGCATTTGGCCACGGAGATACATTTGTATATTCTACTGAATCGATTGTGTTTCCAAAACCATCTGCTAAAATTATTTTTTGCGATGTATTAGATAAGTTACGGGAGAACTGCCCAAAAGCGGTTACTCCGTATTTAGATTCAAAAGTAGGTTTATTGCTTGTAATGTAAATACCCTGATTTGCCGCTAATGTTGCATTGGCTGGAAATTGATACGATAGTCCCAATTCGCTTAAATAAATACCGGTTAAATTAACGGTGGTGTTTCCTGTATTTCTAATTTCTATAAACTCCAGATCATTACTGGTTGGAAAAGTTGCCGAAACGCCTGGATTGTAATTTATTTTTGTGATAACAAGCGAAGGAGTTTCGATATTGCTGCAACTGCTAAAACTTCCTAATTGTCCTGTTATCCATGAAATTCTATTGGATAAAAATGATTTTAGATTATTGATTTCAAGTGCATCGTTTGGAATTGTTCCCCATTTTTGATTTTCTCTCACTTTTGCTTCGCTGATATAATTTACAGTTTCGTCTATAAACTGAGTAAGGCTGTTGTAGTTTAAAGGTTTTCCCTGCAATGTAAGTTCATTCCATCTTTTAGTGAAATAACATTTAAATGTAGTGTCAGTAAATAAATCTCTCCAAAATCTGGCGCCTTCATTGTCTCCGTTTGAAAATTGCCAAACATCGTATTTGCTTCTGTCATATCCCCAGCTAAACAAATCATTTCCGTATGTTAGATTAAAATCCCAAATAGGGCCGGCACGCAGTTTTCCTTCTTTGTCTTTATGAAAATAAGTGCTGTATTGATAACTGTCAACATTTGAAGCTAATTCGGCCAAAATCATATAATCAACAAAAGAGGGAACATCAATAATAGATGAATATCCTGCTGCTAAATCAGAATTATGTGCGCCGGCTGTAATTTCCAGATTTTTAAACTGGTTTTTTATATAATCATTTTGTTCAATAGTTGTGTTTTCCGGTTTTGGCAATTCATGAATAAAATCTACAGAAGAACCGTTGTATGAAGACATCGTCCAGGCAACCGGATCTCCGCCAGTTGTTTTATCGGCTTTTGTAATATAACCTCCGCTTACATTTGGAAGTGTATTATCAGTATCGGCCATTTTAATAACGTTTACTCTGTTAACGTTTGATTTTACTTTTTCCTGTAAAATGTATAATCCTTTATATTCATTGTTGATTACTACTTCGCAGTAAACAGTTCGCGTAGCATAATCGCCAATTTGTCTGGATAAATTATACGAAATATAATCACGAATACAAGAAGGATCAAAAGCTAATGAATTTAAAATCCAGTCATTTTCTACCGGCATTCCCAGTAAGCTGACATTATTATTACTTGTATTATTCGCTTTTAAAGTGGTAAAGCCATACGGTTTTTTAGGAAGCGACTGTGAAGAGGATCCTCTCAGTTCAATGCCAATTCTTCCGTTATAATTTAAATAAGCGGCAGTATTACTATCGGTTAAATAATTTCGGGTTCCGTCTGGTCTTTTAATGATTTTCATCGTTGCTAAAATTTTTGGATCATCGGGAATTTCAATTGGCTGATTCGTGTTTGGATCTATGTCTGTATTAATAATGACAATAGGTAGATTACTGTCTGTAAAGGTTTGTGATTTTACATTGGCTGTAAACAGAAAAACCAATATGAAAAGGGTATAAGGAGTGTAAGTTTTTGAAAAGTAGTGTTTTATCATGGTTAGGTTAGTTTTGTAACAAATGTAACAACTAACCAGATTATTAAAAAACGGACACTATTTTTTTATGAATAAGGTATAAAAAGCAATCTGCAAAGGCGTTATTTTGCAGATTACTTTTTGTTAACACAAATTTGATTTATTATTTACAAAAAGTGCTTTTGTTTTTTATAGCACTTTGACTTCCTAATTCGATTGCTTTTAAGAAATCTTTGCAGGATTTGGCTTTGTCTCCAATTTTATTGTAAGCTAAACCTCGTAAATTATAAGCAACATAATCTCTTGGGTTTAAACTAAGTGATGATGTGCAGTCTTCAATGGCTTCTTTAAATTTTGAAAGTTTGAAGTTTACGTTTGCACGGCCCGTAAAAGCATCGGCATTCATATTATCAAGTTCAATGGTTTTGCTAAAGTCGGTCATTGCGCCTTGTAGGTCATTCAATTGGTATTTTGCAACGCCGCGATTTTGATACGCTTCAACAAATTTAGAATTTTTGCCAATGGCTTTTGTGTAATCAGTAATTGCGCTTTTGTAATTTCCGTTTGCAGCTTTGTTAAAAGCTCTGTTAAAATAAATTTCTGCGGTTTGTGACCACGACGAAAAGCTTATCATAATAAATGATAATAATAGTAGGTTTTTCATAAAACTAATTTGGGATTAGCAGGTTAATTATTCTTCAAACGAATTTAGCAAAGTTTTGTTTTTGTGAAAGAATTCTTTTGTAAAATAATTACTAATTATGAAAATTGGATTTTGGATAATATTTATTTCTTCTCAATTCCTATTAAATACAGTACCACTCCAGGAGCTGATTTTACCCGGTTAATCTGCCAGCTATAAGATTCTGTATTATGTAGTCCATTTACAAGATCATTCATTTCTTCGACAGAATAAGTTCTTAATGAAGAAACAATACCATCCCATAAAACAAAAAGTGGAACTATAGGAATTAAATAAGTAAAAATAATTCGGCCAATTTTAAAAGGCCTGATAAATGGCGTAGTCAATAAAACACTAATTGGAGAAAAAATCATTGCCAAAATACTGGCAAAACTTCTTTCCTGAACTTCAAAAATAGCGATTGGAGATTTAGCATTTACTGCATTTTGTAAAATCTGTTTGGCATCGTTTGGGTTAAAATGATGTAAGGAAAGAAACTGAGTTCTAAGTCCGTTTAATTCTACAGGAACATTTCGTGCATCTACAGAATGGCTCATATATTCAAAATTATCAGCTTGTTTTTTAGTGTATTCAAAAGCCGGAATGTTTGGGTAATAATCAGTTAGAATGATTTGTAAGTTCGGGATTTCTTTTTTTAATTCATCGTTTAACCAAATAAGTCCACCGCCGCCGCCAGAAGCCAGATCAATAATTGTTGTTGCATTATTGGTTTTTAGAATATTTACAAGTAAAGGAACAACAGGTTTGTACATTCCGGTTTTGTTTGACAGGAATTGTAAAAAGTCGGTTATGTAATTTCTTAAAAAAACAGGAAACCATTTTTGATCTTCAAATTCAAATAAATGTATTCTTGCCATAAAAATAATTTTAAAGAAATAGAAACAGTGCTCAAGTTACAAAAAATATCGAAAAGGATCCATTTTAGGTCTGTAAAATATAACTGCGGAATGACTTGTAAGGCTAGTATTTCCAAGGTTTTTAGAATTGTAATAAATGAAAAATACCAAATAATAAATGAAACCTGAGAAATAATAATTCATGTTCAGTTACTAAAAAACATATCATACATTTGTCTCACAACAAGCAAAATAAAAAATAGTGAGTCAAAAATTACGTCAAATAATTTTCTTTTTCTTCTTTCTTGCAGGACTTATGCTGAACGCTCAAAATGCTAAGATTGACAGCTTGAAAAGAGTGCTTATTTATACTAAAGTTGATACTTCAAAAGTCAATGAGTATAATAAAATAGCCGATTTATATAAAGAAATCAATCCTGATTCGACATTGTTTTATGCTCAAAAAGCAACTAACCTAAGTTTGAAATCTGATTTTACTTTTGGACTCGCTACGGCTTATGTCAATAAAGGAAATGCTTCAATCATTTTAGGAGATTACCCAAATGCTTTAAAATATTTTAAAAATGCTCAAGTAGAATTTGAAAAAGTTTTAAAAGAAGATTCAGGTAAAAAAGTAAAAAGCGGCCTGGCGCGTTCTTTCGCCAGCTCGGGTGTGGTTTACTCCGAACAGAGCAATCAAATTCTGGCATTGAAAAATTACGAAGAAGCCTTGCAATTGTACCAGGAAATTGATGAGCAGGCCAATGTTTCTAAAGCACTAAATAATATCGGGATTATTTATAAATCACAGTTAAATTATCCAAAAGCACTAGAATATTTAAAGAAAGCATCTAAAATTCAAACTGAAACAGGAGAAAAAAACGCTGCTGTTACGCTTACCAATATTGGTGCGATTTACTTTGAAACAGGCCAAAATAAAAATGCGATTTTGTACTATAACAAAGCTAAAAAGCTTTTTGAGAATACGGATAATATGCGAGGATATGCACTTTTGTGTAATTATTTAGGCGATTATTATAAGAAAGAAAATGATTTAAAACTGGCTAATGAATATTATACGAAGTCATTGAATTTGTATGAAGAACTGCAGAATAAATTTGGTGCTTCACTTTCTTTATACAATATCGCAGGTTTGCTTCAGGATCAAAAAAAATATAAAGAAGCAATGCCTTTTGCAGAGAAATCCCTTGCTTATGCAAAAGAAATAGGAGTGCTGGACCAGACGTATCATTCTGAAAAATTATTAAGCGAATTATACGAAGCTTTAAATGATCCTAAAGCAGCGTTAGACCATTATAAAAATTATGTACAAGCGCGAGATAGTATTATCAATGAAACAACAAGTCAGAAATTTGCTTTGGCAGAAGTGAATTACGAATACAGAAAAAAAGAAGCTTTATTATCTGAAAAAAACAAAAGACAAATTCAGTTTGTTATTTTCTCCATTTTAGGCGCTTTACTTTTAATTGCATTGATATTGGTAATTTATAATCGAATGCAGGTAAAACGTCAGCTGACATTGAAAAAAGAAGTTGCCGAATACGAGCAAAAAGCACTGCATTTACAAATGAACCCGCATTTTGTATTTAATTGCTTGAGTTCAATTTCGAGTTTTATTGTCCAGAACGGAACTGATTCGGCATTGAAATATTTGTCTAAATTCTCCAAATTAATGCGGCTTACACTCGAATATTCAAAAGGTTCCTTGATTCCAATTGATAAAGAAATTGAAAGCCTTCAAAATTATCTGGAATTGGAAAAACTTCGTTTTCATGACAAATTTGAATTTGAAATAAGATCAAGCGAAAGAGTCGAATTTAATATGGGTTTACCGCCTTTGCTGATTCAGCCTTTTGTAGAAAATGCGATTCTTCATGGAATTGTACCTAAAGATGGAACCGGAAAAATTGAAGTTGATTTTGATGTTGAAAAAGAGCAGCTAATCTGTACGATTAAAGATGACGGAATTGGTTTATCTGAATCGAAGCATTTAAAAGAAAACTCGGTTACGGCGCATAAATCAATGGCTTTGGGAATTACAAAAAAACGTTTGGAAATCATGGAATCCATAACTTCCAAATCTGCACAAATAGAAATCACCGAATTACAATCAGAAAATAAAAAAACAGGAACAAAAGTCGTTTTGCGTCTGCCTGTTCAATACATACCCTAATTTTTAATAAATGATAACAGCAGTATTAATAGAGGACGATAAACATTTGAGAACTGGTCTAAAAGCGCTTTTAGAACGTTATACAAATGATATTTTAATTGTTGGCGAAGCCGAAAGTGTAAAAACCGGAATTGCCGTGATTGAAAAATTAAGGCCTCAGGTTATTTTTCTGGATATTCATTTAACCGACGGAACTGGTTTTGATATTCTCGAAAGACTAAATAAAGTAAACGGAAAACTAAATGCCAATGTTGTATTTATCACTGCGCATGAACAATATGCTGTAAAAGCATTTAAATTTAGTGCTCTTGATTTTATCTTAAAACCTGTTGATCCGGAAGAATTGCAAGATACAATGGCAAAAATTAAAGAAGCTGTTGGAAAAAACAATTCATTCGAAAACATTGATTTACTGCTGGAAAACATCCGAAAAAAAGTCGACAATTTTAAACGTATAGCACTTTCTACCAGCGATGGAATTCATTTGTTTGAAGTTTCGGATATCATTCGCTGTGAAGCAAAAATTAATTACACGCAGTTTTTTATTAAAAATCACAAACCCATATTAATTTCTAAAACGCTTAAGGAATACGAAGAATTACTCTCAGAACATGGATTTGAGCGCATTCATCAATCGCATTTAATCAACTTGTCTTATCTGAAATCTTATATAAAAACAGATGGCGGTTATGTGATTATGGCTGATAATTCGAATATTCCGATTGCGCAAAGCAAAAAAGAAAAATTGCAGGAATTAATAAATGCTCTTTAACGATTTCCCCAAAAACCAAAATATCACTAATTATGAGAAAAAAATTACTCCTCTTTTTACTGTTTTTCACAGTAATACTAAAAGCACAGATTTTAAATTTTACTGATCCAACATTTAAAAACATGCTTGTAAATGGCGGTGCGGCAAATTTTACAGCTTATTCTGGCGGCGTTGCTGTTACGAGAATCGATACTAATTTTGATAATCAGATCCAGGTTTCTGAAGCGGCTTTAATTGACAAACTTTGGATAGAAGGTGCTAATGCTTATGCCGTAACCAATATTCAGGGAATTGAAGGTTTCACGAATGTAACTGAATTGGGTTTTAACGGAATCAGCACGACTTCGATCAATTTAAGCGGAATGCCGAACTTAAAAACGATTTATGTAAAAAGTCCAGCTTTGACTTCTGCGACAGTTTCAGGAATGAATGGATTAACGGGCGTTACTTTTATGGAAAACTCGTTGATGACTTCTTTAACTATTTCGAATTGTTCCAGTCTTACTAATATCGTAGCACAGCAAAATCCGGTTTTTTCTACATTAAATTTCAGCGGTCTTTCGGCTTTGAACCAATTGTATTTAGAAGATAATGTTTTAACGGAACTCGATTTAACTGGCTGCCCAAATTTAGAATATTTCAATGCGGTAAATAATAAACTAATAACATTAAATGTTTCGGGATTAACTAAACTGACTACTTTTTTAATAACAGATAATCCAACTTTAGAAAATATAAATGCTTCGGGATGCACGCTGCTTAATTTTCCGCAGTCTACTTTTCCTTCTAATCAGGTTTTAAAAACAGCTGATTTTTCGAATTGCTCCAGTTTACAAAATCTTCTAATTCAGGATAATTTACTGACTACTTTAAATTTATCAGGCTGCAGTTCGTTACAGGGATTAAATGTGTTTAACAATGCATTGACAAATTTAAGTCTTACAGGATGTTCGGCACTTTTGACTATTGAGTGTTCCAAAAATCAATTAACTTCTTTAGATTTGAGTTCGTCTTCAAATCTTACTCAACTTAGGGCAAACACAAATTCTATTTCAAATTTGAATTTGACAGGTACTGTGAATTTAAAAAATGTTTTTTTGGTTTCTAATCAAATTCCTTCAGTTGATCTTTCAGGAAATACAAATTTGGAAATTTTAGAATTGGATACTAATCCAACTGCAAATCTAAATGTTTCAGGATGTACGAAGTTAAAAGTTTTAAGCATTCAGGATGTTCCGTTAGTGACCGCCGACTTTTCAAATTGCAATGCGATTACAGTTATTAGTAATACTAGTGAAGCATTGAATTCAATAAATGTTCAGGGATGTGCTGCGCTTGAAACGCTTGTACTTGCCGGAACAAATGTTCAAAAAGCACCTTTGACTTCGTTGAATGTATCTGGATTGACTAATTTAAAACTTTTAAACTGCAGTTATAATAACATCAATTCAGTTGATTTAACAAATTGCAGTGCATTGATAAATGTATTTTATTCTGATATGCCTTTAGCGACAGCTGATTTCTCTGATTCGCCAAATATTACAGTTTTAAATATTACTAAAACAGGATTGCAAAATATTGATGTTTCGAATTTTTTAGCTTTTCAATCCTTGACAGCAAATGATAATCCGAATCTGAAAACGGTATTTGCAAAAAATGGGAGAGATGAAGATTTGTTTATTAATAACGGAAATTCAAATTTAATTTTTGTTTGTCAGGATGATACAGATGTAGCTGATACAAAAAGTTATTTGGTAGGTATTGGTTTACCGACAGTTGTTGTAAACTCATATTGCAGTTTTAATCCGGGCGGAAATTATAACACCATAACCGGAACAATTGCTTTTGATGTTGATAATAATGGCTGTGATACTGCCGATTCAAAACAAGCTAATGTAAAAGTGAATTTAAATGATGGTTCTTCTCTAAGTTCAACTTTTACAGATTTGAACGGAAAATATACCTTCTTTACCGATGCCGGAAATTTTAATATAACAACGGCGGTTGAAAATCCTGCTTTCTTTACTGTTTCGCCAACAGCACCAGTTGTTTCATTTGCAGATAACAAAAATAATACTGCACAACAAAATTTCTGCGTAAGCGCATTAGGAACAAACAGCGATGCAGAAATTGTGATTGCGCCTATATATCCTGCAAAACCCGGATTTATGGCGTGGTACGAGATTTTGATACGAAATAAAGGAAATCAAACACTAAATGGTACAGCTAACTTTACATACAATCAAAATGTATTGCATTATGGAATAGCAACGCTGGCGCCAAATGTTCAAACTCCGGGCAATATCGGATGGAATTACGCTAATTTACTTCCATTTGAAACTAGGAGAATTTATGTCGGATTAAATGTAAATAGTCCGGTACAGGTTCCTCCAGCAAATTTGGGAGATATTTTAAATTTTACTGCTTCAATAAATCCTATTGCTGGAGACAGTAATCCGGCAGACAATCAGTTTGTTTTTAATCAGGAAATAGTGGGTTCATTTGATCCAAATGATATTACTTGTTTAGAGGGTGAGAGCGTTTCTCCTTCAACAATTGGGAATTATTTACATTATGGAATTAATTTTGAAAATACAGGCACCGCTGAAGCCGAAAACGTGGTTGTAAAGGTTGTTATAGATCAAAGTAAATATGATATTAATTCACTTCAGTTATTAGATGCGTCGCATGCAGTACATGTTGTCATAAAAGGAAATACTGCCGAATTTGTTTTTGCAAAAATTAAATTGAGTACCTCAAAAGCGCCGCCGGTTGGAGGTCATGGAAATATTTTGTTTAAGATAAAAACACTGCCTTCACTTCAGTCTGGAGATGAGGTTGAACAAGATGCCAGTATTTATTTTGATTATAACGAAGCAGTTGATACAAATACAGCAGAAACCATTTTTAAATCATTAGGAAATAAGGATTTTGAAAAAGACAGCACTATAAATATATATCCAAATCCAACAAAAGGTGAGGTGTTTATTAATTGTGACAATGCAATAAAAAGAATTGAATTATTTGATGTGCAGGGCAGAATTCTTCAGTCTGTAATTGAAAACAAAAACAGTTCAAAAATTAATTTATCTAATAAATCAAACGGATTGTATTTCATCAGAATAACTTCTGAAAAAGGAACTTCTGTAGAAAAAGTAATTAAGGAATAAATTTAGGTTACAATTTTTATTCTGATTTAAAAGCCTTTCAAAGTTTGATGACTTTGAGAGGCTTTTTTATTAAATTTTGAATTTCTCAATTCGTTTAGAATATAAATTAACACCAAAAATTATTGCTCCCATAACGAATGGAACAAAATGAGAAATCTGCCAAAAAAGATCAGTTCCAGTTTTCAATCCTTCATTTGATACTTCAAATATGCCCAATCCTATAAAGAATAAGCAGATAACAAATAAAATAAATTGAATTTTATAATTTATCTTAATCATAGATTTTTAATTTTATAAGAAAAATCAACTAATTTAACTTGAGATGCTTTAATAAAAAAATATTTTACGAATTATTTGTATAAGAATTTGCAATTCTTGTTATCAGCTTTTTGTGAAAGTAAAAGAAATCTTGAAATTGATAAATTTCTATTTAGCTGTCCAAATTCAAAAGAACTAATTGATTCTGAATGGTTATTAATTCCTGCATCGAATTTTTTAAATAAGCCGGCATAGAATCAATTTCCTTTTGTTTGGCATAAAACTCATTTTCATCTTTGTAATGCGTAATACTCACTAAAAGGTTCTTATCTTGAAAAACAGGTAATCTTGGGAAATCATTTTCAGCCATTTCGCTTACCCAAAGAGTTATGTCTTCTATTTTTAAATTTTTAAGAAAAGGAATATACGTAGTTTCAAATAGTTCAATAACCTTTTCAAGTGTGTTGTTGCAAATATAAAAATCAACAACAGTAAATGTTTTATCCGTTTTTAGCTGTTCACTATTAATATCTTCCTTTAACGGTCGTAATAAATAAACATTATCAGAGTTTATCATCATCTCGTTTGCGCCTTTGCCATATTCTTTCCAGATTGCGCTATTAACATAAAAATCATTCAGGAATTCTAATCTGGTTTTCATATCAGTAAAACCACGAAACCAAACAAATCGGTCGTTTGTATTGTCAATTTTGAATTCTCCCAACGTGTAACCGCCTAATTCGTTCATTGGCGTAACAAATTTCGAATGAAAATAATCGCGGAACTTATTGGTCAAATTTGGTTTTAATAAATAATTCCGGATTTCTAATACTTGTATGTTTTCTGAATTTTGTTGGGTTAGATTACTCATATTGGTTTATGTATAATTAATTGCTGCCATTTCTTCTAAAGGTCTTAACAAATAAAGTAATTTAATATCTTTATCGCAAGTACGTACATTTTAGTTCTTTAGGTTCTAAAAATATACTATTGTTGATTATTAGTATTTTATATAATGAAATAATAATGGAGAAAAGAAATATTAAAGTATATTGCCCAGTTGATTATGCTTTTCAAAGAATAGGCGGGAAATACAAAGGAAGAATTTTGTGGTATTTAAAGGATGGTTTAATGAGATATGGTGAATTGAAAAAAGCTGTTGAAGGTATAACACCAAAAATGCTTACGCAAACACTCAAAGAGTTAGAAGCTGATGAGCTGATTTCAAGAAAGGTTTATCCCGAAGTTCCGCCTCGAGTTGAATATACTCTTATTGAAAATGGACAAGAATTAATTCCTTTTATCAATCAAATGAGAATTTGGGGAGAAAAGCAAATGGGTTTGAATAAATGATTCAATTGTTTTGATTTAGTTTTCTTCAATCCGTATTTTGTCTATGCTTAATCTTTCTCTAAATTTTTCTACCATTGTTAAATATTCGTGTCTGGAAAAATTGAATTCATCTAATTTATCAAACCATTCTACAGTTGAACCTGTTTTTTCAGCATCCCATTCTTTTGTTTTGTCAAGCCCAATTTGTTTCCATTGAATTAAGTCTCCAAAATTTATAATTTCAGCAACAATTAAAGTACAGGAAAAGTTATTGTCATCAGGGCACATTAAAATTGGACAAATAGACGTTTCATTTTTGTTTGGCAGAATTCGTTTCCAAACAACTTCTTTTTCATCTTTTCTTTCCATCCAATACACTAGAGTGGGAATTAGTCCTTTGTATAAATTATTGGGATAAAGCTCATCAAGTTTTTCATCTAGCCAATAACCGTCAATTTGATAGTTGAGAAAGTCCCAATAATCTTCGTAATCGCTTTGATTTTAAGTGATGTATAAATTTGTATTGCAGAAACTTTTATCAGTCATACTTCTCTTTCTGTCTAAATTTCTCATACAGATTATTTACAGTCAAAAAATTATATCCTATATCAATAATTTTATCTCCGCATTTAAAATATCTGCCGTCAGTATATATTATTTCTTTTTTGTTCTGATCATTCCAAAATTCAATCTTGTATTTATTATCAAATTTAGAAGCTGTTTCTTTACCTTTATATATTTCTGTGAAAAGATAAAAACTCTCAGATTTTGCTAGGTCGCAAATTTGATTACCTTTTGTAAAACCTACTCTTGATAATGCAGATAAAGGTTTTTTTCCTTTTAAAGGAATCAATTTAACTTGCTGATATAAATATCTAACAGGTGTATAAGCCCAAATTAGCGCAGCTGGAGATTGTTCTCCATAATCACTAACAGATTTTATTATTTTATTGTTTTTGATAAATGAAATAGTAACAGTTTCGTCATCAGTCCAGTTTCCTTTATAATTATTTTGAAGATTGATTATATTGGTTTTTTTAAAATTAGTTTGAATTTTTTGATATTCATCTTTGGCAATCTTGGATTTATAAAAACCATTATGAATATTATAGTATTGACCATAAAAGAAGATATTACCATTATCATCAATACTTATGTTTGAAACAGGGCAAGAGCCATAGCAGCCAGAAGAAGAAACTATAATTTTGTCATAATTTTCATTTTGATCAATTTTATATTTTGTTCTTGCATATTTTGTAAATATGCTGTCACTGATTTCTGTTGTTAATGTGTCTCCAATAATCGAAGTTATTTTTTGATTTTCCCAATTCTTAGTTACTAAATCTAAAATTTTTAAACTATCGTTTACAATTTTGTATTTAGTTTCAGTTCCTAAGAAAAAAATCTTTCTATTTTCTCTTTCAACTGCTTCAATTCTTTTGAAATAACCGGATTTGTTTTCGCATAAGTTATTTTCTGAAAAAATATATCCCTGTATGTGACTGCCAAAAGGTGGGGGTGGTGATATCCTAATACCATAGTTTTTGTCTGGTTTTCTTTGATCTTCTGTTTTTATGTAAGTCCACTCGCCAATTATATCTTTACTTAATTGCGAGTCATTATTTTTTTGACAAGAGTATAAAATGAAAACAGTTAAAATGGATAGTGAAATTTTTTGCTTCATAAATTTATTTCTACGACTAATTATTATTGTCTTCAAGATTACAGTTTTGTAAATATAAATGATTTTTAAAGCAATATCTGGATAATTATATGAATTGGTTATTTGTAAAAATAAAAAAGCGGAAACCTTTTAAATAAAGATTTCCGCTTTTTAGTGACCATGGAGGGATTTGAACCCTCACGCCCTTGCGAGCACCACCCCCTCAAGATGGCGAGTCTACCGTTTCTCCACATGGCCTAAATGCAAAAAAGGTCAAGTAAATTAATACTCGACCTTTTTGTGACCCGACTGGGGCTCGAACCCAGGACCCCATCATTAAAAGTGATGTGCTCTACCGACTGAGCTATCGAGTCATTGCTTTCAAGAAACTTATTTTGTTAATCACAAATTTTGTGACCCGACTGGGGCTCGAACCCAGGACCCCATCATTAAAAGTGATGTGCTCTACCGACTGAGCTATCGAGTCATATTCGTTTCTTGAATGCGGGTGCAAATATAAGGAGTTTATTTTATTAATTGCAAGCAATTTTATTATAAATTTGTCTTTTTTTAAACAAAATTTACAATCCCCTAATTTATAGTGTTTTATTAGAATGAAAAAAATCGTCTTATTAGGTTATATGGGCTGCGGAAAGTCAACAATTGCCCAAAACCTTTCAAAAATTACAAATATTCCATTTTTAGATTTAGATAAATGTATCGAAAAAAAAGCAAATCTGTCCATAAATGAGATTTTCGAACAACACGGAGAGATTTATTTTAGAAAATTAGAACACGAAATGTTTCTTGAATTGCTGCAATCTTCAGAAAACACCATTATTGGTTTAGGCGGAGGAACTCCTTGCTATGCAAATAATCATTTATTATTGCAAAATGAAGATCTAGTATCAATTTATTTAAAAGCTTCAATTGATACTTTATATAATAGATTAGTTCACAATAAAAGTAAACGTCCTTTAATTGCGAATATGGATGAGGAAGAAATGAAAGAATTTATCGCAAAGCATTTATTCGACAGAAGTTTTTATTACAATCACGCACAACACAAAGTTGTGGTAGATAATAAAACCGTCGATGAAACAGTTGATGATATTTTAGAAATCTTAGCTTAGGAAGGCGTAATTGTCTCCGTTTTCATCAAAAACAACCTGAACGTGCTCTAATAAAGATGTAGATAAAGATATTCCTTTAAAATCGGCTTTTACAGGGTATTTTTTGTGATTTCGGTCTACAAGTACCGCAGTTTTGAATTTTTTAAGCGGAACGTCCAGAAAATGACGAACAGCGTAGATTAATGTTGTTCCTGAATTTAGGACATCATCAACCAAGACCAATCCTTTATTAGAATATTCTTCTGCAGTTAAAGAAGTCTGAATAGGCAGCTGCGGATTTTGTTTGTCAACTCGTACTTCGCAAAGAGAAATTTTCAGAGTAGATATGTCGCTTAACACCGCAGCAATTTTTTGAGCAAAAACAGAACCGCTGGAAGCAATTCCGGCAATTACAACTTCTTCTTCGTCTACAAACGTCTCGTAAATTTGATAAGCGATACGTTTTATTTTGTGTTCGATTTCCTGATTGTTTAAGATGATGTTTTTGCTCATGATTTATTTTTTTGCTAATATAACTAATTTAAATTCCAATATAAAAAATCCAAATTCCAATTTTTATAAAGGAAATTCCAAATTTTTTAAATCCCAAATTCCAATGTTGAGCTTTTGATTTTAGAGTGTTTGGGATTTGCAATTTGAATTTTTGTGTTTTTATAAAGTTTTGAAATTTACTCCGTTTCTTCCTCGTCAATAAAATCGCTTCCATAATCATCAATATCTCTTCGGTCTTTTTTAGTCGGTCTTCCGGTTCCGGCTTTACGATAATGTTCTTTGGAGAGTTTTAATAACTCTAAATGTTCGTAAGCTTCTGCAGGGGTTTCATTCTTACGGTAAATGTCAACAAGTTTAGCTCCCACACGACTTTCCGGAATATCGAGTACGGTTATAATTTGTGTAATTTGATCTTTTCTAAAAGTAATTCTATCAGTAGGAAAAACTTCTTTAGATGGTTTTGCAACTTGCCCATTTACCGTAACATGGTTCTTTTTACAAGCCTCAGTTACCATGTTTCTGGTCTTATAATAACGTACGCACCATAAGTATTTATCTATTCTCATAATTTTTCTAAAATCCAAGTTAAATTCTTTACAAAAATAAATCAATATTGTATCTTGCGCACCTAAAAAATTAACAATAATGAATAAATTTAAATATTATTTTATTTTATTACTTGCGGGTATAGCTATAGTTTCCTGTAGTAAAGACCATGATGACCCGGAAACAGTTCCTTTAAGAGATTATAAAGAACAATATAAAGCTGACAATGACTCTATTGTTAAATATTTAAATACTCATTATATAAAAGAAGTAACGGCTAATTTTGATATAACGATTGAAAAAATTCCGGCAGGAGGAACACAAACTTCAATCATGAATCAAACAGTATATCCTTTGCAATCAAGAGATGTTTACAATCACGATGTTACTTATAAAGTATATTACTTATCCTTAAATAAAGGTTCTGGAGAGGCTCCTTTAAATTCAGACAGGATTTTTGCTTCATATACAGGAAGTTTGTTAAACGGAACCGTATTTGATTCTTCTTATGGTGTGGGAAGAAGTTTTGAATTGTATTTGTATGCAGCACAATCTGTAATTGATGGATGGGGCGAAATTTTCCCGCAGTTTAAAACAGGTACACCTAGCGCTCCGGCTGCCGATGGAACAATAACGTATTCAGATTTTGGTGCAGGAGTTATGTTTTTGCCTTCTGGATTAGGATATTATGGGTCAGGACAAGATGCTATTCCGGCTTATTCACCTTTAGTATTTAGTTTTAAATTGTTCAGTCTTCAAAGATTAGATCATGATTTTGACGGTGTTTTCGATTATCAGGAAGATCTAAATGGAGATGGGTATATTTATGATTTTAGAGATACTGCAAGATATCCAACTCCTCCAGCAACGATGGTGGCTGATGATACAGACAAAGATGGTGTTCCGGATTATGTAGATACTGATGATGATGGAGATGGTTATTCTACTTATTATGAAATCACTAAACCTACTGAGCATATTGGCTGGGTAAATGGAGTGTTTAACGGAGCAAGTACCTATTATCCTTGGGATCCAGTTATTGATAATCCAAGTACGCCAAATACAGATGAAACAGAGCCGCGAGGAATTCCTAGAAGACCAACTGGTCCTCTTAAAAATCCTGCTGATCCAACTGAATCAATTGATAATCCTAAAAGTTTTTTACCGGCAGATTATACAGCTGCAGGAAGAAAAAGAATTCATTTGGATAATACATATCCTTATCAAAAGAAATAAATAATAAAACATAAGACATAAAAAAAACCTCGAAATCACTTTCGAGGTTTTTTTTATAAAGTAAGAAACTAAAAATTATTTTCTTTTAATAGCTCTTTCTACAGCTTCAACAATAGCCTGATTGTTTAATTTGTATTTTTCCATTAATTGCTCTGGAGTTCCAGATTCACCAAAACTATCTTGTACTGCTACAAATTCTTGCGGAGTTGGATTGTTTAAAGCTAATACTCCAGAAACGCTTTCTCCTAAACCTCCAAGGTAGTTGTGCTCTTCAGCAGTAACTACACATCTTGTTTTAGCAACCGATTTAAGGATAGCTTCTTCGTCAAGTGGTTTAATAGTATGAATGTTGATTACTTCAGCAGAAATTCCTTTTGCTTCAAGAGCTTCAGCAGCAATAAGAGCTTCCCAAACTAAGTGCCCTGTTGCAATAATAGTAACATCAGTTCCTTCGTTTAATAAAATTGCTTTTCCAATTACGAATGGCTCGTCAGCAGGAGTGAAGTTAGGCACAACCGGACGACCGAAACGTAAATAAGCAGGACCATGATGATCTGCTAATGCTAATGTTGCAGCTTTAGTTTGATTGTAATCGCAAGTATTGATTACAGTCATTCCTGGTAACATTTTCATTAATCCGATATCTTCTAAGATTTGGTGCGTTGCACCATCTTCTCCTAATGTTAAACCAGCGTGAGAAGCACAGATTTTTACGTTTTTGTCTGAATAAGCAACAGATTGACGAATTTGGTCGTAAACTCTTCCTGTTGAAAAGTTAGCGAAAGTTCCAGTAAATGGAATTTTTCCTCCAATTGTTAAACCTGCAGCGATACCAATCATGTTTGCTTCTGCAATACCAATTTGGAAAAAACGCTCCGGGTGATTTTTCTTGAAATCGTCAAATTTTAATGATCCAATTAAATCTGCGCAAAGTGCTACTACATTTTCATTTTTTTGACCTAGTTCAGTCATTCCCGCTCCAAAACCAGAACGAGTATCTTTACTTCCTGTATTTTCGTATTTTTTCATTTTATATTTTGCTGTACGCAATAGGCTGTAGGCAATAGGCATAAAGCATACTGCTTAAAGCTTAAAGCTGGTTTTTAATAGTCTGCTAAAGTTGAGATGTTTTGACCTAAAGCACCTGCTAACTGGTCGTTGTTTGGTGCTTTACCATGCCATGCATGAGTGTGCATCATAAAATCAACACCATTACCCATTTCAGTATGTAGTAAAATGCAAACTGGTTTACCTTTTCCTGTTCTTGATTTTGCATCATTTAAACCTGCAAGAATTGCATCAATGTCGTTTCCTTTTTCGATATCGAGAACATCCCAGCCAAAAGCTTCAAATTTAGCACGGATACTTCCCATTGGTAAAACTTCGTCAGTTGTACCATCAATTTGTTTTCCGTTAAGGTCAATTGTCGAAATTATGTTGTCTACTTTTTTAGCAGAAGCATACATGATAGCTTCCCAGTTTTGACCTTCTTGTAATTCTCCATCTCCGTGTAAAGAATAAATTAAATGATTGTCTCCATTTAATTTTTTAGCTTGAGCTGCTCCAAGAGCTACAGATAAACCTTGTCCTAATGAACCAGAAGCTATACGAACTCCAGGTAACCCTTCGTGAGTTGTAGGGTGTCCTTGTAAACGTGAGTTTAATAATCTGAAAGTTGCAAGTTCTGAAACAGGGAAATAACCGCTACGTGCTAATACGCTATAAAAAACTGGAGAAATATGCCCATTAGAAAGGAAGAATAGATCTTCTCCAATTCCGTTCATATCAAAACCTTCTTTGCGGTCCATAATATTTTGGTATAGTGTAACCAAAAATTCAGTACAACCTAGTGATCCACCTGGGTGGCCAGAGTTTACAGCATGTACCATTCTAAGAATATCTCTTCTTACTTGGATCGTTAAATCGCTTAATTGTTGTGTGTTAGGCTTCATTTTATATGTAAAAGTTAAACTGTTGCAAAAGTAATCGTTATTTTGCGGGGAGACAAATGATTTTCTGCTTTAGTTTATCACAATTGTTAAATTCTGTTTCTTTTTTTATTAATCTTAAAAAAAAAGCCAATTTGGTTTAGAATTTTTAAATTCCACATTTTAGATGTTATGATTTCCAGTAATTTGCTAAACAAAAAAAGCCCCTTAAGGAGCTTTTGGAATAATCGAACGATATAAAGCTAATTATTATCGCCCTCGCTGTAGAAATTATTTTCTTCGTCTTCTGAACCTATTTCTTCCTGATCATCATCAAGTTCAGAACCCGGAACATCAAGATCATTTCCAAGTTTATCACTATTTTGTTTCCATTCATGATTGTCCTGATTAATGATTCTTTCGCCAGAAATGCCTTCCGGGTCAATATCTTCTAATTTATCTTCCTGATTGTAAATATCTTCATTTGCCGGATAATCCAGGTTTTCCAGATTTCTTTCAATTTGTTCATCCCTGATTTGATCTAATTTTTCTTCTGAGTTTATCATGATTTCTTTATTTTAATATTTTTTATAAAGTTATGAAATCAATGATTTTTGCTTCTTATACTTTTAATAACAGGATATTGTAATATTCACATTAAAATAGAAAATTACCTCATTATCTAAATTGACAAATTATATAATTGGTCCTATCTCTTTCCAGGTAATTAATTGAATTCCGTTTTCTTTTAATTTCGTTTTGCATTCATCGCTTGTAAAATAATCAAAATCAATTTGACGCCATTCTGAACCAAAATTGGGATGATTTACAGTAATACCCTGCATTTCAAAATCATCAAAAGCAGGATGAAGCAAGAAAACATTAAATCCTGTAGTAATACTGTCTAAAGCTTTTTCGTAAGATTTTTTAAGTTCTCCTTTTTCGAAATCATTATAATATCCAATTAAAAGATTGTCTGCTAAAAGAGTATTTTCAAAATCATATTTTTCATCAGATAAACTAATGGATTCTACAAAATCTTTATTGATGAAAACAGGTAAATTGTATGTTTTTCCGAGTTCTTTATAAATCTCTAAAATTTCTGGAGTTACGCCAACACTGCACATATGCGAGTCAAGATGTGTAGGCTGAATACCAAATTGCAAAGCTTTTTCAATTTGGGCGATTAGTTCTTTTTTGATTTCAGAAGGTTTTGCATTTTCTTTAAAATCCTTTCTGGTTTTATAAAAATAACCGTTTTGATCGACTAAACTCGGAACTTCAGAAACTGGAAGAACAGGTCCGAATTTATAATTTTCCCATTCGCAAGTTAATGTCAAATGTATTCCGCAATCATAATTTGGATTGTTTTTCGCAAATACTGCCATTTCATAAAACCACGGGCAAGGTACCATTATACTATATGAGTTTACAGATCCGTTTTGAAGTGCTTTAATCGTTGCCTGATTTTCTGAATGTGATAATCCGGCATCATCCGCATGAATGATTAATAGTTTTGAGTTTTCAGGATATCCAAGTTTTTGAGCTAAATTCATTTTATTTTGTTTGAGTTAATGGCAAACGGGTTTTCATGGCTTTAAACAGGTTTTGTTTTTTGTTTGATGGCTCTGCTTTGTGAGCGCTTCGACTTTCCTCAGCCTGACAATGTTGAATTTTTTGTTCTTCAAAGAATTTTTAATACTATTCAAATTTAAAAATTTCTCGTGTAACGGTCACGTCTTTTTTGCGTTAGGGATAGAAGCGACATCCTTTTGTGACAAATGTTTGGGCTTAATTAACAATGAGTTTTTCTGGAACAAAAGATATAGCGGATAGCCCGACCGAAGGGAACGCCCAATAGAAGTTAAATGTTATACATAATGTGGTTAGAAGTTTTGTTTTTGAATTAACTCAATTTTATAATGGACAAATTATCTAATTAATTAAATTTCCCTGAAATTAACTTATCTTTGCCGACTGAAAAAAGAAACACATGAAGTTTGATTTATTACAAAAAGATCCGCAGTCTAAAGCAAGAGCGGGAAGTATAACTACTGATCACGGCGTAATCGAAACGCCTATTTTTATGCCTGTTGGAACGGTGGCTTCGGTAAAAGGAGTGCATCAGCGTGAATTAAAAGACGATATAAATCCGGATATTATTCTGGGAAATACTTACCATTTATATTTACGTCCGCAGACAGAAATTCTTGAAAAAGCAGGAGGATTGCATAAATTCATGAATTGGGATCGTAATATTTTGACAGATTCGGGTGGATATCAGGTTTATTCTCTTTCTTCAAACAGAAAAATTAAAGAAGAAGGAGTGAAGTTTAAATCGCATATTGACGGTTCTTACCACTTTTTTACTCCAGAAAATGTAATGGAAATTCAGCGTACTATTGGAGCCGATATTATTATGGCTTTTGACGAATGTACGCCTTATCCTTGCGATTACAGATACGCACAAAGATCAATGCACATGACACACCGCTGGCTGGATCGCTGCATTAATCATTTAGAAAAAGTTCCTTATAAATACGGTTACGAGCAGACTTTTTTCCCAATTGTTCAGGGAAGTACTTATAAAGATTTGCGTCGTCAGTCAGCCGAATATATTGCGAATTCTGGTCAACAGGGAAATGCAATTGGCGGATTATCAGTAGGAGAACCTGCTGAAGAAATGTATGCGATGACTGAAGTTGTCTGCGAAATTCTTCCGGAAGATAAACCTCGTTATTTAATGGGAGTAGGAACTCCTATTAATATATTAGAAAATATTGCATTAGGAATTGATATGTTTGACTGTGTTATGCCAACACGTAATGCAAGAAACGGTATGCTGTTTACGGCAAACGGAACAATCAATATTAAAAACAAAAAGTGGGAAGCTGATTTTTCTCCTATTGATGAAATGGGACATACTTTTGTAGATACAGAATACACAAAAGCATATTTACGCCACTTATTTGCCGCTAACGAATATTTAGGAAAACAAATTGCGACAATTCATAATCTTGGTTTCTACATGTGGTTGGTTCGTGAAGCTAGAAAACATATCTTAGCAGGCGATTTTAGACCATGGAAAGAAATGATGGTTAAAAATATGAGTCAAAGACTTTAAAAAAAAAGAGTTTCAAGTTTCAGGTTTCATGTTTCACGTTCTACAGAACTTGAAACATGAAACCTGAAACAACAAAAACAAAAACTATATGCTGTCAATAATAGATAAATACATCTTAAAAAGATATCTCGGAACTTTCTCTGTGATGCTGCTTTTGTTTGCGCCAATTGGAATCGTAATTGACGTTTCTGAAAAAGTAAATAAGATGCTCGAAAACAAGATTCCATTTATGGATATCGCGTTCTATTATTACAATTTTACGATCTATTTTATAAACTCTTTATTTCCGATATTTTTGTTTTTATCGGTAATCTGGTTTACTTCAAAACTGGCAAATAATACAGAGATTATTGCAATTTTAAGTTCAGGAATTTCATTTACGCGCTTCTTACGTCCTTATATCATAGGTGCAACAATCGTTTCGATTTTCGTTTTGCTGATGGGATTTTTTATTGTTCCGGCTGCAAGTGAAGGGTATAATAATTTTAGGTATACTTATTTGAAAGGAAATGGAAAGGAACTCATGCGGGGTGAAAACACCAATGTTTACAGACAGATCAATGATCATGATTTTATTTTTGTAAACAGTTTTAATGAAGAGTCTAAAACAGCGTTTAATTTTACGTTAGAGCATTTTGAAAAAGATAAACTAACGTATAAAATTACAGCAAGCCGTATTAAATGGGACCCGAAATTAAAAACCTATATTTTGTATGATTATACAAAAAGAACTCTAGCTGATTTAAATGATGTAATTGAAAAAGAACCTGAGAAAAAAATAAAATTTAAGTTTGAACTTGCTGATTTAACGCCTGTTGTTTATATAGCAGAAACATTGACTTTAGGCAAATTAATTGATTTTATTGAGAAAGAAAGAAAAAGAGGTTCAGGAAACATCAATACCTATTTAGTAGTTCTTTATAAAAAATACAGTATTCCGGTTTCTGCCTTTATCCTGACTATTATTGCAGTATCCGTTTCTGCAATGAAACGCCGCGGTGGTATGGGAATGAATTTAGCAATTGGAATCGCAATTGCGTTTTCATTTGTATTCTTTGATAAAATATTTGGTACTCTTGCCGAAAAATCTACTTTTTCACCTTTATTAGCTGTTTGGTTCCCCAATATTGTTTTTGGAATTTTGGCAGTTTACTTATTACGTAATGCGAAACGATAATTTAAAAAGTTACTTAAACCTTCATTTAATTGTTTTTATTTGGGGATTTACCGCTATTCTTGGAGCTTTAATTACAATTGATGCCGAAAATTTAGTGTGGTTTAGAATGTTGATTGCCGGAATTTTTCTTGGTGGATTTATTCTTTATAAAAAGCAGTCTTTTAAAATATCAGCACAATCTTTTGCTAAATTAATTTTCGTTGGGTTATTAATTGCACTCCATTGGATTTTCTTTTTTAAAGCCATTCACGTATCAAATGTTTCTATAACATTGTCGATTTTTTCGCTTGGCGCTTTTTTTGCGTCTTTATTAGAACCGCTTTTTTACGGAAGAAAGATTTTATGGTACGAAGTTTTCTTCGGATTAATCATTATTGCCGGATTAGGATTGATATTACAGGTTGAAATTAAATATCTCACAGGAGTTTATTATGCCTTAATTTCGATAATTCTAGGAGTTTTATTTACGCTGATGAATGGGAAATTAATCTCAGATCACGAACCTTCAGTTATTACATTTTATGAATTTGGCGCTGGAGTTTTCTTTATCTCCATTTATTTTTTAGTGATAGGAAAATTCAATGCTGATTTTTTTGTAATGTCATTAAATAACTGGGTTTTGTTGTTAATTTTAGCTTCTGTTTGTACAGCTTATGCTTTTACTGTTTCGGTAAAAGTAATGCAGCGCTTAACTCCTTATACGGTAATGTTAACTACTAATTTAGAGCCGGTTTACGGTATTCTTTTGGCCTATTTTATCCTCGGCGGAAAAGAAAAAATGAGTACCGAATTTTACATAGGAGCTGTAATAATTGTTATTACAGTTATTTTAAATGGTGTTTTTAAACATTATAAGAATAAAGAAAAAGTGTAGTATTTGCCTTATTTTTAAATTACATTTTTACATTTTAAACACGAAATAATCACACGAATAGTATAATATTTTTATATTTGCGGTTCGATTTAAAAACAAAATTCAAAAATCCATGGAATATTTAGATTTTGAGCTTCCAATAAAAGAACTTGAAGAACAGTTAGAAAAGTGTGTTATAATTGGAAAAGAATCTGACGTTGATGTTACGCCAACTTGTAAAGAAATCAACAAGAAATTAGTAGAGACTAAAAAAGAAATATACAAAAACCTTACGGCTTGGCAGCGTGTACAATTGTCAAGACACCCAAATAGACCTTATACTTTAGATTATATCAGAGCAATTTGCGGTGATACATTCTTAGAACTTCATGGAGACAGAGGTTTTAAAGATGATAAAGCAATGGTTGGTGGTCTTGGTAAAGTAAACGGACAATCGTTTATGATTATCGGTCAGCAAAAAGGTTTTAATACAAAAACACGTCAATACCGTAATTTTGGTATGGCAAATCCAGAAGGATACCGTAAAGCTTTGCGTTTAATGAAAATGGCAGAGAAATTCGGAATCCCGGTTTTAACTTTAGTAGATACTCCGGGTGCATATCCAGGGCTTGAAGCCGAAGAAAGAGGACAAGGAGAAGCTATTGCAAGAAACATTTTCGAAATGGTTCGTCTGCAAGTGCCAATTATTACCATTATTGTAGGTGAAGGAGCTTCTGGAGGAGCATTAGGAATAGGTGTGGGAGATAAAGTTTATATGTTAGAGAATACTTGGTATTCTGTAATTTCCCCAGAATCATGTTCTTCAATTTTATGGAAAAGCTGGGAGTACAAAGAACGTGCTGCAGATGCTTTAAAATTGACTTCTTCTGACATGAAAAAACAAAAATTAGTTGATGATGTAATTCCTGAACCACTAGGCGGAGCGCACTACGACCGCGAAACTACTTTTAAAACAGTGGCAGAATACATTACCAAAGGATATAACGAATTGAAAGACTTATCAACAGCCGAGCTTATTGCCCAAAGAATGGACAAATACAGCAACATGGGCGAGTATAAAGAGTAAATTCATATAATATGATTAAAAATCCGAAGCCCTGCGGTTTCGGATTTTTTTTTGGTTATCAACAAAAGCAAAATATTTATAAACATTTAATAGTTATAACTAGATAACAATTTTTTTTTAAATTTTGTTACTTTCGCTATATGGAAAATTTCAAGAATGTAAATCCTGTAAAGGTAGATAAAACCACTATTATTAATCTGGAGAAAGGAAAATTGCCGCCGCAAGCACTTGATCTGGAGGAAGCTGTGTTGGGAGCAATGATGATTGATAAAAAGGGGGTTGATGATGTAATTGATATTTTGCAGCCCGATGCTTTTTACAAAGATGCACACCGACATATTTTTGAAGCGATTTTACAGCTTTTTACCGAAACTCAGCCAATCGATATCTTAACAGTTTCAACTCAGTTAAAGAAAAACGGAAAATTAGATTTAGCAGGCGGAGATTTTTATTTGATTCAGCTTACTCAAAAAATTGCTTCTTCGGCGCATATCGAATTTCACTCGCGTATCATTCTTCAAAAATTTATTCAGAGAAGTTTGATTAGAATTTCTTCAGAAATTATTGAAGAATCGTATGATGAAAGTGCAGACGTTTTTGATTTATTGGATAAAGCAGAATCTAAATTATACGAAGTAACGCAGGGAAATATTAAACGTAGTTCTGAAACTGCACAAAGTTTAGTTTTACAAGCTAAAAAGAAAATTGAAGAAATTTCTAAAAAAGAAGGATTAAGTGGTGTAGAAACTGGTTTTCATAACTTGGATAAATTAACATCCGGATGGCAGCCAAGTGATTTAATTATTATCGCGGCCAGACCAGCGATGGGAAAAACGGCATTTGTACTTTCTATGGCTAGAAATATTGCTATTCAATATGGGCATGCAGTAGCTTTATTCTCTCTAGAGATGGCATCTGTTCAGTTAATTACGAGGCTTATTTCTTCTGAAACAGGATTGTCATCAGAAAAATTACGTACAGGTAAATTAGAGGCTCATGAATGGACAATGTTGAGTACTAAAGTGAAAGATTTAGAGAAAGCACCTTTATTTATTGATGATACACCCTCACTTTCTATTTTCGATTTAAGAGCAAAATGTCGTCGTTTAGCATCGCAGCATGGTATTAAAATTATCATTATAGATTATTTGCAGTTGATGACTGCTGGAGGAAATAATAAAGGAGGAGGAAATCGTGAGCAGGAAATTTCGACAATTTCCCGAAACTTAAAAGCTTTGGCAAAAGAACTTAACGTTCCGGTTATTGCACTTTCTCAGCTGTCGCGTGCTGTAGAAACACGTGGTTCTAGTAAACGTCCGTTGCTGTCAGATCTTCGTGAATCTGGAGCAATTGAGCAGGATGCCGATATCGTTTCGTTTTTATACCGACCAGAATATTACAAAATTGAGGAATGGGATGATGAAGAAGCTTCGCCAACAGCTGGTCAGGCCGAAATTATGATAGCCAAGCACCGTAATGGTGGTATTGAAAACATCCGTTTGAAATTTTTAGGACACTTAGGAAAATTTGATAATCTTGATGAATTTTCGGGAAGTTATGATGATTTACCATCAAAAATGAATCATGATGATAATCCGTTTATAACTAATAATCTTCCTTCGGCAAATGAAGCCTTTGGAAGCAATTTAAATGATGACGATGACGACAGTGATGTTCCATTTTAATTTAAATAAAATTCTAAATAAAAAAATCTTTATGAGCAGCCAGCTTGTAAAGATTTTTTTTTATTCAGCGATTAAACACGTCCATATATAATTTCACAAAATAATATTTCTACATAAAAATTAATTCGGTAGATTAGCAAAACCATAAACAATTCTAAAACTATTAACTAATTAAAATTCAAAAACTATGAGCGAAAAAAACTTTCCGGGGCCAATCCAAATCCCGTTGGCTACTGCAGAAGTGTGGGAAAAAAGATACGAGGATGATACCACGATCGAAACCCGAGAAAACAAAGTAAAATCTTTTTTAATTCCACGAGAAAGCTTAGAAAATGTACTTGCACTAAATACAGATGCTGTTCGTGCATATATTGGTATCAATGATCAACAAGAAAAAACCTTACTTTTTGTTGGTGCACAATATGATAAAGAAACGGGTAAATATGTAGATGTTTACGGGCATTCATCATCTCAGCAAAATAGAGCAGAATCTGCTGATGATATTGTGTTCGATGGCACACGTCCTAGTCCTCCATATTAATATTCAGCATATAAAAAATGAATGAAGAATTATTAATATACTCGACATATACCGTTTTATTAATAAACCTAATAGTCTATTCATATAGCTTTTTCCGAAAGGGAAAAGCTAATGTTTTTTTTGTCTCTTATTTAGCTTTTTGCTTTACTATGCAATTTAGTATGGAACTATGCTATCACCTTGGAATGACTAATTTAATTTTTGTCAATATGTTCTTTATTGGACAAATGATATTACTTGGAATTTTTTATAATTCACTAACTCAGATAAAGAGCCAAAAAATATTTATAAAAATTAGCCTTACCATAGCATTGTTAGTTTTAGCGATACAATTTTATATAGATTCAAGTGAGTTTTTTAAGTTTAATTTATTTGAAATTACTTTGACTAATCTGCTTATTGTAATTTATGCCTTGTTTCATTTTTATAATATGCTGACAGAAAATAAAAGTTATTATTATACTACCGTAGGTCTTGTCTTTTACTTACTAGCAAGCACAGTGTTGTATTTAATTGGAAATTTTTCTTTAGGACTTAGCAGCGAACTTAAATATCTGACCTGGATATTAAATGCTTTTTTAATTTTAATCTATCAGTTTTTCATTTTATACGATTGGATAAAAAGTTTTTACAAAAGTTCGGTTAACTTAAAATCTTAATGTTTAATATAGAATTTTGATATGAATACCCATTCAATCCCTGAAAAAGAACTTGTTGCCATTATATTGTATATCTCTCTTTTCTTTATAATTGTAGCAGTTGTATTGATAATATTTTTCTATTTCTCCAGAAAAAAAATAATACAGAAAGAACTCGAGAAAAAAGATCTTGTATTACAGTATCAAAAAGAACAGCTTCACGCCATTATAGTGACACAAGAGGAAGAACGTAAACGTATTGCACAAGATTTGCACGATGATATAAGTTCAAAACTTAATATTGTTTCTTTAAATACGCATTTACTTTCTGCACCTAATTTAACCGAAGCAGAAACTATCGAGATCACAGATAATATTATAAACCTGACGGCAAAGGCCTTAGAGAATTCCAGAAAAATTGCTCATAATTTATTACCGCCGGTTTTTGAAAAATTTGGATTAAATGCCGGTGTTGAAGAATTATGCGAAGAATTTGAAAGCAGTAAATCAGTTAAAACCTATTATAAAAATGAAATAGATTTTGATGATAATATCGATCGTCATTTGCACATTTTTAGAATTTTGCAGGAATTAATGAATAATTCGCTCCGTCATGGTAAAGCAACAGAAATTTGGATTGCCTTTAAAGATAATAACGGAATAAATACTTGTTATTATGAAGATAACGGAATTGGTTTTGACAGCAAAAACAGTGAAAATCAAAAAGGACTTGGAATGAAAAATATTGACAGCCGGGTTTCCTTTTTAAACGGAACTATTAAAATAGATTCAGAAATAAATAAAGGTATTGCTGTAATTTTTACCTTTTGATATGAATTTTAGTAAATAATTATGCTTTAGGATCAATAAAACAAGGTTCTGTAGTTATTATTAATTCATATTTTGTAATTTCGGGAAACCAAATGACCAAAAACAAACAAAATGAATGCCGTAATTAAAATCGCCTTAGTCGATGACGAAGTATTGTTTCGGAAAGGAATAGCTTTTTTATTGCAAAGAGAAGACAATATTGAAATTATTTTTGAAGCTTCAAACGGTGAAGAGCTGGTTAACAAATTACAAAATAATGATGTCAAGCCAGATATCATTATCATGGATTTGAAAATGCCGGTTTTAAATGGCGTCGAAGCAACAAAAATTATTCGAAAATCTTTTCCCGATATTAAAATTATAGCACTGACCAGCTATGATTCAAAATCATTTATTGCAAATATGATTCAGGTTGGGGCAGTGGCATACCTCATTAAAAACACAACTCCAAAAGATCTAATCAAAACGATTAATGAAGTTAACAGAAAAGGATTTTTTTACAACGAAAATGTATTAAAAACTATTCAGGAAACTATTGTATCTTCTAAAAACTCGAAAGGGAATCTTGAAACAAGTTTTCTTTCTCCGCGTGAAATTGAAATTTTACAGCTTATCTGTCAGCAAAAAACAACTACAGAGATAGCAGAACATCTTTTTTTAAGTCCGCGAACTGTAGAAGGACATCGTAATAATTTATTGCTAAAAACAGAATCACGAAATATTGCCGGTTTAGTTGTTTATGCTATTCAAAATGAAATTGCTGTTTTGACATTATAATTTTAACTTGTTAAAAATTGAATGGATAAAACATAATAAACGATTATTGTAAAAACGAGTACACAAATACCTATTTTTTGCATTATGCTAAATTCTTTTGGTTGATTATTTTGGTTGTAATTCATTTGGTTTGATTTTAATCGATTAATTTGGTCGATTTTAGATTCCAAATTTAGGCAGAAAAAGTTGTCATAGTTTACGTATTTTTACCTGTTTTTTACAAAATTTCAATCTTTCAACTTTTTTGTATTCTTGTTAATTAACAGTTTTATATTATTATAAAACCAGTCTTCTATTGTGATTTTATAAGCTTCCTTTATATCTTTACTTAAAATATTTTTTGATGAAAAAAAGTTTAGTTTATATTTTCATTTTATTGCTTTCCCTTAATGCAAAAGCTTCGTTTATTTTACTTCCGATGGATGAAACAACGCAGCAAAACCACTTAAAAGCTTACGGTATTACCTATTGGTGTTTGAGCAGAGATTACAAAGCCAGTTGGTTGCTTAATTATCGCGGAGGCTCATTTCTATTACCGGATGCGGATGAAATTCGTAAAGAATGTAAAATTCGAGGCGTTAGTTTTGAGATACTGTCAGATAGTGAAGAAGCCTCAATTTTAAATGATATTTCAAGTCCATCACAAAATATGGAATCAGTTGTTCTTGAAAAAGCGCCAAAAATTGCCGTTTATACTCCAAAAGGAAAACAACCTTGGGACGACGCTGTAACATTAGTATTAACTTATGCAGAAATTCCATTTACCCCAATATATGATGAAGAAGTTTTAAGTGACCAATTATTACTATATGATTGGCTGCATTTACATCACGAAGATTTTACCGGACAATATGGGAAATTTTATGCTGCTTATAAAAATACACCTTGGTATATCGAACAGAAAAAAGATGCAGAAGCTTTAGCAACTAAATTGGGTTACTCTAAAGTATCTCAGGAAAAAGGTGCAGTAGCAAAAAAAATAAGAGATTTTGTTATCGGCGGCGGATTTATGTTCGCCATGTGTTCAGCAACTGATAGTTTTGATATTGCGCTTGCAGCAGATGGTGTAGATATTTGCGAAACTATGTTTGATGGAGACCCAAGTGAATCTAATTATCAATCAAAACTAAATTATGCAAACTCTTTTGCATTCAAAGACTTTATTTTAGAGCGAAGACCAGAAGTTTATGAGTTTTCGGATATTGATATGACTGGTAAAAGAAGAGTCCCAATGGAAAAAGATTACTTTACCTTAATGGAATTTTCTGCAAAATGGGATCCAATTCCAAGTATGTTATGCCAAAATCATACACAATTGGTAAAAGGATTTATGGGACAAACCACTTCTTTTAATGAAACATTAGTAAAATCAAATGTATTAGTGATGGGAACCTGCGAACTAAATGGTGAAGCAAGATACATTCACGGAGAAAAAGGAAAAGGAATGTTTACCTTTTTTGGAGGGCACGATCCCGAAGATTTTCAGCATCAGGTTGGAGATCCGCCAACTGTTTTAGATTTACATCCTAATTCTCCGGGTTATCGCTTGATTTTAAATAACGTTTTATTCCCAGCAGCAAAAAAGAAAAAGCTCAAAACATAATTTAATTCAACGAAAATTCAAGCCAAATAGGAATATGATCGGATATTTTTCGGGCATCCTGAAGCGTATTGAATTTTTTATAGAATAAAATTACTCCTGAATCGATGTGATTTAATCGATTTGGGTTATAAAAAGTATTATCAAATTCAGAAGCAAGGCAAATATCTCCATTACATTTTTGCTTTAAAGTAGTTTTTTGCTTCTGCAGCATCGAAGTATATCCCATTTTCTTTAACGGATTAAAAACAGTATGGGACTCCGGACAATTAAAATCTCCGGTAAATACTAAATTGAGATTGGGATATTGCTGAGGCAGAAATTTAAAATATTTAATTTCAGTTTCCGGCTGTTTGCTTTTTGTGATTGCATGAAAATTGACCAGAGTAAATGTTTTTTTGTTTATCTCGAAAGTTGCAAAATAGGGTTCGCGGTCAATTTCTAAATTATACTTTTTTTCAAGCCATGGTTCTCCTTTTAATTTGGCTTTATTTGTTTTCCAAAGAAAAGCATAGCGTTCTTTTTTATAGCTGGTTCCACTTGTAGGATCACTAATAACATAATCCCATTTTGACCCTTTTTCATTTAGCAATATGGCAAGTTTCGCAACAGTCTGCGAGCCGCCGTATCCGGCAACAACTTCCTGGATGGCAACAATATCATAATCGCGTACCGTATTAGCAATAAAATTTAAGGTAGATTGTGATTTAGATTTTCCAAAATTTTCCAAATTCCAGGAAATAATCTTAGTCTGTGCTAAAGAATGGAAAGAAATGAATAATAAGAGAACGTAATTTATAAGAATTTTCATAAGGCTTTAAAAAATCAAATATAAGCATTTCGATATTTTTAAATCAAAATACTTAAAGCTTTTTATATCTATTTTGTAAAGCTTTTCCAATAATTATTATTTGCAAAACAAGAAGTGCAGGTATAAAAATAATCTTCCAGTCTATTTCAAGCCAGCCCGTTTTTTCAGAAACATAAGCAAAACATATAGACAAGAAAAGACAAAGCAGTAATGTTTTTATGATAATTTTATTGCTGGCTGTGTTGATCTTCGATATCAGATTAAATTTATATTTAAGTTTCATAAAGTTTAACAGGATTTAAATTAAGCCGAAATCTTTGGCTATAGCAATTAAGTGTACATTGTTATTAGCTTTAAAATATATTTTTAATTTATTAATTCGTTTCTCAATGCTGCTGGTTCCGTTTGGAGTTATCGATTTTGCCTTAAATTCATTTGAAATGTTTCCTAAAATATAGCCTCTTGCCATTAAGGTTAAAATAGAAATGTCATAAGATTCAATTTCAATTAAAGATTTATCATTAAAACTAAAGCTTAAATCTGAAGAAAGTATTTTCTCTTCATTCTTGTAAGCCTTTTGCATAGCAATTTTTAACTCCTCAATACTGTTTCTTCCTTTAGAAACATAAGCCGTGATCTTTGATTCATTAAAAAGCTTTTTTATTCTATATGATTTATCTTCCGATGAAAATACAATTTTCTTTAATTGTGGATGTATTTTATTCACGGAGTTAATAAGCTCTTCACCGTTCAAAATGTTGGTATTTCGATGATCCATTTTAAAAGATAAATCGGTAATTAGTAAATCATACGGCTCATTGTCAAGAAGACTTTTTCTGATTTTTAATAAACCATCATCATAATATTTTACATGATGAATTACCGGAATTTCTAATTCTTCAAGAACTTTTATAATTGTTGCACTAATACTGTCTATGTCCTCTGCAATTAAAACCTTTTTGAACATACAAATTTTATTTTATAGTAAATTGAAACCTATTCTTTTTTTCAAAATTAATCCTCTTAGTTATAGCCTTCGTACGGATTTCCGTATTTCCCCGTACTTATAAATAACTAATGAAAAATCCGATGAAGATTTATACTTGTTATATTTTTGAGTTGTGAGTTTTTTAAATTAGAAGAATTAGAATACTCCTTCTGACATGCAAAAAAGACAAAAGAAACTGCCATAGAGTATGAATTTATTGTAGTGTATTTTGAAATCATAAATCAAAAATAGAAAACCTAAATTCCTATGAAAGAGTATAAATACCTGTTTTTGTAAAATGATTGAATTTTTATTTAACTGAGTCTCATTTACAGGTAAATACAAAGAAACCCTCTGGCAGGAGGGTTTAGAATTTTAAAAATGTTGTAAAATTTATCCTTATAAAGGAATTATACAGCTCTTAATCCTGTAGTAATTGCCAATCTGTTCCAAGAGTTAATAGTAATGATTGCAAGGATAATTTCTGCTAAATATTTTTCATCAAATAAGTTTGCAGCATTTTGATAAACTTCGTCAGTAACATGATTGTTAATTAAAGTTACCTGTTCTGTTAAAGCTAAAATAGCTTTTTCTTCTTCAGTATAAACATCAGCTTCACGCCATGCGCTTGTTAAGTATATTCTCTGTTCAGAAATACCATGTTTTCTCGCATCAGCAGTGTGCATGTTGATACAATAAGCACAACCATTAATTTGAGAAGCGCGTATTTTAATTAATTCTTTATGAACTGGAGTTAATGAAGTAGTAGAGATATATTTTTCTAAGTTAATTAAAGCTTGATAAGCTTGTGGGGCAGCTTCTGGGATAAGAATTCTTGATTTCATTTTTATGTGTTTTAAAAGTTCATTACAAAGGTCAGTAATGTATCCTTTTAAAAACTTGAACTACTTCAAGAAATTGAAATCATACTTTTCCAGCCCTGATTTTACTCATAAATTCTGCAGAAAAATCTAAATAGGAGGCAAGCATGTATTGTGGTACACGCTGTACAAACTCCGGATTTTGATTATTAAAATGATGATACCTTTCCTCTGCAGACATTGTAAATAAAAATTTAATACGCATTTGAGCAGCTCCAAATGATTTTTGAGAAACAATTCTAAAATATCTTTCCAGCTTCGGAATTTCAATTAACAGAGACTCTAAAGTGCTTTTTTCAATTGCGATTAATTCACAGTTTTCAACTGTTTGAATATAGAAATGGGATGGAGTAGTGTTGTGATAACTTAAATAGTCGGTTATCCACCAATTTTCAACTGCAAATTGCAAAGTTTGTTCTACACCTTTCGGATTAATGATATATTGTCTCGCACAGCCTTTTAGTATAAAATATAAGTTATTACAAACCTGGCCTTCCTGTAATAGGTGTTCTTTCTTTTTTACTTTCGAGATAGTAAGACATGCTTCTAATATATCAATTTCTGAAGGCTCTAGTGTTATGAATTTCTGAATATGATCAAAAAGTGCCGTAAACATTTTACAATTGTTTTATGAGAGGATTAAAGGTAAAGCAGATTATCGTAAAAACAAAAAACCATCCGAATTAACGAATGGTTTCTTTATGATAAGTAAGTAATCTAAATTGAGTTTATAAAACGTTTATTTTACTTTATTAAGTATTGCTTTGAAAGCTTCTGGGTGGTTCATAGCTAAATCTGCAAGAACTTTACGGTTCAATTCGATTCCGTTAGCTTTAACTTTCCCCATGAATTGAGAATAAGACATTCCTTCTAATCTAGCTCCAGCGTTAATACGTTGAATCCATAATGAACGGAAATTTCTTTTATTCTGTTTTCTGTCACGGTAAGCGTAGCTCATCGCTTTCTCTACCGCGTTCTTAGCAACTGTCCAAACGTTTTTACGTCTACCAAAGAAACCTTTGGCTTGCTTCATTATTTTTTTTCTTCTTGCTCTTTTAGCAACTGAATTTACCGATCTTGGCATAATTTTAATGTGTTTTTGTAGCAGGCGTCCTGAATTGAATCAAAGGAACTTGAAAGCCATACTCCAAGGTTATATAAATAATTTTTTAACCTAAAGAATTATTAGATAATTCTTAATTGTTGTTTGATGCTTTTCATATCTGTTGAGTGAACTAGCGCTGAGTGTGTCAAAGCTAATTTACGTTTTTTAGATTTTTTAGTCAAGATGTGACTTTTAAAAGCATGCTTTCTTTTAATCTTTCCAGAACCAGTAACTTTAAAACGTTTCTTAGCGCTAGATTTAGTTTTCATTTTAGGCATTTTTCCTAGTGTTTTAATTTATTCTTACTTACTTATTTTTTTAGTTGTCAGTCTCGGTTTTCAGTTTACAATGCGAAAACTGAAAACTGCGACTGCAAACTGTTTTACTTTTTCTTTTTCGGAGCAATGAACATAATCATTCTCTTTCCTTCAAGAACCGGCATAGCTTCCACTTTACCATGCTCTTCTAAATCTGTTGCCAAACGTAAAAGTAAAATTTGTCCTTGATCTTTATAGATGATCGAACGTCCTTTAAAGAAAACAAATGCTTTTAATTTAGCTCCTTCTTTTAAGAACTTCTCAGCATTCTTTCTTTTAAATTCATAATCATGCTCATCTGTTTGAGGACCAAAACGAATCTCTTTTACTACAACCTGCGATGATTTAGCTTTTAATGCCTTATCACGCTTCTTTTGTTCGTAAACAAATTTCTTGTAATCCATGATTTTACAAACCGGCGGCTCAGCATTTGGCGAAATTTCAACCAAGTCTAATTCAAACTGATCTGCTAGACGTAAAGCTTCTGCAAGCTTAAATACACCTGGTTCGATGTTCTCGCCTACTAACCTTACTTCCTGTACACCACGAATATTGTTATTTATTCTGTGTGCATCTTTTTTTTCTACTCGAGGTTGAAAACCTCTGTTACTTTTTATTGCTATGACTTTCTAATTTAAGTTAAACTGTAAATACTTTTAATGTCTTTTTTATTTCTTCGTCTACAATCGAAGCAAATTCTTCGATAGAAACAGTGATATTACCTTTTCCTTCTTGGCCGTGGCGACGAATAGAAATTGTACCGTTTTTCTCCTCTTCCTCACCCACGATAAGCATAAATGGAATTTTTTGCATTTCTGCATCTCTAATTTTCTTACCGATAGTTTCATTTCGGTTGTCAATTAGGGCGCGAATTTCGTGATTTTCTAGCAAATCTAAAACTTTTTTAGCATAATTTTCGTATTTCTCGCTCAAAGACAATATAATAGCCTGCTCAGGCATTAGCCAAAGTGGGAAATTTCCTGCAGTGTGCTCCAGTAAAATTGCTATAAAACGTTCCATAGATCCAAAAGGAGCTCTGTGAATCATAACCGGGCGATGTAATTCATTATCAGCACCTTTGTATGTCAAATCAAAACGCTCAGGAAGGTTGTAATCAACCTGAATTGTTCCTAACTGCCATTGTCTTCCCAAAGCATCCTTAACCATAAAGTCAAGCTTAGGTCCGTAAAATGCAGCTTCACCATATTCTACAACAGTATTCAAACCTTTGTCAGCTGCAGCATTGATAATTGCGTTTTCAGCTTTCTCCCAGTTTTCATCTGTACCAATATATTTCTCTCTATTCTCCTGATCTCTCAATGAAATTTGAGCAGTAAAGTTTTCAAAACCTAACGAACCAAATACATATAGTACAAGGTCAATTACTTTTTTGAACTCTTCATCTAATTGTTCCGGAGTACAGAAAATATGTGCATCATCCTGAGTAAAACCTCTAACACGAGTTAAACCATGTAACTCACCAGATTGCTCATATCTATATACAGTACCAAATTCAGCATAACGCTTAGGTAAATCTTTATACGACCAAGGTCTTACATTGTAAATTTCACAGTGGTGAGGACAGTTCATTGGTTTCAATAAAAACTCTTCACCTTCAGCAGGAGTATGTATCGGCTGAAAACTATCAGCACCATATTTAGCATAGTGACCAGAAGTTACGTAAAGTTCTTTTTGTCCAATATGCGGACTCACAACTTGCTCGTAACCTGCTTTCTTTTGAGCTCTCTTTAAAAATTGCTCCAAACGCTCTCTAAGCGCAGCACCTTTTGGTAACCATAAAGGTAAACCTTGGCCCACTTTCTGAGAGAAAGCAAACAATTCAAGTTCCTTTCCTAATTTACGGTGATCACGACGTTTAGCTTCTTCAAGAAGTTCAAGATACTCAGTTAAATCTTTTTGTTTAGGGAAAGAAGTTCCGTAAACACGAGTCAGCTGCTTGTTTTTTTCATCACCTCTCCAGTAAGCACCGGCAACACTCATGATTTTCATAGCTTTGATGATTCCAGTATTCGGAATATGTCCACCACGACATAAATCAGTAAAAGTAGAGTGATCGCAAAAAGTAATAGTACCGTCTTCAAGATTAGAAATCAATTCAGTCTTGTAAACATTGTCTTTGTACATTTCTAATGCATCAGCCTTACTAACCGGACGCATTTTGAATTCATGTTTACCTCTTGAAATCTCAAGAACACGATCTTCGATCTTTTTAAAATCAGCCTCAGAGATCTTTTGGTCTTCAAAATCCACATCATAGTAAAACCCATTAGCAATTGCCGGCCCAAGAGTTAATTTAATTCCAGGGTACAATTCCTCTAGAGCTTGCGCCATTACGTGCGAAGTCGAATGCCAGAAAGCTTTTTTACCTTCAGCATCATTCCAAGTATATAATATAAGATTACCATCGGTCGTTAATGGAGTCTCGGTTTCAATAGTTGTACCATTAAAAGATGCAGAAATAACATTTCTTGCAAAACCTTCGCTAATGTTTTTAGCGACCTCCATTGGAGTTACGCCTTGAGCGAACTCTCTAATTGACCCATCGGGTAAAGTAATCTTGATCATTGTTTATAATTTTGTGAATGCAAATATAAGTGATTACAAAAATACATACAATATATATATGTAGAAGATTGCTTTATTATGTAAGTATATATAATTGTGGTGTCCATTTGTATAACTGGACATATTTACAAAGCCTCCAGTTTGTTTATATAAGTAGAAAGCTCTACTATAATATATAAGAGTGAAAAACTCTAAGGTTTGAGTGAAATCGTTATGATTTGAATACCGATTGTCCGGCTGAGCGAAGTCGAAGCCTTTTGGTTTGGAATTTGGAATTTAAAAAAATGGGATTTACTTTTTTTAAGGAGCTATTTCCCGCTATCCGTTTCAATCTTTTATTTTGAACCCCAAAATAAAAGGATTTCCACTTCTATCGGGGCTAGGGCATGAGTTTTCAAAAGTAAAACACCTCAAAAATAGAAATTTTGCGCCTCTGCCTCTCTGCGAGATTAATAAAACGGTAGAAAAACCAGACTTTGCGTCTTAATGCCTTTGCGGCAAAACCAGTCAAAACAAGTGTAAAACATAAAAACTCCTC
>NZ_CAIJDE010000054.1 GCF_903819335.1 Flavobacterium panici | reverse complement strand
ACCTATAAAAGAAAAAACACCTGCAAAAAACTTATTGCAGGTGCTTAATTAAATATTTTTGTCTAATTAAATCTGTATCGATTATTTAGGACTAGTCATAATCTGCTTTGACTTTTATTTCTTCTGCAAACAAAAGCTTAATATTTTCATACGAGTTTTTAAGCGCTTCTTTGATTTGTTCCGGGTTTAGCCAGGCAACTTTTTCGATTCCTTCTTCGATTTGTCCGTGTGGAGTTCCTTCAAAATCAGAATGCATTTCGAACCAATGTGTGATTTTGAGTTTGTATTTACCGTTGCGTTTGAAGATATGATACGTTTTTTGAAGTTTTTGAACAATACGGAGTTTATTTACGCCCGTTTCTTCCTCGACTTCACGCATGGCGGTGGCTTCAATGTCCTCCCCTTTCTCGATTCCGCCTTTAGGTAAATCCCATTTTCCGTTTCTAAAGATGAATAAAACCTCACCTTTTTTATTGTACACAAAACCTCCGCCGGCTTTATTTACCGGAATTTTGGCTTTAAGGGTTTTCATTATCTCACTTTCGTCAGGATGATATAAAATGGCTTTTTGAATTTTATTTTGAAAAATTTTTATGATAAGCTGTTCTATATCAATACTTTCCAACAAGAACAATTGAAAATCTGTCTCGCGGGAGATTTCATTTGTCAAAAAAAGTGGTTTGTCGTTCACAAAAACTTTATACATTTGTACTATGATTTTTAATAAAGATACTGCCGAAAAAACAGCCGAATTGCTTTTGCAAATAAATGCAATTAAATTGAATCCCGAAAATCCTTTTACATGGGCTTCTGGTTGGAAATCTCCTATTTATTGTGATAACAGGTTAATTCTTTCATTTCCGAGCATTAGAAACTATGTTCGTGATGAGTTTGCAAAGAACATCGAAAAACAATTTGGAAAGCCTGATGTGATTGCCGGTGTTGCTACTGGAGCCATTGGAATTGGAATTTTAGTTGCCGAAAGTCTTGGACTTCCGTTTGTATATGTACGTCCGGAACCAAAAAAACACGGAAGACAAAATCAGGTTGAAGGTTTTTTTCAAAAAGGACAAAATGTTGTAGTTGTTGAAGATTTAATCAGTACAGGAAACAGCAGTTTGCTTGCCGTTGAAGCTTTACGCAATGAAGGTGCTAATATTAAAGGAATGGCGGCGATTTTTACCTACGGATTTAATGTTGCCGAAGAAAATTTCAAAAATGCCAATGTTGACTTGTTTACGTTAAGCAACTACGAAAATCTGTTAGATTTAGCAGTTCAAAAACAATATATCACAGAAGACCAGCAATCGACACTTCAAGAATGGAGCGTTAGCCCATCGACTTGGGGACAGGAATAGATTTTAGATTTTAGATTTTAGATTTTAGATTTTAGATTTTAGATTTTAGATTTTAGATTTTAGATTTTAGATTTTCTAAAAATCGCTTCGCTCTTTTTGGGATTTGGAATTTAAAAAATTGGAATTTATTTTGATTGCTACATACAAATAAAAAAACAAAATATTATATGAACTTAGAAAGTCCAAAAGTTACCGTTCAGAAATCAGCTCAGGATTTATTCGATCAACTGACTGATGTTAAAAATTTTGAAAAACTAATGCCGGATAACATCGCTAAATTTGAAGTAATTGGCGAAGATGCTTTTATTTTTGGATTGAAAGGTATGCCTGAAATCAAATTAAAAATGAAAGACAAATCAGCGCCAAACAAAATTGTTCTAGGTGCTGCAAGTGATAAACTTCCGTTTACTTTAACTTCAAATATTGACACTATTTCTGATTCAGAAAGTGCTGTTCAATTATTTTTTGAAGGCGAATTCAACGCTATGATGGCGATGATGGTTAAAGGACCAATCAGTAAGTTTATTGAAACTTTAGCAAACAATATGACAAAATTATAATTGTGAATTATAAATTGTTAATTATAAATAAAAATGCCCGATTTTAGTCGGGCATTTTTATTTTTTGTCATTTCGAGGAACGAGAAATCGCACTAGAAACTCCGTAACGAGCGTCACCAATCTTTGTAGAATTTCTAGTGCGATTTCTCGTTCCTCCTTTAGATTTGTTTTTTGAATTTTTAAGTAAATTTATGATTGAGAAAGGAAGCAAAAGTAAACTATTCGTTCCTCTGAGTTTGT
>NZ_CAIJDE010000053.1 GCF_903819335.1 Flavobacterium panici | reverse complement strand
GTGAGAAACAAAATAATCCATCGAGTTTTTGCAGTAATAAAAAACCAAACCTTTTATGAAAAAGATTTGGTTTTATCATAGAAATCGAAATGACAAACTAATCGCAAAGACAAACTTTACAACTGTTTCGCTGCCAATCTCCCCAAAGTTCGAATGGATTCCCGCAATTCATTACTCCACGGAAGCCCAAAACTCAAACGCATACAATTCGAAAACTGATTTTGAAAAGAGAAAATCCTTCCGGGCGCGATACTGATATTATGTTTCATAGCCAGATGATAAAACGCAGCAGTATCAATTTTTTTATCTAATTCAACCCAAAGGAAAAAGCCGCCCTGAGGCTGGCTCACTTTTGTTCCTGCGGGAAAAGATTCTAAAACTGTATTGATATAATTATTACAATTGCGATTCAGTATTTGGCGGATTTTTCTAAGATGATTTTCATAGCGTCCGTTTTTCAGGAAATCACCCACAACTTCATGTGTAATTGTAGGAGAGGAGAGCGTGTGGTAAATTTTATTACGAAGGATTTCTTTTTTAAATTTCCCAGGTGAAACCCAGCCGGCGCGATAACCCGGTGCCAGTGTTTTAGAAACAGAACTGCAGCAAAGTACAATACCGCTTTCGTCGTAAGTCTTGCAATTTGTCGGGCGGCTTGCGCCAAAGTACAAATCGCCATGAATATCATCTTCAATTAATGGAATGTTGTAAAACTCCATCAATTTTACCACTTCTTTTTTGTGTTCAGCAGGCATCATGCTTCCAGAAGGATTACTAAAATTACTCATCAATAAACAAAGTGTAACTTTTTTAGTCGCAAGAGCTTTTTTCAGCGCTTCTAATTCTATGCCCGTTGTCATATTGGTAGGCAGTTCCATAATATATAAACCCAAAGATTTAGCCAATTGCAGAATTCCAAAATAAGCAGGACTTTCGGTAATAATAGTATCTCCTGGTTTTGTCAACGTCATTAAACAATGCGATATGGCGCTTGTACAGCCCGGCATCGTTATAATATCCCGCTCTGTTAAAGAACCGCCCCAGCTAAAAGACCAGCGCGCAATTTCTTTTCTTAAATTCAAATTACCTTGTACTTCTTCATAGCTTGTTCCGCTGTTTGGCAACTGGCGCATCGCCTGAACCATTCCTTTGTTTAATTTTGCAATAGGAAGAAGCTCATTTGATGGAAAACCCAGCGACAGCATCGTAATATTTTTATCGGTCATATTACCGTAAACCTGATCGATTAAATCTTCCCGATCTATGTTTTCGCATTTTAATATGGGACTGCTGGCAGAAGGTTCCGGAATTGTTCTGGCCGAGATATTACTCACATAATAACCAGACTGAGGGCGCGATTCGATTAAAGACCTGCTTTCGACCTCATAATACGCTTTGCTTACTGTACTCATGCTGTAACCCGTTTCGGCACAAACTTCCCGGATCGAAGGCAGTTTGTCTCCAACATTTAAAAGCCCTGATTTTATCTGCTTTTCAATAACGTCTGCAAACTGCAGATACAAGTAATTTGAACTCTTCATAAAAATAAACTGTTATGCTGCAATTTACAAAAACTGTATCTGTATTGCTATTTTATTTTTTAGAAATTTGTTTCATAGAAAATTAAACAAACTAAAATTTCGTGAAAACAACAAAATACTACATAGCGGCGATTACTTGTTTTGTAATCTGGGGATTTTTTAGTTTGGTTTTAAAACCAATACATGATTATGCCTCATTGGATATATTATTCTATCGTGTTTTCAGCTGCAGCATTTTAATGCTCCTGATTTCTTTTACATTTAGACGAAAAAAGGTTAAAGAAGCCATAGCAGTTTTTAAAGCAATGCCAAAAGCTGAAAAGAGAAAATCGGCTTTATTAAATATTGGCGGAAGCGTTTTTCTAATGGCCAATTGGTTTACCTTTATTTATGTAATGAATCATGTCAGCGTAAAAGCCACATCTTTGGCATATTTAGTCTGTCCAATTTTAACCACATTACTGGCGTATTTTATTTTGCACGAAAAACTAAGTAAAACACAATGGATTGCAGTTGGATTAAGTATTTCAGGCTGTATTCTTTTGTCTTATGCCAATATAATGGATATGTTTTTCAGCATCATAATTGGCTTTACTTATGCCGCATATTTAGTAAGTCAGCGCGTTAACAAAGGTTTTGATAAATTTATAGTCCTAACATTTCATATTACTTTGGCTGCTTTATTTTTAGTGCCTTTTTTCCCAGCCTACAGCGGACCAATTCCAACAGAATTTAGGTTTTATTTCTGTATCGAAACTATCGCCATTTTGTTTACAATTTTCCCATTGTTTCTTAATTTATATGCACTTTCAGGAATAAATTCTTCAACCGTTGGGATGCTTTTAAACATCAATCCGATGATTGCTTTTTTACTGGCCATGTTTTTTTATAAAGAACCATTTGGCATTATACAAATTATAGCATACGGTATTATTTTTATTGCTGTGTTAGTTTTTAATTCACATCATATTTTTGCCATAAAACAGAAATATATCCTGTCGTCTAAAGATTCTCAGTAATGTATCTCTCATATTTTATTGGTTAAAAAAATGTAAAATTACGAGAATCTTAACAGGGTTTTAAAACAGGAATGAGTATTTTTCATTCCTGTTTTTTTATGCAGTAAATTGAAATATAGGCCACAGATTATACGGATTAAAGGGATTATTTTCTTTACGTGGAAAGTCGGCCACGAATTACACGAATTTTCACGAATTCAAACTGATTTAAAGAATCAGTATAAAAAAATAAATTCGTGAAAATTCGTGTAATTCGTGGCGAAAAAAAATCCTTTTAATCTGTATAATCTGTGGCAAAAAAAATAAAAACCGAATCTCTATTATATGAAACCAGCAAAACTTCAAGCTTTTACTCCATTGTTTTATTTAGTGTGGTCTGATGATCTTTTAACTCAAAAGGAATTTGCCACATTAAAAGAATTTATAAAATCCCAAAAAGCCCTTTCAGCCGAAGAACAAGAATATCTTTTATCTAAAGTTGATATTTCAAATCCGCCTTCGCGAAATGAACTCGCACAATGGAAACTGGATATTGAAAAAAGCATTCAGGATAAATCTTCGATAAAATCCATTTTTGATATTGCTGTGGCACTTTCAGATAAAGATTTGGATATTTCTTCATTAGAATCAGACTTTATAAAACTCGAAAATGACCTTGGAATTTTAGGCGAAGAAGCACTTCAAAACTTCAAAACAAAAGCCGATTCTTTTACCGCAAATTCGCAGACAACGAGCAATTTTGATATTCAAAAAATAACCGAATTTCTGGATGGAAAAGAAGCTCACATCATAAAAAAAGTAAAATCAGTAATTTCAAGACCTGAATTTGCTTACGAAACTTCGACAGATATCAATGTTTTTCGCCAAACGGTTTACAACTGGTGTAAAATTTTAGCCGATGAAAACTTAGGAAATATGGCTTATCCGAAGGAATATGGCGGAGGAGGAAACGTAGAAGATTATTTTGCGATTATGGAAACGCTAAGTTATCATGATTTAAGCTTGGTGATAAAATTTGGAGTTCAGTTTGGACTTTGGGGAATGAGCGTTCAGTCTCTTGGAACCGAAAAACATTATGCAAAATATCTAAAAGATATTGGTTCCTTAAAACTTCCGGGTTGTTTCGCCATGACCGAAACACATCACGGATCAAACGTAAAAGGTTTAGAAACTACGGCAACATACAATCATAACGATCAGACTTTTACTATTCATACACCTAATAAAAATGCTCAGAAAGAATATATCGGAAACGCCGCAGTCCACGGACAAATGGCAACTGTTTTCGCTAAATTAATTATCGACGATCACGATTATGGCGTAAACGCTTTTGTAGTTCCGCTAAGAGATACAAACGGAAATACTCTAAAAGGCGTTACAATTGGTGACTGCGGACATAAAATGGGATTAAATGGCGTAGACAACGGAACAATTAGTTTTGATAATGTTGTGATTCCGAAAGAAAATATGCTGGATCGTTTTGCTTCGGTAAACGATAAAGGCGAATTCGAAAGTCCGATTCCGAGTGATAACAGAAGGTTTTTCACGATGTTAGGAACTTTGGTTGGAGGAAGAATCGGGATTCCGCGTTCGGCTTTGGCTGCAGCCAAATCTGGGTTGACAATTGCCATTCGCTACAGCGACCAACGCCGACAATTTGGACCTGAAGGCGGATCAGAAGTTCCAATTTTGAATTACAGAATGCACCAACGCAGATTGTTACCGCATTTGGCTAAAACTTATGCCGTTCATTTTGCGCTTCAATATCTGACTAAAAGATTTTTGAACAGAACAGAAAGCGAAATGCAGGAAATCGAAGCGCTTGCAGCCGGAATGAAATCGTACTCAACCTGGAGTACAAGAGATATTTTGCAGGAATGTAGAGAAGCCTGTGGCGGAAAAGGATATTTATCTGAAAACCGAATTGACGCTTTAAAAAATGACACCGAAATTTACACGACTTTTGAAGGTGATAATACCGTTTTAATGCAATTAGTGGCTAAAAACCGTTTATCTGAATTCAGAAAATCTTTCGGAGAAATGGGTTCTTTGGGAATCATCAATTATGTATATGAAAATGCCAAAACAGCCATTACAGAAAAAAATCCAATTGCAACCAGAAGATCAGATGATGAACATTTACTGGATGGAGAATTTCATCTTCAGGCTTTTGTGCACAGAGAAAAAACAATTCTGGCTTCGGCAGCGAGACGTATCAAGAAATTAGTAGATGGCGGTTTAGAAGCTTATGATGCTTTTAATGTTGTGCAGCATCAAATGATTGATGTCGCTCAGGCTTATTTGGAACGTATTGTTTTAGAACAATTTCAGGAAGCAATCAAAGCAATTGAAGATCAAAATTCAAAACAAATATTGACAAAATTATATCAGTTATATGCGCTTTCGCAGATAGAAAAAAACAAAGCCTGGTATCTTGAAGATGGTTATATGGAAGCGGTGAAAACAAAAGCAGTCCGTAAAATAGTGAATCAGCTTTGCTGGGATATTCGTCCGGATGCTGTGGCGTTAGTAAATGCTTTTGATATTCCGGAGAGTTGCTTGGCAGCGCCAATTGCGGTGTAGTTTTTAAATATTTTTAAACCATATAAGTGATATAAGGTTTTATAAGTTTTAGAGGAACTTTGTCAAAGTTTTAAACTTTGACAAGGTTTTTTTTTTCTTTCGATAAGGTTTAACGCAAAGTTTTGTCATTCCGAGGAACGAGGAATCGCACTAGAAATTCCGTACAGCAGATCGCCAATCTTTGTCGATTCTCTAGTGCGATTCCTCGTTCCTCGGAATGACAATATCATGGAAAATATTATAACATTTATTATTTGTAATAAAATTATTTATATCACAAAATCAATTAAATCATTTTACAATTAAAATAACCAGCCTTTTGAAAATCGTCTATATTCATAGAAATCGATTTAACTTCGGGCAAAATTGTATTTAGTTTCGTTACAATTGCTTTTGATAAATTGTTTTTTTGTTCTTCATTTCGGCCTTCCATTATGTAGCCAAAAACATGGATGAAATCACTCAAAGTATTGCCATTATTATAATGTGAGAAAGGGTTTATGCGAACTTTAATTTCTGGAGCAGTAAAAAGATCTGTTGATAAAGCTGAATTAAAAACTTCCTGCATGATGTCATCTGCAGATTTTAATCTTAATACATTTTCAGAACATTCGATGATAAAATTTGGCATTTGATAGTAGTTTAAGTTAGAAATTCACTTCAATCAAAATTATAAAAATCATTATTAGTTTTAGGTTATTTTGCGAGATATATAAATAATTCATTTTTCTATTTACACTTTATTATATTTGTACGTTACATTTATTTTTATTCAGTTTGAAAAATCCATTTTTGTTACTTTTAATTGTCTTGACTAACTTTTCGGCTTTCGCTTCGGAAAGTACAGATGATATTATAGACAAGTTAAATCTGGCGCTAAAAAACAAACAGCATTATGTTCGGTTAAAGGAAGAAAGGATTTTAAATTTCAAAAAAATCAAATCAGAGGATTTAACGAAAGAACAAGAGTACAATTACAATAAAACCTTATATACAGAATACCAAAAGTTCAATTCAGATTCGGCTATTTTATACGTAAAAAAGAATTTAAAAATTGCTGATGAACTTCACGATAAAGATTTGGCCGATTTAGCCAATCTGCAATTAGTTACACTTTATTCTTCTTCAGGAAAATACCGCGAATCCGAAGCAATTTTAAAAATTATTGACAAAAACAAATTGTCAAAATCGCTTCTTCCAAACTATTATGTTTCGTATCGTGAGTTTTTCGAGCATTACGCGGCAAATAGTTACAGTAAAGAATATTTACAGCAAATTCAAAAATACCGTGATTCATTATTGATGGTTTTAGATCCAAAATCTATTAATTACCAAATCAATAAAATTCAGCACGACGTATATCACAAAAAAATAGTTAGTGCTCAAAAGCAATTAATGGATTTGCTTAAAAATACCAGCGAAGATGATCCGCAATATGCCATGATTACCTATTTGCTTGGAAGTATTTATGAACATACACATCAGCTGGAATTACGAAAAAAATATTATGCACTTTCCGCAACCGCTGATATTAAAAATGCTAATAAAGATAACGCTTCGCTGCAGGAACTGGCTTTGGTTTTTTACGAAATCGAAGATGTTGATATGGCGTATAAACTAACGCAATCGGCAATTGAAGACGCGCTTTATTGTAATGTGCAGTTTCGGACGCTTTTAATGTCAGAAGTATATTCGATTATTAATACCGTTTATTTAGAAAAAGAAGCCAAACGAAAAACAGAATTACAGCTTTATTTAATCTGCATCAGTTTGCTTTCGGTATTTTTAATTATTGCGGTAATTTACGTTTACAAACAAATGAAAAAGGTTTCAAGAATTCGGGGAGAGCTCTATGAAACCAGTCAAAAATTAGCCGAATTAAATCAGGATATTACCGAAACCAATAATCAGCTGCAAGAACGTAATGCACAATTATCTGAATCGAATCATATCAAGGAAGAATATATTGCACATTTTTTCAGCCTTTGTTCAACTTACATTAATAAACTAGAGAACTACCGTATTATTTTAAATAAAAAAGCAACGGCAAAACAATTTGACGAAATCTATAAAATGCTAAAGTCAACGACTTTGGTTGATACAGAATTAGAAGAATTGTATAAAAATTTCGATATTATTTTCCTGAACTTGTATCCAACTTTTGTAAAAGACTTTAATGCCCTTTTAATTAAAGAAGAACAAATCGTTTTAAAACAGGGAGAATTACTAAATACTGAGCTTAGAATTTTTGCTTTGATTCGTTTAGGAATTAACGACAGTGTAAAAATTGCGGCCTTTCTTCGTTACTCTTTAAGTACAATTTACAATTATCGAACAAGAGCCCGAAATAAAGCAGCAGTTTCGAGAAATGATTTTGAAGAAATGGTCATGAAAATAGGTTTAATTACATTGAAAATGTAAAGATTTATTTTAAAATCACTACTTTTTTTGCGTCTTATTTTTTGTTAAAAAATTGATAATCAATATTTTAATTTTTTAATTCACTACTTTTTTTCGTTTAAAAATTCAAAACGAACTATAACGTTTTAGCTTTACAATATTATTAAAAGGTACAATTGACCACTTGTATCTATACCAAAAATTGAATGCTTAAATAAATTACTAGTTATGTTTAAAAACGTTAAAACAATCGTTGTTTTAGTTTTATTGAGTTCATTCGGATTGAATGCACAAAATAAGGTTCCGGTTTATCTTGATGATAAAAAGCCAATTAGCGAGCGTGTAGAAGATGCGCTTTCAAGAATGACAACCGAAGAAAAAATTGCCATAATTCATGCGCAGTCAAAATTTAGTTCACCTGGTGTAAAACGCCTTGGAATTCCGGAAAACTGGATGACCGACGGACCACACGGAATTCGTACTGAAGTAAAATGGGACGAATGGGACCAAGCAGGTTGGACAAATGATTCTTGTATTGCATTTCCGGCTTTAACCGCACTTTCTTCAACATGGAATAAAGAATTAGCTTCTTTATACGGAAAATCAATTGGAGAAGAAGCGCGTTACCGAAACAAAAACGTACTATTAGGCCCCGGAGTTAACATTTACAGAAGCCCTTTAAACGGTCGTAACTTCGAATATATGGGAGAAGATCCGTTTTTAACTTCAAAAATGGTGGTTCCTTATATTAAAGGTGTTCAGTCTAATGGAGTTGCTGCCTGCGTAAAACACTTCGCTTTAAACAATCAGGAAACAAACCGTAATTCTGTTAACGTAGTAGTTGACGATCGTGCCTTATACGAAATTTATCTTCCGGCTTTTAAAGCGGCTGTACAAGAAGGTGAAGTTTGGGCAATTATGGGTGCTTATAACAAATACAAAGGTCAGCAATGCTGCCACAACGAATATTTATTAAACGATATTCTTCGCGGAGAATGGGGCTTTAAAGGTGTTGTAGTTTCTGACTGGGGAGGCGTAAACGATACGAAACAAGCTATCCATAATGGTTTGGATATGGAATTTGGTTCTTGGACAAACGGACTTTCTTGGGGAACTAGTAATGCTTATGATAATTATTACTTAGCAAAACCATATTCTGAAATGATCAGAAAAGGGGAGATAGGAACAAAAGAATTAGACGAAAAAGTACGTCGCGTTTTACGTTTAGCTTTCTTGACTACAATGGATAGAAATCGTCCTTTTGGATCTTTTGGAACAGAAGAACATGCTAAAGCAGGTTTAAAAATTGCTCAGGAAGGAATCGTTTTATTACAAAACAATAACAACATTTTACCAATCGATCTTTCTAAAACTAAAAAGATTGCCGTTATCGGTGAAAATGCAATTAAAATGATGACTGTAGGAGGAGGAAGTTCTTCTCTAAAAGCACGTTACGAAATTACACCTCTTGAAGGTTTAAAGAAAAGAATTGGCAATCAGGCTGAAATCGTTTATGCTCGTGGTTACGTAGGAGATCCAACAAGTAATTATAACGGAGTAGTAGCAAAAGTAAGTTTAGAGGAAAAACGTTCTCCTGCTGAATTAACTGCTGAGGCTTTAAAAGTAGCTAAAGATGCTGATATTGTATTGTTTATTGGAGGTTTGAATAAAGCCCCAAATCAGGATGATGAAGGTCATGATCGTAACGGATTAGAGCTTTCTTATGGTCAGGATAAATTAATCAGCGAATTAGCAAAAGTAAATAAGAATATTGTTTACGTAAATATTTCTGGAAATGCGGTTGCAATGCCGTGGGTAAAAGAAGTTCCGGGAATTGTTCAGGGATGGTTTTTAGGAACTGAAGCTGGAAATGCTTTGGCTTCGGTTTTAGTTGGAGATGTAAATCCTTCAGGAAAATTATCTTTCACTTTCCCGGTAAAATTATCGGATAACGGAGCACATGCTTTAGGAGAATTTCCAGGTAAGGATGAAGTAAAATACAACGAAGGAATTTTTGTTGGATACCGTTGGGCAGACAAACAAAAAATAAAACCATTATTCTCTTTCGGACACGGATTAAGCTACACGACTTTTGCATACGGAAAAGTAACTGCTGATAAAAAACAAATTGCAAGCAGCGATAAAATTACATTTTCTGTTACGGTAAAAAATACAGGAAGCAGAGAAGGTTCTGAAGTAGTACAGCTTTATATCAGCGATTTAAAATCTTCATTGCCTCGTCCGATTAAAGAATTAAAAGGATTTGAGAAAGTTTCGCTAAAAGCGGGAGAAGAGAAAACAGTTACGTTTACAATCGATAAAACAGCTTTAAGTTTCTTTGATGATAAAAAACACGACTGGGTTGCTGAACCGGGAGCTTTTGAAGCTATCGTAGGGGCATCTTCAACTGATATAAAATCTAAAGTGGGCTTCTCACTTCAATAATTTCATTATTTCTAAATTGGTTGGTTGTAAAGCTGCAAGTGTAAAAAGTTGCAGCTTTGCTTTTTAAGATTTACCATTAAGTTTAAAATTTTACCATTAAGATATTAAGCTAATTAAGCTTTGAACTTAATATCTTAATGGTAAAAAAATAAAACACTTTATTGTTTAAATTATTTACTATGAAAAAAATTGTACTTGGTGCTGTCGCTTTATTTTTAGTGCAAAATCTTGCGGCGCAAAGTCTGGAAAAAATGCAATGGTTTAATGAACCTGAAAAATGGGAAATTAAAAACAATGCCTTAATCATGAATGTAACTGCAAACAGCGATTACTGGAGAATTTCTCATTACGGATTCACGGTTGATGATGCGCCTTTTTATTACGCAACGTATGGCGGTGAATTTGAAGCCAAAGTAAAAATCACTGGAAATTATATCGCTCGTTTTGACCAAATGGGTTTAATGATTCGTGTTGATGAAAAAAACTACATTAAAACCGGAGTAGAATTTGTTGACGGAAAATTCAATATCAGCACCGTTGTAACACACGATAAAAGCGACTGGAGTGTAACTACTCTTGAAAAAGCACCGCCTTTTGTTTGGATTAAAGCGGTTAGAAGATTAGATGCTATCGAGGTATTTTATTCTTTTGATGATAAAAATTATATCATGACTAGAAACGCGCCTTTACAAGACAATACGCCTGTAATGGTTGGATTAATGGCCGCTTCTCCTGACGGAAAAGGTTTTGAGGCTAAATTCGAAAACTTCTCTGTAAAACATTTAGCAGATCAAAGAAGATTAGAATGGCTGAAAAACCATCAATAAATTAAATTTTCAATTTTTAAATTCCAAATTCCAATTTCTTAACACATAGCTATGTTTGTTTAAACAAGTGAAACGCCTTTTTTAAAGTTCAAAAACTATGTCTCTATGTGTTTAATTAAAATTTAGACTAACCTTATAATAACCAAAATATTTTATGAGCACAGTTATTTACACTGATATAAAACCAAAAAAACATTACGAGATTCTCGATGGTTTGCGTGGAGTTGCGGCTATTTTAGTTGTTATTTTTCACATTTTTGAAACCTTTAGCGGCGGAAATCGTTTTATACAGATTATCAATCACGGTTATTTAGCTGTTGATTTCTTCTTTCTTTTATCAGGATTTGTTGTTGCGTATGCGTATGACGATCGCTGGGGGAAAATGACGCAATGGGAATTCTACAAACGCCGATTAATTCGCTTACAGCCTATGGTAATTATGGGAATGATCATTGGTGCTCTATTTTATTATTTTCAGGCCTCAGACATATTGTTTCCGCAAATTGCAGGAATGGAAGTGTGGAAAGTAATTTTAACCATGATTATTGGTTTCACACTCTTGCCAATTCCGCCTTCAATGGAAATCAGAGGCTGGGGTGAAATGCATCCTTTAAATGGTCCGGCATGGTCACTTTTTTTCGAATACATCGCAAACATCTTGTACGCCCTAATTTTTCGCAGATTTTCGAATAAAGTACTATCAGTTTTCGTGCTGATATTTGCCGGACTGTTAATTAACTATACCGTTTTTGGTCCAAAAGGAGACGTAATTGGCGGCTGGTCATTAAATCTGGAACAAATGAATGTTGGTTTCACCCGATTATTATATCCATTTTTTGCCGGAGTTTTACTTTCCCGTTTAGGAAAACTAATTCACATAAAAGGAGCATTTTGGGTTTGCAGTATTTTAATCACAATTGTTTTGGCATTGCCAAGATTTGGAGACGAAAATACTTTATGGATGAATGGTTTATACGAATCTTTCGTTATCATTTTAATCTTCCCGGTTATTGTGGCAATAGGAGCAGGCGGACAGATTAAAAGTGCTTTCTCAGCAAAAATATGCAAACTTTTAGGTGATATTTCATATCCAATTTACATTACGCATTATCCGTTAATTTATTGGTATACCGCTTGGGTTGTCGATAATAAAGTTTCCCTTGAAGACGGATTCATCCCTGGAATTGCACTTCTGGTCGCAAGTATTCTTTTAGCTTTTGTATGCTTAAAATTATACGACGAACCGGTTAGAAATTGGCTTCAGAATAAATTTCAAAGAGTTAAAAAAGTTACATAGGCTCAAAGGGACAAAGGTTCAAAGGAAAAAAACTCTGTTCCTTTAAACCTTTACCACTCTGTACCTAAATAAAAATCTTGAATTTCTAATTTTGTTAGTTATAGATATTCAAAAAAGGGATGAAATTTCATGTTTTCATCCCTTTATTTTTTTGTTTTTATGTAGAGACGCACAGCAGTGCGTTTTTTTTTGCCACAGATTAAAAGGATTAAAATGATTAAAATGATTTTATTTTGTATTATATACAGATGTTATAAAATTATATTGTAAGATTTTATTGTAATATATTTGTGTTGATAAAAAATATCTAAGAAATGTTAGAGCCAGATGAAACCGAGAAAATGCCAATATACCAAAAGGCAGAACAAATTTTTAAATTAACACAAGGGTTAGTGTATATTGTTCCTGCGGATAATGAATATTTACAGGAAACTGTGGTTCGTTTTATGTTAGAAAATGCTATGCTTATTCCAGTAAAAATTGCAGGAGCAGAAGGGGGAGATTTATATGATCTTCGTATGGAAAATGCAGCGATTATTAGAAAAGCTGCTCGAGAATTATATGTTCAGGCCGGGAGTTTACGATATGAAGAGGGGATAAAAGATATGGATTATATTTCTTTATTAAGAAATACCATTGAAGAATTTCGTTTGCTATTTATTGATTGGGTTGCGAGTTTTGATGTTTGGAATTACATAAAAGACAGCTGGGGACTATTTAATCCGCCGGGCGTAAATGCCCATGATAAAGATCCAGATGATGATATTCCCTTTAATCCAAACGATTACTTTAATTCTGATAACGATGATGATCTATAAAAATAAAAAGGAATAAATTTTATAGTTTCATCCCTTTCTATTTTGTAATTATATTTGATTACATAACGTTGCGTAGACGCACTGCTGTGCGCCTCTACGGATATGCATGTGTGAAAAATAAACAGGGATGAAACTTAATAGTCTCATCCCTGTTGTATTATTTTGTGCCACAGATAAAATTAAAACCAGCGTAAACCAGTAAAATCCGTTAAACCAGTGGGCCATCTTTAAGATTTATTCTAAAACTAACGCTCCCAAAGCTTCTTTACTGAAACCTTTTAACTGGTCTGTTTTTCCGGCTTTAATTTTAGCAGTCCAATTTGGGTCAGATAGTAAAGGTCTTCCAACGGCAACCAAATCAAAATCACCTCTGTCGAAACGTCTGTTTAATTCTTCTAAAGAAGTTGGCTGAGAACTCTCACCAGCAAAAGCGCCAAAGAAATCTCCAGAAAGACCAACAGAACCAACTGTAATAGTTGGAGCTCCGGTAACTTTTTTAGCCCAGCCTGCAAAATTCAAATCAGAATCTTCAAATTCAGGTTCCCAGAATCTGCGTTGCGAAGCGTGTATAATATCCACTCCGGCATCCACAAGAGGAGTAAGCCAAGCTTCTAATTCCTGCGGATTTTTAGCCAGTTTATAATTGTAATCAGAAGGTTTAAATTGAGAAAAACGCATGATTACAGCAAAATCGTTACCCACTTGTTTTCTAACTTCTTTAATCACTTCGATAGCAAAACGATTACGTTCCGGTAAAGTTTTTCCACCGTAAATGTCTTCACGTAAATTCGTTTCAGCTCTAAAAAATTGGTCAATTAAATAACCGTGCGCACCATGAATTTCAACAGTATCAAAGCCTAATCTTTTAGCATCAGCCGCAGCTTGTCCAAAAGCAAGAATAGTATTTTCAATATCTTTTTCAGTCATGGTAACACCATTTCTAAAATCAGGTCTGTTTAATCCAGAAGGACCTTCAAAAGGAACTGGGGGAACCCATCCTGAATGGTGGTTATCCATAATTCCCATATGCCAGATCTGTGGGCCCATTTTTCCGCCTGCAGCGTGAACTCCATCAATAACTTTTTTCCATCCGTTTAAAGAAGCTTCGCCGTGAAAATGCGGCACATTAGCATCATTTGATGAAGAAGGTCTGTTAATTACAGTTCCTTCAGATAATATTAAACCAACTTCGCCTTCAGCTCTTTTTTGGTAGTAAGAAGCTACATCATCAGTTGGAACTCCGTTTGGAGAAAAAGAGCGCGTCATTGGCGCCATTACGATTCGGTTTTTAAGGTTTAACGATTTTAAGTTAAACGGCGAAAACAGGTTGTTTGTACTCATAAGTAATTTACAAATTAGATTGAATTAATTTACTGAGTGCTTCAAAGGCACCTTCGTTGCGTTTATAGTAAGTCCATTGTCCAACACGTTTGGCTTCGATGAAACCGGCGCGTTGTAAAATAGACAGGTATTCAGATACTGTAGATTGTGTCAAACCGGCTTTGGCCTGAATTTGTCCCACGCAGACTCCGTGTTCAAATCCGCCATGTTCCAGCTGACTGGGAAAGTTTATTTCGGGTTCCTTAAGCCATTCCAGCATTTGTAATCTGGACTTGTTAGAGAGTGCCTTAAAAAGTTCTATATTTTCCATGATGCAAATATATCGACTTTTCCCGATATACCAATTTAAAGAAAATTATTTAGGAAAATTTTATGATGGAGTAGGAGAAATGATGGAGAATTTAGGAAAGAAAAATTATATTTGCTTGTGTATTAATCTCGCAAAGACGCAGAGTCGCAAAGTCTTTTTCAATTGCCTCCAGCTTTAGCTGGAGATAGTAAGAAAAGTAAGAAAAGGGCTTTAGCCAAACTTTATATTTTTGGCTAAAGCCTTTTCAAGCTAATTTTTATAAACCTCCAGCTAAAGCTGGAGGCAATTCAATTGAGAAGACTTAAAAAAAACTTTGCGACTCTGCGTCTTTGCGAGATTAAAAAACGTTCCCCAAAACAATAAACTTAATAAACTATGAAAAAAACTTTACTTATTTTAGCATTCTTATGTTGTGTAATAACCAGTTCAAAAGCGCAGGTTGTAGGTACAGATATTGGCGATATAGCGCCAGAAATTGATCTTCCTGATACAAAAGGAAACAATGTGGTACTTTCTTCTTTACGAGGTTCATTAACTTTAGTTGACTTTTGGGCTTCCTGGTGCGGGCCATGTATTAAAGAACAGCCGACTTTATTAAAATTATACAACGCCTATCCAGATAAATTTTCAATTTACAGTGTTTCTATGGATACTAAAAAACCTTTATGGTTAGGAGCAATTGCAAAAGGAAAACTGCCTTGGATACAAGTAAGCGATTTAAAATATTGGAAATCTCCGGTTATTGGAGATTATATGCTGCAGTCTGTTCCTTTGAACTTTTTAATCGATAAAAACGGAATTATCATAGCTAAAAACATCCACGGAAAAGCTTTAGAAGATATGGTTAATAGTTTGTTGATAGCTCAATAAAATGGAATCAAACCTTTCTTTATCAGACTTCCGTACGAGATTGCAAAATAATATCGAAATTGGTTCTTTAAAAGTGAACTTAAGTCACTTTAGGTTATTTCCCATATTTGGTGGCGTAAAACCTTTTTACGGACTTTTTGATGATAAAAGTTTTCGGTTAACTATAAATTCAGCGACATCACCCACAATTTTTATTGTGAGAGGAAATTACAAGAATATAGATAATAGGGTTAATGTGAATTACGTCGTTGAAGAAAATAGCAAATTTCAATTGCTTTGGACGAAATTCTCTCCAGTAGTTTTTCTAATATTCATTAATATATTTTTTCTTTTCTTTGGAAGAGGCCTTAGACGAGCCACTACAATTGTGAGTTTGTTTCTTCTTATTGTCATTTTCTATTCAAGATGGAAAGAAGAAAGAAAGAGGAAAAAACTAGAACAAAAATTTATCAGAATTTTTGAAATTAAATGAGATAAAAAATAGAATACAGATCTTTGTCAAAGTTCCAAACTTTGACAAAGATTAAGACTGTAAAAACTTGAAACCTGAAACAAAGAAAACCTGAAACAAAAAACTTAAATATTAATAGCTCCCTGTCCGGAAGCAATCATATAAGCTTCTTTTAAAGTTTCAGAATAAGTTGGGTGAGCGTATGAAATTCTGAACATATCTTCGTCTGTAACTTCATATTCCATTCCGATGACGCCTTGAGCAATCAAATCTGCGGCTCGCGGGCCAATGACATGCATTCCTAAAAGTTCTCCGTATTTTGGATCAGATAAGATTTTAGAAAAACCATCTTTTTCCATAGCGGCTCTAGCTCTGGCACTGGCTGAGAACGGAAATTTTCCAACACGATATTCAATACCCTTTTCTTTCAATTCTTCTTCGGTATAACCAACAGAAGCCACTTCTGGCCAAGTATAAACAACGCCCGGAATTAACTTGTAATTAATATGTGGTTTTTGACCGTTTATAGTTTCGGCAACAAAAATTCCCTCTTCTTCGGCTTTGTGTGCGAGCATTGCTCCGGCTACAACATCACCAATAGCGTAAATATTTTCGGCTTTTGTTTGCAGTTTTTCGTTTGTAACGATTCGGCCTTTTGTGTCGACTTCGATATTGGTATTCTCTAAACCTAAACCTTCTGTATATGGTTTTCTTCCAACGGCAACCAAACAATAATCGGCAGTAATTTCCTGTGGATTATTGGAAGCATCCAAAAAACTAACCGTTGCATTCTTGCCGTTATTTTTAGCCGATTGCACTTTATGACTCAATAAAATCTTGATATTCTGTTTGGTAAATATCTTTTTAAGTTCTTTTCCAAGATCTTTATCCATTGTTGGAATCAGGCTGTCAAAATATTCTATTATCGTAATCTCAACGCCAATTCTGGCATAAATAGAAGCCATTTCTACACCAATTACGCCTCCGCCAATAATGACAATGCTTTTCGGTTTTTCGGGCAGTGAAAGTGCTTCTGTCGAAGTTATGATTCGTTGTTTGTCAATTTCAACTCCGGGAATTGTAGCTGGTTTTGAACCTGTTGCAATAATAAAATAAGTTGAAGTAATTTTTGTTGAATTGCCATCGTTATGTTTTACATTCAATTCAGAATTATTTAAAAAAGAACCAATTCCTTCAAAAACCTCGATTTTGTTTTTCTTCATTAAAAAATTAAGTCCGGCAATATTCTGCTCTACAACTTCGCCTTTTCTTTTAATTAACTGCTTGAAATCTAAACTCAATTTTCCGGTTAGAATTCCGTGTGTTGCAAATTTAGTTTCGGCAGTATGATAATGTTCCGTACTGTCCAGTAATGCTTTTGTGGGAATGCAGCCAACATTTGTACAGGTTCCGCCAAGGGCTTTATATTTTTCTACAAGAGCAGTTTTGTAACCTAATTGCGAACAGCGAATTGCCGATGCATAACCGCCCGGACCTGAACCAATAACAACAATATCAAATTTTGTTTCCATAAATGAGTTTTTTAAATAATTAAAAGAACATTTTAGTTAAAGCAATCAATATGCCTTTATTTAAGTTGTTGAAATTTAATAATTAAAAATGTATTCTGGAAAAGAATTTACTGTATTTCGTTATTTAAAAAGTTGAATTCATGATATTTAAAAAGTAATCCCAAATTGAAAACCAGCCGTAAAAGAGGCAGGATGCATTGCAAAACGAACGGGTTATATAAGTTTAATAAATAAGCCAAATAAAGCGGCAATAATTATTATATAAGGTTCGGGTAAATTTTTGATGCGAAACAAAGTAACAATTGTTATAAGAGCGATAAAAGTTGTTGGGACATCAATTATAGTTTGGGAAGCAATTACAAGAACTGAGCCTGCCAAAGCACCAATAACTGCTGCTGTAATTCCATCAACAAATGATTTAACTGATTTATTTCCTGCAATTTTATGAAAATAAGGAGCCATAGCTACAGTAAATATATAACAAGGTAAAAATGTCGCTAAGGCCGCAACCAGAGCACCCAAAAAACCGTCGACTAAATAGCCAATGAATCCTACAGTAATTACCACCGGGCCGGGTGTTATCATTGCTACAGCAACAGAATCTAAAAATTGCTGTTCTGTTAACCAATGATTTTCAATTACAACGCCCGAATGTAAAAAAGGTACAATGGCTAACCCGCTTCCAAATACAAATGTTCCTGCCTCGGCAAAGAAAATAGCAATTTTTATTAACGTTCTGCTTTCATAATTCCACAAAGGAACTTGTAGAAATAATATTGAAGTTATAGATCTTGAGTTCCACCATTTAGGAGATGACTTAATGATCATATATAAAAATCCTGCGGCAATAAATAACAAAACCGGTTCTTGCCGCATTATAAATGTTATACTAAAAGTAATAATAAAAAACAGCCATAATAACCAGTTTGTCCTAAAAGACTCTATATTAAATTTACCAATAGATTTTACAGTAAGTTTATACGAACTGACGACTATAAGCCCGATAACGGCTGCGCCAACACCATAAAATACAGCTTGAATCCAAGGAAGCCCTCCATATAATTTATATATAATTCCTAAAAGGACAACCATAATAAAGGAAGGTAAAATAAATGCAAACCCAATTAAAGTGGCTCCTATTAGTCTATAATGCACAAAACCTAAATATATTCCTAATTGAGCTGCCAATGGGCCGGGGGCTAATTGGGCTAAAGCCAAACCCTGTTTGTATTCTTCTTCAGAAATCCATTTGCGATTTTCGACTAAATCTTTATGCATATATCCCACAAGCGCAACCGGCCCTCCAAAACCTATTGTTCCTAGTTTTAGAAAGTATAAAGTTAATTCTCTTAATGAATATTTTGAAGTTGTCATTGATACCGATATTTTTAAAAAGCAATTCCAAATTGAAAGCCAACCGTAAAAGAGGCAGGATGATCATTACCAAAACGAACGGGAAGCGGGAGAGCCACATAATAACTGCAATTATCACTTTTTATAACCGTTTTATTAAGTACGGGAGTTATACCGTATCTGCCGCTGCTTTCAAAAGCTGCTCTTCCGGCAAAAGTATAACCGTTACCAAGAGCCACTAAAACACCGGGATGAAATAATAAATTAGTCACTTTATCACTGTTTCCCTGAACTCTGATATTAGGAACAACTTCAAAAGAAAAACCTATTTTCTGGCTTTTCCAAATATTGATTCCGGTAGGAAAACCAACAGCATAATAATCTCTAAAATTTACACTCGTTTGTTCACTGCTAAAAGTGGCAATAGGATGCATAATCCCAAAATATCCTGTAATTTTTGGATAAACAGTTTGAGAAAATGCATTGAAACTGAAAGTAAATAAAGCGATTATGAAAATGTGTTTAAATGAAATCATGATTAGTTTTGTTAATTAAAAAACAAAACTATCGACAATGTAAATTTATAAATAGAATGCTATTTACCTTTTGTATCTGAATTACTTTTCAAGGCATTTTTTCTATAAGAAGAAGGATTTTTTCCTGTTTGAAGTTTAAAAATTCGGGTAAAATGACTTTGATCTGAAAATCCCGTCATATAAGCAATTTCGGTTAGAGTATAAGTCGAATTCTGAATCAAGTTGATAGCTTTTTCAATTCGCAGTTTTCGAACATATTCACCAAAATTTAAATCTTCAAAATATTTAGAAAATTCCCTTGATAAATAAGAAGGGTTTAATTCTAAATCATTAGAGATTTTTTTTAAATCAAAAGTAAACTGCGCATCAATTTGATCCTGAATGATGTTCTTTAATTCTTTAACCCATAAAGGCGTTTTTTGACTGCTTTTTTTCTCAATTAAAAACTTGTTATATACCTCGTGAAGTAAATTTTCGAACGGGCTGTTTTGCAAATGATTTTGTTTGTACAAATGTTTTGCCCAGCTGTACAATGCATCGTAGAGCTTTAATCCGGTTTCTAATAATTCGGTATCGTTTGTAATATTATGCGAAAGTCCGGCAGAAATTGCCCAGAGTCCGGCGGCTTCTTTAGCAAGATCGTGGCGGTCCGTATCGGCGCCGCGAACAATTTTTGCCATAATTAAAACCGCTGGATCAGCAATTTGATATTTTTTTATAATGTAATCAAACGTACATTCTTCATTATAATGCGTAAATTCTACATCTGGAATATCAAACGGAATCGCATCTAATTCTTTCGCTTTCGCTGCAACTTCACTAAACGGAACATAAATAAATTCGGCATCGGCATCAACAAAATTTTTGATCAGCCACGGACAGGCAATTCTATCAATTTTAGGCCTTTCACGGGTGATCCATTTCATTTGGCAAGCTTAAAATTAATCGTTTTCATTCGAAGTTTTCTTTACACCTCCAAAACTCGTTTTCATCAATTCTCTAATTTGAAATTGTGTTTTGTTTCGGGTTACACTTTTCCATTGGTCAAAATCATAAATATGAATTTGATCAGCATAAGGATTAGTTACAAAGAAAAGTCTTGATATGGAATATTTATAATATTTTAATTCATGCGAAATGTGGCGGTCGGGTACGACAATAAGAATCGTATCCCAATCCAGAAAATTTTGGGGAACATCATCTCTTTCAGTTAATCCAAGAGATTCAAAAAAGGCCAATATCTTTTGATCATTATTCTTATCGATCTTTTCATCGATACGTTTAATGGTGCTAAGAAGCTTTTTTTCATCTTTAATAACACTCATAATTATCTCTGTTTTTTTAAATTTTTATATAAAATTACATCAAATCAGAATCATTTAAAAAAGTATAGCCAATAGAATGATTCTAAATTTTTTAATCACCATTTTCAAACAGATTATTAGAACTTATTGTATATCTTTTGATAAAATACTATTAAGTAAAGTCCTTTTTATACCCTAATTTTATCGTTCTAACTTTACCAAACCACGTTTATGAAAATTGTTTCCGTTCAAAGAATTTTTCTGTCTGTCAGTTTTTTGCTTTCCTGTTTGGCTTTCGCCCAAAATAAATCAGAAAGAGAATTGATTTTAATGGATAAAGACTGGCGTTTTTCGTTTGGTCATTTATACGATACAGAAAAGGATTTTGGACACGCAACGGGATATTTTTCATACTTAACCAAAACCGGATTTGGCGATGGCCCGGCGGCAAAAGATTTTGATGACCGCGCCTGGAGAAAATTAGATTTACCTCACGATTGGGCTGTTGAACAAGAATTTAGTGAAAAAGGAAGTTTCAGCCACGGATTTAAAACCGCAGGAAAAGGTTTTCCGGAGAAAAGCATTGGCTGGTACCGAAAAAAAATCAATATTACGGAAACCGATAATGGCAAAATTATCAGTCTAAAATTTGACGGTGTTTTTAGAAATTCAAAAGTTTTTTTTAACGGATATTATCTCGGAACTGAACAAAGCGGTTATAACGGATTTGAATATGATGTAACGGCTTACGTCAATTATGGCGGAGAAAATACAATTGTTGTTCGTGCCGATGCATCAATGGAAGAAGGTTGGTTTTATGAAGGTGCGGGGATTTACAGACATGTTTATTTACAGAAAACAAATCCGGTTCATGTTGCAGCAAACGGAACTTATGTAACTTCTCAACTTAAAAATAACAGTACTAATGTTATTGCAGATGTTACGATTGAAAACAAAGGAAATTATAAAGGATCAATTGAAATTGTTCAGACTGTTTTGGATCCTCAAAATAAACAAGTCGCCAATTTTTCTGAAAATATAGTAGCTCCTGAATTTTATCAGACAATTAAGCATAGCTCCAAATTATATGTTGAAAATCCGCTTTTGTGGAGTATTGAATCGCCGAATTTATATCATTTAGTGACGCAGATTAAGCAAAATGGAAAAGTAATTGACGATTATGAAACCACTTTTGGAATTCGAACGATTGAGTTTGATCCGGAAAATGGTTTTTTTCTTAACGGAAAACCTTTAAAATTAAAAGGAACCAATAATCATCAGGATCATGCGGGAATTGGAACGGCGCTTTCAGATGAAATTCAGTATTATAGAATTAAAAAACTGAAAGAAATGGGTTCGAATGCGTATCGCTGTTCGCATCATCCGCCAACTCCTGAATTGCTGAAAGCTTGTGATGAACTGGGAATGCTTGTAATTGATGAAACGCGTTTAATGGGAATTAACGATTATCATTTGAATGATTTAAAGCGAATGATGGAACGTGACCGAAATCATCCGAGTATTTTTTGCTGGTCGGTAGGAAATGAAGAGTGGAATATTGAAGGCAATATTGTGGGCGAACGTATTACGAATGTGATGCAGAATTTTGCTAAAAGCATCGACCCAACAAGACCTGTAACAGTAGGAATTAGCAGTGGATTTAAAAGCGGAATTTCGTCTGTAGTGGAAATTATGGGTTATAATTATCTTGGAAACGGAGATATCGATACACACCGAAATCAGTTTAAAAGCCAACCCGGAATGGGAACGGAGGAAGGTTCGACTTTTGCAACGCGTGGAATTTATTTTACAGATGATGCCAAACATTATCAAAGCGCTTACGATAGAAAACCTCGCCCAAGTTTTTACAGCATTGAAGAAGGCTGGAAGTTTTATGCCGAAAGATCTTATCTAGCCGGAATGTTCATCTGGACAGGTTTTGATTATCGCGGCGAACCTACGCCATATGGATGGCCGTCGGTAACTTCGTATTTCGGAATGATGGATGTTTGCGGTTTCCCGAAAGACAATGTGTTTTATTTAAAATCGTGGTGGAGAACCGAGCCTATTCTGCACATTATGCCGCATTGGAACTGGAGTGGAATGGAAGGTAAAGAAATTGATGTCTGGGTAAATTCTAATTGTGATGAAGTAGAACTTTTATTAAACAAAAAAAGTCTCGGCAAAAAGAAAATGCAGCAAAACAGCCATTTAGAATGGAAAGTAAATTATGCGCCGGGAACTCTGGAAGCAATTGGATTTAAAAACGGAAAAAAAGTATTAAGCGAAATTCAAAAAACAACCGGAAAAGCTGAAAATATTAAACTTTCGGTTGATAAAGAAAATGTACCAAATTCAAAAAATACGGTTGTCACAGTTGAGGTTACAGACAAAAATGGTCTGCATGTTCCAACTTCAAATGATGAAATTACCTTTTCTATAAAAGGCGGAAAAATTTTGGGAGTAGGAAACGGGGATCCAACTTCTTTAGAAAAAGATCAGTTTCTTGATGCTATTTCGCTGGTTCAAATAACTAATTTTCAGGAACAAAAAGGGGTAACGGCTACTTTGCCTCAGGAATTACAAAATTATCCCGAAAGCGATTGGAAAACCGCTTTTAAAGATCGGGATTACAAAAATCAAGCGCCATCTTATATTTACAGAGGTGAATTTGAATTAAAAAACAATTTGGCATCAAGTATTGTGAGTTTCTTTTACAAGAAAATTGGATTAGAAACAGTGGTTTTTATCAACGGAAATAAAGTAAATGCAAGTGCTGAAGATTCTCAAAAGTATATTTTGGATTCGGCAATTTTGAAAGAAGGTAAAAACACAATTCATGTCGTAGCAACTCCGCTTCAAAAAATAAAAGACTGGGATGTAATGAATACAGATCCCGGAATTATTCAGGTAATAACGCCATCTGAGCCTTGGAAAAGAAAACTTTTTAATGGATACGCTCAAATAATTATCCAAAAAGAGGAAAGCGCTAAAGAAGTTATTTTATCCGCTTCCGCGAAAGGATTACGAGCTGCAAGTTTGAAGAATTAAGATTTAACCGCAAAGAGCGCAAAGATTTACGCAAAGTTCGCTAAGTTTTTTTTAGCTGGAGTGAAAGAATCTCGCAAAGCCGCAAGGACGCAAAGTTTTATTTTCTTTGCGTGCTTTGCGTAAATCTTTGCGCTCTTTGCGGTTATAAAAAACTATTTTATTCTCTGAATATCGTAAGAAGACTGCGTTTTATCTCCGCCCAATAATTTCCCCAATTTAGAACTTATTACATAAACATTTCCGTCAGAAGCCAAAGCTGCAGTTGTTGGAAAATCTTCTTTACCAATAGTAGTTTCACTAATTTTTGAAGCGCTTTTCCAGTTATTGCTACTTGAAAAAGTATAAGTTTTACCTAAAGCCAATCCGTTTTCAACAACAACTAAATTATTGTTTTTGTCTAATTCAATTCCGTCAGGCGCGCTGAAAGCTGCTCCTGTAACTTCAGTAATAATGGAAGGATTAGAAATTGAAATTTTAAACAATTTAAAATCATCTGTTTTTACAGCCAGTAAATAACCATCAGGATGAAAAACAATTCCGTTTAAACCAAATTGATTTGGCGCGGGTTTGAATAATTCATTCGTAACAAATAAAGATGCTGTAAAACTCGTATCAATTTTATAGATGTTCGGAGAAAAAGAATCGGTAATATAAATATTTCCCTCAGTATCTACCGCAATATCATTTAGACACGATCCGGCATTTGGAGTGAAATTTTTCAAATTGATTTCCTTAATCAATGCGCCCGAAGTAAGGTTAAAAATACTTACTGTAGCAATTGTTCCGGCGCTTGTGGCAGTACTTTTTTGTGAAATTCCCAAATCGGCATTAGCGACAATTAATCGGTTTCTGGTTTCATCCGTATAAATTCCTGTTGGCAGAACCAATTTACTGCTTGTAGCAAAAACTGTCGTTTCACCTTTTGGGTTCATTGCATAAACGGCACCTTTATACAAAGAGCTAAATAAGAATTTTTCGTTTTTAGAATCATAATCAATTCCTTCAGGATAAAGACCAATATCTGTTACGGTATATTTGCTTTGAAGAGAAACAGAAACTGAGGCAGGCTTTTTTTCACTGTCGCAAGCAGCAAAAAGAATAGAAAAAGCGGTAATTAAAATTGTATTTTTCATTTTTATTGAATTGAAATTATTTGTCCTTATTGACAATGCAAATCTGGGACAGAACAAGAAAAATAAAAATGAACTGGTTTAGGAAATTCGGTTAAACTAGTTTAACTTTTTGAGGTTTTTCGATTGCGTATTTTACTCAAATACTCGGTGCTAAAACCAAGATAAGAAGCCAAAGCATATTGCGGCACACGCTTAGCAATTTCGGCATATTTGCTTATGAATTCGTCATAACGTTCTTCGGCAGTTTTGGTAAAATTGGATAAAAGTCTTTTTTGCTGAAAAGCAAGCGAACGCTGGGTTATAATACGCTCGAATTTTTCAAGTTTCGGAATCTCACGTAGAAATTTCTGTTCGTCTTCATATTCAATCTGAATCAAAACGGAATCTTCCAATGCTTCCACAAACAAAGTAGCAGGTTCCTGATAAATTAAACTGCTGTAATCAGAAATCCACCAATCTTCAATGGCAAATGATAAGGTGTGTTCTTTTCCTTCGTTATCGACTAAATAACCTCTAAAAGCGCCTTTTACAACATAGCTTTTATGTTTGCATACAAATCCCGGCTGTACAATAAATTGCCTTTTCTTTACTTTGGTAATTTTCAAAAAAGTAGCCAGATGCTTTTTTTCATCATCTGTCAAATCAACATATCTTGAAACGTAGTCTATAACGGGCAGTAAATCCTTCATGCAAACAAAGATAAAAAGTTTTGTTTCAGGTTTGAAGTTTCATGTTTCAAGTTTTTTTGTTTCAAGTTTTTTTGTTTCAAGTTAATCTAACCGCAAAGAACGCAAAGGTCGCAAGGTTTTTTTTATTGGAATCAAAGAATCTCGCAAAGTCGCAAAGACGCAAAGTTTTATTTTCTTTGCGTGCTTTGCGTAAACCTTAGCGCTCTTTGCGGTAAAAAACCTGAAACCTGAAACCTGAAACAAAATAAACTAAAAATATATTTGATTTTCATAACTTTGCAAAATGAATAATCAATCAGAAACTCAGAATTGCGATTTTACTTCAGATTTAAAGCTGAAGGGCTTTAAGGTATATCAGATCAACGGAGATTTAAGTAAAATTCCTGTTTACAGCCGCAGGGATTTTTACAAAATCTGCATCAATACGAGTAAAAGTATCATACAATATGCCGACCGCGGAATAGAAACCGACGGAACTATTTTGTTTTTCGGTAATCCAATTATTCCATATTCATGGGAAACCGTTTCTGAAGGTTATGAAGGTTATGCCTGCGTTTTTACAGAAGAATTTTTGAGAGCAAAAGATCGTTCAGAAACACTTCACGAATCACCTTTATTTAAAATAGGAGGAACACCAATTTTTTCTTTAAATGCTGAACAAAAGGTGTTTATAGATTCATTGTTTCAAAAAATGATCGAAGAATATGAAACTGATTATGTTTTTAAAGATGACTTAATGCGCAGTTATGTCAACTTGATTATTCATGAATCGATGAAAATGCAGCCGTCAGATAATTTCTTTAAACATAGAAATGCATCTGCGAGAATTACCTCTTTATTTTTAGAATTATTAGAAAGACAGTTTCCAATCGAAACTAAAAACGAACCGCTGGCTTTAAAAACGCCGCAGGATTATGCACAAAGTCTTGCTGTACATGTAAACCATTTAAACCGTTCTGTAAAAGAAGTTACGGGAAAACCAACAACGGCGCATATTACAGAAAGAGTTATCAATGAAGCAAAAGCTTTGTTACAGCATACTGACTGGAGTATTTCGGATATTGGTTATTCGCTTGGATTTGAATATCCGAGTTATTTTAATAATTATTTTAAAAGACTTACAGGAACGGTTCCAAAATCGTTAAGAATGTAAATTGTTTCAATTTCATAATTTTTTGTTTGAATATTGTTATTTCCGGAAAGTATTCCTTTCCTAATTTTGCCTTTGAAATTACGATACTAAATAAGTTATCAGTTTTCAGCAAACTAAATAAATACTTCATAAAGCGGATCCTAGCTTTCTAAATTTAGTTTATAATTCTGATAATGAATAATATAAGTAGTTTTAAATAAAGTCAATCTCAAAAAAATAACTAAATTTATGTCAACAAATTATTCAGCCGTTATCGAAGAAGGAAAAGTCCCTAGTGCATATATGACGGGCGACGTTTCGTACAAGAAGCAAAGCAGTGATATTCATCCTGAAAATACTGTTATTAAGGAAGTTACTTTTGAACCTTGCGCAAGAAGCAACTGGCACAGTAATGCGAGTCTGCACATGCTTATTGCAAAGAATGGAGTAGGTTATTACCAGGAAAGAGGAAGCGCAGTTCGTATACTTCTTAAAGATGAAGTAGTTACGATTCTGCCGGGTGTAGAACACTGGTATGGAGCAACTCCGTTTGACAAGTTCTCTTATGTTGCCATTATCACAGAAATTGATAAAGGCCACGGAACATGGTTAGAAAAAGTAACCGATGGAGAGTATTTCGTTTTGAGTCACTAAGTTTCTAAGATGCTAAGGGACTAAGTTTTCTAAAACTTGAAACTTGAAACCTGAAACAAAAAAAACTTGAAACAAACCAAAACCTGAAACAAAAAAACAAACTATATGGAAACAAAAAACATAAAAGCCTTTGGTACTGAAGCTGCGGAAGCGCCATTAAAAACCTTAGACATTCAGCGCCGTGCGGTACAGGCACACGATGTTGAAATTGAAATTTTGTATTGCGGAATCTGCCACTCTGATTTACACTCAGCCAGAAACGAATGGCACGGAACTATTTATCCAATTGTTCCCGGACATGAAATCGTAGGCCGAATTGTAAAAGTAGGTGATCACGTTAAAAATTTCAAAGTTGGAGAACTTGCCGGAGTAGGTTGTATGGTTGATTCGTGCAGAGAATGTGACAATTGTAAAAACGATTTAGAACAATATTGTGATGAGGGAAGTATTTTAACGTTCAATTCTCCGGACAAACATTTAGGCGGAATCCAGACTTTTGGAGGTTATTCTCAAAGTATTGTAGTTGATGAAAGTTTTGTACTGCACATTTCAGATAAATTAGATCTTGCCGGAGTTGCACCTTTATTATGTGCCGGAATCACAACTTATTCTCCTTTAAAACACTGGAATGTTGGTCCTGGTCAAAAAGTTGGAATTGTTGGTATTGGTGGTTTAGGCCACATGGGAATCAAATTAGCAAAAGCTATGGGCGCTCATGTTGTTGTATTTACAACTAATTTATCTAAAACAGAAGATGCAAAACGTTTAGGTGCAGATGAAGTAGTTTTATCTACAGATCCTGAACAAATGGCTAAACATGCAAAAAGCCTGAATTTTATATTAGACTGCGTTTCTGCTGAACATAGCATCGATTCCTATCTAAATTTATTAAAAGTAGACGGAACGTTGACTTTAGTGGGCGCTCCAATGGATCCACTTCCTGTAACATCATTCAGTCTTATATTAGGAAGAAGAAGTTTTGCAGGTTCTGCTATTGGCGGAATTGCCGAAACTCAGGAAATGTTAGACTTTTGCGCAGAACACAATATTACTGCTGATATTGAAGTAATTGGTGTAAACGACGTCAACAATGCCTATGAAAGATTATTAAAAGGAGATATCAAATATCGTTTTGTAATTGATATGGCTTCTTTAAAATAAGTTGCTAAGGTTCTAAGATGCTAAGACTCTAAGTTTTTTTCTTAGCATCTTAGAACCTTAGTATCTTAGCACTTTAAAAAAAACAAAACCCCTCAAGCAATTCAACTCTTGAGGGGTTTCTTAAAAATAAATAATAACCAATTAAATTTATTTTACTTTTTGTCCAGATTTTGTTTCAGCAATTTGGCATGTTCTAAATGTGCTGTTAATCCTGCGATATTATTTGAGGCCCAAAGTTTAACATCTTCGTCGTGTGCATCTTTTGCTGCTTTTTGAAGTTTGTCAATTGCTTTTTCGTGACCGTCGATCATCATATCGGCGAATTTTTTATCAAAATCAAGACCTGATTTTTCGTTTAGTTTGTTGTATTCTTCTTGTCCTTCTTCAGTAAGTGAACTTGGCAGTGTAAAGTTTTTAGCTTTTGCTAAAGCACTTACTTCAGATGCTGATTTAGTATGCTCATCAACAAGCATTTTACCAAATTTTTTCACTTCGGCATTGGTACTTTTTTGCTGTGCCAATTTTCCTATTTCGATTTCAGCCAGGTTAATTTCAGCCTGATCTACTAAAAATTCAGAATCATCTTCTTTACTGTCAATAGAGTCAAATTTGGCTTCATTAGCATCTTCTGCAACTTCTTTTGGATCTTCTTGTTTTACTTCATTTTTACAAGAGTTAAGGAATAAAATAATAATTCCCGCTCCTAAAATTGCTTTACTGGCTAATAATATCTTTTTCATGATTTTATAGTTTAAATGTTATGATGTAAAATTATTGAGAAGTTACAGGAATGTCTTACAGGATTTTTAGAGATTGTTATATGATTTGGATGCTGAGTAATAAACCCGTATAAATACTTATTCTCTAATTTTAATTTATTAGTATACTTGTTAAAATAATTTTGGTTCATTTCCTATATAATATATAAAGGTGAAAAAGCGAATTTTTAAATTAAATTAAGTTTGAACTATTGTATTTTCGCCCAATAAAACATAGAAAATTATATTTATGAAAGCTGTAAAAAAGATTCTCGGTATTCTTTTAATTATAATAGGAGCACTACTTTCACTTTCCTTGATTGTGGGTATATTAAAAGCATTAATGCAAAGTATCGGAGTATTGGGGAAATCTACTTATGAAGGAATAGGATTTCTTTTCGGAACTTTCATTATGATGGTAATATTTGGTATTATAATTTACTTTATTTTCAAGTACGGTTTTAAGTTGTTAAAAACAAAAGCTTTACCGCAAGATACTATTGATGACATTGGTTTAACCAAATAATATAAGCCTTTACTAATATGAGAATAATCAAAATATTTTTGATCTTACTATTTTTAGGATTTTCTTTTATTTACCTAAATTATTTTTCATCGTTTGTTATGCCTTGGGATAGAGACGAAGCCATTGAGGCTGCTTTAAGCTGGGGAAAATTAGATAAACTTCCTAAAGATGCAGATATCACTCATATGGAAAAACGGGGAAGTATTTTTACCAGACAATTCATTATTGAATTTACAAGTTCAGAATCTGAAATAAAAAACTGGATTTTAAAAAGTAAAGGATTTAAAGGTGTTGAGCCAGAAATAAAAGATGGAACTAAGATATATGAAATTCATCCAAAGAATCTGGAATCATACGGAGGCCGAGTAAAAATAAAAGGAAATACAGTATATATTAATATGAGCTGGAGTTAATTTTATATTTTCACACCATCAAAAACAAACATTTTAAATTATACATAAATGAAAACTAAATCTATTACATCTTTAGCTCGTATTTTATTCTTATCCACTTTTATTTTTTGTTGTGCCGTATCAACATCAACAGCACAAAATTTGACTTATAATCCAAGGAAAACAGACAATGGCTTAATTTTCGGTTCCCTTACTTTTCCTGCTGAAAAAGCTAAATTTCATGGATATTTTATGTTAATAAGTTACAAGTCTACTGATCCTAAGTTATCCAGAAAATATTCAAAAGAAGTGCATTTTATTCCTGCACAGATTACAAGAATGAGACATAAAGGTGATTTAGATGGCGGATTGACATATCTTTTTGCAGTTGAAAAACCTGAAGGGGAGTATGTAATTACAAATATTCGACTCTTTACAAATAGTGGTTTTGCAGTTCTTCAGAGAAACGGTAACATCAATGGTTTTTCAATTCCTTTTAAAGTAACCAAAGGAGAGATTTTGTATGTTGGGAATATTCAATTTGATGAAGTTGCTTTGAAAAATGATGTTAAAGACATTAAAGAAATTATTAAGTATCAAAATAATTTTGAAAAAGATCTTGCCGGAATTAAAAAAGCAGAACCATTCGTTTATTGGGATGCAGCAAAAAAGGATGATTCAATTCAAATTTCTTATGAAGAAGTGGTACAATAATGAATCAACGTTATTATAATCTTAGCTAAAAATCACCTTAGAACAAAATGAAAAAATTCATCGTTTCCTTATTATTTCTTGTAAATCTTACAGTTTCTGCGCAAGCGTATTTTCCGGGTTTTGATGATTTGTTTTTGGGTAATAATACAGATGAATCACTTTTTAGTCCAGAACTCAATTATTTTAGAGACGGATTAAAAGTAACAAGTAAATTGTTGTTTATTAAAGATTTGCAAACATCTTCCTCGAGATCTGCCGCATTTTATAGTTTTCAAGTTATCCCCAGATCTGATTTGGAATATGATTTTTTAAATAGCGGAGTATTTTTAAAATTCAATGTAAATACTAAAGAAAAATACCCATCATTTAATGTTATTTTCAATGAATTTGTAAATGAAGATAAAGAAAGCGGAAACGGAAGAATCGATTTATACAATAAAGGACTTTCTATATTATTTAGTGAAACGGATGTAAAAGTATTTGATTTTCAAAAAAAGACCTCTCTAAAAGATCTCAAAGCAGAGTTTTTAATCTCAGATATTGAATATAAAATTGATAAGACAAACTTAGAAATTGTATTTAAAGGAAGTTTTACAACCGATATTAATATTAAAGGAAAGAAGATTAAAAAAGAAATACTCTCACAATTAACTTTAAACGCAGACAAAGAAGGTTTTGGTATTTCTTACATGGATCCAAAAAGCAATAAGAAAAAATATATAGTTGAGAAAGATATATAGTCAACAAGAATATTAAATAACAAAATCCCATTCGAAAGAATGGGATTTTTTGTTTTTAGCGCAACACTATTTGTCATTTCGACGGAGGAGAAATCGCACTCGCATATCGACAAAGATTGGCGCTTTTCTTTGCGTCCCAAGACTTCGGGATAATATGAATTCTCCTCCGTCTAAACCACAAGATTGCGAATAATCTAAAATCTGCAATCTAAAATCTAAAATCATCTAAAGTCTACAATCTTAATTATGAAAGTTATAACGATAATTGTATAACAGAAAAATCTTTCTTTTTGGGAACTTTGATATAACCATACAACAATTACTAACCTAATTTTTAAGTTATGCCAGATCCAAGAATTAAAAACGAAGCACAATACGAAGCTCTTTTAAATAAGGGATACAGTAAAGAGAAATCGGCGCGTATAGCAAATACGCCAGATGCAGGAGAAAAAGGCGGAAAAGCAAAGCCTTATGAAGAATGGACAAAAGATGAACTTTATCAACAAGCCAGAAAAGTAGGCGTTTCCGGACGTTCTTACATGAATAAAAAAAGTTTGATTAAATCACTCAGAACTAATTAAAATAAATACCGCAGATTTCGCAGATTCTCTAAGATTATGGAGATGAAAAAGAATGTAAAAGGAAAAATCTTTGAATCTGTGAAATCTGCGGCAAAAAAAAGAAAAACGACCATGAATACCGCCAGAACTCAAAAACTAATGACACAACTAATTAAAACACCGCATTTGGTGTTAGAAAAATTAGAATTAGTTTATGTAAACAATCAAAATTTACCAATTGAAAGATGCCAGGGAGATGATGGTTTTATTTATAAAAAAAACGGACGCTGTATTAAGCAAAAAAGCGAAATAAAGCGTTTTAACAGCCTGGTTTTACCGCCGGCGTGGGTAAATGTAAAAATATCCGACTTATCAAACGGACATTTACAAGCGGTAGGTTTAGATGTTAAAAACAGAAAACAATATCGGTATCATCCAAAATGGAATTTAATTCGCAATCAAACCAAGTTTTACAAAATTGCAGAATTCGGACAAAAGCTTCCTTCTATACGAAAACAAGTAGATATCGATTTAGAACAAAAAGAATGGTCGAAAGAAAAAGTAATTGCACTTGTGATTCGGTTAATGGAAGAAACGCATATCCGAATTGGAAATGAAAAATACGCGAAAGACAACAAATCGTACGGACTTTCGACTTTGCGAAAAAGACATATTAACATCAATAAAAATTCCCTCCGATTTGAATTCATCGGAAAAAAAGGAAAACAGCACACCATTACCACAAGAAACAAACAATTGATCAAACTGGTAAGCCGCTGCGAGGAAATTCCGGGTTGGGAAGTTTTTAAATATTATGATAAAAACGGCGAAAGAAAGGTTTTAGACAGTCATATGGTCAATGAATATCTGCACAATATTTCGGGCGAATATTTCAGTGCCAAAGACTTTAGAACCTGGGCCGCCTCAATTATATTCTTTGAAAGTTTAATGGAACTAGGCGTTACATCAGACGAAAAAGAAATCAAAAGAAACATTGTTCAGGCTTATGATGCCACAGCAGAAGCGCTGGGAAACACAAGAAATGTGTGCAAGAATTATTACGTTCATCCCTTGTTGGTTACAACTTATGAAGACGGATCGATTCAGCCCTATTTTGATAAAGTAAAAAAGAGCCGAAGTACAAAAAAATACTTTTCAAGAAGCGAAAGTGCCTTTGCAGAACTGATTGAAAATTATCAGGTCAGTTTGCTGTAATTAAAATCTAAGAGTTAATGCACCTCTTTCAAAAGCATAAAGTTTAAAAACAAACAAAAATCAGTATTAACTAAAAATCAATTATTATGTTACGATGGACAGTCATATTTATTATTCTGGCAATTATTGCGGGAATATTTGGTTTTGGCGGAATTGCCGCTGGAGCCGCTAGTATAGCAAAAATTTTATTTTTCATATTCTTAGTGTTGTTTATTATTTCGCTGATAAGCGGAAGAAGAAGTGTTTAACACTAGGATTCAGTAAAATAAGAACGAAATTAAAACGGCACATATATCTCGGTAAATGTGTCGTTTATCTTTTAAAAATATCAAATTATGGGAACTAAAAGCGGAGCTTACCAGGACGTTTACATTAAACGACAAGACGAAATGGTAAGTTTGAAAAACGATGTAACAGATTTTTGTGAAAAATACATCAAGCCTGTACATCCGGAAAAATGGGATTGGACAACACGTGATTTCGAAAATCCCGAAAACGATCCAACAATTGCCGAAGCAAGAGCCGTAGCAAATGTAGTTTACAAAGATTTACTAGACGGAAAACAAACCGATGTTGATCTTTCGACAATGGATAATGTCGAAGCAATTAAGGCTTATTTGAACCCAGAAAGCAAACATGCTGATTTTAATATGGAAGAATTTGCATTTGCTTTAAAAGTCGAACTCGAACACGGAAAAATCAGAGATGTAAACGTAACCAACAATCATCCTTTTTTAACGGCAATGATTGCACTTGCACACATGACCGAAAGCCTGACGTACTATAAACGCCTTAAGGTGATGGAAGCTGAAGGTGAAATTTATGAGATTATGCGTAAAATAGAAAGCTCAGAATCTGGAAAAGAAGAGTGGTATAAAGAATTAGGCAAAGCCGAACAGGAATTAGCAGAGGCAAAGGAAGGACTTGTAGAACGTTTACAAAAAATGGATGATATTCCGGTCTTAGAAAAAATAGGCGATTAGCATTTTAAAGACATAAAAAAAGCCGTTAAGTTTATTCTTAACGGTTTTTTATTTTAAAATTGTCTTGTCCTGAAATAGCGATACAAAAAAAAGATCGTTATGGAAAAACAAACAAGTTATGTTAAGCGAAGCCAGCGAGACTATAGTATGTCGCTGAA
>NZ_CAIJDE010000052.1 GCF_903819335.1 Flavobacterium panici | reverse complement strand
CTTCAGCGACATACTATAGTCTCGCTGGCTTCGCTTAACATAACTTGTTTGTTTTTCCATAACGATCTTTTTTTTGTATCGCTATTTCAGGACAAGACAAGTTATAAAATAAAAAAGCCTCTTTTTATGAGGCTTTTTTATTTGTCATTTCGACCGAAGGGAGAAATCGCACTAGTAATTCCGCAAAGAAAATCTCCAATCTTTGTCGACAAACTAGTGCGATTTCTCCCTTCGGTCGAAATGACAATACTTTGGATATATGGATGTCGCGATAACTTTGTCAAAGTTTTAAACTTTGACAAAGTTAAATCACATGTATTTTTAAGCTTCCGCCAATTTATTTACAAACTCCAAACGAACACTTCCGTCTTCATCAATTTTTGTCAAATTGATTTCGTGTAAAGTATTAATCAGTTCCGGATTCCATGGCGTTTTTACTTTTACGTAGTTTTCTGTAAAACCGTGAATGTAACCTTCTTTATTTTCGCTTTCGAATAAAACAGTTCTGTTTGTTCCGATTTGGCTTTCGTAGAAAGCACGACGTTTTTTAACCGATAATCCGCGTAACATTTTACTTCGTTTTGCTCTTACATTTGCAGGAACAACTCCCGGCATATCTGCAGCTTCAGTATTGTCTCTTTCAGAATAAGTGAAAACGTGCAGATAAGAAATATCCATTTCGTTTAAGAAATGATACGTTTCTAAGAAATGTTCGTCTGTTTCACCAGGGAAACCAACAATTACATCGACACCAATACAAGCGTGCGGCATAACTTCACGAATTTTATTGACACGATCTGTATAAACTTCACGTAAATAACGACGTTTCATTAGTTTTAAAATATCGTTGCTTCCTGATTGTAACGGAATATGGAAATGCGGTACAAAAGTTCGGCTTTTTGAAACGAAATCTATAGTTTCATTTTTCAATAAATTCGGTTCAATAGATGAAATACGAAGACGTTCAATTCCTTCAACTTCATCTAAAGCTTTAACTAAATCAAGAAAAGTATGTTCGTGTTTTTTATTCCCGAATTCGCCTTTTCCATAATCTCCAATATTAACTCCGGTTAAAACAATTTCCCTGATATTTTGAGCCGAAATTTCTTTGGCATTTTTTAAGACATTTTCTAAAGCGTCACTTCTTGAAATTCCACGTGCTAACGGAATGGTGCAATACGTACATTTATAATCACAGCCGTCCTGAACTTTCAAAAAGGCACGCGTACGATCACCAATGGAGTAACTTCCCACATAAAAATCAGCTTCGGCAATTTCGCAGGAATGAACTTCACCCATATCATTTTTGCTCAAATCATGAATATAGTCTGTGATTTTAAATTTCTCGGTAGCTCCCAGAACTAAATCAACACCGTCAACGGCTGCTAATTCTTCTGGTTTTAATTGTGCATAACATCCAACTGCTGCAACAAATGCTTTATCATTAAGTTTCATTGCCTTTTTTACAACCTGCTTAAACTGCTTATCTGCATTTTCTGTTACAGAACAGGTATTGATAACATATATATCTGCAATTTCTTCAAAATCGACACGATCAAAACCTTCATCATTAAAGTTTCGGGCAATCGTAGAGGTTTCTGAGAAATTCAATTTGCAGCCAAGCGTATAAAAAGCAACTTTTTTTCTATTTTCCATAGGAATGCACTACATTTATAGTAGTAAGATATTATATTTACATCTCTATTAAAGAGTTTGCAAATTTACATACAATATTCTTGAAAATAAAATCAATAATATACTATATATCAATATTTTGCAGAAAGCATCAATTTTAAAACGCATTAAAAAACCTAATAATAAATCAATTATTTCTTAAATTTTGTATTTTAGGAGATGATAATTTTGGATTCAATAAGAATAAAATGACAAAATTATCGATTAAGTGCAAATTTTATCGATTAAATACATTTTTTTGTCTTTTAAATTAAAATTTTCTTACATTTAACTTTGTTTAGAAAATTTCAGTCTTATATTGAGTTTTTATAGATTTTAAACTTTAATATTAATATAATAACAATTCATGTAAAACAATTTTGATTTTCAATCGTTATGTTGTTGTTTTGTTATTAAAAAACGAATGGGAACGCCGAAAACCATAAAGAGTAGGCAAAAATTAAAAATTAAAAACTCCACTATGAAAGCATTTTTACCCACGATCTGCTTGATGTTCTTGACCATTTTTAGTTCGCAAGCGCAAACTAATGCCCCAGCTGCAAATGCAAACCCATTTCCATCTATTAGTACTTTAACAAATTGGGCGAGTTTAAACTCTCAGTCACAATTTGATATTGCAATTCGTGCGGTTGGATTTAAATTTGAAGTAAAGGAGCCAAGTACAGAATCTACAGCTTACACTTATATTCGTAAAGTAACTGTAAATGAAGTAAACTATACTGATAGAATTGTTTACAGAATTACTAATAATAATTCTGCAAGTATTATCTCTTTAGTTACTGCTTCTACAGATTTAGTAAGTTTATATACTCCACAATTAGCAACATTCAAAAATAACAATTGTAAAACTGAAATGTCTAAAGACAAAAACACAACTTGCAGCTGTTACGAAAGTGCCGTTTATGCAATTGACCTTTGCGACGAGCGTGTAAAACTTACAATGGGTGACGGAAATAAATATTTTGTTTCTGTAGCTAAAAAATAATTCCAAGAAATTACGTTTTCCAAATCTTTGCAGACTTTTATAGTTTTCAAAGATTTGGAGGAACGCATTTCTTAAAACACAATTCCTTTATAAGTTTGGATTTTTGAGTTCGTACCAAACTTCTATTTCTCCTTGATACTCGAAAGAATTTACAAAATGGAAACCTAGTTTTTCTAAAATCTTTCTGGAATTTTCATTTCCCGCATCCGCAAAAGCGTAAAGTTTTTCTACTTTCATTTGGTTAAAAGCATAATCGACAAAAGCTTTTCCAGCTTCTGAGGCATATCCTTTTCCCCAATGTTTTTCGATAAAACGATATCCTAACTCGTAAAAGTTTTTATGCTTATTGATTTCGTCCGTAATATACTTTATTCCTGACCAGCCAATAAATTCATTGGTTTCTTTTAAAACAACAGCCCAGCGGCCTGTTCCAAAATCTTTGTATTGCTTTTGAACAAATTTGATATAATCAATACTTTCTTCAATATGCTTTACGGGATTATTCCCTAAAAACAAATGCACATTCGGATTCGAATCCAATTCGAACATTCCTTCTGCATCAGAAATTTCTAATTCCCGTAATATCAAACGTTCTGTTTCGATTGGATTTTTCATCTCAAATTAATTTAAAATATATTTCTGTACTACTTCGGCAACGCCGTCATTGTTATTTGAAGATACAATTAAATTTGCTTTATCGCGCAATTCTGGCGTTACATTATCAACCCAAACACCTAAACCAGCATATTCGATCATCGTTAAGTCATTTCCGGCGTTTCCAACGGCGATTATTTCACTTTGATGAATTCCGAGTTTATCTGCTAATTTCTTTAAACTTGTTGCTTTATCAATTCCGTTTTGCGCTGCTTCAAGGAAAAAAGGTTTAGACATTGAAACGCTTAAATGCGGCATTGCTGCTAATAAATCTTTTTCGACTTCTTTTAAATAAGCCGGATTTTCAAGTAAAATACATTTTACAGCAGGTCTGTCAACATAATCTTTAAAACTCGAAACTTTACGGTGTGCCATTCCGGTAATATCTTTTTCGATTTCGATATATTCAGAATCGGTTTCGCTTATAATTTCATCATCTAAATACGTTATAATGTGAGTTTTCATTTTCACACTATAATCGTATAAAGCGTGGATTTGTTCTACAGTAAGTTTCTGTTCAAATAAAACAAGATCATCTTTTACCTGACTGATAATAGCGCCATTAAAAGAAATCATATAAGAATCATTCAAATCCAATTCCAGCTCTTTAGCATAAGCAATCATTGCCGATGTTGGTCTTCCTGAAGCCAAAACAACATAAACACCTTTTGCCTGTGCTTCTAATAAAACTTTTTTATTTAAATCTGAAATTTTGTGGTCGTCTGTCAACAAGGTATCATCCATGTCGAGAACTAACATTTTGTATTGCATTTTTTTTAGTTTTCAGTTTGCAGTCGCAGTATTCAGTCTCAGTTTTCAGTCTCAGTTTTCAGTCTCGGTAAGCAGTTTTGCACTGTAAACTGAGACTGCGACTGAAAACTTTTTTAAATACTCATTCTAAATTCTTCAATAACCGGATTTGCTTTTGCAAAATCTGCTTCCTGAATGAAAACCTCAACGGCTAAATCTGTACCGCCAAAACCTCCTAAACGAGCGGATTGAATATTATCTTTTTTTACAGTTTCTACACCGGCTTCTTCTAATCTTTCCTGCAAAGCAATTGCTAATACTTCACTTCCCGAAAATACCTTCATTAATCCCATGACATTTTATTTTATTAATTATTAATCTATTCTAGTATTGTTTTTAATTGATTTTGAAAATCTTCATTTTCATTTACTCCAATATGTTCCTGATTTTTTAATGGATAAAAAACAGCATTTGATTTCAAAAGCTGTTTTAACCGAACTGAATTCTCAAACGGAATCAATTGGTCTGCCGTTCCATGAAAAATATAAATTGGAGCTTTTATCTGCGGAAGATATACATTGGTTTCTAAGCTAAACTTTTTCATAAAGTCCGGAAACATTGGCACTCGTTTACTTGATAATTCTAAAAAATTATAATACGGCGCCTGCAGCAGTAAAGCTTTTGGTTTATTTTCGAAAGCTAATTTAGCCGCAAATCCGGAACCTATAGAATATCCTGCAATTATGATTTTATCTTCAGAATATCTTTTCGTCATTGACTGATACACAATTGAAATATCTTTTGACAATTGTTCTTCATTTTCGATTTCGCCTTCGCTTTTCCCGAAACTTCTGTAATCTAAAATAAAGATATCGTATCCTAATGAAGTATAAATTTTTGCAATTTTACCCCAGGTTTCGAGTGTTCCGGCATTTCCATGAAGATAAAAAATGAGTCCTTTTGAATTTTCAGCTTTAAATAATAATCCATTCAGAATAGTTCCGTCAAATGATTTGATGTTTATCTCTTCGAATTTTTGCTGATAATCAAACTTGTAATCTTTTGGTAATCTCGAACTATGAAAAACCAATTCAACCTGATTAAAGTAAACATAAGAAATTATCAAAACATAAATAATCAGAAAAAAGCACAGAAGTACGATTGACAAGAATTTAAGCGTTTTTAATATTTCCATATATTATTATTTAGTTTTCAGTCTCAGTTTTCAGTGAAGCTTGTAACTGAGACTGAAAATTGCAACTTTTTACTCTTCCTCAATATCGTCTTCTTCTTCGTCTAATTCCTCCTCGCCTTCTTCATCCATATCAAACAAATAAGGCTCAAGTAACATTTTATCTGCCAAAATTTCGATGCGTTCTGTCAAAGTTTCAGCAAAAATTAAACGCTGTGTTTTGGCAATACTGTTAGAAATACGCATGATTTTAGTTTCATGACGTAATTTCAAAATAGGATCTGCATCATCAAGGATAAACATTTTCAAACGGTTTACATTATAACCCGCTGTCGAAAACATATCGCTCAATTTATTTGGCGTTCCAATTAAAACATCGATTCCCGTAGAAACGTAATTTTTGTCATAATCCATATCGCCTTTGTCATGAACACCATACACTTCGAGATTGGTATATTTTCCGTATTTCTCAAAAAGCTCTTCCATTTCAAGCACTTTTGCTTTGTCTTCAACAATAATCAAAGCACGAGGCGATTCCTCATTTTTTCCAGCCAATTGCTGAATCACATTTAAAACAATTGTAGTTGTTTTTCCGCTTTTCTCCGGAGAAATAATAATACAATCCGCACCACTTTTAATGGTCGAAAAAGTTTCCAGCTGCAAAACATTTGCTTCTGTTAAACCGTTTTCAATTAGTCCGTCTTGTAATTTCTCGTTTATTTTTTTTAGTTTCATGCTTAATTTTAGATTTATGATTTTAGAATTTAGATTCTAAATCATTATTTACTGGCAAACATTTTCACGTCGCCTTCAGAGATTTCGTTTCCTCCTAAAATGATTAATCTTTCGACAACATTTCGAAGTTCACGAATATTTCCAGTCCAATCGTATTCCTGTAATAATTGTATGGCTTGCGCCGAAAATACCTTAACTACATTTCCTTGTTCAGAAGCTATTTTCTCTGCAAAATGCCTTATCAAAGCCGGAATATCGTCACGTCTTTCATTTAATGGCGGAACTTTAATTAAAATTACAGCCAAACGATGGTATAAATCTTCACGGAAACGGCCTTCGGCAATTTCTGTTTTTAAATCTTTATTTGTTGCGGCAACCACACGAACATCAACTTTAATGTCTTTATCGGCACCGACTCTTGTAATCATACTTTCCTGAAGCGCGCGTAAAACTTTGGCTTGAGCCGAAAGACTCATGTCACCAATTTCATCTAAGAAAATAGTTCCTTTATCTGCCGCTTCAAACTTTCCGGCACGATCCTTAACTGCCGATGTAAAAGCACCTTTTACGTGTCCGAATAATTCGCTTTCAATCAATTCACTCGGAATCGCCGCGCAGTTTACCTCAATTAAAGGAAAATTGGCACGTTCGCTTTTTTCGTGTAATTGATGCGCAACTAATTCTTTTCCGGTTCCGTTTGGTCCCGTAATTAAAACCCTTGCTTCGGTTTGAGCAACTTTATCAATCATCACTTTAATATGATTAATAGATTCGCTGTCGCCAATCATTTCGTAATTTTTGCTGACTTTTTTCTTTAGAATTTTATTCTCAACAACTAATTGTTTTTTGTCTAAAGCATTACGAACGGTATTCAATAAACGATTTAAATCTGGTGGTTTTGAGATATAATCAAAAGCACCCAAACGCATGGTATGAATTGCGGTTTCCATATCGCCATGACCTGAAATCATAACCATTGGAATTTCCGGTTTTATCTTTTTTACTTCTTCTAAAACCTCAACACCGTCCAGTTTTGGCATTTTGATATCACACAAAACCAAATCGTAATCGTTGTTTTTTATTTTTTCAAGACCTGCAGCTCCATCCTCAGCTTCATCAACCTGATAGGTATCATTTTCTTCTGATAATATTTTTACCAAAACTCTTCTAATCGCTGCTTCGTCTTCGATAATTAGTATTTTACTCATTCTTTTTTAAGATACTAAGATGCTAAGATTCTAAGTTTCTGAGTTTTTTTAGCTAAAATCTTAGCATCTCAGAAACTTAGAAACTTAGAATCTCTAAGTTAATATTTTAGCCATTTATACAATTCCTTCCACGTTGGTTTTTTGCCGTACATTAAAATACCTACACGGTAAATTTTTGCGGCGAACCAAACGACAAGGAAAAAGGTAGCAAACAATAATGATACCGAAATTGCAATTTGCCACCACGGCACGCCAAACGGAATACGCATTAGCATAACTATTGGCGACGTAAGCGGAATCATGGAGAATACAACGGCAACGGTTCCGTGTGGATCGTTTACAACCGTGAAAAATCCGATGTATACACTTAGAATTAACGGCATTAATATTGGCAGTAAAAATTGCTGTGAATCGGTTTGATTGTCAACAGCGGCTCCAATTGCAGCATAAAATGAACTGTATAGAAAATAACCTCCGATGAAATAAACGACGAAACCAATTATGATACTTGCAATTGGCAGATTCCATAATTCAGTAATATACATTTGTGCTGTTCCTGAAAATTCGTGCTGTGCGGATTGCATTAATTCCGGCGAAATTCTGGCTGTTGGTCCAACGTTTACACCAAAAAATGTCGAAGCTGCAAACATTAATCCTAAACCAATAAAAGCCCAAATTATAAATTGTAAAATTCCCGCCAATGATGTTCCAACAATTTTACCAATCATTAACTGAAAGGGCTTTACAGATGAAATAATAATTTCGATAATACGGTTGGTTTTTTCTTCGATTACGCTTCGCATTACCATATTTCCATAAATAATAATAAACATCATAATCAAATAACCGAATGCGCCGCCTATTGCGATTTTTATTTCATTTAATCCTTTTAAACTTTCTTCTCCCGAAGCTTTAACCAAATGAATATTCACTTCTGACTGTGCTTTTTGAATGGCCAGTGTATCTAGTTTGGCTTCTTCTAGATTTAGTTTGGTAATTTTTGTTCCGATGATTTTCTGTGTGCTTTCTATAAAAGAAATACTTGGACTGTTATTCGAAATAAATTCAATTTTACTTTCTAAATCTTTTGTTTTATTTGTTTTTGGAATGACAATTAATCCGCTGAAATTTTCTTTTGTAATGCTGTCTTTTAAAGCTTTTACATCAATTTCAGATAAATTTAGATATTTGAATTCGGCACCTTTTTTATTTTCTTTTAAAAAATCGGCAGCAAAAAGTCCGGTTTCATCATGAATAGCAATACGTTTTGTTTCGGCTTTCATTGTGCTCAAATAACCTATAAAAACGGCTATCGCAACAAATAAAAGCGGACTCAAAAAAGTCATGACAACAAAAGATTTATTGCGGACTTTGGCAATAAATTCTCTTTTTATAATCAACGAAATGATGCTCATAAATATTTTAAATTTTCAAATTCCAAATTCCAATTTTGAAAACTCTTAAATTGGAATTTGGAATTTCTTTTTTTGGAATTTTATTTTGTATTTTCAGTAACTGTTTGAATAAAAATATCGTGTACACTTGGAATTTTTTCTACGAAATGTGTTACTTGTCCGCGTTGTGTCAGGATATGTAATAATTCATTTGGCGCAGCATTTCCTATTTGAATATTTAATTTTAAATCGTCGTTTAAGGATTTAAAATTCGCCTGTGAAACAGTAAACTTTTGTGTAATATCGTACATCAAACCTTCAACATTATTGGTCAGGATTCCCACTTCAAAACTGTTGGTTTTAAACTGGCGTTTTACATCACCTACTTTTCCTTCAATCAGTTTATTTGATTTGTGAATTAGTGCAATATGATCGCAAAGTTCTTCTACACTTTCCATTCGGTGTGTCGAGAAAATAATAGTTGCTCCCTGCTCTTTTAATGCCAAAATTTCATCTTTTATAACATTGGCATTTACGGGATCAAAACCTGAAAAAGGCTCATCAAAAATTAACAATTTTGGTTTATGTAAAACACAAACTACAAACTGAATTTTCTGCGCCATTCCTTTAGAAAGCTCCTGAATTTTTTTATTCCACCAGCCCTGAATTCCTAAACGGTCAAACCAGTAATCCAATTGCTTTTTGGCTTCGGCTTTAGATAGTCCTTTCATTTGTGCGAGATACAAGCATTGTTCTCCCACTTTCATCGAGCTATATAATCCTCTTTCTTCCGGAAGATAACCAATTGTCTGTACGTGTTTTGGATGCAGTTTTTCTCCATCAAGAATTACTTCGCCGCTGTCTGGCATTGTAATTTGATTGATGATTCTGATTAAGGAAGTTTTTCCAGCTCCATTTGGACCTAAAAGTCCATATATACTGCCTTTTGGCACATTTAAAGAAACTTCGTTAAGCGCTACATAATCGCCATATTGTTTTACGACTTTATGTACTTCGAGTAAGTTGCTCATTTTGTTTTTTTGGATTTTCTTGCGCTGGCTTTTGTTATTTTTACCAACAGTCTGTAAAAGTAAATAATTACTAGCGAATCTGCATAATAATACGCAAAAAACCCATTCTATTTATGTTTAGAATGGGTTTTGAATTTATTTAAACATTTTAGAAAAGTTTAGATTATGAGAACATATCTTTTACTTTTTCAAAAAATGATTTTTCTGATTTCTCTGGACTTGGCGCAAAATGTTCGTCATTTAAAGCATTTTCAAAGAATTGTTTTTGTTCTTTGTTTAATGTTTTTGGTGTCCAGACATTTACGTGAACTAATAAATCTCCGCTTCCGTAACCGTTTAAACTTGGAATTCCTTTTCCTTTTAATCTTAAGATTTTTCCAGATTGAATTCCTTCTTCCAGTTTAATACGAACTTTTCCGTTGATGGCTTCGATATCTTTTGAAACTCCTAAAACTGCTTCAGGGAAACTGATATATAAATCAAAATGAATATTTTCTCCTTCACGTTTTAAGAATTCGTGCTCAACTTCTTCAATGGCAACAATTAAATCTCCCGGAATACTATTTCCCGGTGCATCATTTCCTTTGTTTGAAACTTTCAACTGCATTCCGTCAGTAACACCTGCCGGGATTTTGATTGATACCGTTTCATCTTCCTGAACCATTCCTTGTGCATCTGCCTCAGAAGGTCTTTTATCTAAAATTTGACCAGAACCACCACAAGTAGGACAAGTTGATGCTGACTGCATTCTTCCTAAAATGGTATTGGTTACACGCATTACCTGACCTTGACCGTTACAAGTCGTACAAGTTTTATATGTTACACCTTTTGCCTGAACTTTACGTTTTACTTTTACTTTTTTCTCAACACCATTTGCAATTTCTTCTAAAGTCAATTTTACTTTAATTCGAAGATTGCTTCCTTTAGCACGGCGAGGGCCTCCGCCTCCGCCTCCGAAACCGCCAAATCCTCCTCCAAAAATGTCACCAAACTGGCTGAAAATGTCATCCATATTCATACCGCCGTGACCACCGCCAAATCCGCCAGAACCATCAAATGCCTGATGTCCGTACTGATCATATTTAGCTTTTTTCTGTGGATCGCTTAAAACTTCATAAGCTTCAGCAGCTAATTTAAAGTTTTCTTCTGCCTCTTTGTCGCCTGGATTTTTATCAGGGTGGTATTTAAGCGCACTTTTTCTATATGCTTTTTTTATTTCGGCAGCGTCAGCATTTTTTGAAATGCCTAGTATTTCGTAAAAATCTTTTTTCATAGTTAGGTTTAAATTCCAAATCACAAATTCCAAATTCCAACATTAAAAATTGGGCTTTAGAATTTTACTTGCATTTTTTAGTTTCCGATTACTACTTTAGGGAAACGAATAATTTTGTCTCCTAATTTGTATCCTTTTTCAATAACATCAACAATTTTCCCTTTTAATTTTTCAGACGGTGCCGGAATTTGGGTAATTGCCTCAGCAAAATCAGCATTAAAGGCATCTCCTGCTTTTACGTCAACTTGCTCTAAACCTTTAGTTACTAAAGTGCTTTTTAGTTTCTCGTGAATCAATTCAACACCTTTAGTTAAATTTTCATCCTCAGATTTGTTGATTTCTACCATTGCTCTGTCAAAATCATCTAAAACAGGAAGCATTGCTAACAAAACTTCTTGATTTGCAGTTTTAAACAAATCAATGCGCTCTTTTGAAGTTCTTTTTTTGTAATTTTCAAATTCGGCAAATAATCTCAAAAACTTATCTTTTTCCTTTGCCAAGTCTTGAGCTAATTGCTCTTCAACACTTAATTCTTCAACAATTAACTGCTCACCGTTGGCATTGTTCTCTAACGTTACATCATCTAATTCCTGATCGAATTCTGTATTTTCCGTAGTCATATTACTTTTATTTTTAAAAATATTCTTAAACTTCATTTTTATTTCTTTCTGTTGGATTGCAAAAGTACTGCCAAATCTTATAAAATGTCAAATTGTCACTTTATTAATTATGAGAGTTTTAAAAACCGAAAATAGGCAATAAAAATTTATTATAATTTTAAGACTATTACGATTTAGTTTGTCGTATCTTTGGTATCCAAATTGGGAACAAAAATTTATTACCTATCAAAATTGAATTTAAGGGTTGGCTAAGGCCTCTAAATAATTATTAATTCAAGTTTACCTTATATTAAAAAAAGCTTCGCCTTACAGAGACGAAGCTTTTTTTTATGCTTTTTATCTTGAAAAAATAGCGCAAAGAACGCTAAGTTTTTTTACTCTTAAGCTTTTTAAAAAAGGCAAAAGTTCGCAAAGCTTTGTATTGATTTAGCTTTGCGAACTTTATGTTTTTAAGTATTCTTTGTAAAAAGCTTTGTGCTCTTTGCGGTAAAAAATATTGCACGGGCGGAGGGATTCGAACCCCCATCAACGGTTTTGGAGACCGCTATTCTACCCTTGAACTACGCCCGTAACTTGTAACTTAAGGTCGGCAAATTAAAAGTTTTTTTTCTTTACCAGCAACTATTTCACATAGAGATTTAAAAAGAAAATCCTTTAAATCTCGGCAATCTGAGGCAAAAACCTTCGTTCCAAATAGTTAACTAAAAAAGTTTTTTTTCTATTCGTTGAAATCTATTCGCTTGTTACTAAAAAAATTTATTTCACGCAGATTTAAAAAAGATTTAGGCAGATTAAAGCAAATTTATTTAATATAAAAATCAAATTAAATCTGCCAAATCTGCGTGAAAAAAAAAATCATTTTAATCTTTTTAATCTGTGGCAAAAAAACTTCGCTTCAAATATTAACTTAACAAAGCATTTTTCAATCCTTCGAAATCAACCGAAACCTGTTCACCTGTCACTAAATTCTTTAAAGCGTAAGAATTTGAAGTAATTTCCTGATCGCCAGCAATTACTGCAAACGGAATCAAACGTTTGTCTGCATATTGAAACTGTTTCCCAACTTTTACATTATCCGGATACAATTCTACTTTTATATTTTCCTGTCTTAATTTCTGAATGGCTTTTGAAGCGTACAAAGCTTCTTTATCTCCATAATTGATAAATATTGCTTTTGAAGTCGCTGCAACAGTTTCCGGAAACAATTGTAATTCTTCTAAAACCAAATAAATTCGGTCCAATCCAAAAGAGATTCCGACACCGCTCATATTTTTCAAACCAAAAATGCCCGTCAAATCGTCGTATCTTCCGCCGCCGCCAATAGAACCCATTGAAACCGTTTTTGGAGCTGCGACTTCAAAAATTGCTCCCGTATAATAATTTAATCCGCGTGCCAAAGTCACATCAAGATCTAAAGTTGCAGTTGATAGTCCTAAAACTGCAACATTGTCACAAATAAATTTTAGTTCTTCAACTCCTTTCATTCCTTCTTCTGATGAAGTTAGTAATTCTGAAAGCTGCTTAATTTTATCTGCAAAAGTTCCGCTAAAGCTAAAAAGCGGCTGTACTTTTACCAACGCCGTTTCAGAAATACCTTTTTCGATCATTTCTTTCTTTACACCGTCTTCTCCAATTTTATCTAATTTATCAAGAGCAACTGTAAAATCAATTAATTTATCTGAAGCACCAATAACTTCAGCGATTCCAGATAAAATTTTTCTGTTATTAATTTTGATTGTTACGCCTTCTAAACCTAAAGATGTAAAAACGGTATCGTACAACTGAACCAATTCTACTTCCTGCCAAAGTGAAGTTGACCCCACAACATCGGCATCACATTGATAGAATTCTCTGTAGCGTCCTCTTTGTGGCCTGTCAGCTCTCCAAACTGGCTGAATCTGGTATCTTTTAAAAGGAAATTCAATTTCATTTTGGTGCTGTACAACATATCTTGCAAACGGAACTGTTAAGTCGTAACGCAAGGCTTTTTCTGAAATTCTTCCTGTAAATTTATTCAGTTCAATTCTTTGGCTTAAATCAATAGTTTCGGCAGAATTAACCTGAAGTGATTCTATAGATTCCGGTAATTCAATTTTATTTTTATTGAAGAAAAAGTTTCCTGAATTCAGGATTTTAAAAATTAAACGATCTCCTTCTTCTCCATATTTTCCCATCAAAGTATCTGAATTTTCAAACGAAGGAGTTTCTATCGGTTGAAAACCAAATTTTTCAAAATTAGTTTTTATCGTCTGAATAATATATTGACGTTTTGACACCTCGGCAGGCGAAAAATCTCTTGTCCCTTGTGGAATGCTTGGTTTTGAAGCCATTTTTTTTATTTTAGATTGTTGATTTTAGATTTTAGATTTCTTTGAGATCTAAAATCTAAACCTTTAAAATTATTTTATTTTTAATTTTTTGATTGTTGGTTTTACACTTTCGACTTTATGGCTTTCCAACTTTCGATTTAATTTAAAATCGACTGCAAATATCTTACTTTTTAAAATAAATAATAGCGGTTCGAAAACAAACTTGTAACAAAAACCGTATTTTCGTGACAAATTGGTCATGATGCTAAAATTATTTAAAGAAAATATCCGAATTGCTTTTGGTTCTATCAAAACTCAATTACTGCGAACCATTCTTACCGTTTTAATTATTGCTATCGGAATTACCGCTTTGGTTGGAATTTTAACTGTTGTAACGGCACTTGAAAACACGGTTTCGACCAATTTTGCTTCGATGGGAGCGAATACTTTTAATATTAATCAATATGAAAATACAGTTCGTAACCGCGGCGGAAACGAACGTGAAATCATAAATCCAATTATTTCTTATCCTGAAGCGGTTGCTTTTAAAAACAAATACAAATATCCTTTTACCGAAACTTCTCTTTCGTTTACAGCAACATCAAAAGCAGAAGTAAAATATTTAGACACCAAAACAGATCCTGAAATTACAGTTGTAGGCGTTGATGAACATTTTATTTCAAACTCCGGTTTAGAAACAACTTTAGGACGCTCTTTTAATCAGTTTGATGTTGATAACAATACTTATTCCTGCGTTGTGGGTTCTGATTTTGAAAAAGGTTTATTAAAAGATGTGAACCCAATTGATAAAATAATTTCAATTCGCGGTGCACGTTTTAAAGTCATTGGCGTTTTAAAAGAAAAAGGTTCAACATTTGGAAACAGTCAGGATTTACGCGTTTTAATTCCTATTCAGGTGGCACGTTCTTTATTTACCGCTCCAAATATTAACTATACTGTAAGTGTTATGGTTTCTAAAAAAGAACTTTTAGACGAAGCCGTTGACAATGCAACAAGTACAATGCGAAGAGTTCGGAAATTAAGTCCGGTTCGTGATAATAACTTTGGAATTGGCCGAAGCGATGACTTGATCAACAGAATTTTAGGAATTACACAATATTTAGGCTGGGCTGCCTGGATTATTTCTGTTATCACTATTCTAGGTTCGTCAATTGCTTTAATGAATATTATGATTGTTTCGGTTACTGAACGCACGCGAGAAATTGGCGTTCGTAAAGCATTGGGCGCAACAAAGGTTACAATTTCAGTTCAGTTTTTTATTGAAACTTTATTGATTGGTCAAATCGGAGGTTTAATTGGGATTATATTAGGAATTGTTGTTGGCGGTGCATTTGCCGGAATAATGGATTTTGCTTTTGTAATTCCATGGAAAGCGATATTTGCTGCTTTTGCAACCAGTTTTATTGTTGCTATTGTTTCCGGTTTATATCCTGCAATTAAAGCTTCGAAATTAGATCCAATTGAGGCTTTGCGATATGAATAATCTTCACGTTTCCTGCAAGGTTTCCAAAACCTTGTAGGTTTAATTTATTAACGATGAAAACATAATACCTACAAGGTTTTGAAAACCTTGCAGGAATGTGAAATATTTTTCATAAGTTTTCTTTTTTCAACTCCTATTATATCAAATTCAAAATAATCCTCAAACTCAATTATTTCATGAGGCTGCTCATTTAGAATTCTATCTACTGTCTCACCATCAAATGTTGTAGTTTCAGCAAATAGATCATCTACAATTAAAATATAATTTTCGTGTAAATAAAAAAAAGGAAAATCTAAGGAGTAATCAATTTTTGAAATGAAAAAAATTCAATTCAATTAATTCATCATTATTTTCATTGAGAAAAATTTTTGCAATAATGTTATATTCTGGTATTTCTTCAAACTCAAAATCAACATAGGAAATCTTTAAATCTGAAGAATTGTCAGAAGGAATTTCGATATCAAATCTTTCAGATCTTTGATGTGCATTAAAATTCCTAATTTGTAATTTCATTTTTAGCTATAGAATAAAAATACCTACAAGGTTTTGGAAACCTTGCAGGAAATCATACGGTCGTTATCGTAGATATCTTTTCTAAGATCGATGTTTATAAAATCCATTTTACCTAATAAATCGATCATTTCTTTTCCTAAATACTGATTGATTTCAAAGTACAATTGTCCGTTTTCCAAGAGATTATTATGCGCTAAAGAAGCTATTTTTCTGTAAAAAACCAATGCATCATTATCGTCTACAAACAATGCTAAATGCGGTTCGTAGTCGAGAACATTTTTCTTTATTTCTTCTTTTTCAAGATTTCGCACATAAGGCGGATTTGAAACAATTACGTCAAACTGACATTTCAATTCTTGTGTTTCCAAAATATCCTGAAACATAAAAGTAACATCTACCTTATTTCTGTTTGCATTTCGTTTTGCCGTTTCTATTGCTTTTTTTGAAACATCAATAGCATATACATCTGCATTTGGCAGATTTTTAGCCAGCGAAATAGCAATGCATCCACTTCCGGTTCCGATATCAAGAATTTTTAGTTTTTTCGTTTTGTCGAGCGGTTTATTTTCGTTAATAATCCATTCGACCAATTCTTCTGTTTCCGGTCTCGGAATCAAAACATTTTCGTTTACTTCAAATTCTAAACCATAAAAACTGGTTTTACCTAATAAATACTGAATTGGAACTTCTCTTTTCAGCTGTGCTAATAATAAATCCCAAACAGCAAAATCAGACTCAGAAAAAAATAATTCGTGATTTAAAGCTAAATCTATTTGACGCAGTTTATGTTTATCTTCTAGAATTAAATAGAAAAAACTTTCTGCTTCGTACGCATCGTACAAAGGAGATAACTCTTTAATAAACTGAGTACGATATTGTTTGATTTTCATTGCGTTTATTGCGTATTATTTTTCAGCCAAAGCTAATTATTCTTCATATAAGTATTTACAAAATCAATTTATTAATTAGTTCTGCAAATCTTTCAACATCCATACTGGGCAAGAATTATGCCCGGTACACCCCATTGGCGCATCTAAATATTCAAAACCTGATTTTCTATATAATTTTTGTGCCGCGTGCATAAACGGCATTGTTTCTATGTAACATTTTTCAAAACCAAAATTCTTTGCTTCATTTAGACATTCATCCATCATTTTACTTCCAATACCTAATCCGCGGACTTCTGGTAAGAAATACATTTTTTGCAATTCGCAAATTTTAGGATCTCCATTTTCTAACGGAGCAATTCCGGCACAGCCTAAAATTTCGCCTTCACTTTCAACTACAAAATAGATTGATTGCGGTTTATTGTATTCTTCAAACATTAAATCTAAATATGGATCTTCATAAGCAGTTCCCACTTTTGGAATTTCCATTTCGTCAAAAACCGATCGTATTAATTTTGCAACTGCTTGATTGTCTTCTTTTTTAATTTTTCTGATAACCCAATTTCTCATTTTATTTTTTCACTTGTAACTACAAAAATAAAAATACTTTTCCGATAGTTTCATAACATTTTGTTTTGTTTCGCAACAATAATTACAATATTAGACTCAAAACTCAAAAATAATTACTTTTGCAGGGTGAATATACATGAGAAATATATCAAACGATGCATAGAACTTGCTAAAAATGGTTTTGGAACAACTTATCCAAACCCTATGGTAGGCAGTGTAATTGTTTATGAAGATAAAATTATTGGCGAAGGCTGGCACAAAAAAGCCGGAGAACCACACGCCGAAGTAAATGCGGTTCGATCTGTAAAAGATAAATCGCTATTAAAAAAAGCAACAATTTATGTTAGTTTAGAACCGTGCTCTCATTTTGGGAAAACGCCGCCTTGTTGTGATTTAATTATTGCAAACGAAATCCCGAATGTGATTGTTGGAACAGTTGATCCCAACGAAAAAGTGGCAGGAAGAGGAATCAAGAAACTTGTTGAAGCGGGAGCAAATGTAACCGTAGGGATTTTAGAAGACGAATGTAACGAACTCAACAAACGCTTTTTTACTTTTCACAAAAAAAAGAGACCTTATATTATATTAAAGTGGGCAGAAAGTCAGGACGGATTTTTAGCTCCCGAAAAAGCAGACGATCAGGAACGCAAACCAGTTTGGATTACTAACAAATATTCGAGACAATTAGTTCATAAATGGCGAAGTGAAGAGCAGGCTATTTTAGCCGGTACACAGACGGTTGTTGATGATAATCCGAAATTAAATGTTCGTGATTGGTCAGGAAACAATCCGGTTCGGGTGATTTTAGATCAAAACAACCGAATTTCAAAAGATAGTTTTGTTTTTGATGAGAGTGTAAAAACGATTGTGTTTTCGAAATCGGAGGAGAATGTTTCGACTGAAAATACAATTTTTGAGAAGATTGATTTTGATGAAAACATGATTGAGAATATTTTATCTGTTTTATATCAGCATCAAATTCAATCTATAATTATTGAAGGCGGAAGACAAACTTTGCAGTCTTTTATAGATCAGAATATTTGGGATGAAGCAAGAATTTTTGTTGGAAAAAATACTTTTGAAAAAGGCACAAAAGCACCAAAACTTCAAAAGAAAAATGCCATTAAAACTTATATTCAAAACGACGAATTAATATACGTAAGAAATAATGATTGATACGATAATTTTTGACTTTGGAGATATCTTCATCAATTTAGACAAACAAGGAACGATTTCAGGATTGCAAAATTTAGGTTTGACAGAATGGAACGCTGAACTTGACCGCTTGAATTTATTGTATGAAACGGGAGATGTTTCCTATGATGATTTTATAGGCGGATTTCAAAAACAGCTTCCTAATGCTTCTATTGAAGAAATCCTGAAAGCCTGGAATGCGGTTTTGGCTGATTTTCCTTCTTATCGATTGGATTTCTTAAAAAAGCTTTCAAAAAAATACCGTTTGTTTTTATTAAGTAATACAGATGCTATTCATATTGCTACTTTTGAAAAAACGGTTGGTATTCCTTTTTATACTGATTTTTATAATTGTTTTGAGAAAGTTCATTTCTCTTTTGAAATTAGAAAACGAAAACCGAACGCTGAATCATTTCAACATTTAATTGATGAACATAATTTAATTCCTGAGCAAACGTTATTTGTTGATGATAAAAAAGACAATACTGATGCCGCTGCTGCATTAGGTTTACATGTTTGGAATTTACAAGTTGGCAAGGAAGATGTTGTTGATTTGTTTGATAAAAACATACTATAATATATTTAGCCACAGATTAAAAAGATTAGAATGATTTTTTTTCACGCAGATTTAAAAAGATTTAAGCTAATCTACGCAGATTATAATACAAACTAAATCTGCTAAAATCTGCAGAATCTGCGTGAAAAATCCCTGGAATTCGTGGAATTCGTGGAAAAAAACAAAATAATTTAGAATATTAAATTTGGAATATAACGATACGTATCAAACCATTGCCAGTGCATCTGAAGAAATTCTTTTTAAGGAAAAAGGGAGTAAATTCTTTGGTTATGCATTTCCTATAGAAAATGAGGATGAAGTAAAACCTATTATTGAGGATTTAAGAAAACTACATCCACATGCTGTACATTATTGTTACGCTTATCAATTAGGAACGGCTCCAAAAATTTCGTATCGTGCAAACGATGATGGCGAGCCAAGTAATACTGCCGGTGCACCTATATATGGACAAATACAATCTTTTGGTGTAACCAATATACTTATAGTTGTGGTTCGCATTTTTGGCGGTACAAAATTAGGCGTTGGCGGCCTGATCGCTGCTTATCGAACAACGGCACAAATGACATTAGAAGTTTGTGAAATTATTGAAAAAACAATTGATGTTCAGTTTTTAATTTCTTTTGATTATAAAAACATGAACAAGGTAATGCGTGTTATAAAAGAAAAAAAGCTTGACATAATTTCTCAGGAAATGGAAATCGATGAAGATTCCGGACTGCCAATTGGTAAGATAATGACTAAAACTCGAAAAAAAAATGCCGAATTTATATTCGACATTTTTGATTTAATGTTTGAAATCGATATTAAAATTGTGTAATTTAGTATAAAAACATCCTTCGTTTTAACAATTACGTTAGCGTTTTAAACAATTCCAAAATATAATCCGGAGGGGCAGTTGGACGACCTGTTTTTAACGAAATAAATACTAAAATAAACACTGCGGTTGTTAATAACTCATTTGCTTCATTATAGATTTCGCAGTCGAATTCGATCTTAACAGATGACTGACTTTTGAATGTTGTATGAATTGTTAAAAGCTCATCATAACGGGCTGATTTTTTATAGTTGATCTGCATCGAAACAATTGGAAGCCCAATTCCGCTTTCTTCCATACTTGCATACGAAATCCCTTTATTTCTAAGCCATTCCACGCGTCCAATTTCAAAATAAGGCACATAATTTCCGTGATAAACGACCCCCATTTGGTCAGTTTCGGAGTAACGAACACGCACTTGCGTTTGATGATTTTTCATTATTTATACATTAAAAAATTTAAAATTACTGAAGTTCTCTTACAACATTTTTTTATAAAATTAGATACCAAAATATTTTTTTTTACAGAAATTTGTTCACATATTTGTTATCCTGAAAAACGGAAAAATTTTGCTCCTATTTTATAGGAGAATCTTTATCAATAATAAAAAAATTTATTTGAATCTATGACTAAAACTGCTCAATCGGTATGGGAAAACTGTTTGTCTTTTATAAAGGACAATATTCAAGATCAGGCATACAAAACTTGGTTTGAACCAATCAAATCAGTTGAGCTAACCGACAACGCGTTATATATTCAAGTACCAAGTAAATTTTTCTACGAATGGCTCGAAGAGCATTACGTAAAATTATTGAAAGTTGCACTTACCAAAGAACTGGGAAAAAACGCAAAGTTACTCTATAAAATTAAAATGGAGAACACTTATGGAAATAAACAGCCGTTTACCGAGCAGCTGCCAAGTTCTAACAGAGTTCCTATGAAACCGCAAGAAGTTGACGCTCCGTTTAAAAACTTGAATCCTGAACTTAAGAATCCGTTTGTAATTCCTGGTATCAGAAATTTAAAAATTGAATCTCAGTTAAATCCTAATTACAGTTTTGATAATTTCCTTGAAGGAGATTCAAACCGTTTAGCGCGTTCTGCAGGTATGGCTGTTGCCAACAAACCTGGAGGAACTTCATTTAATCCGTTATTGATTTTTGGAGGAGTTGGTTTAGGAAAAACACACTTAGCGCATGCTATTGGTGTTGAAGTAAAAGACAAATATCCTGAAAAAACGGTTTTATATATTTCTGCCGAGATTTTCACACAACAATATATTGATTCGGTTAAAAAGAATAATCGTAACGATTTCATTCACTTTTACCAGTTAATCGACGTTTTGATTATTGATGATGTTCAGTTTTTATCTGGAAAATCAGGAACTCAGGACGTATTTTTCCACATTTTCAACTATTTGCACCAAAACGGAAAGCAGGTAATTTTAACCTCTGACAAAGCTCCTGTAGATATGCAGGATATTGAACAGCGTTTATTATCTCGTTTCAAATGGGGATTGTCTGCAGAATTGCACCAGCCTGATTATGAAACCCGTATCTCGATATTAAAAAACATTTTATATCGCGATGGTGTTGATATGCCGGAAGACATTTTAGAGTATGTTGCACGGAATATCAAGTCTAACGTAAGAGAATTAGAAGGTGCAATTATCTCGTTAATTGCTCAGTCTTCTTTCAATAAAAAAGAAGTTACGATTGAATTAGCGAAAAGTGTAGTTGAGAAATTTGTTAAAAACGTAAAGAGAGAAATCTCTATTGATTATATCCAAAAAATTGTGTCTGATTATTTTCAGCTGGACATTGAAACACTTCAATCTAAAACCAGAAAAAGACACGTTGTTCAGGCAAGACAATTGGCCATGTTTTTTGCAAAGAAATTTACAAAAGCTTCTTTGGCAAACATTGGTTCACAAATTGGAGACCGCGATCACGCTACCGTTTTACATGCTTGTAAAACCGTTGATAATTTAGTTTCAACAGACAAACAATTTAAAAAATTTGTCGAAGACATCAACAAAAAACTAACGCTATAAACGCGAATCATGCCAGTAAAAGTTTTAATGGTTTGTTTAGGAAATATTTGCAGATCTCCTTTAGCAGAAGGAATTTTAGCATCAAAATTACCTAAAGACAAATTTATTGTTGATTCTGCAGGAACAGGATCATGGCATATTGGCCACGCTCCAGACAAACGTTCGATTGCTGTCGCCCAAAAAAACGGTTTATGTATTGACGGTCAAAAAGGAAGACAATTTAAAGTTTCTGATTTTGACGAATTCGATTATATCTACGTTATGGACAGTTCTAATTTGCGTGACGTTCTTCATCTTGCTAAAACTCCTGAACATAAAAACAAAGTTCGTCTTATTTTGAACGAATTATTTCCAGACGAAAATGTAGATGTTCCAGATCCTTATTACGGAGTCGCTAACGGATTTGATAATGTTTATCAAATGCTGGACGAAGTTTCTGAAATAATTGCCCAAAAACTTATCGAAAAACATTCATAATTAAATTTGTATTTCAATTGCTATTTATAGAATTGAAATACATTTTTTGTTTTAATTTATAAAATATCTCAAAATGAAACTTCTCGGAAAACTATACTTAATTCCAACCACAATGGGCGAAAGCGATCCGATGGATGTTTTACCACAAACCGTAAGAAGAGCAATAGAACTTATTGACCATTATATCGTTGAAAATGATAAAACAGCCAGAAAATCTATAAAAGCAGTTTATCCAGAAAAAAAACAATCGGAATTGGTACTTTTTACCCTAAATAAAAGAACAGAACCAAGCGAACATTTAGATTTTATAAAACCTTTGTTAGAAGGAAAAAACATGGGATTAATGAGCGAAGCCGGATGTCCTGGCGTTGCTGATCCCGGCGCTGTGATTGTAAAATTGGCACACGAAAAAGGAATTCAGGTCGTGCCTTTAGTTGGTCCTTCTTCTATTCTATTGGCGATGATGGCTTCTGGAATGAACGGTCAGAGCTTTACTTTCAACGGTTATTTACCAATTGATAAAGACGAGAAAAAATCAGCATTGAGACATTTTGAGAAATTATCTCACGATAAAAACCAATCGCAGATTTTTATTGAAACACCTTATAGAAACAATAAATTAGTTGAAGACATTTTACAAATCGTAAATCCTTCGACACATTTATGCATTGCAACTGATATTACGTTACCAACAGAATTTATAAAAACAATGAAAATTTCGGATTGGAAGAAATTAAAAGTAGATTTACATAATCGACCAACGATTTTTATTATTCATAAAATGTAAACTAACTTTAAAACCATCATAATGAAAAAATTTCTTCTGCTAATTTTGATTTGTTTTGCACAAAATATATTTGCTCAAACTCCAAAAACAAAAACTGACGATATCCTCACAGTTGACGAACCTACTGATAAAGCTTACCCAGAAGGCGATGTCCCTAATGATGATTATAGCGTTTACAATACTGCTGGAATAGATATCAAACCTGATTTCCCGGGAGGAATGATTGAATTCAATAAATTTGTTGAGAAGAATTTTAAAATTCCTGCAAGTAATCCAGAATTAAAAGGAAAGGTTTATGTCACTTTTGTCATAGAAAAAGATGGTTCATTAAGCGATATTAGAATATTGAGAGATATTGGTTTCGAAACAGGAAGGGAAGCAATACGTGTTTTAAAAATGTCTCCAAAATGGAGTCCTGGAAAACAAAACAATAAAACTGTTAGAGTTCTTTTTTCTGCACCTATGTATGTAAATAGCTCTCCAAAATAATTACTCACAAGTTTTCCCCTAATCAAACTTTACTATGAGTAAACTCTCAAATGTAACCACAAGCATCTTCACGGTAATGTCAAAAATGGCAGCCGAATACAATGCGATAAATCTTTCGCAGGGATTTCCAAATTTTCCTGTTGATGAAAGATTAACGGATATTGTTGCCCGATTATCAAAGGAAGACGTACACCAATACACGCCAATGGCAGGTTATCCGCTATTGATGAATAAAATTGCAGCATTAACTCAAAGTTCTTATAAGAGAACAATCAAACCAGATTTAGAGCTTTTGGTTACTGCTGGTGCAACGCAGGGAATTTTTACTTCAATTTTAGCTTTGGTAAAAGAAAACGACGAAGTAATTATTCTCGATCCAAGTTATGATTCTTACGAATCTCCGGTTTTACTGTGCAAAGCAAAACCAGTTCGTGTGCCGCTGAACGACGATTATACACCAAACTGGGAAACAATCGAAAAAGCCTGTTCTGCAAAAAGCCGAATGATTATCATCAATAATCCGCATAATCCAACAGGAAAAATATTGAATGAAGCCGATTTTCTTCAGCTTGAAAAAATACTTTCAAAATATCCAGATATCATAGTTTTATCTGATGAAGTCTATGAATACATCACTTTTGAAGAAAAACATATCTCGGCACATACCAAAAGCTTTCTTTTAGATCGTTGTATTATGGTTTCTTCTTTCGGGAAATCATTTCATATTACAGGCTGGAAAATTGGTTACACGATTGCTCCCGAATATTTAATGAAGGAAATCAAAAAAGTACATCAGTTTTTAGTTTTCAGCGTGAACAGTATTTCACAATTTGCGATCAGCGAATATTTAGATGTTGTTGATGCCAATTTACTTGGGAAATTCTATCAGGAAAAAAGAGATTACTTTCAAAAACTCCTTAAAAACAGCAAATTTGAATTAAAACCATGCGAAGGAACTTATTTTCAGGTTGCTTCTTATGCCAATATTTCAGATGAAGATGATGTAACATTCTGCAAAAATCTAATCATCAATCACGGTGTTGCTGCTATTCCTATTTCAACTTTTTACTCCGATCATAAAGATCAAAAATTAATACGTTTTTGCTTTGCCAAAGACGATTTTACTTTAGAATCTGCCGCAAAAAAACTATGTGATATATAAAGTTTATCAAAATTTTATAACAATATTATGCGTGCATCCTATTTTTTTAATTAATATTGTAAAAAAAGAAAAGTATGAGCTATACAGATAAAATGTTACGTGACGACGCTTTAAAAGGAAAAGTCATTGTAGTTACAGGCGGCGGAAGCGGTTTAGGAAAAGCAATGACTAAATATTTTCTTGAATTAGGCGCACAAGTTGCGATAACTTCAAGAGATTTAGAAAAGCTGAAAACTACTGCAGCAGAACTTGAAAGAGAAACTGGCGGAAAATGTTTACCGCTTCAATGTGACGTTCGTCATTATGAAGAAGTAGAAAATATGCTTCAGGAAACTTTAAAAGTTTTTGGAAAAGTAGATGTTCTTTTAAACAACGCAGCCGGAAATTTTATTTCTCCAACTGAACGTTTATCTGCAAATGCATTTGATACTGTTATAGATATCGTACTTAAAGGTTCTAAAAACTGTACGCTTGCTTTTGGAAAACACTGGATTGATACGAAACAAACATCGGCAACGATTTTAAATATTGTAACAACTTATGCCTGGACGGGTTCTGCTTATGTGGTGCCAAGTGCGACTGCAAAAGCAGGAGTTTTAGCCATGACAAGAAGTCTTGCTGTAGAATGGGCAAAATACGGAATTCGTTCTAATGCGATTGCTCCGGGACCATTCCCTACTAAAGGGGCTTGGGACAGATTATTACCAGGAGATCTTTCTGAAAAGTTCGACATGGCAAAAAAAGTGCCTTTGAAACGTGTTGGAGATCATCAGGAATTAGCCAATTTAGCGGCTTATTTAGTGTCTGATTTCTCTGCTTATGTAAATGGTGATGTCATTACGATAGACGGCGGCGAATGGTTAAAAGGTGCCGGACAATTCAATTTATTAGAGGCAATTCCCGAAGAACTTTGGGATCAGCTTGAAATGATGATTAAAGCAAAGAAGAACAAATAATTACAAGTGCTTACTAAATTCAGAATATTTTTTTAAACTATACTGATTGCACCAAATCCCGAAGGTTTTTACTTTCGGGATTTTTTATTTTTTCACCATATAAGTAAAGTTTTTTAACCATATAAGTGATATAAGTTCAGTTAAGTATTGTTTTACTTAAATATTTTGCTGCTTAAATTTACTTATATCACTTATATGGTTAAATTACATTATATGTTTAGCAATTCAGTTAAATTATTATTTTTGCCAAACAAATATCAAACAAAAATTTTATGCTCATTATTGGAATTGCAGGAGGAACAGGAAGTGGAAAAACAACGGTAGTACACCAAATCATGAATGAATTACCAGACACTGAAGTGGGTGTAATTTCTCAGGATTCGTACTATAAACAAACCGATAATTTATCATTTGACGAAAGAGCATTAATTAATTTTGATCATCCGCGTGCAATCGATTTTGAATTATTGGTAAGACATCTTAAAGCTTTAAAAGCGGGAGAAACTATCGATCAGCCAGTTTATTCTTTTATTCAGCATAACAGAACTGATGATACGGTTTCAACACATCCAAGAAAAGTAATGATTGTTGAAGGTATTTTAATTTTGACAAATCCGGAATTGCGTGAACTTTTTGATATCAAAATTTTCGTTCATGCAGATTCTGATGAAAGATTAATTCGTCGTTTAAAAAGAGATATTTCAGAACGCGGACGTGATATCGACGAGGTTTTAAACCGTTATCAAAACACGTTAAAACCTATGCATGAGCAATTTATCGAGCCTTCAAAAGCATTTGCAGATATTATTATCCCAAATGATAAATACAATACGGTAGCAATTGATGTAGTTCGCGCTGTAATTAATCAGAGAATTTCATAATTTTTATCGTAAATTTAAACCATAAAAGTTAGGAGCTGTTTCCCGCTTTCGCCTTTATCTTTTTATGGTATCGTTAAAGAAACGAAACCATAAAAAGGATACCGGCTCAAACGAAGTTCACTGAACACAAATAAAAAATATTAACCAGGTGAAGTAATCGGGGCTAAAAAGACCAATCAAATTCAAAAGAAATAACAGGTTTATAAAAAATGAAAATAAAAAATCCATATAAAGACAAAAAATGGTTCAAATATCTAGGCAATAAATACGTCTGGGTTTTGCTGTTTTTTGTGATCTGGATGTTGTTTTTAGATAATTACTCCTATTTTGATCATCGCTTTTTAGACGGGCAGATTAATGAATTACAAGACAATAAAAAATATTATCAGGAAGAAATAAGGAAAGATCAGGAACAGATCAAACAACTTAAAAATCCTGAACAAATAGAAAAATATGCTCGCGAAAAGTACTTTATGAAAAAAGACAGCGAAGATATTTACATTATCCAGTTTGAAGGAGATACCATTCAAGATAAAGAATAAACACAAAAAACACTAAATGGCCACTAACCTATTCGACGATTTTAATCCGATTTCATCCAAACAATGGAAACAAAAAATTCAGTTTGAATTAGATGGAGCCGATTATAACCAAACCGTAATTTGGAATTCTCCAGAAGATATTCAGGTAAAACCTTTTTATCACAGCGACGAATTTACCAAAAGTGCTGCTGTTCACACTCAGGCTTCAGAATTTAAAATCTGTCAAAACATATTTGTTCATGATGTTGAAAAATCTATCAGCAGAGCAATAAATACGATTGAAAGAGGTGCCGAAAGTTTACGTTTTACGATCCAGAACGAAAATACCGACATTCAAAAATTATTAGAAAATCTTCCTTTAGAAAATAGAACTGTTTATTTTCATTTGAGTTTTCTCTCAATCGATTTCGTAAAAAAACTGGACGCTATTTCTACGCAAAAAAGCGCAACTTTTTATTGCAATCTTGATCCAATTGGACAATTAGCACGCGACGGAAACTGGTTTACAACATCGGATAAAAATAATTTTGAAACGCTTGAAAAAATTTCAAACCAAACCAAACTTCCATTTCTTAGTGTAGATTTAGGTTTGTATCAAAATTCAGGAGCTAATATCACCCAGCAAATTGCCTACAGTTTAGCACATGCTAATGAATATTTAAACCGTTTCTCAACTTCAACAAAACCAATCGTTTTTGAAATAGCTGTTGGAACTAATTACTTTTTTGAAATTGCAAAACTTCGTGCTTTACGAATGCTTTTCAAATTAATTGCTGCAGAATACAATCCTGATTTAGATTGTCATTTTTTAGTTACGCCAACCAAACGAAATAAAACTATTTACGATTATAATGTCAATATGCTTCGTACCACAACCGAATGTATGTCTGCAATTTTAGGCGGAGCCGATGCTGTTGCGAATTTACCTTACGATGCTTTATATCACAAGGACAACGAATTTGGAGATAGAATTGCACGAAATCAGCTTTTAGTTTTAAAACACGAAAGTTATTTTGACAAAGTCGATAATCCTGCCGATGGAAGTTATTACATTGAAAGTTTAACGATGCAATTGGCAGAAAAAAGTTTAAACTTATTTAAAGATATTGAAGCTGACGGAGGTTTCCTTAAACTTTTAAACGACGGAACGATAAAAAAGAAAATTCAGGAAAGTGCCGCTAAAGAACAGGAATTATTCGATTCTAAAAAAGAAGTTTTATTAGGCACTAATAAATATCCAAACAAAGAAGACAGAATGAAACATGATTTAGAATTGTTTCCTTTTGTAAAAATCAAACCCAGAAAAACGTTAATTACACCTATTATAGAAAAAAGATTAGCTGAAAAGCTGGAACAGGAAAGACTTGAGCTTGAGTAAAATTAACTTCAATTAATTGAATATAAGCCTAAATATTATGGAAAAACTTATAAAAATAATATCAGCTGAAAATGGCGAATCTGAAATTCCAAAGTGGCAAATTAATGAGGTAAGAAAAAGAACAGAAAACTATTTAAAGAATCCAAATAATGCGAATGATATTGATGATTTTTTAAAAGAAATTGAAAGTGATTTAAACCTATTTAAATAACAATTTTTACAATTGAGAAAAGACCTTAAACATATAAAGTTAGAAGTTAAAAGTCATGAGTTAAGTGAACAAACTCAAAACTCAAAACTCATAACTCAAAACTTCACCACAGCTGAAGGCATTGAACTTAAAAAAAGCTATTCTGAAAAAGATATAGAGGATTTAGAGTTTCTGGATTTCGGAGCTGGCTTTACGCCCAATTTACGCGGACCTTACGCTACAATGTATGTTCGTCGTCCGTGGACAATTCGCCAATACGCCGGATTTTCGACTGCAGAAGAAAGTAATGCTTTTTACAGACGAAATCTTGCCGCAGGTCAAAAAGGACTTTCCATCGCTTTTGATTTACCAACGCACCGCGGTTACGACTCAGATCATGAAAGAGTTGTTGGCGATGTTGGAAAAGCCGGAGTTGCCATTGATTCTGTTGAAGATATGAAAGTATTATTCGATCAGATTCCGCTTGACGAAATGTCCGTTTCCATGACTATGAATGGAGCTGTTTTACCCATTATGGCATTTTATATTGTGGCTGCCGAAGAGCAAGGTGTTGAATTGAATAAACTTTCAGGAACAATTCAGAATGATATTTTGAAGGAATTCATGGTACGTAATACCTATATTTATCCGCCAACGCCTTCGATGAAAATTATTGCCGATATATTTGAATTTACGAGCAAAAAAATGCCGAAGTTTAATTCTATCTCAATTTCAGGATATCATATGCAGGAAGCCGGAGCAACAGCTGATATTGAATTAGCTTATACTTTAGCAGATGGTTTAGAATATATTCGAACTGGATTATCGACCGGAATGACGATTGATGAATTTGCTCCACGCCTTTCTTTCTTTTGGGCAATTGGAATGAATCATTTTATGGAAATTGCAAAAATGAGAGCCGGCCGAATGATTTGGGCAAAACTATTACAGCAGTTTAATCCGAAAAGCGATAAATCATTAGCATTAAGAACACATTGCCAAACCAGCGGCTGGAGTTTAACAGAACAGGATCCGTTTAACAATGTAGCCAGAACTTGTATTGAAGCTACTGCTGCAGCATTTGGCGGAACACAGTCTTTGCATACCAACGCACTCGATGAAGCAATTGCTTTGCCAACTGATTTTTCGGCGAGAATTGCACGAAATACACAGATTTATTTACAGGAAGAAACGAAAATTACCAAAACCGTTGACCCTTGGGGCGGTAGTTATTATGTGGAATCTTTGACGAATGAGATTTTAGAAAGTACCTGGAAATTAATTGAAGAGGTTGAAGAACTGGGCGGCATGACAAAAGCGATTGAAGCCGGAATTCCGAAACTTCGAATTGAAGAAGCAGCTGCTAGAAAACAAGCCAGAATTGACAGCGGACAGGATATTATTGTTGGTGTAAATAAATTTAGATTAGAAAAAGAAGATCCGCTGCATATTTTAGATGTTGACAACCAAATGGTTCGTAAACAGCAAATTGAACAGCTTGAAGATATTAAAGCAAAAAGAGATACTGAAAAAGTAAATCAATCACTGGAAAAATTAATTCATTGTGCTAAAACCGGAGAAGGAAACTTATTAGAAATTGCCGTTGAAGCTGCCAGAAACAGAGCAACATTAGGCGAAATAAGTGATGCTCTTGAAACTATTTTCGGTAGGTTTAAAGCGCAAATTAAATCATTTAGCGGTGTGTATAGTGCAGCAATAAAAAATGACGAGAATTTTGAAAAAGCAAAACAGTTAGCAGATGCTTTTGCAAAACAAGAAGGACGACGCCCAAGAATTATGATTGCCAAAATGGGACAAGACGGTCATGATCGCGGGGCAAAAGTAGTAGCAACCGGTTATGCCGATGTAGGTTTTGATGTGGATATAGGCCCGTTATTTCAAACTCCGGCAGAAGCAGCAAAACAAGCTGTAGAAAATGATGTTCATATTTTAGGCGTTTCATCGCTTGCTGCGGGACATAAAACATTGGTTCCGCAAGTTATTGAAGAACTTAAAAAACATGATCGCGAAGATATTATGGTAATAGTTGGCGGCGTAATTCCTGCACAGGACTATCAATTTTTATTTGATGCAGGCGCTGCAGCCGTATTTGGACCCGGAACTAAAATAAGTGAAGCGGCTATTAAAATTTTAGAAATCTTAATTGACTAAAAATATTCAAAAAAAAATCCCGAATTATCATTCGGGATTTTTTTTAGTTTTTAATCATTTATTGTCGCATTACTGTCTGCTTCAATAAAAGAAAGGTCATAGCCGGCAAAATCTCGCATATAACTTTTTAAAGAAGTTCCGAAAGCATCTCTAAAATGCCTGTTTCCCCCATGTTTAAAAAAGTTTTTTACTGATCCTGCACCTCCTAGATGTGCAGCTGCTAAAATACCAGATTCTGTAATTTCAACACCATTAATAACTTTTCCTTCGTACTTTTCGATTTCATTACGTAAAATCCATTTGTTTTTGGATAATAACGCAACAAAAGCTTTTTCTTGTAATGCCGGATCTGTTAAGAAGTCTTTTTCATTTCTGACTCCGATGGCGCGTAATGCTTTTGAACCAAATTGGTATTTTCCCATGTAACCCAGTGAATTTACCATTCGGTATTTTCCCTGAGATTCTTTGAAAGCTACTGCTTCTTTAAAACCGATAAGATGATTTCCAGTGTATGGGACGTTTAGATTTACTTTAGGATAATCATCCTTTTCTAAAGATGGAAAAATGTATTCTGATCCATCTGTTTTTTCTGTTAGAAACCACGGTTTGGTTTCGACACTAAAGGGTTTAAAACCCAAACTCAAAAATGTAATAATAACGATTAAACTCGCATAAAAATACCACTTCTTTATCATAAATTGTTTTTCTTCAAAACGCTGTCACCTTTTTGAAATTTCTACGGTGCAAAGGTAATGAAAAACAAAAAAATCTGATATTCAGTAGTTTAACAGAAATTAAAAATAGAGCGCATGTGCTTTAAAGCCTTTATTGGCGGAGTATTCGAGAGTTGGCGCCGGAATTTTTATCGTATTAAAAACAGAAAAAATAGTTTTCAAAAAATGCGATTTTGTGTCAATTTTAGCTAAATTCACATCAAATGAAAGAAAAAACTGACGGTATCTTTCTGGGTTTTCGACCGAAATTGGAATATCGTCGTGAACATTTCCGGAAATCATCCCTTCGGCTCCATATCCAAAAGCAACATTCAGCCACTTTGGAATTTTACTCTCTTTTGCAAAAGAATGAACATTGACAGAAAGCCAATAAGTTTGTCCGTTATAATCTTTTAAAATCTGCTCATTTAATGATTTCCCTAAAAGATTAGGCCGCATACTCGCATATTGCGTTGTATGAAATGAAAATTTTGGAATGATACGCTGTTCTTTCCACAATAATTCTTGGGAAACATACAAACCTGTTCCGGTAGCATTCGCAATAATATCGCCCGGAGAAGCTCCCCATTCTGATGAATATCCGTCTAAAACTTCAACCGCAGTTAAAAAGGCAAAACCCAAACCTGCACCGTATATCAATTGCTTTTTTTGATCTGCACCACTCCAGTTCAGCATTTCAGCACCAAATCTTCCTAAATGATAAGCAGAATACATATGTCCCACTTTATCCATTTGAAGCCATTCATTGTTATCATTTATAAAATGAAACTTTGATCTTGGATAATCGGCATACCAAATTTGATTTAAACCCAATAAAGTAGCCGAAGCCAAAGCGGTTTCAGTTACTATTACTGTGTTTTGTCTTTTTTTATTTAAGGTATCAGAAGGAGTTAAAAAGCTTTCAATCTTACTTTGAGAAAAAGATTGAAAGCTTAATATAAATAAAACCGATAATAAAAGGTATTCTTTTAAATTCAAAACTATCTTGTTACGCCTTGACTAGCAATCCAGTCTGAATATTTTTTTGCATTTTTTGTGTGCTCTGCATAATTTGAAGCAAATTCATGGTAGCCAAAACGATCAACGCTTGCACAAAAATAAATGTAATCGTTTTTCTCCGGATTTAAAACCGCTTCAAGTGCCGTAATATCTGCCATAGCAATTGGTCCGGGAGGAAGACCAATATTAACGTAAGTATTATATGGCGATTTCATAACCAAATCATTATAAAAAACTCGTTTTATAACCTGATCAAAATTATTGTCTCTTAATTTTAAAGCATAAATAACGGTTGGATCTGCTTGTAATGGCATTTCTAAACGCAAGCGGTTTAAGTAAACACCTGCAATACGAGGTCTTTCGTCTTTTTTAACTGATTCTTTGTGAACAATAGAAGCCAAAATAGAAACCTGAACCGGAGTTAGACCTTGTTTTTTTGCTTCTTCAATTCTTTTATCTGTCCAAAAATTATGATATTCCTTGATCATTTTATCACGGAATTTTTCTGCAGATGTGTTCCAATATACTTCGTATGTATTTGGAATAAACATAGCGAAAACATTTTCTTCATTAAATCCGTTGTCTGATAAAAATTTAGGATCTCTAAAAGCTTTCAATAAAGATAAACTGTCTGCTTCAATTTCAGAACCAACTCTTCCTGCAAAGTTCTCCAGACGCTCCTGATTGTTAAAAGCTAATTTAACCGGAACATTTGAACGCATTGCACGAACTAAATCAATGTTATTCATATCTTTTTTCAAAAGAAAACGTCCTGATTTTACATTTTCAGGATAACTTCTTTTACTGGCAACCAGTTCAAAATTGTCAAAGTTTTTGATATATGGTTCTAATATTTTTTTTACATCAGTATAATTTGCCCCGGTTGGAACGTGAACGTAAACTTCTTTTTCTTCAAATTTTGTATTGGCACTAAAAATTTGGCTGATTAAAATAAAACCGTAAATCAGTAGGACAGAAATTACGGCTACGGCAGCTAGAGTGATTATTTTTTTTAATTTCAAAGCTATTAGTTTAAATGTTTTTATTGATTAACTGAAAGATTGCTTCGTCTTGATAGTGGTTATTTAGCAAAATCCAGTCTTTTTTAATTCCTATTTTCTCAAAACCAAATTTAGTAAAAAGAGCTATACTTGCTTCATTATTTGTACTAATATTTGCGTAAAGCTGATGCAGATTTAAATTAAAAAAAGAATATTTAATTAGAAGTTCTAATGCCTCAGAACCAATATTTTGTCTTCTGTTTTTATTTTTTTGAATGACAATACCAACTCCTGCCCTGTTATTTCTTGGATCAAATTCAAATAAATCGATCAATCCAATCGCCGGAAAATCTTCGTCCTGACAAATTGCCAAGCGTAATTGTTTGGCTTCATAAATATCCTGTTGTGCATTTTCAAGATATTGACGAATCAAAAACCGACTATATGGCGTATTGGTATTGCTGACTTCCCAAATGCTTTGATCATTTTCCATCGAATGCACAAACCCTAAATCTTCAGGTTCAAGTGCACGCAGATAAATGGTTTCGCCTTTGAGTGTGATCATTTTAGATTGCAGATTTTAGATTTTTGATTTTAGATTGCTGATTGTCAATTTCGGATTTGGAATTTGTTTTTTTAAAATTTGGAATTTTAAATTTCTATAGTTCCTTTGAAAACAAATTTCGCTGGGCCGGTTAGAAAAACATTGGTGAAATGATCTCCTAATTTATCGAAGGAAACAACTAATTTCCCTCCTTCAACATTTAAGTTGATTGAAGTTTTATCTGTTTGTCCTATTGCATTCATAGCGATTGCAACTGCTGTTGCTCCGGTTCCGCAGGCTAAAGTTTCGTCTTCCACTCCTCTTTCATAAGTTCGAAGAGAGAAAGTATCATTATCAACTTTTTTTACGAAATTAACATTGCTTCCTTTTTCTCCGTATAAATCTCCGTAACGAATGGCTGCTCCGTTTTCTTTTACATTATAATGTTCTAAATCGTCAACAATCTGCACGTGATGCGGAGATCCGGTATCTAAAAAAGTATAAGAGTCATTTTTTTGCACTTTATCAACATCAATCATTTGAAGCGAAACAATTGCATCATTTCCTACTGATGCATGGTGTAAACCATCTGTAGCAATAAAAGTAGTTTTATTGTCGATAACTCCTAACTGATTTGCAAAAGCTACCAGACAGCGTCCGCCATTGCCACACATTGAACTTTGGTTTCCGTCTGAATTATAGTAAACCATTCTAAAGTCAGTTTCAGAGTCATTTTCTAACAAAATTAGGCCGTCAGCTCCAATTCCGAAACGTCTGTCGCACAAGCGTTCAATCAACTTTACATCTTCTTTTGGGAAGAAATTAGATCTGTTGTCGATCATTACAAAATCGTTGCCTGTACCTTGATATTTATAAAATTCTACTTGCATTTTTTATTCATTAAGAAATACAAAAGTACGAAGAATCTATGAAGATTAATTAATGAAATGTTAATCAATGTTAAAGAGAGTTAAACCATTTTTTCAAATAATTTTTTGGCATAATTTTACGTTATAAATGTTAAAAACAAATCCCTAAATAACTCAAAAACATAAATGCAATATGAAAAGATTTTCAACCTTATTTTTAGTTTCACTACTAAGCGGAGCTACTACGCTTGGTGCTTATAAGTTATTATTTGACGGCAGTGATTCTTTTTTTGGAAAAGGAAACTCTGTTGTTACCCTGGCTCCTAATTCATACGGAAGAACCGTTGGATTACCCGGAGAAGCAGTTGATTTTACTGAAGCTGCAGATAAAACAATTCACACGGTTGTTCACGTAAAAAATGTTTCGAGAAGAACAGTCAGTAACCCTATGATGGAATTTTTCTACGGTTATGGCGGACAACAGCAGCAAGAACAAGTAGGAACCGGATCTGGTGTTATTATTTCTGAAGATGGATATATCGTGACAAACAATCACGTTATTAAAGATGCATCTGAAATTGAAATTACTTTGAACAATAAAAAATCGTACAAAGCAAAATTAGTTGGTACAGATTCTAAAATGGACATCGCATTATTAAAAATAAGTGCTGATGAAAAATTACCTTATACTGCTTTTGCAAACTCTGATTCTGTAAAAATTGGAGAATGGGTTTTGGCAGTTGGTAATCCATACAATTTAACTTCGACTGTTACTGCCGGAATTGTTTCGGCGAAAGCCAGAAATTTAGACCAAAGCGGTATTCAATCTTTCATTCAAACTGATGCGGCTGTAAATCCGGGGAATTCTGGTGGTGCATTAGTTAATACAAGAGGTGAATTAATTGGAATTAATACTATGATTTCATCTATGACAGGATCGTATGTTGGATATTCTTTTGCCGTTCCGTCAAATATCGCTCGAAAAATTATTGAGGATATTATGGAATATGGAAATGTTCAAAGAGGAATCCTGGGTGTTGAAGGCGGTGAATTAAACAGTACAGCTTCAAAAGAATTAGGAATTACTGAAACGCAAGGTTTCTATATTAATAAAGTTTCTAAAAATTCTGGTGCCGAAAAAGCAGGTCTTACTAAAGGTGATATTATTGTAAAACTGGACGAGCAAAACATTTCGACTTTTGCTGATCTTTCAGGTTACATCAATACAAAACGCCCAAATGACGTTGTAAAAGTAACTTATATTAAAGATGGAAAAACTAAAACTGTTCCAGTTACTTTAAGCAAAAACGAATTTTTCAGTACTGAATTTAAAGGAATAGAATTAGAAAATATTGATGCTGCTGATAAAAAGAAATTCAAAATTGATTATGGTGTAAAAATCAAAAACATCACCAATGAGAATTTAATGCAGTATCAAAATGAATTACAGGGAAATATTATTTTGAGCATCGATAACGTAAAAGCAACAAATGTTGAAACTGTTTCTAAACTTTTAAATAAAAAAGACGAAGGACAAAGTATACGTATCGAAATGATCAATAAAAACGGAGAAATATTTAGAATTATTATTTAGTGTCGGTTTACAGTCACAGTATTCAGTTCTTTAAAACTGTAAACTGAGACTGCGACTGAAAACTTTAAAAAAAGCCATCTTAAGAAATTAAGGTGGCTTTTTTATTTTGAAAAATAAATCCTAAAATAGTTTACGAAATCGATTGAAATAGATACTTTTGCGCAAAATTATAAAATAAGTGAGTGTTTTATTATTTCAATTTAATCAATTATGAGCAAAAATTCTTTGTACCAAAAAGAGGTATCATTACAAGTCGACCGAAGAAGAGCTGGTGTCGAATTAATTAAAGTGATAAGTGATTTGTGGTATGACAAATCCATAGAAATGGTTTTATTTAAAAACCAATTATTGGATAAAAATGTCAGCGATATTATCAATCTTCATCAATATGCCGGTGAATTTGTGGGGAAACCTATCACCATTTTCGATTCAGTCGAAATCGCAAAAGTTGTTTTGTCTTTAGATCTTCCGCCTGCGAAAATAGATCTTGGAAAATTAACTTACGAATATCATTTAGAAGATGAGAAATATCCGGACGCAAGATATTTTGTGATTGAAAAATTAAAAAAATCAAAATCTTCACAAGAAATTCAGCCCAAAGATGTTGTTCTTTATGGTTTTGGAAGAATTGGACGTTTATTAGCCAGAGAATTAATGTCTAAAACCGGAAAAGGAAATCAATTGCGTTTGAGAGCGATTGTGACACGAGATAAAAATGATGCTGTAACTTTAGAGAAACGTGCATCTTTATTGCGTTATGATTCTATTCACGGAGATTTTCAAGGTTCTGTAATTGCTGATGCTAAAAATAATGCACTAATAATTAATGGAACTACTGTTCATATTATTTCAGCAAATTCTCCAGAAGAAATTGATTATACCGAATATGAAATTAATGATGCTTTGGTAATTGATAATACGGGAGCCTTTACAACCGAAGAAGCCTTAAAAAGACATTTAACATCAAATGGGGTTCATAAAGTTTTATTGACTGCTCCGGGAAAAGGTGTTCCAAATATTGTGCACGGAGTAAATCATAATGATTATAATCCAGATGAAAATAATATTTTCTCTGCGGCATCCTGCACAACAAATGCTATTACGCCGGTTTTAAAAGTTATTGAAGATACTTTAGGTGTTGTAAAAGGACATTTAGAAACTATTCATTCTTATACCAACGATCAGAATTTGGTTGATAATATGCATAGAAAATACCGTCGCGGAAGAGCTGCTGCTTTAAATATGGTTATTACTGAAACTGGTGCAGGAAATGCTGTTTCAAAAGCTTTGCCCTCTTTAGAAGGGAAATTAACTTCAAATGCTATTCGGGTTCCTGTTCCTAACGGTTCTTTGGTAGTTTTAAATTTAGAGGTTAAAAAAGCAACGTCGATTACGGCCATCAATAAAATCATGAAAAAATATGCTCTTGAAGGAGAACTCGTAGAGCAAATTAAATATTCACTGAATAATGAATTGGTTTCATCTGATATTGTGGGAACTTCTGCTCCTTCAATTTATGACAGTAATGCAACTATTGTTTCAAAGGACGGGAAGAACATTGTACTCTATATTTGGTACGATAATGAATACGGTTATAGTCATCAAGTTATTCGTCTTGCAAAATATATTGCCAAGGTAAGACGTTATACTTATTATTAATTCAATCTAACTACTTACTTAAACCATCAAGTTTACTTGGTGGTTTTTGTTTTTTATTAAATAGGTAAGACAGTTGTACTTTTTACTTCTGATATAACAAAGACGGTATTTATAAGTGAAACTTCTGGCAGCACAGATAATTTTTTTTGATGAAAGTGATGATAGCTTTCCATATCCGGAATTATAATTTTAAGCATATAATCAAAGTTTCCCGAAACGTAATTACACTCTACAACCTCAGGCAAATTTAAAATGGACTGATTAAATCCTTCAGAGGTATCATAAGTCTGTTTAGTAAGCGTAACCTGGCAGTAAACGGTTAAATTATTTCCGAGTTTTTTCTTGTCTAAAATAGTAACGTATTTTTCTATAATCCCATCTTTTTCAAGACGTTTCACCCGATCGTGAACCGGAGTTAAAGACAAATTTATTTTGTTTGCGATGTCTTTTAAAGTATAGTGCGCATCTTCCTGTAAAAGACGTAAGATTTTTTTGTCAATTTCATCTAAAGCCATAACGAAAACGTTTTATTAGAGTAGTATTTTTTAGTTTTTTTTTCTTTTTGAAGAATAAATTACGGGTCAAAACAGAATAATTTTCTGTAAAAGTAAAAAATAAAATAATATTTTCTTATTTATTAATCGGTAAACCATAATTTATTCTCTCTCTGTAGCTTTGTAAAACAAATTCAATAAAAAACAAAAAAATATATCAAATGATAATAGGTGTTCCAAAAGAAATAAAAAACAACGAGAACAGAGTTGCTTTAACTCCTGCTGGTGTTTCTGAAATGAAAAAGCATGGACATACAGTTTATGTACAAGCTACTGCTGGTTTAGGTAGTGGTTTTGCGGATGAAGAATATGCGCAGGCTGGTGCTGTAGTTTTACCAACTATTGAAGAAGTTTATGCAATTGCAGAAATGATCATCAAAGTTAAAGAACCAATTGCATCTGAATACCCATTAATCAAAAAAGATCAATTATTATTTACCTATTTCCACTTTGCTTCATCAGAGCCATTAACTCATGCAATGCTTGAAAAAGGTGCAGTTTGTTTAGCTTATGAAACCGTTGAAAAAACAGACCGCAGCTTACCATTATTAGTTCCAATGTCTGAAGTTGCAGGTCGTATGGCTATTCAACAAGGAGCAAAATACCTTGAAAAACCATTAAAAGGAAGAGGAATTCTTTTAGGTGGTGTCCCAGGTGTTCCACCAGCAAAAGTATTAGTTTTAGGTGGAGGAATTGTTGGAACTCAAGCAGCAAAAATGGCTGCTGGTTTAGGAGCACAGGTTACTATTATGGATTTAAGTTTGCCACGTTTACGTCAATTAGATGACATTATGCCAGCAAACGTTAATACAGAAATGTCTAACCATTATAATATTACCAGAGCAATTAAAGATGCTGACTTAATTGTTGGTGCAGTTTTAATTCCAGGAGCAAAAGCACCTCACTTAATTACACGTGATATGCTTAAATTAATGCGTCCGGGAACTGTTGTAGTTGACGTTGCTGTTGACCAAGGTGGATGTATTGAAACTTGTACTCCTACAACTCACGAAAATCCAACTTTTATTATTGACGATATCGTACACTATTGTGTAGCTAATATGCCAGGAGCTGTTCCTTATACATCTACTTTAGCTTTGACAAATGCTACTTTGCCTTATGCAGTACAATTAGCAAACAAAGGATGGGAAAAAGCTTGTGCAGAAAACGAAGAATTGAAAAAAGGTTTAAATATTGCTAACGGAAAAATCCTTTACAAAGGAGTTGCTGAAGCATGGAACCTTCCTTTTAATGAAGAATTAGTATTGGCAAACGCATAGTGCCAATATTAAATAAGTGCTTACTAAGCAATAAAGTAAAAGGCTTTTCGTAATGAAAAGCCTTTTTTATGCCATAAAAAAACCTGTCTTTCCAGACAGGTTTTTATTTTTTATACTTTATTTCTTTTCATCTAAAACTTCCTGCAATACTTTTGCTTCAGTTCCATTAGGGAAAGTAACTTTAATTTTTTGTGCAATTGTTGGCGCTATCTCCGTAATTGCTTTTTTATCGTAAGATTCTCCTTTTTTAATATGCCATCCATAAAAAATGGCTGGTACATGAGTATCATAACTGTATATTGTACCATGTGAAGTTCCGGTAGTTGCATATTCGATATCTCCAGGCTTGTCAACAATAACAAGATCTCCATTTTGAGTTACGTCGTAACCTTTTGCTACAAAATTCAGAGAATATTCGTTTCCGGCATTGGCTAAAATTTCTTCTTCAGTATATACTTTTTTAACTTGTGGCTGAGAAATTAAAAACTCTTTAAAAGCTTGTTTAACTTTTGCTAATTCTAATCCTTTTTCTTTTATAATTTGTCTATTGAAGAAAACATTGAAATTTGAGTAGTTTAAAATTAAATCAACTCCGAAAGTTTGTGTTGAGAAGTCCTGCATACTTTTCTTAACATCTTTTGAAGGATAATTGTCTACATTATACTTTAGGTCTTTTAAGTAAATTACATTCTCAGCACCTGCATGGTCTGCAGTTAAGAAAAGTAAATAGTTTCCTTTTCCAACTGTTTTATCCAAATAAGCTAAAAAATCAGCAATCGTTTGATCTAATCTTAAATAAGTATCCTGAAGTTCCATAGATCTTGGCCCAAGCAAATGACCAACATAATCTGTAGAAGAAAAGCTAACTGTTAAGAAGTCTGTAATATTATCTTTTCCAAGATTTTCTTTTTCGATCGCTCTTTTAGCAAAATCAGCAAGTAAATCGTTTCCATATGGAGTTGCACGAATTACTCCTGCGTCATTTTTCTCATACATTGATTTTAAATCATACGGAAAAACTGGAGCTGCACTTCCATATAATTTACCTTCATAAGGATTATTGTCAGGAAGACTTTCATTGTATACAGAAGCTGGTTTGTATAAATCCCAACCTTTATTAATGTATTTTAGGTAATTTTTTTCGTTATTGAATTCTAACACCCATTCTGGTAATTTTTCTCCGTAAAAAGTACTAGAAATAAACGATCCGGTTTTACTGTACCAAAATGCCCAATTTGCAAAATGTCCAGCAGGAAGAATTGCACCACGGTCTTTAAGACTCATTCCGATAACTTTCCCATTAAAATTGGTAGCCATACGAACTTCGTCAGTAATTGTAGTACTTTGAAGATTTTTAGGAGACATTGCACCTTCTTCCGCAGTTCCGTCTCCAACAGTTTTTACACCAGCATCGTCTGTACAGTACATATCTTTACCAAGAGTTCTGCTAAACCATTCGTTACCAACAATTCCGTGTGTAGCAGGTGTTGTGCCAGTATATATAGAAGCGTGTCCTGGCGCAGTGTAAGTTGGCATATAATTATAATGCATATTCTGGAAAACAAATCCATCATTCATTAATCTCTTAAAACCATTTGGGGAAAAATCATCTGAAAATCGATATAAATATTCCATTTTCATTTGATCAACTACAATACCTACAACTAATTTGGGACGTTGTTGCGCACTTAAATTTGTAATAACAAACAGTGTCAACAGTAAAATACTTTTCTTCATGTTTAATAAATAATTTATACACAAAAATACTCAATCCTATTTAAAACTTCTAAAGTATGAATGATGAAAAACAAACAATTGACTATAATTTAACAGTTTAGTTTTGTAATCTAAGCCACATTTAGGAAACATCTACAAAACAAAAAACCCTATCCGGATTGGATAGGGTTTTTCAAAAGAAAGGCGACGACATACTCTCCCACAATACTGCAGTACCATCTGCGCAGGCGGGCTTAACTACTCTGTTCGGGATGGGAA
>NZ_CAIJDE010000051.1 GCF_903819335.1 Flavobacterium panici | reverse complement strand
GAATTAAACTTAATCTAAAAGGAATGAGCCCGATACAATATCGAGCTCATTATTATAAAACTTAATTATTAATTTGTCTAAACTTTTGGGTGCAGTCTATAAAGAGCCTCTTTCTACTGAATTAAATAACTAACACTAAATAGAATCCTGAATGATTTTAAGCCATTTTTTCGCAAACATATGATCCTGATAGGCACTTATTTGTTTGATGCGGTCATCATCAAAATCATAGAATGGAATTGTAATTTTTTTAGAAGTTTCCCTATCCTGAAATTCATAATCAATTTTTACAATTGTATCTGAGTTTCCTTCTGTAGTTAAAACTAATTTGCAAGATGAAACACTTTTCAAATCGACATAAGTTGATTCTTGTTGATTTGGATTGAAGTTCATCAAAATAAACTTTCTGTTTTTTTGATCGATCGTTAACGTTTTATTGCTTTGAGATTCAGTCAAATCAAATTCCTGAGGATTGTTTGGATTAAATTTCTTCTTGATGTCTAAAATTTTTGTTTTGTTTGCTTTGCTCGATCGTGCTGAAAAATATATGGGAATGGCTACTATGACCGCAATCACAATACCAATTATGGTTACACTTGTTTCCATGTTTCTTTTTTAAAAAATTTGGTAAATAATATGAAATGGTAAACAGTTTCGGGATAGAAACGGTTTAATTGCTGGTGAAGAATTGCTTCTCCAGATTAAAATTTCAAAGTTTAATTACCAGAAAAAATGGAAGGCGTAGAGCATTAATGAGATTTTTTTGCTCTGTGCAGGAAATGGGTTTGTAAAGTTAAAGGCTGATTTTATTACTTTGTGCTGTGGAACAACTATAAGTAAGGAATCAAACCATTTAATGGATGCGAGATGATCTGTCTTGATATTTGCCGCAAAGTGATAACTTCCCTGAGGCTGAATAAATGCTGATGAATCTGCGGTTTCTTTCGAGAAATTGGTATCCGTTTTTTGAGTTTCCGCTTTTTGCACAGGAAGTTCGTTTGCCTGAGCGGCAAAAAGTCCTATGATCAAAAGTGATACAAAAAGTATGGTTTTACGAATCCAATTCATGGTGGCGAATTTAGTTCATAAAACACAATAAATAAAATTTTAAGTGCTAATTACTTCTTAAAAATGACTTTAATATTTTATCCTCAACTTTTAAAAGTTGAGGATAAAATATTTTTATTGCTGCATTTTAAAATAATAATCGGCTGAATGTTTTCCTCCTCCGTAGAATAAGAAGAAGATGCAAATGAGTAAAACTACAATTGCAAGAATTAAGCTTTCAGAATGCATGTGTCCCATAAAGTTTACGAGAACGGCTCCAAATAGTATTGGTAATTGAGCTGCAATTGCCCAGCGGGTAAGTAGCCCAAAAACAATCATTATGCCTCCAATCATGTGCGCCGGCGCGATATAATGCAGAAGAAACATTCCGCCTCCGAACCGATCAATTGGAGATATTAAATCATGTAAATACTGAACGTTTGTTACAAAAGAAACGCCTTTCATAAATAAAAAAACACCCAATATTATACGTACTAAATCTACTGGTAAATAAGTATGGGCATTTGCCCACTTATTTAAGCTTTTGACATTTTCCATGATACTACGTGATTAAAAATTACATATATAAAGTTACTAATTTTTAATGATATATTTAATTTAAGTATCTGAAAATAAGTTTTTTACTATTTATTTAACACGTTATCTATAACTGTGGAATATTATACCTGAATTACGCCCAGATTAAATGGTTTTTGAATAGGGGCGTGGTTGGCAGCTTCGATTCCCATTGAGATCCATTTGCGGGTATCAAGCGGATCGATAATTGCATCTGTCCATAATCTTGATGCGGCATAATAAGGTGAAGTCTGTTCGTCGTAACGTGCTTTTATTTTGTTGAATAATTCTGTTTCTTTGGCTTCGTCAACAACTTCTCCTTTTGCTTTAAGCGAAGAAGCTTCGATTTGTGCTAAAACTTTAGCAGCCTGTGTTCCGCCCATAACAGCAAGTTCAGCACTTGGCCAGGCAAATATTAATCTTGGGTCGTATGCTTTTCCGCACATAGCGTAATTTCCTGCTCCATATGAATTCCCTACGATTACAGTGAATTTTGGAACAACCGAATTACTTACGGCATTTACCATTTTAGCGCCATCTTTAATAATTCCGCCATGTTCTGATTTTGAACCTACCATAAATCCGGTAACATCTTGCAAAAATACTAACGGAATTTTCTTTTGATTACAGTTTGCAATAAAACGGGTTGCTTTATCAGCACTGTCAGAATAAATTACACCGCCAAACTGCATTTCACCTTTTTTGGTTTTTACTACTTTACGCTGATTGGCTACAATACCAACTGCCCAGCCATCGATTCTGGCATAACCCGTAATTAACGATTGACCGTAACCATCTTTATAAGCTTCAAATTCTGAATTATCGACCAAACGATTGATGATTTCCATCATATCGTATTGTTCGTTTCGGGCTTTTGGTAAAATTCCGTAAATGTCTTTTGGTTCTAAAGCAGGTTTTTCAGCCTTAATTCTGTTGTAACCGGCTTTATCAAAATCGCCAATTTTATCGACTATATTTTTGATTTTATCCAAAGCATCTTTATCATCTTTGGCTTTATAATCTGTAACTCCGGAAATTTGGCAATGTGTTGTTGCGCCGCCTAAAGTTTCATTATCAATGGTTTCGCCAATTGCAGCCTTAACTAAATAACTTCCAGCAAGGAAAATACTGCCTGTTTTGTCCACAATTAAAGCTTCATCGCTCATAATAGGAAGATAAGCACCTCCGGCAACACAGCTTCCCATTACGGCGGCGATTTGCGTTATCCCCATACTGCTCATTTGAGCATTGTTTCTAAAAATACGTCCGAAATGTTCTTTGTCAGGAAAAATTTCATCCTGCATTGGCAGATAAACTCCGGCACTGTCTACTAAATAAATAATAGGAAGTCTGTTTTCCATTGCAATTTCCTGTGCACGCAGGTTTTTTTTGCCTGTAATAGGGAACCAGGCACCAGCTTTTACCGTCGCATCATTGGCAACGACAATACATTGTTTCCCTCTTATATATCCTATTTTAATAACAACTCCGCCGGAAGGGCATCCGCCGTGTTCAGCGTACATTCCTTCTCCGGCAAAACCGCCAATTTCAATATTTTCTGAATTTTCATCTAATAAATAAGCGATACGCTCACGAGCCGTCATTTTTCCTTCGGCATGTAGTTTTTCAATTCGTTTTTCGCCTCCGCCTAGTTTTACTTTGGCAAATTTTTGTTTTAAGTCTGAAAGTAATAGTTTATTGTGATCTTCGTTTTTATTGAAGTTTAAATCCATGATATAATATTGATTTTACAAAATAGTGTTGGCTAATTTACAAAATCCATTGAAATAAACCGATTGCTTTGTGAATTAAGAAAAAGTTTATATTCTTGATTTTTTATTTAAACACATAAAAACATAGGATTTATAGTTTTAACGAAGGGAGTAAAAAGAAACTCGTTTCTAACACATAGCCTGACTATGTTTGTTTAAATAAGTGAAACGCCTTTTTAATCTTGCTAAATCTATGTTTCTATGTGTTAAAATTAATTACACCAATTATTTTTCTTTAATTTGCTTTTTCATACTAACTAGTATTTTTTATGTCTAAAGCTGCAAATACCCGACTTACGATTCTTCATAAAGCATTTGAATTGATTTATACAAAAGGTTATCAAACCACCAGTATTGATGAAATTATTGCCACAACTCAAGTTACAAAAGGTGCTTTTTATTACCATTTTAAAACTAAAGATGAAATGGGAATTGCGATTATAGAAGAAATTCTAAAACCAACAATGCAGGAAAATTTTATAAAACCTACCGAGGCTTCGCAAAATCCAGTTGAGGATTTTTATAATATGATTTCATATTTATTGCTCGAAGATCCTTTTTTGCAGGTGAAATACGGCTGTCCGGTTGGAAATCTTACACAGGAAATGACACCGTGGAATAATAGATTTAGTGAAGCTTTGGCCGAATTGGTAGATTTATGGAAAAAGAAAATTATAAATTCAATAGAAAAAGGGAAAGAATCAGGTTTGATTCGAAAAGATGTAGTAGGCGAACAAGTAGCTTTTTTTATTTTATCTGGTTATTGGGGAATACGAAATTTCGGAAAACTTCAAAATGATAATTCTTCTTATCTTGTTTATTTAAAGGAACTTAAAGTTTATTTAAACGGCCTGAAATAAAATTATTTTTCAAAAACATACTACTTAGTATGTTTTTAAATATATTTGCATTGTCTTAATCAAAAAACAATGTATCAAACTCTTTTAGTATGCCATTCATTTATAAGATGGCTCGTATTGGTAAGCTTGTTATATTCTATTTATACAGCTTACAAAGGTTATTCTCAAAAACTTCCTTTTACCAGGAAAGATAACCTCATCCGGCATTGGACGGCTACAATTGCTCATATTCAGCTTATATTCGGAATATTGGTTTATGTGCAAAGTCCGATTGTGAAATATTTCTGGAAAAACTTTAAAGAAGCGATTCAAAATTTGGATGCCTCCTTCTTCGGGATTATTCACATTGCTTTAATGTTAATAGCAATAGTTTTTATTACAATTGGTTCGGCTTTAGCCAAAAGAAAACTTGCTGATGATCAAAAATTCAGAACGATGCTTTTATGGTTTTCTGTCGCCTTACTAATTATTTTTATTGCCATTCCGTGGCCATTTTCACCTCTTGCAAACCGACCTTATTTTAGATAATTATGAAAAATTTACTGCTTACAAATACCGGAAGATTACGAATTATTGGATTTCTGGAAGGAACTTCACTTTTGATTTTGCTTTTTATAGCAATGCCAATGAAATATATTTTTGAAATGCCATTTTTAACAAGACCAGTCGGAACAGTTCATGGTGCTTTATTTTTGCTTTTTATTTTTAATACATTGAGCGTTGGAGTAGAGCAGAACTGGAAATTTAGAGACACAACATGGAAAGTACTTTTAGCCTGCGTGATTCCCTTTGGTACTTTTTACATTGATTCCAAAATTTTAAGTAAAATCCAAAACCATTAGTTATGATTTTTGTATTCAAAACAAATGTTGATAATATTTCGAAAGTGAAAAAGGTTACTCCAAAATTGAATCAGTTATTTCCAAATTGTAAGTGGAATTTTGATCTCGAAGACTGCGATAATATTCTAAGATTTGAATGTAAAGATGATATTATCGAAAAGGTAATTTTTTTAATGAAAGTGATTGGCTTTGAATGTGAAGCTTTATAAAAACAAAAAACATCCGTTGCAGCGGATGTTTTTTTATATAAACGATTGCGTATAATTAATTTAAACACATAGAAACATAGGTTTTGTTTCTGTAAAAGGCATTTCATTTGCATTAACACATAGTCTATGTGTAAATGATGTGTCATTTATTTTAATCTTTAACAAACGGAAACGATATAAATCTATGTTTCTATGTGTTTAAAAATATTTATAATTGCATATTATTTTTTAGGGGCGCAAACCATTCGTTTTAGCATTGCCCATTGTTTTAAAGCATCACGAGCTTCAACAGCCGGATAACCTAACATTGTTTTTCCTGCAGGAACGTCTCCGGTTACACCAGATCCGGCACCAATTACAGCTCCGTCGCCAATAGTGGTATGGTCTTTTATAGAAGCGCTTCCGCCAATGATAACACCATTTCCTAAAGTTACAGAACCTGCTAAACCACTGTTTCCAGCCATAATACAGAATCTGCCTAATTTACTGTTATGTCCAATTTGAACTAAATTGTCAATTTTACAGCCGTCTCCAAGAATCGTTGAACTGAATTTTCCGCGGTCAACACAAGAATTGGCTCCAATTTCAACACCGTTACCAATGATTACATTTCCAATTTGCGGGATTTTAACCAAGCCTTTTTCAGAACAAGGACGAAATCCAAAACCATCAGCACCAATTGTTGCATTTGGATGAATAATACAATCGCTTCCGATGTGACAACGTTCACGAACAACTGTTCCAGACCAAATAATAGTGTTTTTTCCAATAGTACATTCATCCAGAATAGTAACATTTGGGTAAATTACCGCATTGGCACCAATTTCAACTTTTGGGCCAATATAACAGCCAGCACCAATTTTAGCACCTTCGCCAATAATTGCTGTTTCGTCAATAGTAGCTGTTTTATGGATGTTATTATGAAAAATTGGAGTAGGCGGGGCAAAAAGGGCAAGAATTTGCGACATAGCTAAATCTGCATTTTTCACTTTAATAAAAGCGCGATTTTCTCCAGGTTCAATAGAAATGTCTTCGTTTACGACAGCAATTGAAGCATTTGAGGTCGACCAGTACTTTTCATATTTTTTATTTCCTATAAAAGAAATTTCTGAAGTTGTAGCTTTTTCTAATTGCTCTGTTGCGGTAACGCTCTGTGAAGTAGTGCCGTAAATTACACCATTAATTACTTCATTAATTTCTTGAATTGAATAGGATCTCATTGACAAATTTTATTCGACTTAGGGTTAATTTTCGTCAAATAAAATAAAATAGATTTTAATTACCTAATAAAATTTTTATGTTTCTTAATAATTATTTAAAATAGAAGTCTAAATATTACAAAATTAACATTTTAACTATTAATTTTTTGCAAGTTTTTTAATGTCGGGGTTTGTCGTTATTCAATTTTTGGGTGAATAATCTTAGTTTTTTTCAATAAAAAATAAATTATTTAATTGGTAAGTAGCAGCCTACATTTCTTTTGTTAATTGTTTCTCTTTGTGGGTATTAAAAAAAAGCGATTCACTTTAAAAGAAATCGCTTTTTTAATTTATTCTTTAATTTTCGAGAGTGAAACTGCGTTAATGCAATATCGTAAACCGCTTGGTTCTGGTCCGTCTGGAAAAACGTGTCCTAAATGCGCATCGCACACATTACAGACAACTTCAACACGAATCATTCCGTATGATTTATCAGCATGGTAACCAATTGCATTTTCTTTAATTGGCTGTGTAAAAGATGGCCAGCCCGTTCCTGATTCAAATTTTTCGCTTGCATCAAAAAGAACCGTTCCGCAGCATTTACACTCGTAAATTCCGGGATCAAATAAACTACATAATTCAGAACTAAAAGATCTTTCAGTTCCTTTTAAACGCGTTACCTGATATTCTTCCGGAGTTAAAAGCTGTTTCCATTCTTCTTCCGTTTTCTCCACTCTTTTTTCCGGAGCCGGATTTCCTTTATTTGTAAAATGAATTACATCTGCCCATTTTATCATAACTAATTTTTTAAGTTTTCAGTCGCAGTATTCAGTCACAGTATTCAGTCGCAATAAACTGAAAACTGTGACTGAATACTGTAAACTCTATTCTTCCTCCTTCTGTCCCATCATCATTAAAAATGCTTTTAGGAAAGGATCGATATTACCATTCATTACACCGTCGACATCGCTGGTTTCATAACCTGTACGAACGTCTTTTACTAATTTATAAGGCTGCATTACGTAATTACGAATCTGCGAACCCCATTCGATTTTCATTTTTCCGGCTTCAATATCAGCACGCTGCGCTTGTTGTTTCTTTAACTCAATTTCGTATAATTGAGAACGAAGCATCTGCATAGCACGCTGTCTGTTATCTTGCTGAGATCTTGTTTCAGAACACTGAATCTGGATTCCGGTTGGTTTGTGAACTAATTGGACTTTAGTTTCCACTTTATTCACATTTTGTCCTCCGGCACCACTTGAACGAGATGTTGTAATTTCGATATCGGCAGGATTAATGTCAATTTCGATACTATCATCAACAAGCGGATAAACATAAACAGATACAAACGAAGTATGACGTTTGGCATTACTATCAAAAGGAGAGATCCTAACCAAACGGTGAACACCATTTTCTCCTTTTAAGTATCCAAAAGAATAATCGCCTTCAAATTCTAAAGTTACCGTTTTTATTCCGGCAACCTCACCTTCCTGAAAGTTAAGTTCTTTTATTTTATAGCCATAACTTTCGCCCCACATCATGTACATACGCATCAGCATTCCTGCCCAGTCGCAGCTTTCAGTTCCGCCGGCACCGGCAGTAATCTGCACAACAGCACTTAAACTGTCGCCCTCGTCAGAAAGCATGTTTTTGAATTCGATGTTTTCTATATGACTTTGGGTAGTATCATATTGTTCGTCTAGTTCATCTGCAGAAAGTTCCCCTTCTTTATAAAAATCATAAGCCAGCTGTAGTTCATCTGTAAGTGTTACAGCTTTGTCATAATCCTCAATCCATTTTTTCTTGTTTCGAAGATTTTTTACGATGTTTTCTGCTTCTTTGGCATTATTCCAAAAATCAGGCGCAAAAGTTTTTTCTTCTTCGTTTGCAATTTCGATTAGCTTGGCATCAACGTCAAAGATACCTCCTCAACGCACCAAGGCGCTCCACAATACCTTTTACTTGTTCGGCTGTTGTCATAAATTAATAAGTAGTTTTATTTGTTTTTTGCAGATGTTACGTTGGTTTATTCAAAAAACCAATGCGTAATTTCGTTATACAAAAATAAGATTTAGTTTTTAGAATACAGCATTAAATTATGATACAAAATAAGATAAACTCTAAAAGGCCTTTTAAGGAGATAGAATTGTTTTTGAAAACCAGAGATCAATTTTTGAAATTATTAATGCTAGTTTTATATGTTTTTTATAAATATTACGTTAATTTGGTTCTAAGTAATTCACAAGTTAAAATTTATTAAAACTTGGGATTAATAACAAACAGTAATACGTAATTTTGCTGTCCAAAATAGATATAGTTTTTATATGGAAATAAATTTAATTAGCGATACCATTACTAAGCCTTCTTATGAGATGCTGCAGTATATGTTTAACGCTCAGGTTGGCGACGACGTATACAAACAAGATCCTACGGTTATCGAATTAGAGACAAGAATAGCCGAATTTTTTGGTATGGAAGCTGGACTTTTTTTTCCGTCGGGAACTATGGCGAATCAAACCGCAATTAAACTGCATACTCAGCCCGGAGAACAATTAATTGCCGATAAATATGCTCACGTTTATAATTATGAAGGCGGCGGAGTTTCTTTTAACAGCGGAGTTTCGTGCTGTTTGTTAGATGGAGACCGCGGAATGATAAATGCTGCACAAGTGGCAGCCGCAATTAATGATCCCGAATTTTATCATAGTCCGTTAACGAGTTTGGTTTGTGTTGAAAATACAACCAATAAAGGCGGCGGAGCTTGTTATGAATTAGAAGATTTAAGAGAAATAAAAAAAGTATGCGATGCTAATAATTTGAAATTCCATTTAGATGGAGCGAGAATTTGGAATGCATTAGTTGCCAAAAGACAAAATCCGAAGGAATTTGGAGCTATTTTCGACACTATTTCGGTTTGTTTATCAAAAGGTTTAGGCGCACCAATTGGTTCTGTTTTATTGGGAACCAAAGCAGATATTCACCGAGCATTAAGAATCAGAAAAATATTAGGCGGCGGAATGCGTCAGGTTGGTTATTTAGCCGCAGCGGGATTATATGCATTGGCAAATAATATCGAACGTCTAGCAGAAGATCATCGCAGAGCAAAAGAAATAGGGACAATTTTAAGCACAAAATCGTGGATTGCATCTGTAGAGCCCGTAGAAACAAATATTTTGATTTTTTCACTAGCCGAGGGTTACAGTGACCAGCTTTTGATTGAAAAATTAAAACAAAAAAATATTTTAATAAGTTCCTTAGGACACAACAAACTAAGAATCGTTACCCATTTAGATTATAAAGAAGTAATGCATACTTATGTTTTGGAGATGTTTTCAAAAATTTAGGAAAGAGGTTCAAAGTTACAAAGGTTCAGAGAGACAAAGGTTAAAAAAAGACGCACTATTTTTATAGTGCGTTTTTTTTTAAGTTACAATAAGAAAAACCTTTGCCCCTTTGCAACTCTGAACCTTTGTCACTTTATTTAAACAAATTATCCATCCCAGGAATCATCGGCATATCCATTTTTGCGACAGCGTCAAGTTCACTTTCGTTTACACTTGTAGCTCTTTCGATAGCTTTGTTTAGTGTTACAATTAAATAATCTTCCAGTTGCTCTTTATCTTCTAAAAGAGAATCATCAACAGAGATTGATTTTATTTTTCTATTGGCAGTAATTGTAATTTTTAATAATCCGTCGGCGCTTTGTTCGTCAATTAAAACAGTATCAAGGCGTTTCTTAGTATCTTCAATTTTTTGCTGGGTTTCTTTAAGTTTACCCATCATTCCCATTAAATCCATTTTTTGTTGATTTTTAAATTATTTCATACAAAATTAGTATATTGCTGTATTAAATCAATGGAATATTTTATGAAAAAATTAATTTTGTTCTGTTGTGTTTGTACTACTTTTGCTCCTTCGTATTTAAAAACAAATGCTCAATCAATGCAAGAAAATATACAGGCTCCAAAAGCCAAGGAAGTTCCAAAAACATTAAAAAAACACAAAGAAACCCGAATCGATAATTATTTTTGGCTGAATGACAGAGAAAATCCGGAAGTTATTGATTACCTGAATAAAGAAAACGAATATTATCAGAAAGTGACCTCTCATACTAAAGATTTTCAGGAATCTTTGTATGAAGAAATGAAAGGCAGAATTAAAGAAGATGATTCATCAGTTCCTTATTTCTACAACGGATATTATTATATTACGCGCTTTGAAACAGGGAAGGATTATCCTATTTTTTCAAGAAAAAAAGGAAGCCTTTCGGCAGAAGAAGAAATTCTGTTCAACTGTAACGAACTAGCTGTAGGCCACGCATATTTTAAACTAGGAGGTTTAAGTATAAGCCCTGATAATAAGTTTGCCAGTTTTGGAACTGATATCGTGGGAAGAAGAATTTATACGATCCAGATCAAGAATCTTGAAACAGGAGAAATTTTATCAGATAAAATTGAAAATGCAACGGGAGCCTCTGTTTGGGCAAATGATAATAAAACCATTTTCTATACCAAACAAGACGAAGTTACTTTAAGATCTGATAAGATCTTTAGACATAAATTAAACACTGATTCTAAAAAAGATGTTTTAGTTTATGATGAAACAGATGATACTTTTAATGTTTCGGTAAGTAAAGAAAAATCAAGGAAATATATTGTAATTGGTTCATCGAGTACTTTAACGACAGAATACAGGATACTGAATTCAGATAATCCGGATGGAGAATTTGAAGTATTTCAGCCTCGTGTTCGTGGTTTAGAATACAGCATTTCTCATTATGAAGATTCATTTTATATCTTAACAAATAAAGATAAAGCAACGAATTTCAAGCTAATGAAAACGCCTGAAAATAAAACAGGCAAAAAAAACTGGGTTGATGTAATTCCGCATAGAGAAGATGTTTTGTTAGAAGATATTGAGATCTTTAAAAACTATTTAGTTGTTGAAGAACGCTCGAATGGTTTAAATCATATTAGGATTATGCCATGGAACGACGAACCAGATTATTATCTGCCTTTTGGAAGTGAAACTTACAATGCTTTTACGACAACAAATATTGATTTTGATACCGATATTCTGCGTTACAGTTATCAATCGCTTGCTACGCCGTCATCTGTAATTGATTTTAATATGAAAACTAAAACCAAAGAAATTCTAAAAGAACAACAGGTTTTAGGCGGGAAATTTGACAAAGAAAATTATGTCGAAGAACGCGTTTGGGCAACGGCAAGGGATGGTGTAAAAGTGCCAATTTCGATGATTTATAAAAAGGGATTGAATAAAAATGGTAAAAACCCGTTATTGCTGTATGCATACGGTTCTTACGGAATTACGATGGATACTTATTTTTCTTCAACAAGACTTTCCTTATTAGATCGCGGTTTTGTTTATGCAATTGCGCACATTAGAGGAGGAGAAGACTTAGGAAGACAATGGTATGAGGACGGAAAACTGTTAAAAAAGAAAAATACCTTTACAGATTTCATCGATTGCTCTAAATTTGTAATAGACGAGAAATATACGTCACCAGAACATCTTTATGCTGAAGGTGGATCTGCAGGAGGACTTTTAATGGGTGTAATCGTAAATGAAGCACCAGAGTTATATAACGGAGTTATAGCGCAGGTACCTTTTGTAGATGTTGTTACAACAATGCTGGACGACAGCATTCCGCTTACAACAGGAGAATATGACGAATGGGGAAACCCAAACAATAAAAAATATTACGATTATATGTTGTCGTATTCACCTTATGACAATGTAAAAGCACAAAAATATCCTAATATGTATGTGTCGACAGGATTGCATGATTCTCAGGTACAATATTGGGAGCCAGCGAAATGGGTGGCTAAATTAAGAGTTTTAAAGACAAATAATAATCAATTGTTTTTAGATACTAATATGGACGCGGGACATGGCGGGGCTTCAGGACGTTTTGAGGCTTTAAAAGACTTAGCAAAAGAATTTAGTTTTTTATTAGATTTAGAAAAAATTAAAAGCTAATTAGAAATTTTTTGTTAAATTTGCAACCTATCAAGGTGCGTAAAAAACACCTTCGATTAACTATTTTTTTATGAAAGAAGAAATAAACGCTTATAATAATGTTTTAGAGTTAATAGGTAATACCCCGCTTATTAAACTAAATAAAATCACCGAAGAGTTAGAAGGAAATTTCTACGCAAAGGTAGAAGCTTTTAATCCAGGTCATTCCTCAAAAGATAGAATAGCGTTATATATTATTGAAGAAGCCGAAAGAAAAGGAATATTATCACCCGGCGATACCATAATTGAAACTACATCAGGGAATACAGGTTTTAGTTTAGCCATGGTAAGCATTATAAAAGGCTACAATTGTATTTTGGCCGTGAGTTCAAAATCATCCAAAGATAAAATTGACATGCTGAGAAGCTTAGGCGCAAAAGTTTATGTTTGTCCGGCTCACGTATCTGCAGATGATGAAAGATCGTACTACAATGTAGCAAAACGATTACACGAAGAAACAAAGGGTTCAGTTTATATTAATCAATATTTCAATCAGCTAAATATTGATGCCCATTACAACACTACAGGTCCCGAAATCTGGGAACAAACAAAAGGACAAATCACACATCTTGTTGCTTGCAGCGGAACCGGAGGAACAATTTCCGGAACAGCAAAATTCTTAAAAGAGCAAAATCCGAATATTAGAATCTTAGGAGTAGATGCTTTTGGATCAGTATTGAAAAAATACCACGAAACAAGAGAATTCGATAATAAAGAAATTTACCCGTATCGTATTGAAGGTTTAGGTAAAAACTTAATTCCTTCGGCAACAGATTTTGATATCATCGATAAATTCATGAAAGTTACCGATGAAGAAAGTGCTCACTCCGCAAGAGAAATCACTCGTAAAGAAGGTTTATTTGTTGGATACACATCTGGAGCAGTAATGCAGGCAATTAAACAATATGCAGAAGAAGGTGAATTTACAAAAGACAGCAATATTATTGCAATCTTCCCTGATCACGGTTCACGTTATATGAGTAAAGTATTTAGTGATGACTGGATGAACGAACAAGGATTCTTTGACAGCGTTAATGAAGAAGAAACCCAAAAAATTGAATTCGTAAAATAGGTAGCTATTTTTCTAAAAATATGAAACTCCATTCGCAAAACGAATGGAGTTTTTTTATGCTGACTTTTAAGTGATTAAGAAAATCAGTAAAGAGATCCCTATTATTTTAAAAGCTTAAATTTTTATAAATGTTAATTATTTCATTTTGATTGAAGATACCGTATTTATACGTAAGATATTTTAATTGAAATTGAGGTTAATTTATAATTTTAAGAATTACTTCAATAGTATAATTAAAACTAATTTTGTCGACAAAATCATCAGTTTTGGTTATTTTAACGATTATTTAGGTAGGTTAACGAAAAAATTTTCGACGAAAAGCATAATAGTATAGTTTAGCTGTGTATAAATGACACACTTTATTTATAACCCTAAATTCTGCTATTATGAAAAAATTTCTACTCTCAGTAATGTTTGTAAGTTATTTGAATGCGACTGCTCAAAATCCAATTCAGGAGTTTAATTTCAATGGGACTTTAAATAATGAATCTAACACAATTTCTTTTATGGGTACAAATGAGTTTGTTGCCGATAGATCAGGAATTGCCGGAAATGCTCAAAGACTAAACAATAAAGCGCTTGAAGCCGTGGTAGATGATCTGCCGCAAGGCAATAAAGCGAGAACAGTTAGTATTTGGGTTAAATTTAATGATATAGCATCAGCAAATTATATCTGGGGTTATGGTTCAGCTTACAATGCTCAGTATTTTGGTTTACTGCAGCAGTCAACAGTTTCTTCTAATTCAGATTTAAGTTTAGCGGGCTGGGGTGCAGCAAATGATGTAATTGTTTCAACTCCATTAGCAAAAGGCGTTTGGTACCAATATACCGTAACATTTGATGGAACTGTTTCTAAAATGTACCGCAATGGAGAGTTGTTAAAATTCATAAACGGTTTAAAACGCTCTACAAAAGGAACTATTTTTAGATTAGGCGAAATAAACACATCGGTTGGTATAAACGCAGATGTAGATGATTTAAAGATCTATGATGTGGCTTTGACAGATGAACAGGTTGCAGAGTCTTATAATAGCTCTAAACCTTTAATAGTAGCCACAGAGGTTGCGGCAGCTCCTAAAACAAAAGGCACTGTAAAGTCTAAAACAACAAAAACGACTTCAAGTAATATTATTGTGAGTAAAGATGTCAATGTGGGAGGTAAAAATATTGAAGTGTATTCGCAAGGACAAAAAGTAGTGGGAAATAATGCAATGACAATAAATGATCTTCCAGAAGGAACCTATTTATTAAAGATTTCAAATGCTCCGGCAAAAAAAATAACATCAAAATAAGGCCATCAATTAATTTTTTTAATAGTTAGTTAGTTTTTAAATATTGTTTAGTAGCAATTAGATTTTTTGGAATTAGGAAACAGCCTTTTGGATTCAGAAGGCTTTTTTTTAGCCTGTTACATCTATATTTTTTCATATTTTGTGAGAATTCTGTATTTGTATGTAGGATTTGTTTGTTTATGCTGAATTAAAATTATAGTTTTAACAAAATTTGTACATAAAATATTTAAAAATTTGTAATTGTAAAATTTGAACGATCAAATTTGCTGTCAAATAAGTTATATAAAAAAGATATCATCCAGTAAAAAATCTATATCCCTATGAAAAAAATATTACTCACATTAATGTTTGTAAGTTTTTTAAATTCTAATGCGCAAAACCCCGTTCAGGAATTTAATTTCAATGGAAATTTAAGCAGCGCAGATAATACGATTTCCTTTTTAGGAACTCCTGTTTTTGTAAATGACAGAATGGGTGCCCCTAAAGGAGCTTTGCGACTTTCTAACAAAGCTTATCAGGCTGTAGTAGGCGATCTTCCGCAGGGAAATAAACCAAGAACAATATCGGTTTGGGTTAAATTTAATGCAATAAATGCCGTTAATCATGTTTTAGGTTATGGTACTGCAGCAAATGGACAATATTTCGGATTAACGCAGCAAGCCGCAGCCGGAGGTAATTCTGAGGCAAATCTTGCGGGATGGGGACCAGGAAATGATGTGGTTGTTTCTGCACCGCTTTTAAAAGATATCTGGTACATGTACAGTATTACTTATGATGGTAATAGTTCAAAAATTTATCGTAATGGTGAATTACTAAAATCCGCCGAAGGGATCGCGCGTTCAACCAAAGGTTATATTTTGAACATCGGGAAACTAAATACAGCTACAAGTATTAATGCTGATATTGATGACATTAAATTGTATACGGTGGCCATGACAGACGAGCAGGTTATGGAATCCTATAACAGTTCAAAACCGGCTAAAACAGTAGCGGCTCCGCCAGTGCCAGTTTCAAGTATAGATAAAAAAGCTGCTCCTGCACCTGTAAAGCTCCCAGCTGCCGCTGTGGCTGCTTCTGCCGAAACTTCTAAAAGTGGTAAAAGTGTTGAGGTTTTCTCTCAGGGACAAAAAATAATAGGAGCAAACGCTTCTAATATTGGCGATTTGCCAGAAGGAACGTATTTGATTAAAGTAACAAACACTCCAAAAAAGTAATTTTATATTTTTCTAAAAAAGAAAGCCTTCTGAATTTCAGAAGGCTTTTTGATTTTTTATTAGCTTATTACACTAAGCACTACAAATAAGATTACCAGAATAATTACGGCAAATCTTGTGTATTTTGATGTTTGCATGTTTGTTTTTGTTTTAAGGAATATGATCTGATTGCGACAAATATAATAGTTTATTTTACTTTTTATAATATTTTACTTTCTTCTGCATCAATTTTAACAAAATAAAAAAAGCCCTGAAAAAATCAGAGCTTTTAAAACTTTTATAAAAAGAAAAATATTATTCCTCTTTCATTGTATGATAAACGTTCATAACGTCATCATCCTCTTCAATTTTTTCGATTAGTTTTTCAACGTCAGCGATTTGAGCCTCAGTTAATTCTTTTGTAATTTGAGGAATACGCTCAAAACCAGAAGATAAAATTTCTAAACCTCTGTTCTCTAATTCTTTTTGTAAAGCACCAAAACTTCCAAAAGGAGCATAGATCAAGATTCCGTCTTCATCTTCAAAAACTTCCTCGGCACCAAAATCAATTAATTCAAGCTCTAATTCCTCAGCATCAAGACCATTATTTGCAATTCTGAAATTACAAGTATGATCAAACATAAACTCAACAGAACCCTGAGTTCCCATTGTACCGTTACATTTATTGAAATAACTTCTAATATTTGCTACCGTTCTGTTATTGTTATCAGAAGCAGTTTCAATCAAAATCGCAATTCCGTGAGGAGCATATCCTTCAAATAAAATTTCTTTATAGTTGGCAGTATCTTTATTGCTGGCATTTTTAATCGCGCGCTCAACATTATCTTTTGGCATGTTGGCCGCTTTAGCATTTTGTATAACAGCTCTTAATCTAGAATTGGCGTCAGGGTTAGGACCGCCTTCTTTAACAGCCATAACGATGTCTTTACCAATTCTGGTAAATGTTTTGGCCATTGCAGACCAACGTTTCATTTTTCTTCCTTTTCTAAATTCGAACGCTCTTCCCATTTCTAATTTTTAGTTTTGTGATGCAAAAATAAAGGTTATTCCTTATTTATCCAAAATCAAAATCGCTATTTTGTTTCAAGTTTTAAGTTTCATGTTTCAAGTTGGTACAACTTTGCGCACTTTGCGGTTAACTTGAAACCTGAAACAAAAAAAACGTGAAACAAAAATTTCTATTTTGAAAAATTGAAGTCATTAATAATATTCACCGCTTCGTTGAGGTATGGATTTGTTTTTAAATTATCCATTTGATATTGATTAATCGTTTTATCATTAGGATAAGCGCCTAATAGAAACTGATTTACAGAAGAATTGTAAACATCCAGCGGATTATTTTCGTCATTAAAAGTATTGATCTCTGTCCAAAGAGAATTTACGACTTTCTTTTGATTAAAAATGGCATCTAAAGTCATCGGGATTTCTGCTTTTGGTGTATTGATCAATTGATCTATTTTTAGATTGATCTTTTTAATATCATTAAAATAAAAATTATCGGCCAGTCTTAAAGAACTGTTTTTGGCCAATTTATCTATTAAAGCACGTTTTACATACGGTCTGAATTTTAAAAACGGTTCAATACTATCGTTTTTCATCGCAGTAGGAAAATCACTTTCCTTTTGATAAACATCTTCATAAAATTCAGGAAGAACAACATCTGGCGTAACCCCAATATATTGATGGCTTTTTCCCGTAACCCTGTAAAATTTATTAATTGTAATTTTAAGGAAATCGGTATTTTTATTTTCGTCAAGCGAAAGAATCGTCTGCATTGTAGCTTTTCCAAGCGTATTGCTTCCTAACAAAAGCGCTCGATTGTAATCCTGCATAATCGAAGAGAAAAATTCACTTGCAGAAGCCGTATTGCTATTCACCAAAATCACAATTGGCCCTCTGTAAATCATGCCTTTGTAAGGATCATTGATAACTGATTTCTCTTTAGTATGATCAATAACAACCGAAATTGGTCCATAATCAATAAACATTCCCGCCAATTTTATGGCTTCTTCCATCGAACCGCCGCCATTATCAATCAAATCAATCACTAAACCTTTAATATTATCTCTTTCCAGTTTAATAACTTCTCTGGCCACATCGTCGGCGCAGCCTTTTCGACTGTTTCCGTCTAAATCAGCATAAAAACTTGGAATTTTTATATATCCAATTTTACTTTCCTTACCAATTATAAAGCTGAAAACCGAATTTTCTTCGTCTTTCATGACTTGTTTTTCGATAAAAACATCAAAATTTTTGCCTGAGTTTCTTTTCAGCGTAAGCGTAAGCGTTTTATTCGCTTCAGATAAAATCATGGTAGAAATAGATTCTAACGAAGAACAGGAAACCTGAAGTGTTTCTTTATGATTGGAAACTGAAATAATCTGATCACCTTTTTTAATCTGCCCAGTTTGATACGCCGGACCATTTGGATCTATTTCGTGAACAATAATTTCATTTTTTTCATTAAGATTCACTGTCATTCCCAATGATAAATGCTCTTTTGATAAGGAAGCCACAAAACTAGATTTAGAATCGTCGCTAAAATAAGCTGTATGCGGATCAAAATAAGTACAGAAGAAATTATAAAGATTTTCGTCTTGTTTCGTTTTAGTTTCTAAAAGCGTGCTGATACGGCAAATTTCATTCGACACAATCAGATTTCTGGATTTAGCTTCAATAGAAGCAAAATTAGCTTTTATAGAATCCAGATTATCGCTCGTTTCAGCTATATCATCCAGAATTTGATAACGCAGTTTTTTACGCCATACTTTCTCTAAATCCTCTTTTTTTAAATAAAAAGGAAATGACTTTTTGTAGAATCGAATGGTATCTTTCTTAGTGTAATCAAATGCAGTCGCCTGAATTTTTTCAAGAACTTCTTTAGTTCTGATCAATCCATTAATATATTTGGCGGTAATATCAGTTAAAAAAGTACAATCGTTGCTTAAAATTAAATCGTCCAGATTTAAACGATATTCTGCTGCCAGTTGATCGTATTCACTTTTAAAAAAGATATTGCGTGAAGGATCTAATTCATTTATAAGATTATCAAAAACAAAAACAGATAAACTGTCATCAACTGGCTTCGGACGTAAATGTTCTGTTTGAATAACAGCATTTATTTTGTTCAGTATTTCGCATGTCTCGGCGCTATTTTGACTAAATAGGAAAGAAGTAAACAGTAAAAATAACGGCAAAATTTTGTTCATAGGTGAAATCTCAACATTCTATATTAAAGTTACGGTAATTTTTCGAAAACGGTTTACATTTTTTCTAAAAAATCTTACATATAAATAAGAAATAAAATGCCGAAGATTAAATAATTTCAAGTATTAATACTTGAAATTATTTAATCTTCGGCAAAAAAAAATGCATTACCATTACAGTAATGCATCTTACAATATTTATAACTTTAATTATTTCTTGTAAAAAGGCAGTTTTACCACTTTTGCAAGAACATCATTTTTTCTAATTCTAATAAAAATATCACTGTCAACAGCACTATTTGAAACCGTAACATATCCTAAACCAATTCCTTTATTCATAGAAGGAGACATTGTTCCAGAAGTTACAATTCCAATTACAGCTCCAGAACCATCTACAATCTCGTAATCATGTCTTGGTACCGCACGTTCCTGCATTTCAAAAGCAACTAATTTTCTGGTAACACCAGCTTCTTTTTGCTTTTTAAGAGCCTCAGAATTAGTAAAATCTTTATTGAATTTTGTGATCCATCCTAAACCAGCTTCAAGCGGAGAAGTAGTATCATTAATATCATTTCCGTAAAGGCAGAATCCCATTTCAAGACGTAAAGTATCACGTGCTGCAAGACCAATAGGTTTGATTCCGAAAGCTGCACCAGCTTCAAAAACTTTGTTCCAAATAGCTTCGGCATCAGCATTTTTGCAGTAAATTTCAAATCCTCCAGAACCTGTATAACCAGTTGCAGAAATAATTACATCATTAAAACCAGCAAAATCTGCTACTTCAAAATGGTAATAAGCAATGGCAGATAAATCTATAGAAGACAAAGCCTGCATAGCCTCAACCGCTTTTGGTCCCTGAATTGCCAATAATGAATAATCATCAGAAAGGTTTTTCATTTCAACTCCCAAATCATTGTAAGATGAAATCCAGCTCCAGTCTTTTTCAATATTCGAAGCATTTACAACAAGTAAATACTCTTCTTCTTTCATTTTATAAACAATCAAATCATCTACAATTCCGCCTTCATTATTTGGCAGACAAGAATATTGCGCTCTACCAATAGTTAAAGCCGAAGCATCATTTGAAGTTACTTTTTGAATCAAAGCCAAAGCATTTGGTCCCGTTAACAAAAATTCACCCATATGCGAAACGTCAAAAACGCCCACACTATTACGAACCGTTTCATGTTCAGCATTTACACCTTCATATGTAATAGGCATGTTGTAACCCGCAAAAGGCAGCATTTTCGCTCCCAAACTCTCATGTATGTGCGTAAGCGCAGTATTTTTCATTGTGTTGTTTTATAAAATTGTTCTGCAAATCTATTCAAAAAATATCTAATTTGAATGCCTTAAATTATAAATTTCGCAATAATTAGGAGCAATTTCCTGCTATCCGCTATATTCCCGATAAACAAAAACTACGGCTAAAGAGCCTTGTTTTTCTAAATCGGGAGATGCCGCTACTATCAGGGCTAGGACTTAAGGGAAACAATAAACATTCGTGTTTTCGATTTTTTATGTAACTTTAATCGTAAGAAACATTAAAGAATCATCTTTTATAAAGTCACGTTTTCACAATCAGCTATGTTTGTTAAGACAAGTGAAACGCCTTTACCCACAAAGAAAAGCTATGATTCTATGTGTTTAAAATAAATGCACCAACAAAAGCCATCAAATGAAATCTCCATATTTAATCACAAAAGAAGAAATCTTAAAAATATACAAACCTGTAAATCCTCATACACACAAGGGAATTCAGGGTCACGCTGTGATTATTGCCGGAAGTTACGGAAAAATAGGAGCAGGCGTTTTAGCTTCAAAAGCATGCTTAAAATCCGGCTGCGGACTTGTAACGACTTTTATACCAAAATGCGGTTATCAAATCCTGCAAACTTCCATTCCCGAAGTAATGGCCGTTACCGACGAAAACACCAATTTCATTACTAATATCCATTTACCATTAATTCCGCAAGCCGTTGGAATTGGTCCCGGAATAGGGAAGGAACTTGGAACACAAAAAGCCTTATTTGAATTTTTAAGAGTCAACAAATCACCTTTAGTTTTAGATGCCGATGCCTTAAACATTATTTCTGAAAATTTATCCTGGCTGGAATTAGTTCCCGAAGACACGATTCTGACACCTCATCCAAAAGAATTAGAACGCTTGATTGGCAAATGGAATTCAGAATCTGAAAAATTTCAAAAAACAATCGCCTTTTCAGAAAAGTATAAAGTTATTGTAGTCATGAAAGGCGCACCAACATTCACCATAAACAGAAATTCTGTCTACGAAAACACAACCGGAAACGCAGCCTTGGCAACCGCAGGAAGCGGTGATACCTTAACCGGAATCCTCACAAGTCTCCTCGCACAAGGCTACGAACCCAAATACGCCTCAAAATTCGGAGTCTATCTTCATGGACTAACAGCGGATATTGCTTTACCAAAAACTGGTTATGAATCTTTTATAGCCTCAGATATTATCAAGAATTTAGGAAGGGCTTTTTTGAGTTTAGAAAAGTAATTTTAACGCAAAACTCGCAAAGGTTTTTCGCAAAGTGCGCTGAGTTTTTTAAGTTGCTTTGCTTTTTAAAGGACACAAAGTCGCAAAGTTTTCAGGTAAAGTTTCCATACAGTTTGTCATTTCGAGGAACGAGAAATCTCCACAAGTAACTCCTCAACGAGAATCCAATCTTTGTAGAGCTTCTTGTGGAGATTTCTCGTTCCTCGAAATGACAAGATTGGGAATATAGCGTGAAAAAAAACTTTGCGACTCTGCGTCTTTGCGAGATTAAAAAACTTTGTGTCTTTGTGTCTTCGTGGCAAAAACCTTAGTAAGTTTGTAACTATGAAAAACAACTTCGATCTCAGAACGGTAAACGTCATGCGTTATATAACGCCGCTGCGCGAAGGCGGATCTTTACCCGCTTTGGCAGAAGCCGATGACGATTTTAAATACGTATTAAAATTTAGTGGTGCCGGACACGGCGTAAAAGCCCTTATAGCCGAATTAGTTGGCGGACAAATAGCAAAAGCCTTAAAACTACAATTACCAGAATTAGTATTCGCAAACCTCGACGAAGCCTTTGGAAGAACCGAAGCCGATGAAGAAATTCAGGATTTACTGCAAGGAAGCCAAGGATTAAATCTGGCATTGCATTTTTTATCAGGAGCGATTACTTTTGATCCCGTTGTAACAACTGTCGATGCCAAATTAGCTTCGCAGATTGTCTGGCTCGATGCTTATATTACAAACGTAGACCGAACTTTCAAAAATACCAATATGCTAATCTGGCATAAAGAATTATGGCTAATAGATCACGGAGCATGTTTGTATTTTCATCATTCCTGGAACAATTGGGAACAGCATGCCAAAAGTCCGTTTGCATTGATAAAAGACCACGTTTTATTACCGCAAGCTTCACTTTTAAAAGAAGTCGACGTCGAATTTAAAGCGATTTTAACACCGAAAATTTTAGAAGAAATTGTAAATACAATTCCGTTAAACTGGCTGCAGTGGGAAGATGCAGAAGAAACGCCGGAAGGATTGCGAAACGTTTATTTGCAGTTCTTAAAAACAAGATTAGAGAATTCAGAAATATTTGTAAATCAGGCTCAAAATGCAAGATAATCACTTATACGAATATGCTGTGATTCGTGTTGTGCCAAGGGTAGAGCGCGAAGAATTCCTGAATATCGGAATCATTTTGTTTTGCAAAAAAGCCAAGTTTATTAAAGTACTTTTTCATTTAAATAAAGAAAAAATTGAAGCACTTTCAAACGATTTTGATATCGAACAATTAGAGTGCAATTTAACTTCATTAGAAAAAATAGCAAAAGGAGCTAAAGACGGCGGTCCAATCGCTGAATTTGAGATTCCGGAACGTTTTCGTTGGTTAACGGCAATTAGAAGTTCAGCAATCCAAACTTCAAGACCTCATCCGGGTTTGTGTCAGGATTTGGAGAAAACGATTCAGAAATTGTTTGAAGAGTTGGTGCTTTAAGGAAAGGATCAAAGGTGTAGAGGTTCAAAGTTACAAAGGTTTTCTGTAGAGGCGCATAGCAGTGCGTCTACGCCCCAATTGTCCATACTTTGTGTTAGACGCACTGCTGTGCGCCTCTACATTTAATCTTTGCGCCTTTGCGTCTTCGTGGCAGAAAAAAAATAAAAAACCACGAACTGCATCACTGCAATCCGTGGTTCTAACTAAAAACTAACTTACTTTTATTCTAATTCAATTAAAAAGAGCCGCAGATATTACCTCCTAAAGTTGCTCCTGCATTTGCTGAAATATCAGCTTTAACAGCAGTTTTATTAAGTTTTACAATAGAATATGGCGGAGTAAAAGCAGTACCGCTTCCGGCTTGATTTCCGGTTGTATTTGTAAAAACGTTATCAGTTGCCGTAACAGCCGTATAGCCGCTCATTAAATCGATAGGCGTTTTTACACCTTCAAAAACGTTGCTTTCTACACGAAGATCAGCTTCAAAACCTGCAGCGATACATTTATTGCTTACCGTACTGTTAAAGAAGTTGTTTACTAAATGTACTTTTCCAAAACGAACTCTTGGCATTCTTTCTTTACATCCTGGAGCCCACCAGCATCTTGCAAAAGTGATTCTCAATTTGCCGCGATCTGCGGTAGCACCATCGCTTGAACCAATTAAGTTTGAGTATCTGTGATCATCAGATCCTCCTGAACCTCCAGCTTTTGGTGGTTTTAGATAATGAAATTTAGAATACGTAACCGAAATATAATCGGATTTGTTTTTGATGTCGAAGTTTCCGTCAACGCCATCTCTAAATTCGCAGTGATCTACCCAAACATTCGTGCATTCATCCAAAATTGCGTTGTCCCAGCCGTCAGTATCATAAGCTCCTGGGCCTTCAAAAATTAAATTTCTGATGATTAAGTTTTTACATCTTTTAATGTTGATAATACCAGAAGCATCTTTAGTCTGATTAGTCGAAACTAGTTTTGCACCACTTGTACCATAAATGGTTTTACCCGTTTGATCCTGAAATGATAATCGTGTGGTAACTGTAATAGTTCCGGAAACTTTGATCACTTTTACAGAAGTGTTCTCAATAGCTGCTTTTAATTGAGCGTAATTTGTAACCGTAGTTTCAGCCGAAGAACCGCCGCCGGTTGTACTTCCGTTTTGAGAAGCCCAACCCGGAACTTCAGAACAGTTTCCAATTTTTGCGGTTAAATTCGTCGTAGCCGACTGTGTTGTTGTTTCGATACTTGCTTCTGTATTTGATGAAGCAATTTCTTCAGAATTACATGCCGTAAATCCTAAAGCCAATGTTAGTAAAAACATGGAGAGTGTTGATTGTAATTTCATAATTTAAGTTTGGTTATTTATAAAAGTTTAACAACACAAATCTGACTATAATTTGCAGGAAAAAAGTTGAACAAGTTCAAACTTTTGCAAAAAATTCTATGAAATTCGTTTTTTTAACAGTTGTTAATTTACAAAAATGCATAAATAGTGTATATTTACGTAATCGATTACATTTTTTAAACCCCTAATAAAGAATGGATTGAAAAACAAATTTAATTCCAAACAAAAACCACAAGCATGTACAACCTACTAAGAAAAAACATTGAGCGAAAGATCCCGCTCACAGATGAAGAATGGAATATCATTGTTTCAAAAGCTGAACTTATTAAACTTAAAAAAAATCAGTTTCTTCAAATTCAGGATTCTAATAACAGTTATGAGGGGTTTATTTTAAAAGGTTCATTTAAAACTTACATCTTAAACGAAAACGGAACGGAAACCGTAATTTTCTTTTCTTTCGAAAATGAATGGATATGTGACTTAGAAAGTTTCTATCACCAAAAACCAACAACTTATAATATCAAAGCCATAGAAGACAGCGAAATTTTGGTCATAAATAAAGCCCAAAAAGCGCAGTTGTTTGCAGAAGTTCCCAAGCTTATTCAGTTTCATGTTTTAATGATTGAGCGCGCAAATGTGGCTATTCAGCAAAGACTTTTGGATGTTTTAAATAAAACTTCAAAACAGCGTTATTTAGATTTTAAAGATCGTTATCCGCAAAAAGTCCAGACCATTAATAACAAAAATCTTTCATCGTATTTGGGCGTTTCGCACGAGTTTTTGTCCAAGATTAAGAGGAGGGTTTCTTAGGTTTAAGAAGCAGAGGTACAGAGAGACAAAGGTTCAAAGGTTTTCGTAGAGACGCACTGCAGTGCGTCTAACATAAGATTTTTAGCCACAGATTAAAAGGGATTAAAATGATTTTTTTTCACGCAGATTAATACCCAATCTTGTCATTTCGATTTCTATGATAAAACCAAATCTTTTTCATAAAAGGTTTGGTTTTTTATTACTGCAAAAACTCGATGGATTATTTTGTTTCTC
>NZ_CAIJDE010000050.1 GCF_903819335.1 Flavobacterium panici | reverse complement strand
GACCGAAGGGAGAAATCGCACTAGTAACTCTACAAAGTGATTAACCAATCTTTGTCGAATCCCGCGTGCGATTTCTCCCTTCGGTCGAAATGACAAAAAAAATCATAACTCAATTAACAATTAACAATCAACAATTCACCATTAATTAAGAATCCCCGTATCGATTAACCTCGCATATTTCCCTGTGATTATACCTCTTTCATCTATGGTGAAAAAAGTTGGGGTTCCTATTATGGCGTAGGTTTGGAAGTTTGGGCCTGCGAAACCTTTAAAATCGCATAATTGTGCTGCCCACGGAAAAGCGTGATGGTGTCCGTCTCCGGTGTTTTTGGTCATGTCTGCGGCTACGCTTATTACTTCGTAGCCTTTGTTTTTTACGATTTGGTAATTGCCCAGTAACTGATGAATTTCATTCTCGCAGTTATTACAGCCCGATTCGTAAAAGAATAACAAGGTTTTTTTATTGATTGTTTTTTTGCCCGACGGAGTTTCTAATACCGGCGCTTTTGCACCAACAACCGGAGCATTAATAGCGCTTGTTAATTTCTTGCTCGGTTTTTCTAATTTTCCTGATTTTGCGGCATATTCACTTATTGCTGTTATCAGATCATCTTTTCCTGCTTTGGTAAACACGGTCACGATTTTTTCTGTAAAAGCAGTATAGATTTCTTTGCTTTTTATGCGGGAGAGGATTTGTTTTGTATCTGCCAGTAAAACAGCATCATCTTTAATTATCCTTTGCTGTAAATCTGCCCAGCCTTCTATGGTTTCATTCCAGAAACCACTGTTGTAAAGTGCCTGCATATCGAGTTTTTCTTTTACAAAAAGATTTAACTCTTTTGCTTTTTCTTCTTCTGTCTGGTTAAAACTGCTGCCTATGCCCATTAAAAAACGGTATATTTCTATAAAACGCGCTGCATATAAAGTACTTTTTGCTGTTTCGTTTCTAAGTGCGGTAAACTGCTGCTGCAGGTTTTCGTTTTCTTTTTGCAGGGCAGGATACAAAACATCTTCTGTTTTATAAGCGTTAAGACCGTACTGCACAAAACCAGCTTTATCAAGAATTGCTTTTTGCTGCTTTATTTTTTGATTTAAAAACTCATTTTCAGGAGAACCTGTGTTTTTTGTGTTTTCAAAATTAGGCTGTTCTTCAAGACAGGAAACAGAGAAATTCTCGTTGTTTACAATAAAATCCATTCCTCCGCCCTCTGTAAGGACAAAATGAGAGATACCGGTATAACCTTTTTTGGCTGCGGGAATAGTAAGTACTGTTTTACCTTCTGTGTCTAGTTTACCTGTGACGATGGTATCTTTTTTACTGCCTTTTTCAAACATATATAGATACTGTTTTCCTGCATAATGTGAAAGATGCACGTTTATGGTTTGTGACTGCAAAGATGTGAGTATGCTAAAAAAAGCAAAGCTTTTTAAAAGTATATTTTTCATATTTTTATTTCATTTATTTTATCTATTTATTTCATTTCGTAAAACACCGAAACGCCTCTCATTTCTGTTTATGACAGGAAATGAAAAGCGCTGCGGGCTTTTTGGTAATCTCTGATACTTGCTTATCACTAAACAAGTTACCAGTAAACCTATTTATGTTAATCCTGAAAGCAAACTGCCTTCAGGATTTAAGTTTATTTTAAAAACCATTAAGGCTGTCCCCCTTCACCTTGTGCTTTTTGAATACAGCGTACTGGAAAGGCGTAGCTTCTACCAGCATAAGCATTTGGATTAAAAGTTGTAGAAGATGAGCCATACAAATAGTAAAAATTAGAATTGGCGCTATATACTGTTGTAGATTGGTACGAAAACTGTGCTAGAGCCAGTGGAGTCTGTCCTACTCCTACTGGGACATATGATGAAACAGGAAGGGGTAATGCAGGTCCAATAACTACTGTTCCTTGGTTAAACGCAAAAGAGCCATATACTTTTGTAGTAACATTATTACTAACTACTCCCTGCCATTCTGCTCTGGTTGGTACTCTATAGCCCGGAGGACAAGGGTCACTTGCGGTTTTAACGTTATCTGCCCAAGAAGTTGTATTAGCTTTGCCACCAGCATTATAAGGTAATAGGGTGCCCCAGTAATAATAATTTCCTGTCAATCTTGCATCGGCACTAAAAGGGTTTAAAGATTCGTCAACACCCATGTTATGACACTTAAATGCTCTCCACTCTGTAGCGCTAATTTTTGCACCGCAGCACATACAGTCTTTTATTTCTGCTTTTAGTTTTACAGCTACTTCTGCACCTGTTCCATCATTAAATATGGCATAGATAGTTACATAAAGCGGGTCTGTACTTGTTTTACCTAGAGCCGTACCCTGCGCGCCGCTTAAATTAGTATTGTATGTTACCGTTACGGTGTTGCCGTTAGGTTCAAATTTGCTCACAATTTGATTAGCATATCCTGATTTTTCTACATATTGAAAATGAAGATTACTTATGGTGCCCTGCGGTGTAAATGTATATTGTTGTGTATTTATAACTGTAGTAAAATCTGCTTGTTGCGGTAAGCGTGATGACAATGGTCCACAAGTATCACCACCTTCAGTTTGCGCTATATCAAAACAAGTTCTTCCGCTTAAACTTCCGCTTCCGGGATTAATCGTACTTGGGTCTTTACTTGCCGTAACTGTAAATGCTGGAGAATTTCCTTTTGGATTACCCGTACAGCCATTTGTTACTTCGCAGTAAAAATAGTAGGTTCCTGCTTGCGAAGGAGTGTATGTATAGGATGCTGTAGTAGCACCAGGGATTTCAGTACCTCCTGAATTACTATTGGTAGTATTGCTATACCATTTATATGCAGCCTGAACTGCTGTTGCTGCAGTTACTGATGCTGATAATGTTACTGCAGAATTTGTTGTGGTAGTTTGAACCGTATTAGATGCAGTAACTTCAGGTGTAGGGCAATCAGTATTTACTGTGATTAAATGATCCTTTGAGATTTCTCCACAATCGTTTTTAGCTGTTACTGTAACTTTTACTTTTAGTCCATCTATTCCGCTTGCAGGAAGCTGTACAGATACACTTGCTCCAGAACCCGTAATTACTGCACCATTGTCAGCCGCCCATGTGTAAGATGTGGCGGCAGGCGTGCTGGATGCTTCCATGTATACTTTCCCGCCAAAATTAGCGCTAGCAGGATTAGAAAGCCATGTAATTACCGGCTGGCTTGAAACAGTCGATGATACATTTTTTACTGCCATTGTACTGGTACAGCCTGTTGCATTTGTTACAGTTGCATTGTATGTTCCACCTTCTGAAACCGTGATGGTTTGAGCCTCACTAATTTTTACATTATCCTTATACCATGTATAAGTATAAGTACCTGTTGTTTCCGGTACAATTGTTAAATCTGTACTGCCGTCGCAAAGTACTGTTTTACCAGTAATACTTGGCTGTCCGGGAGTGTTTCCGCTGGTAATATTTTTTTCTAGTACATGTGTTTCTGCAGGACATTTTGAATCGCTGTTGTCAGTAGCAATCATACGAAGTGACATTGTACTTTGATTACCTGGCACTATAAATGGGTTAGTTGTTATAGGATCATTTCCATTGTACCATGTATAAGTAATACCATTTTGTTTATTAGCAATGCTGAAATTTAAACTTCCCCCAGCACAGAATGATGTAAAACTGCTTAACGGTTTTCCATTTACCAGTACATCAGCATCATCAATAGTTATCTGTCCGCCAGCTGCAGTTTTTTTAACCTGAATACTGTTAGATTGCTTAGAGTAACAGCTTCCGTCTTTTACTGCTGCAAACCATTCACCTATACTGGTATCACTGCTTAGGTCTATTGATGGGCCAGATTGTTCTTGTACTCCGTTATGAAACCACACAATCGTACCGCTGCTGTTTCCTGATGCAGTAAGTGTAACTTTGTTTGTACCGCAAATTTCGCCATTGTTAGATGCTATTACAGAAAGAGTAACTGGTGTTGCAGTACCGGATTCTGTAATGGTACGTTTGTTTGAATCGTTTTTGTTACAGCCAACAGCTCCCATAGAGATATTATATTCCCCTTTTTGTGTAGCGATATAGTAGTTTACACCACGCGCCACTTCAACACCATTACGGGTCCAGATTAATTTATCAAGGTTTGGTGTATTGGCAGGAACAGATAAATACACCGCACCTCCGATACATATGGTCGTTGCAGATGCTGTTATTGTTGGCGCAGTATACGGCATAGAAGTACAGTCTACTCCATTTTGAGAGAATAAAAATTCTTTAAACAAACTGGTACAAGTGCTTGTTACGCGCACTAATACGGTATGAATGTTTACAGATTCGTTTGGAAAAAAGTCGATTTTAAATTTTCCGTTTGTATTATCTACATCGTTTAATACTGCGTATTCAGACCCTGCTACAATAGCAATATTAAAAGGTCCGTTAGGACAGTCAACATCATCAATAGTAAATGTCTGGTCGCATCCTGTACCGTCTGCGGCTACATTTACACATGGCTGCGGACTTATTTTGGTTTGTGATGTTCCCTCACATAAACTTACCCAGCGTGTAGCATTCCAATATTCCACACATTTAGTATCAATATTATAAATAGTAAGGCCTTCACCTTTATCATTATTTTTTACAGCAAATGCGTTACGCTGTGCTGTTGTCATTTGAGGCAGTCGTAGTCCGCCCTTGTTCAGAAGTTCCAAAACGGAAAAGGCTTCCGGCTCTTTTTTGCCCCCAATGGTCATCTGGGCTTCCATGTTTACCGTAAATAATATGGCCAATAATGCCAGCCACATACAAAATAGATTTTTTTTCATTTTTTAAATTGTTTAATTATTTTAAATCGGCATACCTTAATTATTATCCCTCAGAACAAGAAACTAAAAGACATGCCTGGTCGATATCCTTTTGGGATATGCGTATATATTTTTGTGGTATTCGTGGTATTTTGTAAAAAAAATAGGCGCTATTGATGGTATTCAATATGGCTTATAGTGATGAAAAGTCTGTCTGTTTATTAATTTAAAAAGACATATATAGTATAATCTGCTTATAAAACTTAGGGCTTTAAGGCTGATAAGGGAGTGTAATAACTTTTTGGGTTTTCTGTTATATTGGTTTGATTATTTAAGTGTTGTCTGAATAAGATTCATAATAACGTCTTTATAGGCTTTTTGCATTGTTTCATAATCTTTTTTAATGCAGTCAGGCGTTATTCCATGTACGGTTCCGTTTACACATTGGCGTATGTAATATTTTGATAACCCGTATTTTACAAACAAGGCTTCCAAAATATTTGCATCGTAGGAGTTGTAAACTTTTGTTTTACTTTTATCCATTGTCGTACTTGTTTTCATTTGTTAATGATCTTAATTTACTCTGGCTGAAGTACTTGAAAAATTAGTCTATATCGCCTTATTTGTTCTGTTTTGAAATTCTTTAATTAAAGCCTCTCGATTTGCAATGATTTTAAGCAGGGCTTTTTTTGCAATTTCATCTCCTCTAAAAAATCTCATTTTTGCCGCAGGGGCATTTATACCCATAACCTGACCAAGCAAAGTGTAATCACCGTATAGGGTTTTTTCCTTAATTTGTTCGATTGTCATAACAAAAGTTTTATCTTTGAACGCTAAATAATATGCAAATATATGCAGAATTCTGCATAAAAACCTTACAAAAGTACAATAATCTGTAATTTTTTCGAAATGAACGATGCAACTTCCAGATTTCTAGATGTTTACGAATATTTAAAAGCTAAAAAAATTATCAAAAATTCTAGAGAATTTGCTAATGAATTGAATATCAGCACCTCTCTTTTTACAGAAATCAGTAAAAAAAGAACCAATGCAGGAATGGTACCTATACAAAATTTACTGATAAAATATAAAGACATTGATGCAAACTGGCTTTTAACAGGTGAAGGATCTATGTTAAAAAATAACAGTATTGAAACAAATATAAATTATAAAGAATTAGCCGAAGCAAGACTCGAAATTATTGAGCTTAAAGATGAAAAAATTGAATGGCTTAATAAGGAATTAAATGAACTGAAAGGGGAGTAGTTTTATGTGCTTTGCTCAGGATTACAAAGATAGCTGTACCGTTTTAACGAAAAGAGACCCGAGAGTCCCGATGTATCGGGACTCTCGGGTCTGAGTTTTATTGTGGAATTACTTTGCGCCCTTCGACTTCGCTCAGGGTGACAGGATTGGGTAACCGTACAGTTTGTCTTTGCGCATTAGCTTTGTCATTTCGACCGAAGGGAGAAATCGCACTAGTATTTCGACAAAGATTGGCGATATGCTTTACGGAGCTTCTTGCGCAGATCCCTCGTTCCTCGGGATGACAAGATTGTGGGTAAAGATTGTATAACCACACCATTTTAACACAAAGAGACCCGACAGTCCCGATGCATCGGGACTGTCGGGTTTGAGTTTTATTGTGGAATTACTTTGCGCCCTTCGACTTCGCTCAGGGTGACAAAAAAACGGACTATGCGTGCCGATATTTGTTAAAGTTTAAAAATTAATACGCCGCAGTAAATCGAACCTGATGGTGTTTTGGTGTTTCGGTTTCATCAGCAATAACGACTGCTAAATCTTCTACAGATAAAATACTTCTTTGTTCGTCGTTAAAAACCGGATTTTCTAATCCTAAACGGTATTTTCCTGTTTTTCCGGTTGTAATGCCCTGGTGCATTTCGAAAGCGGGACTAAAAAATGCCCAGTCTAATTCTTTTTCTTCTTTTAAGATATTTAAATAATCTCTTGCTGCAGTGGCTCCGGCATAAAATTCTTTTGGAAAATCCGGTGTATCCACGGCTTGTAAACCCGGAGCGACAAATAAACTTCCTGCACCGCCAATGGTGATATAACGTTTTACACCCGATTTTTTTACCGCTTCCTGAATTGCTTTTGATCCTGCAATAAAATCATCGTAAATATTAGGGTTTGTCCATCCTGAATTATAAGCATTTATAACAGCGTCGTTTCCTTTTAAAATTGCTGCCAATTCATCTACATTAAAAATATCAGCACTTTTCCAGTTAATGCCAGCGGTGTCTTTTGGGTTTCTTGCAATGGCCGTAATGTCGTGATTTCTGCCTGCTAATTCATTTAAAATTGCTGAGCCTACAAATCCTGTTGCTCCAATAATTGCGATTTTCATAATATATAAATTTATTTAGTAATAAAAAATGTTACAGTTTAGTATAAAAAAATAGCTTTAAAACTGGTTCGAAAAATCTTCTAAAGAAATTCCCTGCAATTGTGCGCTTACTTTTTGATTCATATCTGCATACAACGCATCCAGATTTTGATTGATTTTTTTTCCAACAGGACAATCCGGATTGGGCTGATTTTTAGCATAACCGAGATTGATGGTTTCAAAAGTCATTTCAAAAATTTCTTTTAATGTCAGTTTTGATGAATCAACGGCGAGTTTTGTGCCTCCGTTTTTTCCTTCTTTACTTTCTACAATATGATGCGCTTTGAGGTTTGCAATTTCTTTTCGAACCAAAACGGGATTCAGGTTAATGCTTCCTGCAATATATTCTGATGATAAATAATCATTGGGGAATTTATTGAGCAAAGTAAGAATGTGAATCGTTATGGCAAATTTACCTGAAAGCATACTGTAATAAAATATGTTACAAATGTAGTGAGTTTTATTATAAGAAAACAAATTTTAACTAAAAATTAATTTTGTTTGTTTTTTTGTAGGGATGTGTATTTTTTTTTAAACACATAGAGACATAGATTTTTTTAGCTGAAAGAGAGGATGGAAAGAAACTAGTTTCTCACACATAGTTTCGAAGCTTAATGTTATTAAGTTAAAAGGGAATCCTATAATGCTATGGCGAATAAATCTCTCTCCAAGACGTAAAGTTTAAACATAATATTGTCATTTCGACCGAAGGGAGAAACCTTCGTGAGAAGCTCTACAAAGATTGGATAATTATTGCGGAGTTACTTGCGGAGATTTGCTTCGCCTGTTCGCTATCGCTCGAGTCTCCCTTCGGTCGAAATGACAAACTCTCGTTTCTGCCCAATCTTGTCATCCCGAGGAACGAGGGATCTGCGTAAGTAACTCCGCAAACTAAATCGCCAATCTTTGTCGAGCTACTTGCGTGTCCTTCGACTTCGCTCAGGATGACAAACTGTGCGGTTACGCAATCTTTACCCAATCTTGTCATCCCGAGGAACGAGGGATCTGCGTAAGTAACTCCGCAAACTAAATCGCCAATCTTTGTCGAGCTACTTGCGCAGATTTCTCCTTCGTCGAAATGACAAAGCCATTGCGTCTTTGCGAGGTTAATTTTAATTAGGTGTAATAAGTTTTATACATCAATTTATAAATTCCTATTTTTGTCACTAACCCTTGATATGAACAACTTTATTATAATATTCTTCTTTTTATTTTTAGGATTGCTTTTGCAGCATGTAAAGCGGTTTCCAACTCCTATTTATAAAACGATTAATAAAATTGTTATTTATGTCTGCCTTCCGGCGATAACTTTATATCATATTCCGAAGATAAAATGGAGCAACGAATTATTGTTCCCAATAGGAGCGGGGTGGATTAGTTTTTTCCTGGCTTTTGTGTTTTTTCATTTTTTAGGACGACGACTGGGCTGGTCAAATAAATTGATAGGCTGTTTGATCCTGACTGCGGGACTAAGCAACTCATCGTTTTTGGGATATCCTATTGTTGAGGCTTTGTTTGGAAAAAAGGGTTTAGAAACGGCAGTATTGGTAGATCAGCCGGGAACTTTTGTGGTGGTTTCGACTTTGGGTGTTTTTGTGGCGGCTTTTTATTCTAAAGGAAGCCCGGATTTTAAAAGTATTGCAAAGAAGATTCTTTTGTTTCCTCCGTTTATTACCTTCGTCGCGGCGTGTTTGCTGAACGTTTTTGATTATGATTTAGATTCGAATATTCAGCCTTTTTTATTAAAACTGGGAAGTTTGGTTACGCCTTTGGCTTTGTTTTCGGTTGGATTGCAATTGACTTTTGATCGAAACAGCAAACATTGGAAATTTCTTCGTCTGGGACTTTTCTTCCGTCTTATTGTAACGCCGCTTATTATTTTTATTTTTTATGTTTTTGTTTTTAACCAGCATTCTGAAGCTATAAAAATTACGATTATAGAAATCGCCATGGCGCCCATGATTACTGGCGCAATTCTGGCTTCGACTTATGGTTTAAAGCCAAAATTAAGCAGTATGATGATTGGTTTTGGGATTCCTGTTTCGTTTGTAACGCTTGCGATTTGGTATTTTGTGGTGGGGTTTATTTAAATGCTTATTTTTTTAATCTCGCAATCCCGATAGCTATCGGGAGCGAAGACGCTAAGATTTAATTTTTTTTAATCTCGCAAAGTCGCGAAGACGCAAAGTTTTTTCTTTTTTAAGTTTTCTTTATTAAACTTTGCGTCTTTGCGACTTTGCGAGCAATTTCTGCAGTTGAAGAAAGAGACTTATAATTCCGTAAACATTACAAAAAGCTATGTTTCTATGTGTTAAAACCAAATTAAAATAGTAATTAGATAGAGAATGTAGAATTTTAACTTTTTTTTAATTCTTACGTGTTTTCTAAATGTATTTTTTAGTTAATTTTAGAGGAACTAAAAAATATAAATTATGTCAACATTAAGATTAGGCGATATAGCTCCGGATTTTCATGCAGAAACCACACAAGGACCAATCAATTTTCATGAATGGTTAGGAGATTCATGGGGCGTTTTATTTTCGCACCCGGCAGATTTTACTCCGGTTTGTACTACTGAATTGGGAACTGTAGCGAACTATGTTCCGGAATTTACCAAAAGAAATACGAAGGTAATTGCTTTAAGTGTAGACGGTTTAGAGTCGCACAAAGAGTGGATTAAAGATATCAACGAAACTCAAAATACAGAGGTTAATTTTCCAATTATTGCCGATGAGGATAAAAAAATAGCGAATCTATATGATATGCTTCACCCAAATGCGAGCGATAAATTTACTGTACGTTCTGTTTTTGTTATTGGGCCTGATAAAAAAATTAAATTAACATTGACTTATCCGGCTTCAACGGGAAGAAATTTTGACGAATTGCTTCGTGTAATTGACAGTTTGCAATTAACGGCAAATTACAGCGTAGCTACTCCGGCAAACTGGAAAGATGGTGAAGATGTAGTAATTACGCCAGCTGTTCCTGACAGTGATATTCCGGCAAAATTCCCAAAAGGTCATACGCCTATTAAACCTTATCTGCGTTTAACTCCGCAGCCGAATAAATAAGTTTCTAAGTTGCTAAGATTTTTTTAAAGATACTAAGGTGCTAAGTTTCTAAGTTTTTTGAGAGGTTAAACTCTTAGTGGCTTACAAATTTAGCACCTTTTTTAAGATATATCGTAAAGAAAAAAACTTAGTATCTCAGAATCTTAGAAACTTAGCATCTTAGATTCTTTTTTTAAGATATATTCGTAAAGAAAAAAACTTAGTATCTCAGAATCTTAGAAACTTAGAATCTTAGAAACTTAGCATCTCAGAATCTTAGCCTCTCAGAAGCTCACTCATCTTTCTTCTGTCTCCTACAACCCATATAATGTCATTTGGCTGTAAAAGTAAACTCGATTCAGGATTTAAAATACGATTTCCGTTTCGTTCAATTCCTACGACCATTGCTCCGGTTTTTCCTCTAAATTGACCAATGCTTTTTTGTGTAAATTCTTCTTGGGAAACTTCTAACTGACGTAAAACAATTTCAGTTTCTTCAACTGCTTTTGGAGCTTCATTTTCATTTTGAGTCAGGTATTTCGTGAACTCGGTAATTTGGGCATCGGTACCAATTACAGAAATTTCATCACCGGGAAACAGGCGTTCATTTTTTGAAGGAATTGGAATTGTAACTTCACCGCGTCGTATATACGCAATATTAATTCCCATGAGTTCTCTGATTCTTAGTTCTTCTAAAGTTTTTCCGACAATGTTTGATTCTTTCCCAATCTCAAAAATAGACATGTGACCGTCCCACGGCATTAAATTGGCATATCTTCTGTCTATTTTTTTGTTTTCACGATCGTTGAGGTTTTTCAAAAAATGATTTTCTATCCTGTGATACTGCTCATTTAATTTTTTAGGGAATATTTGATAAACTCCAATAGCAATTACCAATGCTACGAATGCGACCAAAGGAGAAAAGAATATATTCAATAAAAAACCAACAAAAAATAAACCAAGGCTCATGCGTATTAAAATCATCATTAACAGCGCACCTCGATATTTACGTTCTTCCCATAATAATTCGACTTCTTCGGCAGCTATACGACGAAGTGAAAGTGCCCATAAAAATGGTGCAATAACTACCAGCGTAATAAGTGCGGCCAAAGTATTTCCAAATCTGGTATCGGCCACTAAAGGAGCTACAAATTTTGACGATAATAAAATAATTGCCGTAATGATAGCGGTATGCAGTATAATTTGAATTACATAGGCATTTAATACTTTCTGCCAAATACTGACTGATTTTATTGCCTGCGCGTTCATACTGTATCGGTTGATATTTTTAACCCATTTTTTAGGCAGTTTTTGTTCTAAGAAATGAGAAAAAGGCACGGCATATTTTACCATAAACGGAGTTGTAAAAGTGGTTATTGCCGAAACAGCTACAACAACAGGATATAAAAAGGAACTGGTAACATTTAATGTCATTCCTAATGTTGCAATAATAAACGAGAATTCACCAATTTGAGACAAACTCATTCCCGTCTGCACCGATTGTTTAAGAGGCTGTCCTGCCAGTAATGCGCCTATTGTTGAACTTACAGATTGTCCTAAAATAGTCACGACAGTTAATATAGCTACCGGAACAGCATGCGTATACAACATTTTAGGGTCAATTAACATTCCCACAGATACAAAAAATATTGCGCCAAATAAATCCTTAACCGGTTTTATTAAATGTTCAATATGTTCAGCCTGTGTTGTTTCGGCAATTATCGATCCCATTATAAAAGCGCCTAAAGCTGGAGAAAATCCAACATTTGAAGCAAAAATTACCATAGTAAGACATAATGCGATAGAAATAATAAGCAGCATTTCATCTGTCAGTAAATGTTTTGCTTTTTTAAGAAGCGTGGGAATAAAAAAGATACCGCCCAAAAACCAAACAGTAAGGAAAAATATAAGTTTTAAAACGGACATTAATAACTGGCTTCCTGAAAATTGCTGGCTTACTGCAATTGTAGAGAGCAATACCATCATTAAAATGGCTACAATATCCTGTACAATTAAAGAGCCAATAACGATTCCGGCAAATTTTTGCGCTTTAACGCCCAGTTCATCAAAGGTTTTTAAAATGATTGTTGTGGATGAAATCGATAAAATTACGCCTAAAAAAATGCTGTCCATTTGTGACCAATCCATCCATCGTCCTACCAGATACCCCAGTAAAACCATGGTTATAATTTGCGTACTGGCTGTAATGGAGGCTGTTCCTCCAACTTTCATTAATTTCTTAAAACTAAATTCGAGTCCTAAACTAAAAAGAAGAATGATTACACCAATTTCTGCCCAAACCTCTACACTTTTCATTTCTGTAATTGATGGGAAAAAATCAAAGTGGTTTCCGGCCAGGAATCCTGCAATGAGGTATCCTAAAACCAGCGGTTGTTTCATTTTTTTAAATAATAGTACGGCAATTCCGGCAGTCATCAGGATTAATCCCAGATCACTAATTAAAGGTTGTAAATGATGTGTAGTTTCTGCAGCGGCATTTAAGGCAATCATAAAGTGGTATTTTTTCAGGAGCTTAATCCAGCTTTCCATTTCAAGCTTTTACTCAAAACGCCTATTTTTTAAATAGTTTCAGGAGCTTCCGTTGGTCGCTCTTCAACTACAAAAAAATATGGCTTTTTTCGCAAAAGGCTTTTCATTGCAAATATATTCACTGAACTCCTATAAAAAATAAAAGTTAGGTGAAGTAATCTGGGCTAAAAAACTTCCCGAGTTAAAATAAAAAAAAGCTATCTCGATAAAGATAGCTTTTTTTGACAAAATATTTTAGGTTTTCTTTAAATTCCTGTGTAATTACTAGGTGTTATCTGCATTAATTCGGCTCTAACAGCATCAGAAACTTCTAAAGTCGCAATAAAATTATGAATTGCGTTTTTATCAATAGCTTCGTTAGTTCTTGTTAAACCTTTTAAGGCCTCATACGGATTTGGATACGCTTCGCGACGTAAAATAGTTTGAATAGCCTCTGCAACAACTGCCCAGTTTTTCTCTAAATCTTCAGCAAATTTGCTTTCGTTTAGTAATAATTTGTTCAAACCTTTCAGCGTAGCTTCAAAAGCAATAATTGTATGCCCAATTGGCACACCAACATTACGTAAAACTGTACTGTCTGTTAAATCACGCTGTAATCTTGAAATTGGAAGTTTAGCAGATAAATGTTCGAAAATAGCATTGGCAATTCCTAAGTTTCCTTCTGAGTTTTCAAAATCAATAGGGTTTACTTTATGCGGCATTGCCGATGAACCAATTTCGCCTGCTTTGATTTTTTGTTTAAAATAATCCATTGAAACATACGTCCAGATATCACGATCTAAATCGATAATGATATTGTTGATTCTTTTTAAACCATCAAAAAATGCTGCAAAATGATCGTAATGTTCGATTTGAGTTGTTGGAAAAGAATGTTGTAAACCTAATTCATTTTCAACAAAATTAGTTCCGAATTTTTTCCAGTCAATTTGCGGATATGCCACATGATGTGCATTAAAGTTTCCTGTTGCACCGCCAAATTTAGCTGCAAACGGGATATTGAACAACAAACGCATCTGCTCTTCTAAACGCTCTACAAAAACCAAAATTTCTTTTCCTAAACGAGTAGGAGAAGCCGGCTGTCCGTGTGTGCGTGCCAGCATTGGGATATCTTTCCATTCAACGCTTAATTCCTTTAATTTAGAAATTACAGCAATTAATGATGGTGTATAAACCTGCTCAAAAGCTTCTTTTGTAGAAAGCGGAATGGCAGTATTGTTGATATCCTGAGATGTTAATCCGAAGTGAATGAACTCTTTGTATTGAGATAATCCTAATTTTTCAAAAGCATCTTTAATAAAATATTCAACCGCTTTTACGTCGTGGTTGGTTACTTTTTCTGTTTCTTTAATCCAAAGCGCATCTTCTGTAGAGAAATTTTTGTAGATATTTCTTAAACTGTCAAATAAGTCTGCATTTACGCCAGAAAGCTGAGGTAAAGGAATTTCGCATAAAGCGATGAAATATTCAATTTCAACCAGTACACGGTATTTTATTAAAGCTTCTTCAGAAAAGAAAGGTGCTAAATTTTGAGTTTTATTTCTATATCTTCCGTCAATTGGCGATATAGCATTCAATTCGTTTAGAGTAGTCATTGTTATGTTGTTTTTCGAAAGGTGCAAATATAGGTGATTGCTAAAACTTCTGAAAATTACTGAAGCTTTATTATGCCCTAACTTTTAATTTAAATAATGGTTTTGAAGATTTTATCCCAAAAAGTAAAATAAAAACCAAAATTATGGGATTGGTTTTTATGATGATCCGAATGAAATTTTGTCGTAGAAATCCATTTGGTGAAATAATTTTTGTACCAAAATGCAGGGAAAATATTTTTTTCCAGATGTCCGAATATGCCGTACATCAGGTTTAGAAATAAATAAACCGTAAGGCTGATATAATTGAGCTGAAAAATAGAAATCAAAATGAGCCAGATAAAACCAAAGCCCAAAGTTTCTATAGGATGAAGCACAAACAAACTATAAACACTGGTTTCAATATGAGTGTGATGCAGTTTATGAATGGGATGAAACCATTTTAAAGTATGCGCCAGGTAATGAAAGCAAAACATGAAAAAATCCATTAAAACGATGAGCAGTAAAATATCGATAATAATAGAAACTAGATCATGGGAAAAATCAATTTTAATGATCTCTAATTGATACAATTCAAAACCCAGAGCGGTAATAAATATATTGCAGATCAGGCAGGAAATAACCCATTTTCGATCTTTTGGATTCAAAACAGTATTTGCGGGTTCCATTATTTTTCCAATTAAAACCGCCAGCAATAAAAGACTTATATTTTCTAAAGAAAAAATAAGTAACTGAGTCACAAAATTAAATTGTGATAATTGCTGTAATGCTGTTTCAATATTCATGATAAATTTTCTAATTCAAATAGTTTTGTCTTCATCTCAGCAACGCCTTCGGTTGCTGTTTTGGCAATCACTTCTACTTTATTTCGAATATTGGGAATTGAAATAGGTTTTGGATCAATATAAAAAACAGGCGTTGTGCTGGGAGCATAAGAAATCAAACCTGCCGCAGGATAAACCTGTAATGAAGTTCCAATTACGGCAAAATAATCTGCTGTTTCGGTTATATCAATTCCTTCTTCCAGTGCCGGAACTTCTTCTCCAAACCACACAATATGCGGTCGTAACTGATGTCCGTTTTCATCTAAATCACCCGTCAGTAAATCGGCTGTCCAGTCTAAAATTAAATTTCGATTTCTAACACTTCTCACTTTTAATAATTCTCCATGCAAATGTAAAACTTTGGTACTTCCGGCACGTTCATGTAAATCGTCAACATTTTGGGTAATGATATAAACGTCGAAATCTTTTTCTAATTCGGCTAAAATTTGATGTCCTAAATTGGGCTGTACCTCCTTAAGCTGCTGGCGTCTTTTATTGTAAAAATCGAGAACCAATTCCTGATTTTTATTCCAGCCTTCGGGAGTTGCAACTTCCATAACGTCGTGACCTTCCCATAAACCATCGCTGTCACGAAAGATTTTAATACCGCTTTCGGCACTAATTCCGGCGCCGGTTAAAACAACAAGTTTCTTTTTCATTTGAAATTTATTAAAAGATAAAAATAGCAATTTATGCCAATATTGAGTGTGCCGTCAGGCACTAAATATCGGTAGAAACAAGAGTTGAATTAATTTGGCGTGCCGTAGGTACGCAACAGTTATTGTTATGTTGCGTACCTACGGCACGCCAACGAATACCGAATTCTAAATATCTACCGATATTATGTGCCTAACGGCACGTTTCTTTTAGTAGTTGAAAATAATGATTTTTGTGAGCCAGTTAAAAATGTATGCTTTGTGCCGTCAGGCACTGAATATCGGTAGAAATGGAAATGGAACCAAATTTTAGCGTGCCGTAGGTACGTAACATCTATCGTTTTGTCACGTACCTACGGCACGCCAACGAGCACCGAATTTTAAATATCTACCGATATTATGTGCCTAACGGCACGTTTCTTTTAGTAGTTGAAAATAATGATTTTTGTGAGCCAGTTAAAAATGTATACTTTGTGCCGTCAGGCACTAAATATCGGTAGAAATGGAAATGGAACCAAATTTTAGCGTGCCGTAGGTACGCAACAGTTATTGTTATGTTGCGTACCTAAGGCACGCCAACGAATATCAAACATTATTGTTACCGATATTATGTGCCTAACGGCACGTTTCTTTTAGTAGTTGAAAATAATGATTTTTGTGAACCAGTTAAAAATGTATACTTTGTGCCGTTAGGCACTAAATATCGGTAGAAAATGAGGGATGGAAAACAATTTAGCGTGCCGTAGGTACGCAACATAACAATAACTGTTGCGTACCTACGGCACGCCAACGAATACCGAACCCAAATGACTACCGATATTATGTGCCTAACGGCACGTTTCTGTTTAATCGAAAAGCAGCAATTTATGCGAATCAAGAGTGTGCCGATAGGCACTAAATATCGGTAGAAAATTAGGGATGCAAAACAATTTAGCGTGCCGTAGGTACGCAATAGCCATTCTGTTGCGTACCTACGGCACACCAACAAATATCAAACATTATGGCTACCGATATTTAGTGCCTATCGGCACATTTGCGCGATTATTTTTTTAATATTTTTGAGAGAGAATAAAACCGTAATTATACTTATTGTTTTGACCTTGCAGATTATTTAGTTTTAATGCCTCATAAAAAACAAAAGAAATTCTAAATGATTTTAATTCAGTTTACAGGATTATCGGGTTCAGGAAAAACTACATTGGCGCAAAATGTTCGGCATTTATTGATCGAAAACGGTTATAAAGCTGAAATCGTTGACGGCGATGTGTACCGAAAAACGATTTGTAAAGATTTAGGATTTTCTAAAGAAGACCGTTGTGAGAATGTGAGACGCCTTTTTAATGTGGGGCGAAATTTTGTTGCCGAAGATACCATTACTTTAATGTCAGTAATAAATCCGTACGAAAGTCTGCGAAATGAATTAAGAACACACGAATTTGTGCGAACTGTTTTTTTAGACTGCTCGATAAATAATTTGATTAAAAGGGATCCGAAAGGTTTGTATAAAAAAGCTTTATTACCGGAAGATGACCTTAACAGAATTAAAAATTTCACCGGAATAAGTGATGTTTTTGAAACTCCCGAAAAAGCAGATTTAGTCTTAAAAACCGATTTAGAAACGGTGTCTTTTTCAACAAATAAACTTTATGACTTCATTATTGATAATTTAAAGAAAGAACTTTAATCTTAAAAAACGGATTCCTGAATTTGTAAAATTTTGCTTATCTATTTGATGATTGGGTTGGTGTATTTTATATATTTACAGGACCAAAACAAAAATCTCAAATTTAACCCTAAGCTTATGAATCCTTCGTCAAGCAGACTTCCTATTACCTTTTCGATTGAAAAACTGCAGCAAGAACTTACAATTTGCGAAAATGATTTATGGACCCCGCATTTTAACACCAACCGATATGAGGGAAACTGGACAAGTGTTTCTTTACGATCGCAATCTGGTTTGGTAAACGATATTACCTCTTTCTCAAATAAGGAATACCAAAATACGCCGCTGCTCGACCGTTGTCATTATTTTAAGGAAATTATGGATTGGTTTCAATGTGAAAAAGAAGCCGTGCGATTACTGCGATTAGGGCCAAACAGCGAAATTAAAGAACATGTAGATAATGACACTTCTTATGAAGATGGATTTTTCAGGATTCATGTTCCTATTATAACAAATTCAGAAGTATACTTTTATGTGGATAAAAAACTCGTTCCTATGAAAATGGGAGAGTGCTGGTATGCTAATTTCCAGCTTCCGCACAGTGTTGAAAATAAGAGCGCCGAACCGCGAATTCATCTCACACTGGACTGCATACGAAACGATTGGTCTGATAAATTATTTACCGAAATGGGTTTTGATATTCATGCTTCTTCCAATAAAAATGAATATTCTGATGAGATAAAACAACAGATTATTGCTGAGCTTTCGCGGAATCCATCAGAAATGACAGCAAAAATTATCGCAGATCTTCAGTCAAAATAAAATAAATTACCAATGGAAAACATACTTCATCCTCTTTCTAACTGGATTCCTTATAAGTTACTTGAAAAAAATAATGAAATCTATTTTGAATGGATTTATGTGGGAGATTTAAAATATGCCGAACCTTTTTTTGAGGAAACAATTTTAAAATGCAGAAAACACGAATACAATTCAAAGTCGTTTAAAGTAATAAGTACTCCTGAAAATCTTGTAGAATGGTCTGAAGAAATAGATTCGGTCGATTTAAAATCTTTGGTATTTCACGTTTCAAGATGCGGTTCTACCATGCTGAGTCAGTCTTTAGCCACTTCAGCAGAAAATATTATGGTTTCTGAAGCGCCAATCGTGGATGAAATTTTGAGAAGTAATTTGTTTGGCTTAGATAAAAAGTCGGCACTTTTAAAAGGAGTTATTAAATTATTAGGACAAAAAAGATTTCCGGAACAAAAGAATTTAATTTTAAAGCTGGATGCCTGGCATATTTTTAATGCAGGTTATTTAAGAAGCATTTTTGCCGAAACACCTTTTGCGCTGCTTTACAGAAATCCAACAGAAGTTTTGAAATCGCATCAAAAAAAGATGGGAATGCATATGGTTCCCAATTTACTGCCGCCGAGTGTTTTTGGAATTACGGCGCAGGAAATAAATAGAATAAGTTTTCAGCAATATGGGGCTTTGGTTTTAGAGAAATATTTTGAAGGTTTTCTGAGTTTTTATGAAACAGATCAAAATGTTACGGCTCTTTATTATAATGACGGAATGAAACAGGTTGTTGAAAAATTTATTTCGTTTATCAAAGTCAATTACGCTTATGCAGAACTTGATAAAATGTATGAGCGTTTAAATGCCCATTCTAAAAACGAAAATGAAGCTTTTAACGGAGATTCTTTTAAGGAAGAAGAATTAGAAATTAATTTTACAAAGCTTAACCTGCTGCACGAAAAATTAAACAACACGTTTCTGGAACATCAGGAAAGCTAAAATACAGATGAATTTACTTTTTATTGATTTATATGTATTTTTGCGCCAAATACAAACAAAATGATTGATTTAGATTACCTGGCATTTCTCGAAAATATATTGACAGACAACCGAAAAGAGAAGTTTTTAAAAGTATTAGAAAACCGAACCAAACATTTTACTATTGCGGTCGAAGATGTTTTTCAAATGCATAACACGAGTGCCGTAATGCGCAGTTGTGAGGTTTTTGGAATTCAGGAACTTAATATTATCGAACAGCGTTTTGGTAAAAGAATAGATAAAGAAATTGCTTTAGGTGCACAAAAATGGGTTGATATTAACCGTTTTGATAGTGTAGAAGGCTGTGTTTCCTCTTTAAGAAATAAAGGATATCAAATTATTGCGACAACACCGCATGAAAACGACTGTATGATTCAGGATTTTGATATCACAAAACCAAGTGCTTTGTTTTTTGGAACTGAAAAAGACGGTCTTTCGCCGGAAATTTTAGAAAAAGCAGATGGATTTTTAAAAATCCCAATGGTAGGTTTTACAGAGAGTCTGAATATTTCTGTTTCTGCTGCTATCATTATTCAAAACCTAACCAACAGACTACGAAATTCAGATATTGACTGGCATTTATCTGATGAAGAAATATTAGAAAAACGTCTGTTGTGGGCTAAAAATTCAATTAAAGATATTAAGCGAATCGAAGCACGTTATTATCAGGAAAATCCAAGGTAAAAGTTTTTCGCCACGAATTACACGAATTTTCACGAATTAATTATTTAAAAATTTGTGGAAATTCGTGTAATTCGTGGCAAAAATAAAAACTTAGAATCTTAGTATCTCAGAACCTTAGCATCTTAAAAAAAAAATCATCTTCCAAAAGAATCATAATTATCTTCGGCGTATTTTTCAAAACGTTTTAATAATACAATATTTTCTTTTTCTACAGAAGTTAATTGATCGTCAACATTAGTCGAAACCGGAATATACCATTCAACGTCATCAAAAAACTGGCGTACCGTTTTCGTTTTAAAAGAAAATCCGTGTCTGGCAAAAATGGTATTTCTAAGAATTTCCAGATCGATTTTCTTTAAGTTTTTAACATCCGATTCTTTTAACTTTTGTGTAGAAGAATTGATTTTTAAAATATTTTCAGATGCCATTCTGTATACATTCTCAAAATATGTTTCGGTTTTTGTAGAGTCTTTTGTTTCTTCGCCTTCATTCTCCTCTTCATAAGTTACTTCCTCTTCTTTTGGATTTTCATAGTCAACATACATATCGTTATCCGGAAGCATTACTGTAGGATCATATTTAAACTGTTTTTTAGTTAGTTCAAATTTTCTTTTTTGAACTTCTTTTTTCGGATTATTTGCTGTCCATGTTCCTTTTAAAAGAGTATCATTTTGTATTTCGAAAGTAAAAACACCATCGTTTTTATCATCGCCCGGTTCTTTTAGTGTAAAAGAAATTGTATTTCCGGTTCTTTTCATTGTACCAGTAAGCGGTCTGTTATTACCTGCAACAATACTTTGACCTGTAACTTCTGTTTCGGTAATTTTTTTGATAACGATATTAATCTTATTACTATATCTTTCTTTTTCCGGCTGGGTTGTGTCACGTTCTGCAACAACAAAATCGCCAACCCATGAGCCGTATAAATCAGTTCGAATTTCTTCGGGCATTTTGTTATCACTGATTTTTGGTTGTTTTTCTTTAGAGTTACAAGAAAAAAGCGAGACGGCTAAAAATAAATAAAGAAGGTTTTTCATTTTTTTGATTGATGATAAAGATAATATTCGATGATTAATAAATTAGGAATCCAGCCTAACCAGGCAATAATTTGATATAAATCCATTGGCGCAGGATGAAACAAATATACAAGAATCACCTTCCAAAAACGTAAGGTAACGGCAGAAAATGTTAAAGCAAAACTTCGGAGCATAAAGGCCTTGTGCTGCTTGATATTTTTGTTTTTAATGAACAGAAAACCTTTTAAAGTAAAGTAAAACCATAAAACGGATAAAGAGATAAAAGATATTTTAGAATAAAATCCGCCATTAGCAAAAAAGCCAATAAATAACCCCGAAGGCGCGCTTAAAAACAGAATTACAAAAACATATACCTTTCCAATATTTCGATGCAGAACAGGATATTTTTTTAAAAGAGTATTGTTAAACTGAAAAAATCCCGAAAGCAAAACAAAAATTGCCGAATAGACATGAATGTAAAAGAAGACAATGTAATAGGGAATTTCAGAAACTTCGGTTTGTTTGATTTGAAGAAAAGCAGCGTCGTTTTTTAGCGGAATGTACTGCAAAGTCAGCTTCAGCATTAAGATAAAGAAATAACTAAAAAGGATTGCCCAAATTAGTAATAACGAAAACTGAATCTTTTTTCTCAACTCTTTATTGTAAAAGGTTTATTAGTCATCAAATATAAAAAATCCCCAGCCACTTTTGGTAGTTGGGGAGAGTTTTCTGCCACGAATTACACGAATTAGAAATCACGATATCCTGCAAGGTTTTCAAAACCTTGTAGGTATTTTGGTGTAACATTACACACAAACAGGATAAAGTTTTCGCCACGAATTCATGAATTTTTATACAAATACATTCGTGAATTCGTGGCGAAAAAAGACTAGATATTAAAAACTTAAAACCTACAAGGTTTTGAAAACCTTGCAGGTTGTTGTGGAGTTGTTTACTTTTTCAAGAATAAAATGAAACCTAAAATGCTGACAATTAAAATACTCAATGCAGCTAAAACGGTGGCCAGATCGCGAATGTTTTTTCCTGCCCAATCCATGAATAAAAACTTATGCAATATCGCAAAAGAATAACCTTCTACTTTATCTGCATTTTTAACCACAGCTGCGAGTCTTGAAGTTGAAGTTTCAATAAAATACGTTGTTTTTTCCGGAGTATCGTATGCTAGTTTTACAACAGGCAGTCGTTTATTTACAAAACCATATTCTCTGCTTTCAAAATCAGTCAACACTTTTGATTCTAATAATTTTACGTTTTCTATTGATTCTTCCGGTTCTTCAGAAGTTTCGATCATTTCGCAGCAAGCCGCTTGCGGAGCTCCGCCAGTAAAATAGTAAGCCAAATATTCGGCATAATGAAGATCAACATTTGGGACAACTTTATTGGTTGCAGCGTTAATGTAAATCACTTCCGATTTTTGATCTTTCTTTTTATTCCATTTTGAATTAGAATCTACTTTTGAAGTCTTGAATTTACTTTTTTCAAGTAATTGACAACGAAAATAAGTGGTATCGTTTAAAGTAATAATACTGGCATTTTGAAAACGGGTCCAGTCTAGATCCAGCGCATTATTTGCTAATGGGATTTCTTTAGTCACAAATGTAGGTTCATAAACCATTTGCGATAAAGTATAAGGTGCCCATTTTGTTGTGGCATGATATCCTCCGCTAAAAGCAAAAGTCAAAGTGAAAAGTGAAACCCAAATCCCAATTTGGCGATGGTATTTTCTAAGCCCTTTTTTAGGCGCCGCATTATCTGTTTTTTTGAATTGTTTCCACAATAAACCGTAAATCAAAATACCGCTTAAAGCAGAAAATCCAATAATTGACAATAAAAAAATCATGGTAATAATCCTGATACTATTGTTAGATATCGCATCAATAAATGACCAATTATGAAAAGTATCAAAAAACCAGATAAAAGCCTGTCTTGAAGTTGGATTGTAAGTAGCCAGTTTGCTGGAAGATGTTTCTACATAAACTTCCATAGCATCAGGACGCTCAAAAGTAAGTTTGTAAACCGGTAAATAGCGATTTACATATTTGTATTGTGATGTAAATTCAGTTACAACTTCACTCTTTTTTATGGTGCTTTTTTGATCATCCAAAAAATAACGAGAAAGCCATTCGGCATATTTTTGATCTCCGTCTTCCAGTTTTTTTCCGTTTGAAGCATCATAATACCACAATTCACCAAAAATGGTTTTTACCTGATAATAAGTAATATTATTAAATGTGACGATTCGGAAATTCTTGAATTGAGTGATTTCGTTTTTTTGTAAAACTTCCTGAATAGATAATTTCAACTGGCTTTTGTCGATTATTTGCTGCTCCAGTTTTTCATGTGCAATTTCAGGTTTGAAAAAATGCGCCATAAAAGGATGCATCAAACCAGACAGCGTCCAGAAAATAACAGGAATAATGGTAATTAAGCCAATAACACGATGCCACTTGTACATGTGCTGCTTGATTTTTTTTACGATTTTAGAATCTTTCTTTTTAGAAGATTTTTTCTTGATTTCTTTACTCATAATTGAGTTGTTTTTGTTTTTATTTTTTTTGCCACAGATTAAATGGATTAAAATGATTTTTTTATTAAATGATTTATGAATTTTAATTTCTTAGGGAAAATTTAAAACTCTTTTATAATCCCTTTAATCCTTTTAATCTGTGGCAAAAACTTATTTTTTTAATGAAAAATTGTACTGAATTCCAAATACAAAAGTTCTTGGAGCTGCCGCTGTATATGTTGGCTGTGCGTTTGTGGTATTGGCTCTCGAAACATTGTAAGCGTATAATTTATCAGTTAAGTTCATTACATTTCCATATATTTCAATTCCTTTCCACTGATAACCAACTCTTGCATTGAAAATGTTGTAACCGTCGTATTTTACCGTATTGATTTGATCTTGGTAATAACTTCCCACAAGCTGCCATTCAAGAGAAGTTCTTAAATTAGGAAGCCAGTCTGGATAATAACTTACCTCAGAATTTCCAGACCATTTTGGTGCTGCCGGCATTTCTTTTCCGTTTAAATCCTGAACAGGATCGCTTGGTTTGTCCGAAAGTTTAAAATCGATATATGTATGCTGCGCGTAAGTTCCGCCTAAGCGAATATTCAATTGCTGCGAAGGGCGATAGGAAGCTCCAAATTCCACTCCTTTATGACGGGTTTCTCCTGCCGAACGATAATCTGTTGAGTTATCTGGAAGTTTAATGTTTAACAGCTCGTTTTTACCTTCCATATAATAAAAGGCATAATCAAAATTTAATTTGTTTTCAAGCAAAGAAAACCATCCTCCAAATTCAACATTATCAAAAGTGGCAGGTTCTAGGTTATAATAAAAATCAGCCGGAACACCTGTTGTGCCTCCAGTTCCGGGTTTGGTTCTAAAAATAGAGGTAATTCCCGGAGGAGCAAAACCTTGAGAATAATTAGCGTAAATGCCAGCAAACTCAAAAGGATTGAAATTTATACCCGTTTTATAAGTTGTTTTATCATACACTTTGCTTCCGGTAGATTTGTCTAAAGCATTATTATAATTTACTTTCATGTTATCATATCGAGCGCCAGTTGTAATAACTAATTTTTCGATAGGGCTAAAACTAAATTGAGCATATTGAGCATAATTATAAATATCTGCAGTATAATCAGCTAATTTTGAATCTGGATGTTCTGCAATAATTTCATAAGAATCAACGGTTTGTTTACCCGCTTCTCCCGGATTTAGGTTCGCTTTTAAGTCAATTACATAGGACCAATAGGTTACGGGAGAATAATCGTATAAAGCTCCGGCAACAAGTTTCATATTAAGTAAATTAAATTTTTGAACGTGTTGGGCAATTGCTCCGTAGCTTTTAAAGTTATTTGAATTTACTTCACCTTTAGCAGTTGTAGGATTTACAGTTGGGCTCCATTTAATTCCGTAAGAAGGATTTTGTCCTAATTTATTGTCGCGTAAATAAGCTGTAATATAACTGTTTGAATTACTGTTCCAGTCGTGTTCCAGCGTTAAGCGGGTTCTTAAAGCATCAGATTTTCTATAAGTAAAATTAGAAGTGCTTTTGTAAGTTCTGTTATAAAAAGCTTCTTCATTGACCGAACCACTCATATCCGAATAATATTTTCCATACATCGTATTGCTTATTAATCGGGTAGAAGGAGAGATGTTATAATCAATTCTCGCATTCAGATTGTCTTTGTTGTAATCAGAATAAGTCATCCATCCGTTTTCCTGTAAACTTGAAATTCCGGCAATATGAAAACCAACTTTTCCTACGGTTGCACCGCCGGCAGCCTGAAATCTTCTGTAACCATAATTATCTGCCTGAACTCCAAATTTAAATTCTGGATCAACAGGTGGTTTTATCGAAATTAAATTGATTGTTCCGCCCACAGCTTCAGGGCCGTATAAAGAAGAAACCGGACCTTTAACTACTTCAATACTTTGTAAATTATATTGATTGATTTCTAATAAAGCATTGTGATTAAAAATTCCCATTGGACGAATTGGCAAACCATCTTCTAAATACAGATAATAAGCATTTGTTGTCATTGGTTGACGAATAGACATCATGTGCTGTTCGTTTCCTAAATTAACCATTAAAACTCCCGGTGTTTTGTTTATAATTTCATAAACGGCAGTTGCTTTTGCTTCGTTAATGGTTTTGGCTGTTATTTTGCTAATGGCAACAGGAGTTTCTTTGCGTTTAGTAGCAGTTCTGTTGGCAGTTATAAAAACGTTTTCAAGCTCTTGTGATTTTGTTGTGTCTTTTTCTACCTTATTCTGCGCAAAGACAAATTGTCCTATAAAGAATAGGATAATGTATATTTTTTTCATTTTAAATTTATATAAATTTTAAAGTAACGTGTGCTTTTCCTGACTTAACGACAAGAAAAAATCTTTTCAAAAATGATTGAAAAGCGGTTGTCAGAAATTTATATAAAATAGGATGGAGGTCGAAACGTAGTGTTTGAAACCGAGATTGGTTTTGTATCAAAAGAAGCAAAGATTTTTGCTCTTGATTCGATAGGTGTAACTAATTTGAAATTAGTTGTGGTAGTATTTTGAATGTAAACAACTTCTGCTTTTTCTTTCAGGTTGTTTTGCATTCTTTTTTCGTTATCAGCGTATTTTTTTAAACTTTTTTGAAGTTCACATCGACCGTTACAGGAATTAAAAACCATTTTTCGCTGTACGCAAATCGTTTTTGAAATTTCTTCCTGATTAAGTTTGAAAGAAGTGTAAACAAAGAAACTGCCAAAAGAGGGCAGTAAAAGTGTACATGAAAGCAATATGATCAAAAATCGTTTCAAAACGCTGTTTCTATGTTTCGAATGCAAAAATACATTTAATTCGCATTTATTACCAAGAGTTTGTGGAAAAAATTTTTTTGAAAAAGTTTTCAGTCTCAGTCGCAGTTTTCAGTCACAGTCTGTAAACTGAATACTGAAAACTGCGACTGAATACTATAAACTAAAAACCCGACAGGTTTTAAAACTTGTCGGGTTTGATATGTAATTCGTCTAGTCTGTAAACTGAAAACTGCGACTGAATACTGAAAACTTATTCTTTAACAATAACCCAAGCTCCAGAAGCTAAAAGAGTTTCTGCTTTTTTGAATTTCATTGTTTCTGTTTTACCAGTTGCGACTTCTTGGATCGTTACATTGTCGTTACGATTGATTTTCGGCATATCTCTAACGATAGTTTCTGTAACCTGACGCTGTTGTGTTTCTCCAGCTTCGCGGTTGATACTTTCACTGTTAGGAATTTCGTCTTTACTTAATTGTAAATTTTCTTTTTGACGAACTTCTCTTGCTTCGTGAATTTCAGAAGTAACGTTTTGAGCTGGTAAATCACCTTTAAACAAGAATGAAATAACTTCTTTATTAACGTTGTCTAACATTCCTCTAAACAAGTTGAAAGCTTCTAATTTGTAAATAAGCAATGGATCTTTTTGTTCGTGAACGGCTAATTGAACAGATTGTTTCAATTCGTCCATTTTACGCAAGTGTTTTTTCCAGGCCTCATCAACAATCGAAAGTGTGATGTTTTTCTCGAAATCAGCAATTAATTGCGCTCCTTCGCTTTCGTAAGCTTTTTTCAAGTCTGTAACAACATTCAAAGTTTTGATTCCGTCTGTAAAAGGAACTACAATTCTTTCGAAATGATTGTTTGGCTCTTCATAAACTCCTCTAATAATAGGGAAAGCTTCTCTTGCGCTTCTTTCTGTTTTTTCAGTGTAAAAAGCCAAAGCTTCTTTATAAACTTTTCCAGTGATTTCAATGTCTGATAATTTTTGGAAATCAGCTTCTGAAATTGGAGAAGTAATTCCGAAATAACGAATTAAGTCAAAATCAAAACTTTTGAAATCGTTTGCCACTTTGTTGTTGCTTACGATTAATTCGCAAGTATCATAAAGCATATTCGCTATATCCAGTTTTAAACGCTCGCCAAATAGTGCGTGACGACGACGTTTGTAAACTACTTCACGCTGAGAGTTCATAACGTCATCATATTCTAATAAACGTTTACGAACACCAAAGTTATTTTCTTCTACTTTTTTCTGAGCACGTTCGATAGATTTAGTCATCATAGAATGCTGAATAACTTCACCTTCTTTCAATCCCATTCTGTCCATCACTTTAGCTACTCTTTCAGAACCAAATAAACGCATTAGGTTATCTTCAAGAGAAACATAAAATTGAGAACTTCCCGGATCTCCCTGACGACCAGAACGACCACGTAACTGTCTGTCAACACGTCGTGAATCATGACGCTCAGTACCTACGATTGCTAAACCTCCTGCAGCTTTTACTTCTGGAGATAATTTAATATCGGTACCACGACCAGCCATGTTAGTTGCAATAGTTACAACTCCGGCTTTACCAGCTTCTTCAACGATTTGTGCCTCTTGCTTGTGCATTTTAGCATTCAATACGTTATGCGTGATTCCTCTCATTTTAAGCATACGGCTTAATAATTCTGAAATCTCTACAGAAGTTGTTCCAATCAATACTGGTCTTCCAGCGTTTGATAATTCAGTAACGTCTTCAATTACAGCGTTGAATTTTTCACGTGTAGTTTTATAGATATAATCTTCTTTATCTTGTCTTAAAATTGGTCGGTTGGTTGGAATTTCAACAACGTCCAGTTTGTAAATCTGCCATAACTCGCCAGCTTCTGTAACCGCTGTACCCGTCATACCGCCTAATTTGCTGTACATTCTGAAATAATTCTGTAATGTAACGGTTGCAAAAGTTTGGGTTGCAGCTTCAATTTTTACATTTTCTTTAGCTTCGATCGCCTGGTGTAAACCGTCAGAGTAACGACGACCATCCATAATACGACCTGTTTGCTCATCGACAATCATAATTTTGTTGTCCATGATAACGTATTCTACATCTTTTTCAAAAAGAGCGTACGCTTTTAAAAGCTGAGTTAAAGTGTGAATACGCTCGCTTTTTACTCCAAAATCCTGGAACAATCTTTCTTTAGCTTCTGCTTCAGCATCTTTATCCAGTTTTTGTTTTTCGATAGCAGCGATTTCAGTTCCAATATCTGGAAGTACGAAAAAGTCAGCATCAGTATCTCCAGAAAGGTATTGAATACCGTTATCTGTTAATTCAACCTGATTGTTTTTTTCTTCAATCACAAAGTATAAAGCTTCATCCACTTTATGCATTTCGCGATTGTTATCCTGCATGTATTGATTTTCAGTTTTTTGAAGCAATTGTTTAATTCCTTCTTCACTTAAAAATTTAATTAATGCTTTATTTTTAGGTAAACTTCTGTAAGCTCTTAACAATAAGAAACCACCTTCTTTAGTATTTCCTTCTTTGATTAATTTTTTAGCCTCAGCTAAGAAACCATTCGCCAACTGACGCTGTTGTGCAACTAAGTTCTCGATTTTTGGTTTCAATTCGTTAAATTCATGACGATCTCCCTGCGGAACTGGTCCTGAAATAATAAGCGGTGTTCTAGCATCATCAATTAATACAGAATCGACCTCGTCGACAATAGCATAATTGTGTTTTCTCTGCACTAAATCACTAGGCGAGTGTGCCATGTTATCTCTTAAGTAGTCAAAACCAAATTCGTTGTTGGTTCCGTAAGTGATATCAGCATCATAAGCCTTTTTTCTAGCTTCTGTACTTGGCTGGTGGTTGTCGATACAGTCAACAGATAAGCCGTGGAATTCGAATAAAGGAGCTTTCCATGTACTGTCACGTTTTGCCAAGTAGTCATTCACCGTTACTAAGTGAACTCCGTTTCCTGTCAAAGCGTTTAAGTAAAGAGGAAGTGTAGCAACTAAAGTTTTACCTTCACCCGTTTGCATTTCGGCAACTTTACCTTCGTGCAAAACCATTCCACCAATCAACTGAACATCATAGTGAATCATGTCCCAAGTGATGTCTTTTCCGGCAGCATTCCATTTATTAGCCCAGATAGATTTTTCACCGTCAATAGTAATATATGGTTTTGTTGCAGAGAATTCGCGGTCTTTTGCAGTTGCAGTAACCTCGATATGAGAGTTTTCTTTAAAACGACGAGCTGTTTCTTTTACTACAGAAAATGCTTCCGGAAGAATTTCCAATAAAGTTTTTTCAGAGATTTCATAAGCTTCTTTTTCAAGAGCGTCTATTGCATCATAAATATCTTCTCTTTTGTCGATATCCTCAATATTTTCAACTTCAGCTTTTAGAGAAGCGATTTTAGCATCTTTATCTGCCCTTGCTTCTTTAATTTTTTCTTTAAAATAAGCGGTTCTCGCTCTTAGTTCGTCATGAGATAAACTCATTAAACTAGTTTCGAAAGTCTTAATTTTGTTTAAATAAGGTTGTAAAGCTTTGACATCTTTTTGAGATTTATCACCTACAAAGACCTTAATGATGCTATTTATGAAACTCATAATTTATTTGTATTTCTTTATTATATAATATGTATTTGAACCAAAAAAAAAGCCTCTGTGATGAGACTTTTTCCTTTGGTTTATTTTTTAATATTCATCCTCATTCCAAAGATAATCTTCGTCTGTTGGATAATCAGGCCAAATTTCTTCCATTGATTCATATATCTCGCCTTCGTCTTCTATTGACTGAAGGTTTTCTACTACTTCTAATGGAGCACCAGCTCTAATAGCGTAGTCTATAAGTTCGTCTTTGTTAGCAGGCCATGGCGCATCACTTAAATAAGATGCTAATTCTAATGTCCAATACATCTGTTATCTGTTTAGTTTGTGCAAAAATAAATTTTTTACTGAAAAAGACAAGTAAAATTTGATTTATTTTAATAAAATTTAAGAACGTCTCTTGTTAAATTCCAATTTTTAAATTCCAAATTCCAAAAAAAGCACTTGAAATCTCAATATTTAAATTCAAAATTCCAATTTTTAGAACTTTATTTCGCTTTAAAAATTCGAAAGAATTTAATTTTTTCTTTGGAATTTGGGATTTCAAAAATTTGGAATTTGCAGAAAATTTATTTTCTGGGTATCCATTTCACTTCCTCCGCTTTTAAGTCAAACGACAACTTCCGTGCCAAGACAAAAAGGTAGTCAGAAAGTCGGTTTAAGTACATAATTGCGATTTCAGGAACGTGTTCATTATGACTTAAATGTACTGCCAAACGCTCTGCGCGGCGGCATATACAGCGGGCAATATGACAATGTGACACGGTTGGATGACCGCCCGGTAAAACAAAATTAGTCATTTGCGGAAGACTTTCTTCCATTTTATCTATTTCGTTTTCGAGTAATTCGATATCTGAATCAATTATTCCGAGATTTTTTAAGCGAAGTTCTCCGTTTTTTAAAACTTCTTTTTCCTGTGGAGTTGCCAAAATGGCGCCTACAGTAAAAAGACGATCCTGAATTTCTATTAAAAGAGTCTTATAATGTGAATCAATTTCCTGATCGCGAATTAAGCCTATATAGGAGTTTAATTCATCAACAGTTCCATAACTGTCAATTCTGATATGATCTTTAGGAACACGAGTGCCTCCAAAAAGAGCCGTTGTTCCTTTGTCGCCTGTTTTGGTATATACTTTCATGGTTATTTTAGATTGTAGATTTCTGATTTTAGATTGAAATGCTAGAGTCTTAAATTTTAGATTTAGAAAATAATCTAAAATCTAAAATCAGAAATCTAAAATTATTTAGTGGTGTCGCTTTCTATTAAACCATCACGTAAACGAATTACGCGGTGTGCGTAAGCAGCAATATCTTCTTCGTGAGTTACTAGAATTACAGTATTTCCTTGTGCATGAATATCTCCAAAAAGTTTCATGATTTCTACAGAAGTTTTACTGTCTAAGTTTCCTGTTGGTTCATCGGCTAAAATAATTGAAGGTTTATTGACTAAAGCGCGGGCAATGGCAACACGCTGGCGTTGTCCTCCAGAAAGCTGATTTGGCTGGTGATCCATTCTGTCTGCTAGATTTACTTGTGCTAAAACCTCAGTAGCTCTTGCATTCCTGTCAGATTTTGAAAATCCGGCATAAATCATTGGTAAAGCCACATTGTCTAAAGCCGTGGTTCTTGGTAAAAGATTGAAAGTTTGAAAAACAAATCCGATTTCTGTATTACGAATTCCGGCTAGTTCGTCATCACGCATTTGGCTCACATCTTTTCCATTTAAAACATAACGTCCGGAAGTTGGCGTGTCCAAACAACCTAATAAATTCATTAAAGTTGATTTTCCAGATCCCGAAGGTCCCATTAGGGCAACATATTCGCCTTTGTTGATTTCTAAATTAATTCCTTTTAAAACATACACGATTTCATTACCAAGTACAAAATTTCGTCTTATGTCAGTTATTTTAATTAATGGATTTGCCATTTCGTTTTACAATTTTGGATTTAAAAGTACAAAACACTTTTCATAAAAATGATAAGTAGGTTAGAATTGAATTTTGTTACAAAAGCTTTTTAATAGATATGTATTAAAATAAATATGGTTTTTAAAGCAGAAATAGTTATATCATTTTCGATTGATTTTGCATAATTGTCATTATTTTGTGAATTTTATAGTATTAAAATGTTTTTAAATTTTCAAACATGACAATAATGTAATTTGTTTAGTTAGCTATTTGGTAAATTTGATTATAATTAATTAAAACAATCAGTATTATGAAAAATATTCAAATGGTATTAGGAATCGCATTAATTGCATTAAGCTTTACATCGTGTAAAGATGAAAAACAAGAACAAGCTCAGAAAAAAGTTGACGCTTATGTAGCATACGTCGATTCAGTTAAAAATGTTTCAGCAGAAAATTTAAAAGCAGACTGGAAAGCAGTTGATGCTGAATATGACAGAAGATCTCAGGAAGCTCAGGCAGCACTGGCAGACTTAAAAGATAATTCGGCTGCTACTGAAAAAATAAATGCCAGCAAAGTTAAATACGAAGAGTTTAAAAATGAGATGTCCACCGTTTTTGCCCCTCCAGCTCCGGCTCCAAGTCCAAAACAACAATTAAGAGATGCTTTGTTTGGTGCAGGAAAAATTGGTGATGATATGAATTTTAGCTGGGTAAATGCCCAAAATATTCACAGCGTTTACCAACAATTCGTTCACACTGTTGAAGATAATAAAGATAAATATTCAAGAGAAGACTGGGATGAAGTTAAATTGATGTATGAAGCACTTGACAGCCGTAAAAATACAGTTGAAAAAGAAGGACTTACATCTGAAGATAACAGAAAAATTGCCGGTTTAAAAATTAAATTTGCACCAATGTATACTGTTAACAGAATGGGTGCAAAATCTGAAGAAAATAAAGACGCTAAAAAATAATTGTAGATATTTTGAATTAGTAAAAATGGCAGTCAGAAATGATTGCCATTTTTTTTATGTTTTTAATGTAAACTATTTTAATGTAAACTAATACTTGCCATTTTTTATACAGTTTCATTCCATTAGGAATGTTTCGTAGGTAGAAAGAATAGAGGTTAGACACGATTACGTTCCGTAGGAACGTTTGATATGCCAGATTTTAAATAGCGATGTTAAAATGAAACGTTCCTATGGAACGTAAACGATGGTGAAAATATAATTTTCTACCCACGAAATGTTCCTACGGAACAAGTATATGTAAAATAAAATGATGTTACTCTGACTTTTGAGATGCCTTTTTTTATTTTTAATGGGAGATAATATATCTGAATTTTGAAGATCCTAATTCTCGAATTTCCTTAAATCCTCTAAAAACACGTTCCAAATACTATCTTTAAATCTATTTTTAAAGAAGCCAAAATGCCCAATGTCTTTTACTCCAAAGTCTTCGGCTTTTAAATGCGTTCTGGTAACTTCAGCGTTTTTAAATTGTGATGCAATCCAGTTTACTGCCGGAACAGTTGCATAAAAATCATTGTCGATACTATAAGAAATAATTTTGCATTTAATTTTATCATAATGCTCTTTTACATTGTCGATACAATCAAAATGATAATTTGGTTTTTTACACCATTTTGCCCATTCCAGAGCCATTTCTTTTGGTAAATCTTCCATACGCGTAAAATGGCTGGAAGGTAAATAATTGAAAATTCTGCAAAATAAAGGTATAGTAACATACCGCAAAAATTGCATTTTTAGTCTCTCAAATCCTTTCCAGTGAATCCAGCTTCCTGATTGTGAGACAGCCATAATTACGCCTTCAAATAAATTATTTGAAGGAACTAAACCAATAAGCTGACCGCCAATACTGTGTGTTATGATGAATATTTTGCTGTCTGGCTTTTTGCTTTTAACATACTGAACGACGCTTTCAAAGTCGTTTTGAGCCCAGTTTGTTGCGGTTGTAGAAAACTTCTTTAGAGATTCTGGTTTTGAATCGCCAATTCCGCCATAATCAAAGGTGAAAACAGAATAATTATTATGAGATAAAAACTTTGAAAAATTGTGATAATAATTTTGCTTAACTCCTGTAGCAGAAGCAATAATAACACAATTGGCATTTGGATTGTCTGAAATAAATTCAGTTACAGCTATTGAATATTGTAAAGATGTATCAATTTTTATTGCATTCATATAAACTTCGTATAGTAACAAATGTAATAAAAATTGTATACTGAAATTTGTTAGGCGCGAATCACGAAATTTTCTTTTTCCTGTTCGTATCTAAAAAATACAAAACCCCATTGAAAAGTATCGATCGTAACTTTTACTTTTGGGTGATTTTTTATGATTTCCCAGGCTTCTTCCATTTCCGGAGACCAATGAATGTCGTCAAAAATCCAAACAGAATCATTGTTTATGGTTTGCAGTAAAATTTCAAAATAAGTTAAAGTTGCTTTTTTAGAATGATTGCCGTCAAAGTATATTAAATCGTAACTCTTAGAATCCAGATTTTCAGAAATTAAAAAAGATTCAAATTCTGAGATTATATTTTCAACATTTTTGCAGTCAAATTTATCTAATTGATTTTGTGCCGTATTTGCCGTATTTGGACAACCTTCAATTGTAATAACTTTAGCATCAGTATTTCCAAGAGCAAGGGCAGCAGTTGCCAAACCTAGTGAAGTCCCAATTTCAAGAATGTTTTTTGGCTGAAAATAATTAGTTACACGAAATAATAATTCAGCCCGTTTTGGAGAAATTCCGGCTGTAGATGCGATTTTAGAAATCTGTCTTCTGTTTGATTTAAAAACTTTTGAACCTGCACCAAAATCAGTTACTTCAATAAAATTTTTATTTTCAAGAAGTGATTTTCTATAGTTTTTTAGAATTAAATATTCACGTTTCGGCTTCTTATCATAAAAGCATTTGGTCAATAAACTAAAAACAAAAGGCGAATGAACACCGTGTTCGTTTTTAGAATTCCAAAGAAATTTTAGATAAGATTTGATTTGAAAAAGCATGCCGAAATTTTGAAAATATCTTAATTAATTGATTTTAAAGTTATATCAAATACCAAAACAGATCCGCCCGGAATTCCGTTGTAATCTCTGCTTCCGTAACCTAAATGTGCGGGAACTAAAAGAACGCCTTTTCCTCCCGGTTTAAAAAATCGGATTCCTTCTTTCCAGCCTTGAATTACCTGACTTAAACCAAATGCTACTCCTTTTTTGTCAGCTTCATCTACATTTTTGTCGCTTTCATCAAATACATTTCCGTTTGTGAAATAACCTTTGTAAACAACCGTTACATTTGCATTAGCATCAGGGAATACTTCACCTTCACCCGGTTCATTTATAATATAGTACAAACCAGAATCTGTTCTTGTTGCAGTTAAATTATTTTTAGCCAGATAATCTTTGATTTCCTGTTCATTCTGGGCCGTGTAATCTTTAACTTCATCTTTATCTTTTGAACAAGAAACGAAAAGGGTCAATGCAAGTAACGCTGTTAAAAGTTGTTTCATTTTTTATTTTTTTAAATGCTAATTTAATAAAAGTTTTCAGTCACAGTCACAGTATTCAGTCTTTGTGTTTAACTGCAACCAAATCTATTCGGATTGTTAATCATATAATTAATTAGTTTTCCAATTTCAATGCTTTTAATATTCAATTGATCAAACGATTCCTGATTTATGTATTTGCATTTAAGAGAAAAATTCCAGCCAAGTACTAGTTTCTGAGTTTTCAGCGTCACTATCCGTTAATTTACTTATAAAATGATTTACGTATCTTCTTTTTCTATATGATTCTGCAATGTTTGCGGTCACACTTCTTGATGAACGACGTATTTGATCAGTTAAGGAATAAGTTTCTTCTTTTGGAAAAGTTTTTGAAATCTCAAAAATTTCCATCGCAAGCTCAAATGATTTTTTATAAGCCAGTAATTCTTTAAAATCCATTTTTTATTTTTCTACAAGAATAATAAAAAAAAGAAGGAAAAAGTTTACTTTTAAGCAAAAAAAAACTGAAAACTGAGACTGCGACTGAAAACTAATCTATCCTTCGATCTTCGCTGAAAGTTCGAACCAGCGTTCTTCTTTCGCTTCTATTTTATTGATTATGCTTTGAAGCTCATTTGCTTTCTTTTCGATATCAGCATCGGCAACTTTTCCGTCAGCAAATAATGTTTCGATTTTAGTTTTTTCGATTTCTAAATCTTTGATTTCTCTTTCGATTTTTTGATATTCTTTTTGCTCATTAAAGCTTAAATTTCCGGTTGGATTATTTTGTTTCCAGTCTTTCTTTTCCGCTTTGTTTTCTTCTTTTTGAGCCACATCGGCACTGTCTTCATAAGCACGGAAATCAGAATAGTTTCCTGGGAAATTTTCGATTTCGCCTTGTCCTCTAAAGATAAATAAATGATCGACAATTTTATCCATAAAATAACGGTCGTGCGAAACAACCAATAAACATCCCGGATAATCTAAAAGAAAACTTTCAAGAACGTTTAATGTTACAATATCCAAATCGTTTGTTGGCTCATCGAGAATCAAAAAGTTCGGGTTTTGAATTAAAACTGTACATAAATACAAACGTTTTAATTCTCCTCCGCTTAATTTTTCAACATAATCGTATTGTTTTTTCGCATCAAAAAGAAAACGCTCTAACAATTGCGAAGCCGAAATAATTTTTCCTTTTGCAAGCGGAATATATTCACCATATTCCTTAATAATATCAATAACACGCTGACCCGGTTTTGGGTTAATTCCAGATTGTGTATAATAACCAATTTTAATAGTATCTCCTTTTACAACGCGGCCGCTGTCTGGCGGAATTGTCCCTGTAAGAAGATTCAAGAAAGTAGATTTTCCGGTTCCGTTTTTACCAATAATCCCGATTCTTTCACCACGCTGAAAATCAAAACTAAAGTTATCCAGAATCACACGGTCTTTGAATTTTTTAGAAAGTTTATGAAGCTCAATAATTTTGCTTCCCATTCTTTCCATATTAATTTCAAGTTCCACTTTATTTTCTTTTCGTCGGCTTTGTGCTTTTTCTTTAATTACATAAAAGTCATCCTGACGGGATTTAGATTTGGTTGTTCTCGCTTTTGGCTGGCGGCGCATCCATTCTAATTCCTTTACAAATAAGTTTTTAGCTTTGTCAATACTCGAATTTTCAGATGTTACTCTTTCTTCTTTTTTCTCTAAATAATAAGAGTAATTTCCTTTGTATTGGTATAATTTTCCGTTGTCTAATTCGATAATTTCGTTACACACACGCTCTAAAAAGAAACGGTCGTGCGTTACCATAAACAAGGTAATGTTTTCTTTGGCAAAATAACTTTCTAGCCATTCGATCATTTCAAGATCTAAATGGTTGGTTGGCTCATCAAGAATCAATAAATCAGGACGATTGATCAATATGATAGCCAATGAAAGACGCTTTTTTTGACCTCCCGAAAGATTTTTTACTTTAAGTTTAAAATCTTCCAGTTTTAATTTGAATAAAATCTGCTTGTACTGCGTTTCAAAATCCCACGCATTATGCTGGTCCATTCCGTCAAAAGCCTTTTGATACGCTTCTTCGTCATTTGGGTTTTCAAGTGCTTTCTCGTAAGCCTCGATTATTTTAAGCGTTTCATTATCAGATGCAAAAATGCTTTCTTCAATCGTAAGTTCATCCTGCAGATTATTGTCTTGTGAAAGAAACGCCATTCTGATTCCTTTTCTCAAAACAACTTGTCCCGTATCTGGTTCGTCTAAGCCATTAATAATGCTCATAATGGTGGTTTTTCCAGAACCATTTTTAGCAATAAAAGCGATTTTTTGGTCTTTGTTGATTCCAAATGAAATGTTGTCAAAAAGGACTCTTTCGCCAAATGACTTCGATATATTTTCTACAGATAAGTAATTCACTTTGTAAATTGTAAGTTATAAATTATGAGTTATGAGTGTTTTGGAAAACATAACTTTTTGCAAAAGTAAACTTTTATCTTACGATTTGCGAATTGTTAATCTTATTTAAGTTTTAGAATAGGAAAATTAGAAGAACCAGTCTCAAAAGTTGAGACAGCCTCTTTGTTATTTTACCTATTTGTTCCGTAGTAGAAAACATTTCATTGGTAGAAAATTATGTTGTTATAATGGATTACGTTCCGTAGGAACGTTTGATTTTATATTGCTTTTAATAATCTGATCTATCAAACGTTCCTACGGAACGCAAATGCGGCTGATTTTTTTTTCTACTTACGAAACATTCCTATGGAATGATAAATCGGATATCAAAAAGCGATCAATTAAGTCACTAAAAAAACAAACAAAATAGTTATGGTATAACGGGTGCCTCGACTTTTGAGACAGCCTCTTATCTTTTAGAAAAAAAAACAAATTGTAACATTTTAGAACTATCTCCGACATATTTAAAAGCTTAATTCCTTAAATATGAGTGAGAAAGAAATAAACACCGATGGTTTTGAAGATTTTAAAATAAACACAAAAATCAAACTTGCAGCATTGTGGACTTCCGTAATGTTTTGTTATATCTATGGAGATTATTTTTCGCTGTATGTTCCAAAAAAAGTCGAAGATTTTATAAGCGGAGACACATTGCTGGATTCTCCCGTAAAATTATTTCTGGCAACACTTTTAATGGCGATTCCGGCCTTAATGATTTTTGCATCGGTAGTTTTAAAACCAAAAATAAACCGCTGGCTGAATCTCATTTTCGGAATTATTTATACTGCCATAATGCTGTTAATAGCATTTACAACAACTGGAGCCTGGTGGAGTTTTTACATTTTTCTCGCCATAATAGAAAGTATTTTGACTTCAATTATATTTTGGACTGCACTTAAATGGCCAAAACAAGTTTAAATTTTAAAGATAAAAGTATGAATCAAGAATCAAAACTATCGTTTAGAAATACAGGCAGAATCGCAGGTTTACTATATTTAGTAGTCGTAGTAACCGGGATTTTTAGTTTAGGATATGTTCCCTCAAAATTAATTGTCTGGAGTGATGCTGCAGCAACTTTTACTAATATTGCTAATTCAGAATTTCTTTTCAGACTTGGCATTGTAAGCGGATTAATCTGTTATACTTTCTTTTTGTTTCTGCCTTTGGTTTTGTACAGATTATTAAAACCCGTTCATAAAACGTACGCCATATATATGGTTATTTTAGCGATTGTAAGCGTGCCAATTTCTTTTATAAACATGCAGAATAAATTTGCAGTACTTTCTATAATTAATTCAGGCGGAGAGGAAAAAGATCTGGTAATGTTTTTATCTCAATCAATATGATTACGGAAATTTAATCGTTCAGGTATTTTGGGGACTTTGGCTGTTTCCGTTGGGATATTTAATTTTTAAATCAGCAATAATTCCCAAATTTTTAGGAATATTATTAATGCTTGGCTGTGTGAGTTATTTAATAAATTTCTTGGGAAATGCATTGTTTTCAAATTATGCTGACCTCGGAATATCCTCTTTTGTAAGACTTCCGGCAACTCTTGGCGAAATCGGAACGTGTTTATGGCTTTTAATAATGGGAGCGAAAAACAACGCTATTTCTGTTGAGTAAAATATGGATTTAAAACAGAACCTAAATCTAAATAATGTATTTGCTGCGGATTATTTAAAATGGGTTTTCGAACCAAAGATTCATTGGTAATAAAATAATGAAGACCATCTTTTGTCGCAATTCCTTCTATTTGATGAAATGGAAGTTTGAGATCGATTTTTCGTTTATTTCCCGATAAAAAATCATTGTTTTTAAAATCGTATAAAAGATAAAGAAATGTTTTTCCGGTTTTAGAATAACCGCAGAGAACCACGATTTTCTTTTCTTCAAAATACGTCGCGCCTGTAACTAAACCTTTAGTATCTAATGTACTTTTAAATTGTGCAATATAATTTCCGGGTTGATTGGGTAAAACATAAATACTGGTTTTAGACGATTTCCATTGTTTGGTAAACAAATAAATACTGTCTTTAGAAACTACAAAAGCTTCACAGTCAAAATCGGTCGAATTTGGTTTTTGTGCTGAAATATCAGTTTGGTCAGCATATTGAAATAAGATTTTTTCGATAATGGGATTTCCTTCTAAAAACGATTTTTTTTCAATTTTCAGGATATTTAAATCCGTTCGATTTCCGTTATAATTATTTCCAAAATCTCCAATATATAAATACGAACTGTCTTGCGAAATCTCTTCCCAATCATGATTTACAACCTGATCCAGAATGATTTTCTTTTTGATTTTTCCCAAAGAATCTAATCCGTAGATTGTTTTATCGTGATCATCATTATGAGTCCACAATAAACCATCAAAAGCAATTAAACCCGAAGTTTCTTTAATAGAGTCATTTAGTTTAATGGAATATTCAGGTCTTAGTTTTAAACTTTCATAAGTACAGCTTCCGTCATTTTGCACGGCATTTGGATTGTAATTTTTTGAAAGCACATCTGTACAGCCTGAAGTTTGGGCTTTAACTGAAAAAACAGACAGAATAAAAAATAGTAAAATCCGTAGCATTTTTTTATGCTTTAAGTTGGAAAAAAATTAGAATCTAAAAAACTGATTATTGGCAATAACTTCCTTTAAGTTTTCAACTGAATCAATTTTTATTTTTTGATGTAAAGATTCGATATGATTGCCGTGATGTACATCGGTTCCTGAAAAATCATACATTCCTTTCTTTAATAAAAACGCAGCAGTTTTTGTGATTTCGCTGCCATAATAACCCATAACAGCCAATAAATTCAGCTGAAATAAACAACCCGCTTTCTTTAGTTTTTCATACTCTTCAAAGTTATTATGAAAATATAAATACCGTTCCGGATGCGCTAAAACCGGAATATATCCTGCAAGCTGTATCTCAAAAATGATTTTATATAAGTTTAAAGGCGCACTTAAATACGATATTTCAACCAATACATAATTATCCTTTAAGGTTAAAAGCTTTTCTGTTTTTACATGATTTTCAAACCAGTCATCCATAAAATACTCAGATGCGGCCTTAAACGGAATATTGATGTTTTGTTCTTTCAATAAAACTTCAGTTTCCTTTTGTCGGTCTAAAATATCCTGTTCAGCATTATCCCAGACAAAATGATTAATGTGCGGCGTAGTTACAAACTGAGAAATTCCCAATTCCTGAAATGCCTTTACAAGTTTTATTGTTTTTTTGATAGATGATGCGCCATCATCAATTCCCGGAAGCAAATGGGAGTGAATATCGACATAATCGCCCGCCAGAAGGTCTTTTAAAAAAGGTTTTGATTTAAAGAATGATAGCATAACTGCAAAAGTAAAGAATTGATGTTGTTTTTATTTCTCTTTAAAGAAATATTGCAAAAGAAAATTTATGTAACAATGTAACCGACATTTTAGAATTATATTATATTTGATAAAAAAGTAATATTTTATGAAAATTAAAGAGAATTTATATAATCAAAGGATTATTTCGATTGATGCTTTACGCGGAATTACCATTTTTGTAATGATATTTGTAAATGAACTCGCAAGTGTCAAAAATGTGCCGCAATGGATGAAACATATGCCCGCCGATGCCGATGCAATGACCTTTGTCGATTTAGTTTTTCCTGCTTTTTTATTTATAGTCGGAATGTCAGTTCCGTTTGCCTTTAACGCCAGATTGATAAAAGGCGACACTCCAAAAGTAATCTGGACACATACTTTAAAACGTGCTGTAGCCTTAATCATAATTGGTGTTTATATGGTAAATGCCGAATACGGTTACGATGCGACAAAAATGATAATCGCGCCCGCTTTTTGGGGACTTTTGGCTTATGCAATGCCAATTCCTATTTGGAATAAATACCCAAAAGATTTTTCAGTTTGGTTAAAATACATTCTTCAATACGGCGGAATATTGGTTTTAATTGCACTTTACTTTTTATACGTTCAGGAAGAAACCGGAAAAACAGGAATCACGCCAAAATGGTGGGGAATTCTGGGTTTAATTGGTTGGGCTTATCTTATTTCGGTAATTTATTATTGGCTGGTTTCAGGCAGATTATGGGCAATGATTGCTTTTCTTGTAGTTTGTGTTGCCGCAAATTCTGCTAATTTGACAAAAGGTTTAGTTATGCCGGAATGGCTGCATTTTATAGCCGGACATTTAACGCATGTAACTTTAGTAACTGCCGGAATAATTATTTCATTACTCTTTTTTGACAAGAAAATAGAAAATAAAATCAATTGGCCTGTAATAGGATTTATTGTTTTGTTTTTTGCCGTTGGTTTTTTCCTTCGACCATATTACGGAATTTCAAAAATACAAGGAACGCCATCATGGACATTAATTTCTGCCGGAATTTGCACCGTTTTATTTTACTGTTTGTATTGGTTAATGGAAGTTAAAAAACAAACCAAATGGAGTGATTTTTTCATGCCTGCGGCAGCAAATCCGTTATTGATTTATATTTTGCCGGGTGTTATTTATTATTTTAATCTCGCATTCAAAATTCACATTATACCAGAATATTTTAGAGAAGGAGTTCCGGGAATTATTTGGTCACTGGTTTTCTCAACAATAATGTTATTCGTAATGAAAATCTTCAATAGGTTTAAAATTCAGCTACATTTATAATGTTTTTGTAACGCAAAGCGCGCTAAGGTTTTTCGCAAAGGACACAAAGTTTTAATCTGTTTAATCCTTTAAATCTGTGGCTAAAAAATTAGCCGCAAAGTTCGCTAAGGTTTTTCGCAAAGTGCATAAAGATTTTTAAGTTGTAGCTAAAAAATTAGCTGAAGTTCTCAAAGCTTTGTATTGACAAAGCTTTGAGAACTTTGCAGTTTGTAAAACTCACTTAGAAAAAACTTTGTGCACTTTGCGAAAAACCTTAGCGCGCTTTGCGTTAAAATATCCTCATTTCAATTTAGAATAACTGATTTTATTTCTAATGTCGCACCTGAAACTGGATTGTAATTCACAAAATTGAACTTGCAGAGATTATGAATATCTAAAGACTTTCCGTTTGGATCGGCGTCTTGTTTGAAATCCGTCCACGGAATTTTTATGGTCGAGAATTTTTTAGCAGAAACAGGTAAATCTATTCTTGGATGCGAGCCGCCGTGCACACATCCCGTTCCTTCGGCGTTTCCTTCGCGCGCTTGCAATTTTATAAGATGCGATGATTTATACGTAATACTTAGATATTTTGAGTTTTCAGACAAATTTGTTGGTTTGCCGTCATTTGAATCAGATTCTGTAAGCATCACATTCAGCTCAATTTCTCCAACCGGATTATCTTTTGCTGTAACTTTAATTATCCCTTTTTCTTTTCGGATTCTATTAATTGTTTCCTGATTTTCTTTGGCAGGACCAGCAATAAACCAAGTTGAGGTCTTTACCAAATCTGTATTTGAATTTGAAACTTCTTCCGCGGAAGCGAAACTTAAAATTGCAAACACAAAAAGGAGAGAACCAATTAAAACAACTGCTTTGATTTTCATTGAAAAGAGATTTTGATTTACTTCAAAAATAGAATTTTCTTTTTATTTATTTTGAAAGAAGCGTATATTCTGAATAAAATTTTAAATTTGTAAGAAGTTGTATCTGAAAAACTTACGTCATGAAAAATGCAAAGGTTCTGTTAGGTTTCTTTTTCTTTTTTCAAATGCATTTCGGCTATTGCCAAAACGACTCCATTTCAAATAACAACAAAGATATTCTGGATGTTTTGTACAAGCTCTTTAATAAAAACGATTCGTTACGAAAAAATCAGGATAAAAAAATAGCATTTTCATTGCTTCCCGTTCCAATCGATGCCAATAAAAATGCCGGTTTGGTAGTTTCTTTTTTAACTACTTTTTATTTGGGTGACAGCAATACGACCAAAATGTCCCAGGTTTCATTTTCGCCTTATTTTAGTTTTACCAAACAATATGTTTTCCCCATTCAAACTTATATATACACGAAAGATAATTACTGGAATTTTATAGGTGATTATCGCTATATGATTTATCCTCAGGATACGTACGGTCTCGGCGGACATAATACAGATAAAAAAATGTCAACTCTGGATTACCAGCAATGGCGTTTTTACCAGTTTGCAACCCGAAAAATAATCGGGAATTATCGATTAGGATTAGGTTTATTGTTTGATAATTATCAGAATATTTCTGAAGAATCGTATATCGATGAAGAAACTGATTATTCTAAATATATGAACGGCGATTTCTCTAACGAAAGTTCCTTCGGAGTTGCCATTCAGGGACTTTATGATTCCAGAGAAAACAATGTAAATCCTGAACAAGGTTTATACGTCGAAGCAGATTACCGAATCAATACAAGCGGAGTGGAAGGCAAAAAATGGAATTCGATTTATTTTGATGCCCGCAAATACCATTCTTTTCATAAATACAAACATCGGGTTTTAGCCTACAGAGCTTTTTATTGGTCAACTTTTGGTGGAAAACCACATTATTTAGATCTGCCAAGTATTGGCTGGGATCGCGATGGAAGAACCGGACGTGGCTTTACCCGAAACAGATTTCGCAGTAATGTGCTGATTTATTTTGAAACCGAATACCGAACTGATATTTCAAAAAACGGTTTTTGGGGCGCTGTATTTTTTACCAACGTTTCTTCTGTTTCAAAGTTAGATACCTATCAATTTAAAAAATGGAATCCCGCCGTTGGAACCGGATTACGCATTAAATGGAACAAGAAAAACAACAGTAATTTAGTGCTTGATTACGGAATTAGTAAAAACGATTGGTCATTGCGATTAGGTTTGGCCGAAAATTTCTAACTTTCCCCAAAATCAATTACAAAAATTTCAATGCAATTATCGGTTGTCATTCTTAATTATAATGTGCGTTACTTTCTGGAACAATGTGTTTTAAGTGTTCAGGAAGCAATTGCCGGTCTTAATGCCGAAATTATTGTTATCGATAATAATTCATCTGACGACAGCTGTTTAATGATAAAAACGAGATTTCCTGAAGTAAAATTGATTCAAAACCAGGAAAATTTTGGTTTTCCAAAAGGAAATAATATTGCGGTTGAACAAGCCAGCGGAAAATATATCTGTATTTTAAATCCCGACACCGTTGTTGCCGAAGATACATTTACCAAGATTTTGGCTTTCGCCGAAGAAAAACAGGATTTAGGAATTATTGGCTGTAAATTAATTGACGGAACCGGAAGTTTCCTGCCAGAAAGTAAACGCGGCATTCCATCGCCGTGGGTGGCTTTTACCAAAATCTTTGGTTTGTATAAAATATTTCCAAAATGGAATCTTTTTAATCAATATTATGCACGGCATTTAAATGAAAATCAAACCGGAAAAGTGGAGATTCTTGTAGGTGCTTTTATGTTTTTGGAAAAAGATTTATACCAAAAATTAAATGGCTTTGATGAAAACTGCTTTATGTATGCAGATGATATTGATTTGTCTTACAGGGCACTTTTATTAAAGAAATCTAATTATTATTTTCACGAAACAACCGTTTTACACTATAAAGGAGAAAGTACCGTTAAAGATGAATTGTATATGAAACGTTTTCAGGATGCAATGAATTTTTTCTACCAAAAGCATTTTAAAAAATCATGGTTTTTTAGCTTTTTCATTCAGGTTGGAACCTGTTTTTTTTCATTTGTAAAAATGTTTCAGGGAAAACCTAAAATAAAACTGTTGCCGGAAAGTTATATTTTATACTCTGAAAATGAGAATTTGTCTGAAAAGTTGGCTTCGATTTTGGAAAATAAAGTTAGTTTTTTAGATTTCAAAAAAGAAAAAATGGTAAATTCGTCGCTGATTTTAAAGGGAAAAAAGGCAGAGATCATTTTGGATAATCACTATGTTTCATTCAAAAAATGTATCAATATCATAGAAACTCTTAAAGATAAGAACATTACTTTTAAGATTTTCCCCAAAAACACCAATTTTATTATTGGAAGTAATTCAAGAAACGACAGGGGGCAAATCAGAAAAATTCAGTAAAAATTATATTAAGTGTAATTTATATTTAAATTTTTCAGTAATTTCGCAATCAGAAAATCAAAATCACCCTTTAGAATAATAATATGGCAAGATTTGAATTAAAGCTTCCTAAAATGGGAGAGAGCGTCGCTGAAGCAACCATTACTAACTGGTTGAAAGAAGTGGGAGACAAAATTGAAGCTGATGAAGCTGTACTGGAAATTGCAACTGATAAAGTTGACAGTGAAGTGCCAAGTGAAGTATCTGGAATTTTAGTTGAACAATTATTTGGCAAAGATGATTTAGTTCAGGTAGGGCAGACTATTGCAATTATCGAAACTGAAGGTGGTGATGCGCCGGCTGCAACTCCAGCTGTAGAAACTGCTGCTCCTGCAGAAGCTGTAGAAATCGAAAAAACAATTGAAGCAGTAAAAGAAGAAGTTGCTGCTCCTCAGGATTTTTCCGGATCTGAAAAATTCCTTTCTCCTTTAGTAAAAAATATTGCAAAAGAAGAAGGTATTTCTCTTGCTGAATTGGATAATATTCAAGGTTCAGGAAAAGACAGCCGAGTAACGAAAGATGATATTTTAAAATATATAGAAGACCGCAAAGCAGGAATTGTTCAGGCTCCAAAAGTAGTTGAGCAAGCACCAAAAGCAGTGGTTGAAACTCCAAAACCAGCTGTTGAAACTGCGAAAGCGCCAGAACAAGTAGTTCAAAAAAGCCAGCAGGCAGTTCCGGTTTCTGTAAATGGCGGTGATGAAATCATCGAAATGGACAGAATGCGTAAACTGATTTCTGGTTACATGGTGGCTTCTGTACAAACTTCGGCTCACGTTCAGTCATTTATTGAAGTTGACGTAACGAACATTGTAAAATGGAGAGATAAAGTTAAAACGGCTTTTGAAAAGAGAGAAGGCGAGAAGCTGACTTTTACACCAATTATGATGGAAGCGGTTGCAAAAGCTTTAAAAGATTTCCCTGGAATGAATATTTCTGTTGATGGCGAATACATCATCAAAAAGAAAAATATCAATTTAGGAATGGCGGCAGCGCTACCAAACGGAAATTTAATTGTTCCTGTAATTAAAAATGCAGATCAGTTAAACCTTGTTGGAATGGCTAAAGCGGTAAACGATTTAGGAAACCGTGCAAAAGCCGGAAAACTAAAACCAGACGATACACAAGGCGGAACTTACACCGTTACAAATGTTGGAACTTTTGGAAGTGTTTTTGGAACGCCAATTATCAATCAGCCACAAGTGGGTATTTTAGCTCTTGGAGCAATTCGTAAAGTTCCTGCGGTTATTGAAACTCCGGAAGGAGATTTTATCGGAATCCGTCAAAAAATGTTCTTATCGCATTCTTACGATCACAGAGTTGTTGACGGAGCATTAGGAGGAAGTTTTGTAAAAAGAGTAGCAGAATATTTAGAAGCTTTTGATGTAGACAGAGATTTCTAATCGATTCATAAATAAAATTTAAAACCCGAAAAATTGAAAAGTTTTTCGGGTTTTTTCGTTTATAAGAAAAACAGAAAAGAGACTTATTTTGGTTTAATTTTGAATGCAAAACCAACAAAAAAAGCCAATTTTGGTCAAAAAAATAGAAATTTGGGCGGGAACTTTGGCATTAAAAAATTACATTTGTAATCTTATAAAAATTAAAAATGGAATTAAAACTTAACAAACCAATCTGCTTTTTTGATCTTGAAACAACTGGAATTGACATCGGTAAAGATCGAATAGTAGAAATTTCGATATTTAAAGTTTTTCCAAACGGAAATAAAGAAAGTAAAACCTGGCTGGTTAATCCCACGATTCCAATTCCTCCACAAACAACAGCTGTTCACGGAATTACTGACGAAAAAGTAGCCAACGAGCCTACTTTTGCGGAATTGGCACCGCTGGTTCATAATATGATAAAAGACAGTGATTTGGGAGGTTTTAATTCAGATCGTTTTGATATTCCGTTATTAGCAGAAGAATTACTGCGCGCCGGAGTCGATTTTGATATGAAAAATAAAGTTTCGGTAGATGTTCAGACTATTTTTCATAAAATGGAAGAACGTACTTTAAGTGCTGCTTTGAAGTTTTACTGCGGAAAAAGTCTTGAAAATGCACACTCTGCAGAAGCAGATACGATGGCAACCTACGAGATTTTGAAAGCGCAGTTAGATCGTTATCCTGAACTGGAAAATGACATGAAATCATTATCTGAATTTACAACCCGTAAAAAAATCGCCGATTTTGCCGGAATGATTGCTTTTGATAAAGACGACGAAGAAATTTTTACTTTCGGAAAACACAAAGGGGCAAAAGTTTTAAAAGTACTGGAAACAGAACCAGGATATTTCAGCTGGATTCAAAATGCCGATTTTCCTTTGTACACTAAAAAAGTTTTGACAGGAATTAAATTGAGAAAATTAAACACAAAATAAGTTCTCAGTCGCAGTCTCAGTGTTCAGTTTTATGCTGAAACTGATTTTGTATTAGTGAAGACGGCGACTGAAAAACTGTGACTGAAAACTAAAAATAATGAAGATCATTTGCATCGGTAGAAATTATACCAATCATATTGAAGAATTAAAAAACGAACGTCCAGATGAGCCTGTGGTTTTTATGAAGCCGGATTCGGCGGTTTTGTTGAAGCAGCATCCGTTTGTAATTCCGGAATTTTCTGAGGAAGTTCATCACGAATTAGAAATAATTGTGAAAATTAATAAGGTTGGAAAGTATATTGAGCCTAAGTTTGCACATAAATATTATGACGATATTAGTGTAGGTATTGATTTTACTGCCAGAGATTTACAAGATAAATTAAAAGCAAAAGGACTGCCTTGGGAAAAAGCAAAAGCATTTGACGGTTCAGCAGTAATTGGAGATTTTTTACCAAAAAGTGATTTTGTTTCATTAGAAAATCTTACGTTTGAGCTCAAAAATAATTCTGAAACAGTTCAAAAAGGAAATACGAGTTTTATGCTTTGGAAAATTGATGAATTGGTTTCTTATGTTTCTCAGTTTTTTACCTTAAAAATTGGAGATATTATTTTTACAGGAACACCTGCGGGTGTTGCGCCGGTAAAACCAAATGATGTTTTGGAAGGCTTTTTAGAAGATAAAAAATTATTCAGAATACAAGTAAAATAATGGCTTTAAAGTATAATCTTTCGAAAGTGTATGCGCTTTCAGACAATGACCCCGAATTTGTAAACGAAATTCTAAAATTATTTGTTACAGAGGTTCCCGAGGATTTGAAACAAATCAAAGAAGGAATTAAGAAAAAGGATCATAAATACGCTTATTCGTATGCGCATAAAATTAAACCTACATTAGACTTAATGGGGTTGAATGTTGCATTTGAAGAAATCCTGCAAGTCGAAGCGTGGACAAAAGCAGAAGGAAAGAAAAAAGATATTATCGAGACTTTTAAAAGTATAAAAGTGCAGGTAAAAGACGCAATTAAAGAAATCAAAAAAGATTTTGACGTCTAAAATTCATATAATTCCGCTTTTTTAAACTGAAAAGCGGAATCATTTTTTTTAATTTTATTTCAATCCATTTTTCTGGTTTTTAACTTCTTATTAAAAGATAAAAGAAATTATCTTTTAAATTTTTCTGCCTCAAATCATTTCCGCAATCCTACTTCATAAATAAACTTATACCTTTATAAGTAAAACTTTTAATACTATGAAAGCAACAATAGTTACCATTGGAGATGAGATTTTAATTGGTCAAATTGTAGATACAAATTCAAATTTTATAGCCAAAGAACTGGATCGAATAGGTGTCGAGACTTATGAAATGATTTCAATAAGTGATGACAAACAGCATATTTTAAACACTTTTGCACAGCTGCAAAACAAAGTTGATATAGTCATTATTACCGGAGGTTTAGGTCCGACAAAAGACGATATCACCAAAAAGACTTTCTGTGATTATTTTGATGATCAGCTGGTTGTAAATCCCGAAGTTCTGGCTCACGTAACAGAACTTATAGAAGGGTTTTATAAAAGACCAATTTCACAGCTAAATAAAGATCAGGCTCTTGTTCCTTCAAAATGCACCGTTCTTCATAATAAAATGGGGACTGCGCCGGGAATGTGGATGAAAAAGGAAAATACCGTATTTGTTTCGCTTCCGGGTGTTCCGTATGAAATGAAATATCTGGTAGAAAATGAGATAATTCCAAAAATTGTAAAAGAATATAAACGTCCTTATATTATTCATAAAACCATTTTAACGTACGGTCAGGGCGAAAGTTTAGTCGCAGAACGTATTGAAAACTGGGAAAATAATCTGCCTGAATTTATCAAACTGGCGTATCTGCCAAATCCCGGACGAGTTCGCTTGCGTATGACCGCCCGCGGAACAGATAAAGAAGAATTAGAAAAAGCAATCGAAGAAAATGTGCAATCATTAGATGCTATAATTCATGATATTATAGTGGGTTATGAAGAAAATGAAACGATTGAAACCGTAGTGGGTAAATTGCTGGCTAAAAATAACAAAACGATTTCTACAGCAGAAAGCTGCACTGGAGGAAAAATTGCTTCGCTTTTATCATCTGTGCAGGGAGCGTCAAGATATTTTAAAGGAAGTGTGGTTTCGTATGCGACAGAAGCGAAGGTCAATGTTTTGGGCGTGTCGCAAGATTTAATAGATCAATTTTCGGTAGTAAGTGCTGAGGTTGCAGCGGCTATGGCTTTGAATGTGAAAGATATACTAAAAACCGACTATGCAATCGCGACAACCGGGAACGCTGGTCCGTCAAAAGGAGACTCAAATGCTGAAATTGGTGCTGTTTTTATCGCTTTGGCTACACCAGAGGGAGTAATTACAGAAGAATTTAACTTTGGCCAACCACGTGAAAAAGTGATAGATAGAGCAACTATTAAGAGTTTAGAAATATTACAAAAAGAAATTTTAAAAATTGTGCAATAATTTTTTGCTACAATGGTTTATTTTTCTTTTCTTTGCACCCTGATTTTGAATAACGATAAAAGATAAGTATAATGTCAAGAGTTTGTGACCTTACAGGTAAAAGAGCGATGGTAGGAAATAACGTTTCTCACGCTATGAACAAAACTAAGAGAAAGTTTTCTGTAAACTTAGTTAAAAAGCGTTTTTATCTTCCAGAAGAAGATAGATGGATTACTCTTAGAGTAGCAGCATCTACGATAAAAACAATTAATAAAAATGGAATCACTGCTGTTTTGAAAAAAGCACAGTCAGAAGGATTTATCAAATAATCTTTTCCTAAATAAATATATAGCAAGATGGCAAAGAAAGGTAATAGAATCCAGGTAATTTTAGAATGTACTGAGCACAAGACTTCTGGTGTTCCGGGAACTTCTAGATATATTACAACTAAGAACAAAAAAAATACTCCAGACAGATTAGAGATTAAAAAATTTAATCCAATCTTGAAACGTGTAACTGTTCACAAAGAAATTAAGTAATAATTAGAGATTTTTGTAAATCTCAAATGGTTTTGCCATTTAGAGTTTTATAAAAAACTTCAAATAACATTTGAATCATGGCAAAGAAAACCGTAGCATCGTTACAAACATCTTCTAAGAGATTATCAAAAGCCATCAAAATGGTAAAATCTCCTAAAACTGGCGCATATACATTCGTAGAATCTATTATGGCTCCTGAAGAAGTTGATGAATTCTTGAAAAAGAAATAATTACAATTACAATATATAGAAAAGCTACTTTCATTCGGAAGTAGCTTTTTTATTTTTTATATTTGTTTAAAATTTTATAGAAACCAATCAATTTGTGTTTTTTTTAAACATTTGTTCCCATCAGACTCTTTATCTTTACTTGTTTAAAAAAGACAAATAGAAGGATATCGTGTAATTGGGGTTAAATTAAAACAAAAGGCATTCTATAAACATTAAGATTGTTTCAAAGCTCTTAGAAACAATCTAAAACTAACAATAAATTAAAAAATGAGTTTTTTTAAAAAATTATTCTCTACCGAAAAAAAAGAGACTTTAGATAAAGGTCTTGAAAAAACAAAAACTACTTTTTTCTCTAAGTTAAGCAAAGCTGTTGCAGGAAAATCTAAAGTCGATGATGATGTTTTAGATAATCTTGAAGAAGTTTTGGTAGCTTCAGATGTTGGTGTAAATACAACATTGAAAATCATCGAAAGAATCGAAAAACGTGTATCTGAAGATAAATATTTAGGAACTGAGGAATTAAATCAAATTCTTCGTGATGAAATTGGCGGATTATTATCTGAAACCAATACAGGCGAAGCAACCGAATTTGATATTCCAAAAGATAAAAAACCTTACGTTTTAATGGTTGTGGGAGTTAATGGTGTTGGAAAAACTACAACAATTGGTAAACTGGCTTATCAGTTTAAAAAAGCCGGTTATAAAGTGGTTTTAGGTGCTGCCGATACTTTCCGTGCCGCTGCTATCGATCAGTTACAAGTTTGGGCGGATCGTGTAGGCGTTCCAATCGTAAAACAAAATATGGGAAGCGATCCAGCTTCTGTGGCTTTTGATACTTTGCAGTCTGCGGTGGCTCAAAATGCTGATGTTGTAATTATTGATACTGCCGGACGTTTGCATAATAAAATCAATTTGATGAACGAACTTACGAAAGTAAAACGTGTTATGCAGAAAGTGGTTGCTGATGCGCCGCACGACGTGCTTCTAGTTTTAGACGGTTCAACAGGTCAAAATGCTTTTGAACAAGCGAAACAATTTACAGCTGCGACAGAAGTAACTTCATTAGCAGTAACAAAATTAGACGGAACAGCAAAAGGCGGTGTAGTAATTGGTATTTCAGATCAGTTTCAAATTCCGGTTAAATATATTGGTGTTGGCGAAGGAATTGAAGATTTACAAGTCTTTAATAAATATGAATTCGTCGATAGTTTCTTTAAATAATTTATAATGAGTTTTTCTTCTTTTAAAAATATATCGGCTGTTGCTTTTTATTTTGCAAGCGTTATATGTTTTGTTTTTGCAAATATTTTGAGAGATAATAGTCTTTCTTTTTATTACGTTTTATTAGTTCTGGGAATAGGTTTCTTCTTTATGGGAGTTCTTAAAAGACTGCGAACTAAACAGTAATTTATTAATACATTTTTTGATGATGAAATATTGCTTTTTCGTTTTTCTTTTTATTGCACTTTCTTGTACAAACAGAAAAAACGAAAGTAATAAAAATCAAAAAGTAATTGTTATTCAGCCCTTAGGTAGTTTTAAAACCGAACAGGCTAAAAAGGTTTTTGAAGAAATTAAAGCTATAAATCCAAAAGTAGTTTTAAGATCAAATATTTCGTTTCCTGAAAACTCCTATTATAAACCAAGGAATAGATACCGTGCTGATAGTATAATTAAAAGTCTTAAAGATAATATTGGCAAAGATTCTGTGATAGTTGGATTATCAAATTCGGATATTAGTACAACTAAAAACGGAATTAAAGATTGGGGTGTAATGGGATTAGGTTATAGACCCGGAAAAGCCTGTGTAGTCTCGGATTTTAGATTGTTTGTCAAAAATAAAAATAAACAGTTTTATAAACTAGTTTTACATGAATTAGGTCATACAGCGGGTTTACCGCATTGTGCAATAAAAACATGTTTAATGCGTGATGCTGAAGGAGGAAACCCACTGGATGAAGAAAAAGATTTTTGCAATGATTGCAAAAGCTTTTTAAAATCTAAAGGATGGCAGTTAATTTAAATTTTGTGCAGTCCTTTTATTGATATAAAGCGCTAATTTTTTCCCATAAAACTTTATCGAAATCAGATAAGGCAAGATTTTCATTATCTGCAGCCTCTCCCATTCTGATAACTACCATATTTTTACTTGGTACTATATATATTTTTTGGTCATTTTTTCCTAAAGCCATAAACATATCGCTTGGTCCGGTTGGAATTACGCTTCCCTGAAAAGTAAGCTGCGATTGCGGTAAATGATAGGAACTTTTACCATTTAGCCACCATAAATATCCGTACCCTAAATTAATGTTTTGTGAAGTTGTTGTTGCTTCATTGAAATAGGCTTCATTTAAAATGATATTATTTTCCCATTTGCCTTTATTCAGCATTAATAGCCCAAAACGTGCCATGCTTCGTGAAGTACTTGCATAAACGCTGTTTACATCAATTTTTAGCCAGGTACCATTCATCCCGATTTTGTCTCTTAATTTGGCATTGAAATAATTTTCCCAGGTTTGTCCGCTTGCACTTGCAACAACATCTTGTAGTTTTACATAAACATTATGATAAGCCCATCTTGTTCCTGCATCGGCTTTGTAGATTAGATCTGCGGGATCTACGTCATCGGTTGAATCATCAAGCCCGGATGTCATGGTTAGTAAATGTTTGCAGGTAATTTTGTTTTCTTGTGCTAACGTTTCGCTTGTCCAGCCAGTGCCTAAATATTGAGAAACTTTATTATTGATGTTTAGTAAGTTTTCCTGTTGTGCAATTCCGGTAACGGTTGAAGTTAACGTTTTTCCGGCGCTTGCCCAATACCAATTTGTTGAAGCGTTATGTCCGTTGAAGTAGTTTTCTAAAACGATTCGGCCATTTACTAAAATGATGAATGATTTAGAATGTTTTAGTTCTAAATAGTCTAAAAGTGGCTGTACAGCACTTTGATTCCATTTTAAATCGGCTATGGATTTTGTTTCCCATGTTGTTCCGGTTAATGGAGGGAAATACATGCTTTCTGATGGAGTTGGAACCGGATCTGGTTCTGCTGAATCTTTGCTGCAGCTTATCAATAATAAGGCTGTCAGGATTGTAAAAATAGTTTTGGTCATGGCTTTTGTTTTTGGTTTGGGGTTTGACCAAAAATATGTAAAATAGTTTAATGAGTGGGAAAACTTATTTTACATATTTAACCATGAAATGTTTTATTTAAGCTCCCATTTTGTTCCGTCTGTAAATACTACATAGTAAGCTCTTACTTTTATAATACGGTTTGCATCTGTAGAAAAATCTTCCCAGATTTTTGATTCGATCATACCAGGCTTTAGTAAATTTGCTATCTCTCCCGTAGATCTTCCTTTTCCATAAAAATACCTGCCATTTGCGGGTTCATCAAATGAGTTTTCGCAGTACCATTCCAGTTTAATTGCCTGAATACTCTTTTTGCTTGAATTTTTAAAAACGATTTTAATGTCTTTATGATCAGAGTACTGCGCTCTCGATAGGCTGGAAGCTACAATTGTTACTGGTGAGTTTTTTGAATTTTTGTTTTGTAAAAAATCATCTTTTAGGGAAGGTGCGCTATTTTCTTTTTCTTCAGGCTGATGATAATTATTTATTTGAACATACACAGGTTTTGTGAGTGCAATGTTTTTGGGTTTTGCTTTACTACATCCAAAAATTAAGAGCAGGGTGCTTAATGCTATTATGAAATATTTTTTCATTCTATTTTTAATAAAAGGATTTATGTATAAAAATTTAATTGGAATTATCTTCTTTAAAGGAAAATGTAACTGAAATAATTTTGCTGCAAAAGTCTGACAGATTTGCATTAAAATCTACCATGATATGACATAAGATTGTTAGAATAGGCTTTTTTATAGTCTGTAAAGATTTAGGAAATAAAGTATTAGAAAAATGAGATAATTATTGATTAAAATATTTCTTTTGAAATTTATAAAGTTACCTTTGTAATTCTCTAAATTTTCTTTTGAAAACGGGAGTCCTAGCCCTGATGGAAGCGGCATCCTTTTATGGCCTCGTCTTTTTAACGAGGCCATAAAAGATATAGCGGACAGCAGGAAACAGCTCCTTATTAATATTATATTTTACTATGAAAAATGCTTTTATGATTTTGGTTTTGTCGCTTTTGTTTGTAAGCTGTAAACAGGAAATAAAACCGGCAGATATTGAAAAACTAAATGGTTACTGGGAAATTGAAAAAGTGGTTTTTGATAAAGGGGAGGAAAAGGCTTATGGCATGAATGAAAACTTTGATTTTTTTAAAATTAAAGGTACAAAAGGGACTCGTACTAAAGTAATGGCACAGCTTGACGGAACTTTTTTAACTACTGATACTTTTGAAAATGTTTCAGTAAGATTTACGGATAAGGGAACTTTTCTGGATTATAATACAGATTATGCTAAATGGACTGAGGAATTGATTTCGATTTCGGATGAAGGGTTTGTCGTAAAAAATGATCAGAATAAAGAATATTATTATAAAAAAACAGGACCAATAAATATTTTAAACGATGGCAAAAAGACTAAATAACCAAAGTACGATTGGGGCTGTTTTACAACAAATTATTCAGGTTAATAAGTTACAGCCTGGAATGGATCAGATTGATGTAAAAGAAGCCTGGGCGCAATTAATGGGGAATGGTGTAAAAACATATACTAAAAATGTTGTTTTGAAAGGAAGTACGCTGTATGTTGAACTTGGATCGGCTGTTTTAAGAGAGGAATTAAGTCACGGAAAGTCTAAAATCGTTAAAATGATTAACGAAGAGCTTGGGCGTGAAGTTGTAAAAGATGTGGTTTTACGCTGATTTTAAATTGTTATTTGAAACTTAAAAATAAATTTTACACTTCCATAATGGAAGTGTTTTTTTTATGATATATTTGAGCATTAAGTGGTTTTTAATAAATGCTTGATTAATAATAAACAAATAAAAAACAAAACCAAAACATGAAAAAAGTATTACTTATTTTAACCGTATTATTTGCCTTAAACAGTTATTCACAAAAGAAAAAAGTTGCCGTTGTATCTTTTTATACAGATAAAACAATAGATCTTTCGGAGTTGGGTTTAAATGGATTGGCTGCAATAGCTGATTTAGGAAACAACCCAAATTTTAACCTTTCTCCAATTTTAGAGAAATATCACAATGCATTTTTTAATGATTATGCTAAAAAATTTCCGTTTGATTTACTTCCTGAAACTGAAGTGACTCAGAAGCCGGAATACATTGCTTTTACTCCTAAATTTGCAAGAGAAGGCGGAGAAAGCGGTACCATTATTAACTATCCTGGATATAAATATATTTATGAAGGAATGAATGGTTCTGCCAATGAAGTAGCGTCTGCTCAAATGTTTAAAGACACAGCTGATGGTGTTTTATTTACAGAAATTCATTTTGCTGTAGTAAAAGGATTCGCTGTTGGAGGAACTGGAACAATAAAAATGAAAGCTTATGCCAGAATCGCTTTATACGATAAAACAGGAAAAAAAGTATTTGCTTTTTCTGAAGGGGCAAACTCTAAGAAAACTGGAACAATCGTAGGTGGAGTTCCTGTTTTAAGTCTTGATAAAGTATTGCCTATGTGCGAAAGTGCATTAGAAGAACTTTTAAAAGATCTTGATGAAAAAGTTGAGAAATTGGTTAAAAAAGCAGATAAGCTTTAATCAGTATTCGATATAAAAAAATCCCGTTTCAAATGAAACGGGATTTTTTTGTTTATTAAGTTCAGCAATCTATCCCGATAGCTATCGGGACTGAACTCTAAAATCATAAATTAAAACTGCTCTCTACCAGCAAAGTGAAAAGCACCTTCGATTGCAGCGTTTTCGTCGCTGTCAGATCCGTGAACTGCATTTTCTCCAATAGAAGTTGCGTATGCTTTACGAATAGTTCCTTCAGCAGCTTCAGCTGGATTTGTAGCTCCAATTAAAGTTCTGAAATCTTCTACTGCGTTGTCTTTTTCTAAAATTGCAGCAACAATTGGTCCACGTGACATGAATTCAACTAATTCTCCGTAGAAAGGTCTTTCTGCGTGAACTGCGTAAAATGCTTTTGCATCAGCTACAGTTAATTGAGTTAATTTTAATGAAACGATTTTGAAACCACCATTAGTGATCATTGCTAAGATATTCCCGATGTGTCCGTTTGCAACAGCATCTGGTTTAATCATTGTAAAAGTTCTATTTGTTGCCATTTTATATTTTATTAAATTTTGTGCAAAAGTAGACTTTTTTTGTGAATTGATTTTAATTAATTCGTAATTAAAACATGGTAGAATGATGTTTTAGCCAAGAAAAGCTTTTTTTTAAACCATATAAGTAATATAAGTTCATTTAAATACTTCGTACAGAATATCTCCGCAAAGTATGACGTATTTCTAAAATGAACTTATATTACTTATATGGTTAAGAAATTTATACTTTGAATATTAATTTGTTTCTATAGAATATCCATAAAATAAACGTCCAGATACAAACATAAACTAATGCACCGGCTAATGAAGCTGTCATAGGATTGCTGAAAAATGGTGCAATCCAAAAGCTGTACAGGTAATTTAATAAATTAATTTTCTCTTCGGTTTTATGTGGGTTTTGAAACTCAATCATTACTAATGCCTGTGGAATTATCTGCGAAGTAAAGAAAACGATCATTGGGTTTACACCCCAAATTAAGAAAGGTTTGAATCCTTTTTTATAATCGGCGATATCAATTATGTAATATAAAATTGCTAAAAATGTTGTGGCTAATCCGGTAGTGTATAAAACATAACTGCTTGTCCAAAGTGATTTGTTTATCGGGAAAACAATATTCCAAAGCAAACCAACAATAATTAACGCAACTCCTGCGATTGCCATTTTTTGTGCTTTTTTAGTTTTTGGAAAGTTTTGCTGTAATAATTGACCAATTAATAAACCGATAATTCCGTTTACGATTGACGGAAGTGTGCTTAAAATTCCTTCCGGATCCCACGTTACGGTTCCACGATACATATGTCCTTTTAGTAAAACGCTGTCCAGCCATGAAGCAAGATTTGTTCCTTTATCCAGATTTGCATCGCCAATTCCGGGAACAGGGATTAAAGTCATGATTGCCCAATATCCTAATAACAAAACGATTCCGGTTATGATCTGCGTTTTTTGAGAAGTTTTTAAATACAAAAGAGAAACTACAAAATAAACAATTGCAATTCGTTGTAAAACTCCCGGAAGTCTAACATCACTGTAAGCTTCGATACCGCTGTAAGCGAGAAACAGATAAATTATCAGAATTGAAAATGCCAGAATGTTTTTGATTTTTGAACTGAAATTTCCCATTAAAGCATAACCAACTCCAATAGTAATGGCAAGTCGGACAATTAAAAGCGGAATTCCTTCCAGTCCGAATAATTGGATTTTCCCGAAAAAGTTGAAGAAAATACCCAAACAAAGCATTCGCAAAGAACGAATTAAAATTTTGTTGAAAGTGGTGCCGTCATAAAATTTATCAGGCATTGCAAGCGGAACGGCAACTCCCATTATAAAAACGAAAAACGGAAATACTAAATCGGTTGGTGTGCAGCCGTGCCATTCGGCGTGTAATAATGGCGGGAAAACATGGCCCCAGTCTCCGGGGTTGTTTACAATGGTCATTAATAAAATTGTTAGTCCACGAAAGACATCTAGCGAAATTAAGCGTTCTTTTACCATTGGTTTTGGGTAAATTGGTTAGTTAATATTTTTAAAAATCGCTATTTGGTTTGAAATAATAATTTTGAGAAGATAGGTGGTTATTTGGTTCTCAAGAATTATTATATTTTATTATTTTTTCTGCCCCGAATTTCACGAATTTACACTAATTTCTATCCTTTACAAGAAAATAATCTGTGTAAATTCGTGAAATAGTGGCAAACTATTTTAAATTGTTATGATGTTAAAATTCATTTCTAAAGGTTTCAATTTTTGCAATAAAAGCGGAACTAATTGTTCGCCTTTTTCCAGATAAAATTCTGAAAAATTACTTTGACGCTCCTGTAAACTATTATTTGGGAATAGTTCGCATTGTAAGTCAGTAACGCGTTGCAATTGATCGCTTAGTTTTCTTTTTTGTGCTTTTAATAAACGCTTTTCTAAATTTTCAAGACCTTTTTTCTGTTTTACTTCCTGTGCTTTTACTGCTCCTGAAAAAGATTTATCAGTTTGATCTGCTAATTCATAAAGATATTGAAATTGGGTTTTCAATATTTCTTTTTGAGGTGTTAAATCAATTGGAAATGCAGAAATTTTGTGTGTAATCGCGTTTACTAAATTTTCTTGTTTGGTAAAAAGATCGCTCCAGCTTAAGTTTAATTGATCTGCTTTTTTTCCTTGTTTTTCGGTTGCCAAAAGAACAGAGTTACGAACCAAAATCATTGGAAAAGTAATTTTTACGGCATCAAAAAAAGATTTTAATTCCAGCCAATAAGCAATTTCTCCGCCTCCACCAATATAACATAGATTTGGAAGAATAATTTCCTGATAAAGCGGACGCATGATAACATTTGGGCTGAATTTTTCAGGATGATTTTCTAATTCAGAAAGAATTTGTTCTTTAGAAAAGGAGATTTTTGTGTTGTTTACAATGTATTTATCTTCTTCAAAAATGATTCTTTCGCGCAGATTATCTTCAATATAAAATAAATTAATCTCACGCGGATTTACCTGAACCGTATAGTCTTTCAATTGTTCAATTGTTTCCTGAACCGCTTTGTATGAAGTCTGTTTTTCTAATTCTTCTTTTGCATACGGAATAAAAGCACGTTTTAAATCGGCATCGTCAGCGTCTATAATTACTAAACCGTAATTAGCAAATAAACTGTTCGCTAAAAAACGGGTTGCATCGGCCAGATTATCGTGTTTTAAATAAGCATCTTGAAAAAGCTTTTTTAAAGTATTGGCATTTGTGCTTGAACCTAATTCTAATGAATAAATTTCAAAGAATTCATCTAAACCTTCAGTTGAAAGTCGGCCAACGGGACCGTTACTTTCTTTGTTCCATCTGAATTTTTTGCCTTTAAAATTAAAATAGTTTATTTCTTCAAAATCATGATCTTCGGTCGCCATCCAATAAATGGGAACAAAATTGTACGACGGATATTTCGATTTTAATTCTTTGGTAAGATTAATGGTCGAAATGATTTTATATAAGAAATACAAAGGCCCGCTAAATAAATTTAACTGATGTCCGGTTGTAATTGTGAAAGTATTTTCGAGCGCTAAAAGCTCAATATTTTGTTTTGTCGAATCAGAAATTTCGATGCTTTGATATTGCTTTTTTAAAGTGGTAACCAAAGGAATTCGGTTGCTGTTATCAAAGTTACCTGCTTTTTCGGCAATTTGTTTTTCGAAATTCTCCAATGTTGGGAAATTGTTGTACAGCGGTTTCAATTCTGATTTCTGATCTAAATAATCTTGTATCAATTTAGAGAAATATCCAGAAGTTTGATAGCTGATACAGTCGGTAGGCATAATTTTAAATTTATTTTTGACAGCTGTAAATTTAATGAAAATATACAGTTAAAATCGGTTTTAACTATTGCTTAAGATTGATTTTTATTTTTTGTTTTAAAGTTCCTGTAATCAGGTTTTTAATTTTGAGTAAATTAAACATAGTTTAAAATGCTAAATACATGAAATTTGTTAAAAATACAGATGTGTTTCGAAACTAATTGTCTTAAATGTGAAATATTAATAACGAAACTATATTTTTGTAGACAAAAAAAGATATACCTGATTTTGAATGGAAACAAACCCTAAAAAGAAGAACTCACTTAAACATGTTCTTTTTGGAAGCCTAATTGGCACCACAATTGAATTTTTTGATTTTTATATTTATGCCAATGCTGCGGTTTTGGTTTTTCCTCAATTATTTTTTCCCGGTTCAGATTCGACAATGGCGACTCTGGAATCTTTAGCCACTTTTTCAATTGCGTTTTTATCACGTCCGTTAGGTTCTGCCTTTTTCGGACATTATGGAGATAAAATCGGGCGTAAATTTACTTTGGTTGCAGCTTTATTGACGATGGGTATTTCGACTGTTACAATAGGTTTTTTGCCAAGTTATGCCAGTATTGGTGTCGCAGCTCCGTTATTATTAATGTTATGCCGATTTGGGCAAGGCGTTGGTTTAGGCGGAGAATGGGGAGGTGCTGTTTTATTAGCGATAGAAAATGCACCGCCAAATAAACGTGCCTGGTACGGAATGTTCCCACAACTGGGCGCTCCAATAGGATTGCTGCTTTCTGGCGGAACTTTTTTATTGTTAACCGATTCCATGAGCAATGAAGATTTTATGGATTATGGCTGGAGAATTCCGTTTATTGCCAGTTCATTATTGGTTGTTGTTGGGTTTTATATCCGAACAAAAATTACAGAAACTCCATCTTTCGAAAATTCTAAAAAAGAACAGGAAGAAGTTAAAGTTCCTTTTTTAACAATTGTGAAATCATATAAAAACCAATTGATTTTTGGAACCTTTGCAGCCATTACAACATTTTTAGTTTTTTATTTGATGACTGTTTTTACATTAAGCTGGGCAACTTCAGATTTAGGGATTGTTAAAAGAAACGGATTATTAATACAGTTATTTTCGGTATTGTTTTTTGCTATTTTCATTCCGGTTTCGGCTGTAGTTGCAGATAAAATTGGCCGACGCAAAATGCTTATTATAGCTACAGCGGCTATTGCGATTTTCGGATTTTTCTTTTCTTATTTTTTAAGTTCAGGAAATATTGTTTTAGTTACTACTTTCGCTTGTATCGGAATGGCTTTAATGGGATTCACTTATGGGCCTTTAGGAACTTTTCTGTCGGAGTTGTTTCCAACAAATGTTCGTTATTCTGGAGCATCATTAACGTTTAATTTAGCAGGAATTCTGGGAGCAGCTTTTGCGCCTATGATAGCTATTTGGTTAGCCAAAACTTATGATGTAAGTTATGTTGGTTTGTACTTAACGATTGCAGCGTTTATTTCTTTAGTTTCATTTTTGGTAATTAGCAAAGAGGAACATAAATTTTAAATAATAATAGAATTTTTAAATTTTTGAAATAAAAACAGGCGTAGGTTTTTAATCTGCGCCTTTTTATTTGAAATTATCTTTTTAAACTAAAATGTCCTCTAAATTCTGTTCCGTTTAATCTTGTAACAGTAAACCAATAATCGGATGCTGGTTCCTGATGACCAAGATAAGTTCCATCCCAAGAAGCATTTGGAGCTAATTCTTTTATTAATTTTCCATAACGATCAAATATTCTAATTGCTGTGTTTGGAGCTAAATAAGCTGAATCAATTGTCCAATGATCATTAAAGTTGTCATTATTTGGTGTAAAGAATTTTGGAAAAGGCAGTTCATCAACAAAATTTATACAATCCCCAGTTGTAGCTCCCAGAATATTTATCATAACTGGAATTCTGTCGCTTTCACAATTACTGATTGTTTGCGAAGCATAATAAGTGTGTCCGTTTTCAAGCAGTGTTGATTCGGATAAAGTACTATTTGAAGAAATACTCTCAAACCATTTTATATTTTGTCCTGTAATATCAATATCATTAATTGATGCATTTTTTTGAATGCAGAATATCTGTGGTGAATCTGCAATTGGAATTTGAGTATCCTGAATTTTTACAGTAACGGCAAATCTTTCACTTTCACAATTATTTAGAGTTTGCGTTACATAATAAATGCCGTTTTGTAATAAAGTTGTTTCTGATAAACTGTTTCCATTTGTTGCTGCATCATACCATTTAAGAGATGTTCCTGTTATAGCAATATTTTCAATTGTAGCAATTTCATCAATACAAAATTGTTTATTATTGTCTCCGGTTGGTAGCGGAGTATCATAAACACGAACTAAAACAGGGGTTCTGTCCCCTTCACACCCAATTGTTTGTGAAGCATAGTATGTTCTATTATCTTCTAATAAAGTAGTATTTGGCAAACTGGCAGCAGAGAAATTAGTATCATACCATTTTATATTTTGCCCAGAAATTTGTATGTCGGATAATATGGCATTTTCTTTCTTGCAGAATGCTGTACTTCCATTTAAGACTGGTGCAGAAGGTGTATTTACTATTGAAACAGTAACTCCAAGTCTTTGACTTTCACAATTATTTTCTGTTTGCGATGCATAATAAGTTTGCCCATTAACCAGATTTGTAGTTTCTGCTAATAAAGAACCGTTACTTACTGCATCATACCATTTTATTGCAGTTCCCATAACCTGAATATCTGCAATAGTTGGATTTTGTCCTGAACAAAATGGTTGATTTACATTTCCTGTTGGAGGAAAAGTGACCTGAATGTTAATTGTAACAGGAACTCTTTCACTTTCGCAGCCGTTTATGGTTTGTGAAGCATAATATGTTGCTTTATCCTGAGCTACAGTTGTAGGTGATATAAGTGTTCCTGCTGTTAAGTTGCTATACCATTTAATGTTTTGGCCAGTAATTTGAATGTCGTTTAATGTAGCGTTTTTGTCAACACAGAAAGTTTGTGGAGAATTTGCAACTGGCAATGGCTGATTTGTAATTGTAACAATTTGATTTTGTTTTGATGAATTTCCATTGCCATCGTCATAATTCCATACAATTGTATAAGTTCCCGGTAAGTTATAAGATAACGGACTTGTAGTTGTTCCTGTAATTTGTCCGGCACAGGCATCCACAGCGGTTGGGATTGTATTTATGATGGTATTACAATCGCCAGTAATTGTTGGTAAAGTTGTTATAGTAGGAACAGGAGCTTCTATATCTCCAATAACAACAGTAATTTTTTTAGTGTCATCGCAGCCGCCAGTTCCAGTTATTAAGCAGCTATATTCTCCACTATTAGCAGTTGTTGCATTTGTAATTGTTGGATTTTGATCTGTTGATGTAAATCCGTTTGGGCCTGTCCATAAATAATTTGTTCCACCCGATGCTTTAAGCTCTAATGTTTTGTCGATGCAGACTGGGGAGTTGCTTTCAGCCTTAGGTATACCAAGTATAATAGGCTCCTCAAATTTCATTAAAAAATAATTATGAGTTCCAAGAACGTTAGATTGATAAGAAATCGCATCTGCAATACCATTATTTTCACTTGATATACTACTTGCAAATATGTTATTGTTTTGGTCTAATGCAATTTTTGTGGGACTATGATAAGAGTTTCCTCCAATATCAGTTCCCCAAATAAAATCTGCTTCTTTAGAAAATTTAGCAATATAACTTTCAAAATGTTTATTTGATCTATAAGAGCATGGAGTTGTTAATCTTGAATAAGAAAATCCAAAATTTGTAGCACCAAGATATATTGAATTGTTTCTAAAAACAATAGAATAAATATGAGCTTCACCAATATAAGTGCCCCAGATTCTTTTTCCGTTGGTATTTAATTTGGCAAAAAAACCTTTGTATGAAAAAGGGTTACTGCTTTCAAAGCTGTTAGAAGTTGTTATATTATTATTGCTGGCAGTTTCACCACCTATATAAATGTTGTTTTCATCATCAATTTCGACTGCATATATATCCTCAATCTGTTCGCCTCCGTAATAGGTTGCCCATATTCTATCTCCGTTTAGTGAAAATTTGTATACAACTCCATCGGGATGAGTAATTGGGTCATGTAACTCCTGAAAAACCCCTGGGGTAGAAACATTGTTAAAACTATATGTTGTGCCGCCAATAACTAAGAAATTGTTTTTGACTACAATATCATTCAGCATATCACGATTTTCTCCTCCTACATAAGTACTCCAAATTAAATTACCTGTAGGTCCAAATTTAGTTAGAAACCCATCAATTGTATTAGAGAAAGCAGGATCTACATTTATATGTGTTTGAAATTTGCTGTTTATAGCAATCCCTGTTGTGCTGTTAGTAAGACCAATCATATAAATGTTATTGTTGTTATCAACATCTATTGCAAATCCCGAATCCTCATATTCACCACCAAAATAGGTTGCCCATAACCTAACGCCAGAATTATTAAATTTTGCCAAAAAGGCATCTTGATAACCTCCTAAATTTGGTTTGTATGATCCTACTGTACTTATGTTAGTTGGATCTTGAGTTGTACCCATTACAATCACATTATCCTGAAAATCTATTTTTATATCAGATATGGCACAATAATTTTGACCGCCATAATAAGTTCCCCATAAACGATTTCCATTGGGACTAAATTTTTCAATAATACCATTTAAATATGAGGAAGATTGTGTCGTTTGATGTGCCCCTGTTGTGGCATATGATGAATTTTGAGCATTTGTACTTCCAGCCACATATATATTTCCAAAAGAATCTGTGCTGATACTTGAATTACTTAGTACTTGGCCTGAACCAGTATGGTCTCCATAAAAAGTTCCCCAGAGTCTAGTTGGTACAGGATCAATAATTACTGTTCTATCAGAATCATTATTAGAACTGCTAAACCCATAAACATTCTTCTTAATTTTAGTATATCCAACTTCAATTTCTTTTTTAGTTCCCTGATCCTCAATCCAACTCGCAGGAAGTGTTTCCTCCATCTTCCCAAAACGAACATTTATTTGGATTTTATTATCCACCAAATCAGTTTCAGCACCATTAAATTTTAACTGAATATCAGAAATTTTCCCTTGAGGATGAATTACAAAATTGTATTCAACGGTTTTTTTAGGATCATTTGGGATTGTAAAAACAACATCAATATTTGGGTAAATATTTTTATAAGTAACTTGTTTAAATTGATAAACACCAATAATGCCTTCTGGTTTATTTGGAACATTATAATAGTTATCAAAATCAGTTGATTTTTGTTCTGAAATTAATTCAACTTTTGAGTTTGAATTTACAAAGTCAATGTCTATCCTATGAAAAATATATTCTAAATTAAACTCGGGCTTTTCTTGATGGTCTTTTCGAGGATTTAAATCGGGAAGTGTCTTTGCTGTTTTTGAAGGTATAAAAGGCGTTTTTTTAACTTCATAAATATCATACGAAAATCCATTTTTCTTTAACTGAACATTAAGCCCGTTAGTGTTCAGTAAATATTTTACAGCAGTATTTGGTTTTCCTTTTTGATCTACAATTTGGCCTTTGTTCTCTTTAAAACCAATAGATTGATTTTTATTTTGAGAAAATAATTGAATCGTAATTATAAAGAAAACGAAAAGTAATTTATGCTTCATCTGATTAATTTGACTGCCGCAAATGTAATTAATTATCTACAATACAAAACCAAAAAACCAAAACATAAACCAATAAAATCTTTTCCTAAAAAGTCTCCAAATATCCCGTATTTTTGCAAAAAATAAATTCTTTTGAAAACAAAACTTTTTGTAATAACACCGCCATTTACCCAACTGAATACTCCGTATCCGGCAACGGCGTATATAAAAGGTTTTCTGAATACAAAAAATATCGAATCGGTTCAGGCAGATTTGGGAATTGATGTCATTTTAGAATTGTTTTCGAAGAAAGGACTTTCTGATTTGTTTCAGGTTTCAGGTTTCAAGTTTGAAGTTGTTGGAAATACTATTTCTGATAACTCCAAACGTATTTTTGCTTTGCAGGATGAATATATTAAAACGATTGATCCTGTAATTCAGTTTTTGCAGGGAAAAAATCCAACTTTGGCTTTGCAGATTTGTCAGGAAGATTTTTTGCCGGAAGCTTCTCGTTTTGCACAGTTAGAAGAACTCGATTGGGCTTTCGGAACAATGGGAACGCAGGACAAAGCAAAACATTTGGCGACTTTGTATCTTGAAGATATTTCGGATTTTATTGTAGAATGTGTCGACGAAAATTTTGGCTTTAGCCGATATGCCGAGCGTTTAGGCCGAAGTGCCAATTCTTTTGATGAATTATACAACGCTTTACAGCAAGAACCAACTTATATCGATTCGATTTTAATTTCACTTTTAAAAGAAAAGATAGAAGCTGTAAAACCTACATTGTTTTTAATTTCTGTTCCATTTCCTGGAAATTTATACAGCGCATTTAGATCTGCACAATGGGTAAAACAAAATCATCCCGAAATTAAAATTTCAATGGGCGGTGGTTTTCCAAATACTGAATTACGTTCACTTTCGGATAAACGAGTTTTTAAGTTTTTTGATTTTATTACTTTAGATGATGGAGAAGTTCCAATTGAAGAATTAATTTTCAATTTAGAAAATCCAAATTACAATTCTTATAAAAGAACTTTCTTATTAGAAAATGGAGAAGTTGTCTACAAAAACAATTCCTTAAAACACGACTACAAACAAGCCTATGTAGGAACGCCGGATTATTCAGATCTTCCTTTGGATAAATACATTTCGGTTATCGAAATTGTAAATCCGATGCATAGAATGTGGAGCGACGGACGTTGGAATAAGCTTACAATGGCTCATGGCTGTTATTGGGGAAAATGTACATTTTGTGACATTTCACTTGATTATATTAAAGTTTACGAGCCCGTTGCGGCAAGTTTACTTTGCAACCGAATGGAAGAATTGATTCTGCAAACGGGTCAAAACGGATTTCATTTTGTTGATGAAGCTGCACCGCCGGCTTTAATGCGAGCTTTGGCACTCGAAATTTTAAAACGTAAACTAGCTGTAACATGGTGGACAAACATTCGTTTTGAAAAAAGTTTTTCTAAAGATTTATGTTTACTACTAAAAGCTTCCGGTTGTATTGCTGTTTCGGGAGGTTTAGAAGTGGCTTCGGATAGATTATTGAAGTTAATAGACAAAGGTGTAACGGTAGAACAAGTTGCAAAAGTAACCCGAAATTTTACTGAAGCCGGAATTATGGTTCATGCATATTTAATGTACGGATATCCTACGCAAACCATTCAGGAAACGATTGACAGTCTTGAAATGGTTCGCCAATTATTTGAAGCCGGAGTTTTGCAATCAGGATTTTGGCATCAGTTTGCCTTAACTGCTCATAGTCCGGTTGGATTATATCCGGAGCAATTTGGTGTTACTAAAAAAATAGAGGTTATTGGAACTTTTGCCAATAACGATATTGAATATACCGATTCAACAGGAATCAATCACGATAAATTCAGCTTCGGCTTAAAGAAATCACTTTTCAATTTCATGCACGGAATCTGTTTTGATTACGAACTGCAAGATTGGTTCGATTTCAAGATTCCGAAAACAAAAATTCATCCCGATTTTATTTTTAATGCACTCGAAGAACAAAATGATTTCAATACAAAACCAAATGCGAAAGTTGTTTGGCTTGGCGGAAAACCTTCGGCTGAAATCTTTACCAAATCAAAAAAAGGAAGAAGCTGGGAAATGATGTCTTTGACTTTTCATGATAAAAAAGAAAGCTTCACCATTCAAACCAGTAAAGAAGAAGGTGAATGGTTAATTGATATTTTAAGCAAAATTTCAATTTCAAACGCTAAAAATTATACTTTTCAGGAAGTCAAAAATGATTTTGAAACTTTATTAAAGGATTTTGAATTATTTTGGTATTCAAAACCAATTAATACTTTGAGAGAGTTTGGGTTGTTAGTTTTATAGATCAATAATCTACACTAGTTCCGTCACTCGGAATAGCAACTTTATACAAAAGATTATTTTCAGTTAATGCCTTTCTTAATTCCTCACGAGTGGTTGGGCAGTGATTTAAAGCTTCAAGATGATTGGCAAAAACTTTTCCGGGAGCAAGAGCTGTAAACTTCAAAATATCATTCATTCGCATTAACAAAGGCTGTCCAATATCTAATCTGGCAGTTCCGCAGGCAACAGTTGCAATATCGGGTTTGAGTTCGATTAATGCTTTTTGAACATCATCTGTAAAAATAGTGTCAGAACTTATATAAACCGATTTTTCGTTTGCAAGTTCAATGTAAAATCCCATTACATTTCCCATCAATTTTGCAATCCAGCCGTAACCATGAAGAGCAGGAATTCCAATAATTCTTCCATCTAAAAAAGGCTGAGGTTCCCAATAATTTAAAGTTTGTACAATATTAAGACCTCTTTGCAAAAGAGTTTTTTCATCTTTAGCGCTACAGATTACCGGTATACTTTTTCTTCTTAAAAATACTTCTCCGGCTTTATCAATATGATCCGGGTGTAAATGCGTAATTAAACAATGCGTAACATTGCTCAAAATTTCCCTGCTGTTTTTAGGCAGGGCCACTAGAGGATTGCGTTTTGGATTGTAACGAAAAATAGTAAAAGGAGCAATTGTTTTTCTCTTTCCTAACATCGGATCTACAAGAATAACATGCTTTTCTGTCTCAATAACCAATGTGGCATTTCGCAAATGATGTATTTTCATATTTGGAAAATTAGAACTTAAAAATACAAAGATTTTTCAAAATCTATTTACAGATTATTCTTTATTTTTAACAGAATTGTGATTATTTGAAAGAATACACTTTACAATTACGCTATAGAAAACCTAAAACCAATTCCGTGCAGGTTTTCAATCGAAATGCCTTTTTCGTTTGATAAAATTTTACGCAGGCGCGAAATAAAAACATCAAGACTTCTTCCCATAAAATAATCATCAGTTCCCCAAAGTGCAGTTAAAATCTGCTCTCTTTTTAAAACTAAATTTTTATTGTCAAGAAACAATTTTAGCAATTCGGCTTCACGTTGTGTAAGACCGACTTTTTCTTCATCATTAAAAAGAATAAAATTTTTGGTATCAAATTGATATTTTCCAATCTCATAAACCGATTTTTCGACTTTATTATTTTTCTGAGAACGTTTCAGGAAAACCTCAATTTTCAAAATTAATTCTTCAATACTAAAAGGCTTTACCAAATAATCATCGGCACCAAGGCGAAGTCCTTTTATACGATCTTCTTTCAAAGTTTTAGCCGAAAGAAAAATAATCGGAACATCAGTATCAATTTTCCGGACTTCTTCAGCCAGTTCAAAACCGTCCATTTTCGGCATCATAATATCAAAAATACAAATATCAAAATCTTCATTTTTGAAAGTTTCCAAACCAGATTTTCCATTCGTACAATGAACCACTTCATAATTATTTTGTTCCAAATTATCTTTGGTCAAAAACGCCAGCGTTTCGTCATCTTCGGTATAAAGTATCTTGAAATTTTTCATTTCTTATAAGGAATAGACAAAGTTATAGTAACTCCGTTTTCAGTATTATTTTCAGCTTTTATTTTCCAGTTTTGCAAACTGCATATTTCTTTTACGTAATATAAACCAAGTCCAAAACCATTTACTTCATTACTCTTTTCGTTTTGAATTCGGTAAAACTTATCAAATATATAAGATAATTTTTTAGTAGAAATTCCAATCCCGTTATCGACAAACTCTAATTTTAAAATGGAATTATCCTCATAAATTCTAATCGTAATTTCAGGCTTTTTATTGCAGTATTTTACCGCATTATCTAAAAGGTTGTAAATTAGATTGCCAAAATGAAAAACATCTGTTTCTAATAAATATTCCTGAGAAGGACTTTCAATAGTAATAATCGCTTCAGGATATTTTAATTGGATATTTTCAATCGCTTCTTCAATAACCGGAATAATTAAAACATGTTCCTTTTTTAATTCTAAAGGCGCATAATCTGATTTCGCAATATTTAAAATCTTCTCAATATGATGATTCAGCTTATTACTTTGATTAATAATAATCTCTGTATAAGTATGCAGTTTTTTATCGTCCTTAATAGGATTTTGTTCACTTAAATATTTCGACGCAATTAAAATAGAAGACAAAGGCGTTTTAAATTCATGCGTCATATTATTGATAAAGTCACGCTGTAATTCAGAATATTTTTTTTGCTGTAAAAGCGTAAAAATCGAATAAACGTAAATCAACAAAATCAAGATCAACATAATCGAAAGCACAAACCAAAACCGCATCGAACTAAATAAATAAGTCGTTTCATTAGGAAAACGAACCGCAAAATAGTAGACTAAATTTTTATGTTTGGGGAAATAAACCGTCTTTTTGCATTCCGATTTTTTTTTCGATAAAGAAATATAATCGCCGTAAATCATTTCGTCACTCTGGCAATTGTACATCGCATATTCAAAATCAGTCGTAATATTCATTTTTTTGAATTCTGTTTTTAGATAAAATTCTAAAATATCAGGTTCAAAGTCATTGTCGACATTTACAATATAATAATCATTTGAAATTTTCTGCACAGGACTTTGTGCCGGAAGTTCGTGACTGGTTCCTTCGTATAGTTTTTTAGCAACCTCAAGAAGAGCGATATGCGCTTTTTGACTCAGCTTTTTCTGCTCTATCGTAAAAGCCTCTTTTGTCCAAAGCAATTGCGCCACCAAAATACTAATTATGGCGACCAATCCCAGAACGATAATACTATTGAGTTTATTAATTTTCAAGAAAACAGACTTTTGAGAGTGTAATATTAATCAAAAATATAGTTAAAAACAGCGATTAACAAGTCATTAACAAACATTTGAAACCGCTTAACAGCGATTTGCTTTTGTCTGAAATATCTTTGTAATGTAAAAATCGAACTATAAACCATTAATATATTTAACTATGAAAATCATCAAAATTTCTATGCTTGTTTTGGCTTTAAGCCTAATGTCTTTTTCAGCAATTGCTCCGGTAAAATCTTTAACAGCTGAAACAAAAATTAGTGAAACAGCTTCCACAATTGTTTGGAAAGCAGAAACAATCGATGTTGGAGAAATTCCACAAGGAACTCCAAAAGCTATCGTTTATGAATTTAAAAACACAGGAAAAACTGCTGTTGTAATTACACAAGTTCAGGGTTCATGCGGTTGTACAGCAACAGACTACACAAAAGAGCCAATTTTACCTGGTAAATCTGCAAAAGTAACAGCAACTTACAATGCAGCAAACAAAGGCGCTTTTACAAAAACAGTTACCGTAACAACAAGTGCAGAAACTGCTCCAAAAATACTTACGTTAAAAGGAACGGTTATTTAAAAATAAAGGTTAGTTATAAAGTGAAAGCTCCAAATATGTCATGTATTTGGAGTTTTTTTATTTAGAAATTACATCAATACATTTATAAAAACGATTGGTGTAATGTTCAGTAGCAAGTGAAGTGATTGTAACCTGCTGCGCTTTTCCAGATGAAGCATGAATAAATTTAGACTGCATTCCGTCTGCCTCGCAAATTATGCCAAGATGACCAATTACCGTTTTGTCTTTATACCCATAAAAAACCAAAATATCCCCAACTTTAAAATCTTCAGGTTTTAGCGCCGTTCCTAAATTTTTATATCCGCTCGAACTTCTGGGCAAGGTCATCCCAAAATTCCCAAAAACATAACTCACAAAACCAGAACAGTCAAACCCTTTTTGCGGATTACTGCTCGCATATAAATAAGGCGTTCCTAAATATTTTTTGGCAAAAACTATTATAGAATCCCGATCGATTGCTGATTGCTCTTTTTGAATAATATTTTTATTTTTCTCTTTTGCAGTACAAAAAGAAAATAAGATGACGGAAAATATGATGGTGAAAAAGTTGAGTTTCATTTTTTTTAAATAAGAAAAGGTTTAATTGCTAAAGATAGAACGTTATTTTTCAAAATGCAGTATAGATTGTAAGAATTAGCAATTAAATGATGTGTTTACGTGGTGTTTTTTTATTACTTTTTGATGTTTTAGTATCTTTTTGTCTAGTACATTTCAAATATATTTGTGAATCGTATTTATATTTTAACAAATAAATTATGTTTCTAAAAAAAAATGCACTTTTAATTCTGTTTTTGCTGATTTCAGTTGTTTCAACATCTCAAAACCAGAATACCTTTCTTTATGCCGGAAGAGTTGATAAACTTCAGAACAATCAGGTTATTTTGATTGGAACGGCTTCTTCGGTATCCTTTAATTTTACAGGAAATGAATGTTCAATTTCACTTCAAAGTGTAGATTCTTATGAACATCATAATTATGTTCAGCTGGTTTTAGATGGAAAATATATTGGAAAAATAAGAATTGAAAAAGGAGCAGTTCAGTCATTTCCAATAAAAGTAACTTCCAATAAAAAAGAACATCATTTAGAAATCTATAAAAATACCGAAGCTCAAAGCGGGAATATTTTGTTTGCCGGAACAACTGCAAAACTGACTTCAATTTCATCTAAAAAGAAAAAGAAAATTGAATTTATAGGGGATTCAATTACTTGCGGTGCAGCCAGCGATCCGTCGGATATTCCATGCGATAAAGGAGAATATATGGATCATCATAATGGTTATTACGCTTACGGACCAAGAATTTCAAGAGAAATTGGTGTAAACTATTTAATGAGTTGCGTTTCGGGAATTGGAATTTACAGAAACTGGAACGACGAAAACAAAGACGAAGCCATAATGCCAGATGTTTATCCTAATTTATATTTGACCAAAGATCCCTCAAAACCTAAATACGATTTTGCTTTTCAGCCGGATATTATAAGCATTGCTTTAGGAACAAATGATTTTTCTGGCGGAGACGGAAAAAAAGAACGTTTGCCTTTTAATCCGGAAAAATATGTTTCGAATTACATCAACTTTATAAAAATGCTTTACGAACACAATCCAAATGTGCAGATTGTAATTACAAATAGCCCGATGGTAGGTGGAGAAAGAGCCCTTGTTTTTGAAGATTGTCTGAATAAAGTAAAAAACGCTTTCGCGGAAGACAAAACACATAAGCCAATTCAGATTTTCAAATTCAAACCAATGACGCCAAAAGGCTGTTCAGGACATCCTGATGTGGCTGATCATAAAGCTTTGGCAGACGAATATGCTCCATTTTTAAAAAAGCTGTTAAATGAAAAATAATATACTTAAGCTTATTTTCTTTTTTATGATTTCTAATATCATAACAGCAAATGTTACGCTCCCGAATATTTTTGGAGATAATATGGTTTTACAGCGCAATTCTGAAGTTAAAATTTGGGGCTGGGCAAATCCAAAAGAAGAAATCAAATTAGTTTCAAGCTGGAACAATCAGGAATATAAAGCAGTTACAAATAATCAGGCAAAATGGGAACTTATAATTAAAACTCCTGAAGCCGGCGGCCCTTACACAATTTCTATAAAAGGATATACTGAAGTTGTTTTAAAAAATATTTTAATTGGCGAAGTATGGATATGTTCAGGACAATCCAATATGGAAATGTCGGCAAGTTGGGGAATCGATAACGGCGATGAAGAAGTTAAAAATGCCGCAAATCCAAATATTCGATTTTTTACCGTTTCAAAATCCACGGCAACAACTCCGCAAAATAATGTATTAGGAAATTGGGTTGAATCGACTCCTGAAACTATGAAGTATTTCAGCGCCGTTGGTTATTTTTTTGCTAAACGCTTACGCGAAGATTTAAAAAATGTTCCAATCGGATTAATTTCATCTAATTGGGGCGGAACTCCGGCTGAAATCTGGATGCCGGAAGAAGTGATTCAAAACGATCCGGTTTTATTAGAAAACGCTAAAAAACTATACGAACAGGAATATGGGCCACATCAACCCGGACGTGCTTATAATGCGATGATTGCTCCAATTGTTGGATTCAAAATTGCAGGAACAATTTGGTATCAGGGAGAATCAAATGTTGGTTCTTTGGTTTACGATAAAACACTTTCTGCTTTGATTACTTCGTGGAGAAAAAACTGGAACGACGAATTTTCTTTTTATTTCGTTCAAATTGCACCTTACAAAACCGGAACAAATAATTTCTCGAATGTTACGGTTAGAAATTCTCAAAGAAAAATTTTAAAAGAAGTTCCAAAAACAGGAATGGTTTTAACTTCGGATATTTCAGATACGATTGATATTCATCCAAAGAATAAAAAATCAGTCGGAATTCGTTTAGCAAATTTGGCTTTAGCCGAAACCTATAAAGTGAATTCAAATTTGGTAAATGGTCCGCTTTTTAAAGCTTTTAAAGTGGATAAGAATAAAGTTGTGGTTTCTTTTGATTATGGAGACGGATTGTATTTCAAAGATAAAGAATCGAATCAATTTGAAGTGGCTGGCGTCGATGGAGTTTTCTATCCAGCCGAAGCTTCAATAAAAAATAATCAGGTGATTTTGACAAGCAAAAAAGTAATAAACCCAGCAAAAGTGAGATTTGCATGGGGAAATACAACACAGTCAGATTTGTTTAATAAAGCAAATTTACCGGCTTCTTGTTTTATTACAGAATAGGGAATTTTAGATTTTAGAATGTAGATTTTAGATTTTTTGCCCACTGATTTTACTGATCAACTGATTAACACTGATTTTTTTTTGCTCTTGTCAGGCTGAGCGAAGTCGAAGCCACACAATGTATAATTTGAATCTCGCAAAGACGCAAAGGCGCAAAGTTTTGGAAAAAAGCTTAGAATCTTAGCATCTCAGTCCCGATAGCTATCGGGATAGCACCTTGAAAAAAAACTAAACCACATATGAAAAATAAAAAAATAATAATTATTGGGGTTTTGTCCCTGTTTACTGTTGGAAATATGAATGCACAAAAAAAGCCGTATCTGGATAAAAACAAAACTATTGAGCAAAGAATTGACTTGCTTTTGCCCTTGATGACATTGGAGGAAAAAGTGGGGCAGATGAACCAATACAATGGTTTTTGGGATGTTACGGGACCAGCTCCAAAAGGAGGAACGGCTGAATTAAAATATGAACATTTAAGAAAAGGATTAGTAGGATCAATGCTGACAGTTCGCGGCGTAAAAGAAGTTCGCGCTGTGCAGAAAATCGCAGTTGAAGAAACACGATTAGGGATTCCGTTAATTATTGGTTTTGACGTAATACATGGCTATAAAACGTTAAGCCCAATTCCGTTGGCAGAAGCAGCAAGCTGGGATTTAGAAGCGATTAAAAAATCAGCGGCGATTGCGGCAGATGAAGCTTCGGCATCAGGAATTAACTGGACATTTGGACCAAATGTTGATGTTGCAAATGACGCACGCTGGGGACGTGTGATGGAAGGCGCCGGAGAAGACCCATATTTAGGAAGTAAAGTGGGTTATGCCCGAGTAAAAGGTTTTCAGGGAGAAACTACTGCGGATTTAGCCAAAGTAAATACAATAGCAGCCTGCGCGAAACATTTTGCTGCTTATGGTTATGTTGAAGCGGGATTAGAATATAATATTGTTGATATCAGTAATTCGAAATTGTACAATTCGGTTTTGCCTCCTTTTAAAGCGACTGTTGATGCGGGAGTTAGAACATTTATGAATTCGTTTAATACTTTAAATGGTGTTCCCGCAACCGGAAATGCCTTTTTACAAAGAGATATTTTAAAAGGAAAATGGAAGTTCGACGGATTTGTAATTTCAGATTATGCTTCGATTCGTGAAATGATTGCTCACGGATATGCAAAAGATGAAGCCGATGCAACCGCAAAAGCTGTAATTGCAGGTTCTGATATGGATATGGAATCGTATTTGTATGTGGCAAAATTAGTTGATTTAGTAAAATCAGGAAAAGTAAAAGAATCTTTGGTTGACGATGCGGTTCGACGAATTCTTCGTGTAAAATTTGAATTGGGATTATTTGATGATCCGTACAGATATTGCGATGAAAAACGTGAAAAAGCGGTTGTCGGAAGTAAAGCTAATAATGACGGCGTTTTGGATATGGCGAAGAAATCGATTGTATTATTAAAGAACGAAAAGAATTTGCTTCCACTGAAAAAATCAGGACAAAAAATTGCTTTGATTGGTGCTTTGGCAAACGATAAAAACAGTCCGCTGGGAAGCTGGAGAATTGCTGCAGATGATAATACTGCCGTTTCGGTTTTGGAAGGAATGCAGCAATATAAAGACAATCAATTGGTTTTTGAAAAAGGTCTTGATTTATTAAAACAGAAAGCTACTTTTCTAACCGAAACAGTTTTCAACACCACAGATAAAAGCGGATTTGAAGCTGCAAAAACAGCGGCGAAAAATGCTGATGTTGTAGTAATGGTTTTAGGTGAATACGGTTTTCAAAGCGGAGAAGGAAGAAGTAGAACTGATTTGAATTTGCCAGGTTTACAGCAAGAATTATTAGAAGAAATTTATAAAGTAAATCCAAATATAGTTTTGGTTTTAAATAACGGACGTCCGTTGAGTATTCCGTGGGCGACAGAAAATGTTCCGGCAATTGTAGAAGCGTGGCAATTAGGAACGCAAACCGGAAATGCTGTTGCGCAGGTTTTATACGGAGATTATAACCCAAGTGGGAAACTGCCAATGTCGTTTCCAAGAAATGTAGGTCAGGTTCCAATTTATTATAACAAATACAGTACAGGAAGACCAACAGACAGTGACAAAAATGTTTTCTGGTCACATTATATGGATGTCGAGAAAACGCCTCAATTTCCGTTTGGTTTTGGTTTGAGTTATACGAAATTCGAATATAAAAACCTGAAATTGAATAAAACTGCTTTTGCAAAAGGAGAAAATGTAGAACTAAGCGTTGAGGTTACAAACACCGGGAATTATGATGGAAAAGAAGTAGTTCAGTTATATATTCATGATGAATACGCAAGTATCGTTCGCCCGATAAAAGAATTGAAAGGGTTTGAATTGGTAAGTTTGAAAAAAGGGGAAACTAAAACGGTAACTTTTACTTTAACAGAGAAAGAGCTTGGTTTTTATGACAACGATGAGAATTATTTAGTAGAACCGGGAACTTTTAAAATTATGGTGGGAGGAAGTTCTGATCAAGGTTTGCAAGACGGTTTTGAGATAAAAGAGTAGATGTTTTTGCCACAAAGGCACTAATGCGTGAAGTTTTTTTAATCTCGCAAAGTCGCAGAGTCGCAAAGTTTTTTTTAAAATTTAAGATTAATAGCGTCCAGCTTTAGCTGGATGAAAAATATTAACGCAATCAAAAGGGCTTTAGCCAAACTTTGTAGGTTTGGCTAAAGCCCTTTGTAACTTCCAATCTTATTCCCCTAGCTGAAGCTAGGGGCTATGTAAAAAAATCTTTGCGACTTAGTGTCTTTGTGGCAAAACAAAAGCATTATTTTTCTAACTTTAAATTCTATTAAAACTCCAACCTTTAAACTAAAACAATGAAATATCACAGATGCGGAAGAAGCGGTTTATTACTTTCAGAAATTTCCTTAGGATTATGGCATAACTTCGGTTCAGTAGATAATTTTGAAAATGCTGAAAGTATCGCTGTAGAAGCTTTTGATAAAGGAATTACTCATTTTGATTTAGCGAATAATTACGGCCCGGTTCCTGGTTCTGCTGAGGAAAATTTTGGTAAAATATTGTGGCATAATTTTCAGGGAAATCTGCGTGATGAAATCGTGATTTCTACAAAAGCTGGTTATACGATGTGGAATGGTCCTTACGGAGATTGGGGTTCCAGAAAATATTTATTATCAAGTTTAGATCAGAGTTTGAAAAGAATGAACGTTGATTATGTCGATATTTTTTATTCGCACCGTCCCGATCCAGAAACGCCAATTGAAGAAACTATGATGGCGCTGGATCACGCTGTTAGAAGCGGAAAAGCCTTGTATGTTGGAATCAGTAATTATTCGGCAGAGCAGACTCGTGTTGCGGTTGATGTTTTAAAACAATTGGGAACACCTTGTTTAATTCATCAGGCAAAATATTCGATGTTAGAGCGTTGGGTAGAAAATGGTTTATTAGATGTTTTAGAAGAAAAAGGAGTGGGCTGTATTGCATTTTCGCCTTTGGCACAAGGACTTTTAACAGATAAGTATTTAAACGGAATTCCGGAAAATTCAAGAGCGCATAATCCAAACGGGCATTTGAAAGAAAATGAAGTTACACAAGAAAGAATTCAGAAATTAATTCAGCTGAATGAAATTGCTCAAAACAGAAACCAATCTTTAGCACAATTGGCTTTGGCCTGGCTTCAAAAAGATAAACGAATTACTTCTGTTTTAATTGGTGCGAGTTCTGTAAAACAATTGTGTAATAATATTGATTGTTTGCAAAATACTGAGTTTACGCATGATGAATTGAATGCGATTGAGAAAATATTAGCGTAAATATATTTTTATAAAACACATTTCACACAATGCATATTGTAGAGACGCACAGCAGTGCGTCTACGTCCAGTTTACGTCGCGTATATTCTTTGCGGATAAGACGCACTGCTGTGCGTCTCTACGGAAGATAGGGATGAATAATATTTTTATTTTTTCAATTATACGTCGCGTATATTCGTTGCGCATAAGACGCACTGCTGTGCGTCTCTACGGAAAATAGGGGATGAATAATATGTTATTTATATTTTACAATATATTGAGACAGAATTTTATATGTTCTTAAATTACTTATATGGTTTAAAATTCCTTTATTTTTTCAATTTTAAATTATAATCTTTTACAATTTTTAATGTCGATTTATCTGAAGAAAAAACAGAATTCAAACCTTGAGGTTCTTGTGGGGGGTCTGTTGTTAACGGATCGCCTGGATTCCATTTTCCGTCTTTATTAATTGCTTTTCCTTCACCGCCAAATCCCCAGAAATTTGCGGCTTGTAACGGACCGTTATTTTTTACACTTTCTGCAACTCTTCCAAAAATATAATTGTAGAAAATATCCCGATTTGCAACAGAAGATGCTGCACTTAAATTTTCATTTTCTCTCGGAAGACCGAATTCTTCAATAATAATCGGGCGTTTTAAATTGTTTGCGACTTTAATGTGATCGTCAATATATTTTCCGGCATTTTCTAAAGTTGTCGGAAGTGTTTTTTCGGCATTATCTGCTTTAAACCAATTCCAGTTTTTTGGCCAAATATGCATTGTCAAATAATCGATATTCGGATTCTGATGCGTGCGTTCAAAAATTTCCATGCTGTCATTTGAACTGTTTTTACCTTCAGAACCTGTCGAAATTAAGTGGTTTTTGTCTAAGCTGTCAATTAAATCGACAATGTTATTTAGCCAAACTGTGAATTTTGCTTCATTCTCTGGCGTAAAGGTTCGGGGTTCATTTCCAACCTGCCACGCCATAATCGTGTTATCTTCGGTATATTTCTTTTTAGAATAGAAATTTGTTCTTCCAATAATAAATTTCACATGATTTTCTAAACCTTTCATACAAGGTTCACAGCTATGAAATTGTTCTGTATACGACATAAATTGCGGCCACGTATTAGGCGGAATCGCCGGAACCGGAATTGGACCTTTTCCATTCCATTCTAAATTGTGACATTCCGCCAGACCATTCCCAGTTGTTTGTCAAATACAAAACAGCATACATTTTACGTTTGCTCATTTCACTGATTAAGAAATCAAGTCCGTCCAATAAATCTTCATCGTATTTTCCCTGCTCATACTGCAAAGCCGGACGAACGGTAAAATCGTATTTTCCGCCATCGCCGCCAACTAAAATTCTTAGATTATCGATTCCGTTTTTTTGGAGTAAATCAAGTTCTCTAATTAATCTTTTTCTGTCGCCCACTTTTTTGGATGCCAGTAAACTTCCGTACCAATAATTGGTTCCAATGTAAGCGTAGGGTTTATCACCTTTGTAAAATTGGTTTCCTTTTACAGTGATTTTTTCCTGCGCCTGACAAGCGATTGCGGAGAAAATTAAAGCAAAGCTGAGGTTTTTTAGAAATATGTTTTTCATATAATATTTTTTAGTTGCTAGATAGATGGCACACTGATTTTACTGATTTGAACAGGTGAAAGCAGATTTTTTATTATTTACATTGTTTATAAAATAACCGTGAAAATCCGTTTCATCTGTTAAATCCGTGTGCCATCTAAACACAAGAATTATTTCGGCATTTCATACATTTTCGGCAGGGAATTCAATAATGCCGATTTTGTTTTGGTAGTAAAAGTTTTAAAATCTGCGGCATTTGAAACTGAACCATTCGGAACATAATATCCATCGCTGTTATTGTTCCAAAACATTACATAACTTATCTGAATATCATTTGCTGTTAAAGCATCATATAAATAAGTTGAAAACCAATTTACAACTGGCGGAATTGAACTTGTCACTCTGTAACCAGTTTCGGTTAAAGCGGCGATTTTTACTTTGGTTTTAGCAATGTCAGAGATCATTTTCAGTTTTGCATTGGCTTTACTGGAACCTGTTGCACCTTGATTATTGAAATCTCCGTAATTGTCCATTCCTAGAATATCGACATATTTATCACCCGGATATCGGCTTAAATAACTGCTTTCTGTTGTATATGAATTGTCAGGAGAAAAAGCATATAAAATGTTGTGAACGCCTTTTGTGTTTTTCAAATAATCAACGGTGAATTGATATGCTTGTTTGTATTCATCGGCAGTGCAGTAATTTGCACCCCACCAAAACCAGCTTCCGTCGAATTCATGAAAAGGCCTGAAAATTATTGGAATCAATTCGCCGTTTGAGCCTTTTAAATTTAAAACTACGCTGGCAACTTTATCTAGTTTTTTCTTGTACCATTCGTGATTGGTTCCGCCGGGTAAAATACTTTTAAAAGCCGTTGCTTTTTCCTGTGCCGACATATCGGCGGCATAAAAAGATTCGTCTTTAAAAGGTTCTCTTATATGCCAGCTGAAAGTGTTGATTATACCTTTCGCGTAAGCGGCTTTTACATCGCTTGTAATTTTTACTTCTTGCTGATAAAACCAGTTATCGGCTTGATTATTATTGTTTTTATCGGTAATAAACATGAAATCAGAACCTAAAACAGCAGGATCAAAACCTGTGTTTTTTTTGATGTCTGAATCTCCACCCGCATCCTGATAAAAGCCATTAAAGGCATCTTGCTGACCAATGGCAACTTTAGTTTGTGCTAATCTTTTTAAGTTGTAGAATAAAGCTGTGGTTTCTTTAGTTGCATTTGCATCAACCATATAAGTTGGTGCGTTTTGTGTTGTTAAAGGATCGCTTTGCGTTGGCGGATTTACTATTATTATAGTTTCGTCTTCTTTTTCGTTATCTGAAGAACAGCTTGCAAATACTAAAATCGAGAAGCTTATGCAGGCTATTTTTAATATTGTTTTTTTCATCTCTTATTTTTCGGTAGTTACTGAGTTTTGTTTTAAATACTCTTCTTCTAAAAGAGTGGTAACTTTTACGTCATCAAAATAAATGGTGCCGTTGGTTTGTGCGAGCGCAAGCATAATGCGGACTTTTTTTGCGTCGGCTGGAATTTTTACCGTTTTTTTATAATTCGTCCATTCGGTTGTTCCTTTTACCTGGGCAAAAGTTTCGGATGTAATTTTTTTATCGGTTAAGGTTGTAAACTCTGCAATTGCTGCACCGGCTTTGTAGGCTTCTTTTTGCTCTTCGATACTTTCAGATTTAATCCAAACGCTGAATTCCAGAGCATAAATGTTTTTTGGAATATTTATCGTTTGGTCAACGGCTTTCCATTCGGCACCAACAAACTGATTGATTGCAACACAGCTTTTTCCTGATTTTTTATCATAAGGAGAAATGTAGGCCGCGTCGCTGCCGTTCCAGTTGACAAACTCATATTCAAAACCTGGGTTTTTGACAAGGTTGCCTTGTGCATTTGTTATTGTAGTCAGAAATAATAAACTAAAAAGAAAAAGTGTTTTCATAAGCAATATTTTTAATGCAATTAGTTGATTATTAGTCTAATTTGTAAAATAAGTTTTAACACATAGGAACATAGATTTATACTTAACTTAGAAAAGATTAAAGAAAGAAACTAGTTTCTCAAACATTATGTGTATTAATGCAAGTGAAACGCCTTTGAAGACAAAGAAAAGCTATGTTTCTATGTGTTCAAATTAATTTCACTCAACGATTTTAAAGTTTTTAATCTTTAATTCTCTGAATCAATTCCATACAAGCGCGGCTGTTATGATAAGGACATTTCCAAAATCCTGCTTTGTCTTTTTCTATTAAAGAATAATCTCTGTAAACTCCCCAAAACCATTCGCCATTTTTCAGGTCAAGAATGTATTTTTTTATGAATTTCCAGTTTTTAAAAACGATTTCCAGATAATCTTCATTTCCGGTTAATTGATAAGCATTGTAAAAACCAATTAAGGCTTCGGCCTGAACCCACCAATGTTTTTCGGCAATTAATTCGTTTTTTTCAGGATCAAATTCATACCATAAACCTCCGTCAGAATCTAATCCTTCTTTGGTAACTTCGGCAATTTGAACGGCGTGTTTTCTATAATTGCCAACTAAATTTTCTTCTTCTAAAATCTCGGCACATTGTAATAAAAGCCAAGCCGCTTCGATATCGTGTCCGTATGAAATTACGTCTGGTTTTTCGATCCAGTTTTCATCAAAAAATAAACGAAGATGCCCGGTTTCGGTATTTATAAAATGCTTTTCAATTGTTTGTAATAATTCGATGCTGTTTTTTCGAAGCGTTTCATCTTTCCATACTTTATACAAATTGGCATACGCTTCAATAATATGCAAATGCGTGTTCATTGTCTTTTTTTCGTTGGCATCTTTATCACTCAAACGCAAATCTTCAATAGGCTGCCAATTTCTTGTAAAAGCTTCGAGATACCCTTTATTTACAGGGTCGTAACTGTGTTCCTGAATTTTGAAATATAAATTTTTGGCTATTTCTAGAGCTTTTTCATCTTTAGAAATAGCATAATATTCGGTTAAACCATAAATCGCAAACGCTAAGGCATAGATTTGATTTTTGGTATCTTTCGGTGTTTTATCAACATTAATACTCCAAAACAAACCTCCAAATTCAGCATCATAAAAATATTTTGAAAGAAAATCAAAAGCTCTTTCGGCAATCTTTTTATGATTTTCTTTTTTAGTGACTTGATAACTTGACGAAAATGTCCAAAGAATTCTTGAATTCAAAACAGCGCCTTTTTCGGCATTGGCAATTAAGTGATCGTTAAAATCAATCTGCCCAATAAAACCTTCGTTTTGAGTGTCAAGCGTATGTTTTATCCAATAATTTAAAATAGAATCGAGTTCTGTTGTTAATTCTGTTTTTAGCTGTTTTACAGTTGTACACACGATACTTAAATTGCGTTATTTTTTTCAATTTGATTGATGATCGTTTCTACTGAACCTGCAGAAATAAAAGTGTCTGCGGGAGTATTGATCACATAATCAACTAATTTTTCTACAGAAGAAACAGCAACGTGCATTCTTGTATCTGATGATGCGTAATAAACGTAAACAGTTCCGTCGGTATCTTCGATCCATCCATTTGAAAATAAAACATTTGATACATCGCCAACTCTTTCAATTCCTTCAGGGCTCATAAAATGTCCGGCCGGAACGTGGGTTACTTTCGAAATATCATTTAAATCGGTCATGAACATATACAACGTGTAGCGCAATCCTGCAGCGGTATTACGAACGCCGTGAGCCAGATGCAACCATCCTTTTTCTGTTTTGATTGGGGCAGGGCCAAGACCATTTTTTAATTCGTAAATGGTGTGGTATTGTTTTCCGAAGATAATTCTTTCTTCCTTTACAACCGGATTTGTCATATCGTCAACATATCCTAAACCAATTCCGCCGCCGCTTCCTACGTCAATAAATCCGTCTTGCGGACGTGTGTATAAGGCGTATTTTCCGTTTACGAATTCCGGATGCAAAACAACATTTCGCTGTTGTCCGGTATTTGAAATTAAGTCCGGTAATCTTTCCCAATTTACTAAATCTTTTGAACGTACAATTCCTGCATTGGCTACAGCCGAACTTGTATCGCTTTTTGGTGCTTTTGGATCTTTTCTTTCGGTACAAAAAATACCGTAAACCCAGCCGTCTTCATGGTTGATTAAACGCATGTCGTAGACGTTTGTGTCTGGTTCTTCGGTTTGCGGAATTACGCAGGGTTTGTCCCAAAATTTGAAATTATCTACTCCGTTTGGACTTTCGGCAATGGCAAAAAATGATTTTCTGTCAATTCCTTCTACACGAACTGCCAAAAGATATTTTCCGTTCCATTTCATTGCTCCGGCATTGAAAGCGGCGTTTACGCCAATTCGTTCCTGTAAAAACGGATTTGTTTTTTCGTTTAAATCAAAACGCCAGTTCAACGGAACGTGAGATGCGGTAACAACAGGGTTTTTATAGCGTTGATAAATCCCGTTTCCAGCATTTTCTTCCGGAGTATTTTTTCGTTCGATTAGTGCTTTATGTTCTTTTTCTAATGCTGCTTTTCGATCCAGAAAAGTAGTCGAAGAGGTTATTGTTGTCATTTTTGATTCGGTATCTGATTTATTTTTATTTTGTTTGGTCTCTTTTTTCGTTTAAATCTTGTTCTATCGTTTGCAGTTTTTCTTCAGATAAAGGATAGAATAATATAAAAGCGACTGATATTGCGGCTGCGATTGCAGGAAGTATACTTAACATTAATTGAATTCCGTTTTGGGTTACGGCAGTTTGTTCCACATTGGCTTGGAAACCATAATAACCTAAAAGCCATCCGGTTCCGGCTCCGCCAATGGTCCATCCAAATTTTTGTGACATGGATGAAGCTGAGAAAACCAATCCGGTTGCTCTGCGGCCTTGTTTCCATTCTGAATAATCTGCGCTGTCTGCATACATCGACCAGATTAACGGGAAAATACAGCCTGCACAAATACTGATTAAAACCTGAAAACTCATTATTAGGAGAACATCTTCTTTTCCGAAGAAATAGAATGCTAAACTTAAAATTGAAGCGATTGCCATTGCACCAAAAAAGGTGTTCTTTTTACCCATTTTATTGGCGATAGGAGTAGCGATAATTACACCGATAATATTCGCTGCTTGTCCCAAAACCAAATAAATGGAAGTTGGCGTCATGTGGAAATCTGTTCCAAAAAGCGAGAAATCAAAATTTACGGCACTGCTTACATAATATTTAAAATAGTAAACTGCCGCACCGTCTCTAATGGAGTTGAAAACTAAAGTTCCAATTCCTGCGCCTAATAAAATCCACCACGGTTTATTTTTTAAAAGATCTTTTAAATCTTCTTTTAGGTTTGATTGTTCATTTTCGATAGGTTTCACTCTTTCTTTTGTAAAGAAAAAACAAGCCCAGAAAAATGCTGTTGTAATAACTCCAAAAACAATAATTGTTGCCAGCCAGCCTGTTTTAGAATTTAGGCTTCCGCCGAAATAATTTACAAGTGGTTCAATTAACCAAAGCGCCAAAAGACTTCCGCCAAAAGCGAAAACCATTCTGTAGGATGATAATGTGTTTCTGTCTTTTCTGTCAGATGACATTACGCCTAGAAGTGATGCGTACGGAACGTTGATTAAGGAATAAATCATCATCATTAAGGAATAGGTTACGTAGGCGTAAATTATTTTTCCTTTTTCGTCAAAATCCGGCGTGTAAAAAGTTAAAACTCCAATTACGGCAAAAGGAATTGCAACCCATAAAAGATACGGTCTGAATTTTCCCCATTTAGTTTTTGTTCTGTCGGCAATGATTCCAACAATTGGATCAAAGCAGGAATCCCAGATTCTGGTAATCAAGAACATGGTTCCTACAACGGCAGGTGCCAATCCGAAAACGTCGGTATAGAAAAACAGAAGATACATACTAAAGATTTTCCAGAACATTGATGACGCGGCGTCTCCAAGTCCGTAACCGATTTTTTCTTTTAAACTAATTTTGTCGTGCATTGGTTATTTTTTAAAGGTTGTAAAGTTTAATTTGGGGCAATTATTTTAATGTTTCGTTGTGTTGTTTTTTGACGCGGATAAAACGGATTTACTTCGTAAAAATGCGGATAAAAACAGATTTTATTTTTGAATTCTTTGGCACGCAGATGACGTGGATTTTTAATTCTCAATTTTTAATTTTTTTTAAGTCTTTTTCAAATAAGGTTTTGTCTAGATTGTAATATTCAATGAAATTTTTTTCGCTTAACTGACCTTTGAATGGTGCGTAATAATGCATTTTTTGTTCTTTTTCCTGCCAGCCGTGATTTCGCCATAATAAAACATAGGATATTTTATAATCACCAATGGCTTTTGAAAAAGTTCCTGTCCACCATTTTGGGTCTGGAATTGCTTCGTAACCCGCTTCGGCAACGGCAATTAATTTGTGTTTTTCAAGACCAATTTCGTTTAAAATTTTTAGCTGATTTTGAACTTCTTCTATAAACTTTGTTCCTTCTTTATCATTGTTGTTTTGATAAGAATCGAAGCTTAAAATATCGGCAAAATCATCTCCGGGATAATTCGTTAGAAAATCTTCTTTTGAGCTGAAACTTCCTGTGTTGTAAACGTAAATTAAATTATGTACGCCTTTTTTCTGCAGGTATTCAAATGTAAATTTCCATGCGGTTTTGAATTCTTCAGGAGTGCAATTTCCTTTCCCCCACCAAAACCAGCCTCCGGAAAGTTCGTGATACGGTCTAAACAGAATTGGAATATTTTTTCCTTTTTTATCTTTTAAAGAGAGAAAGAAATTCGCGGCTTTATCTAACCACGAAGTGAATTTTTGATGATTTTCTCCACCCGGTAAAATGGTTTTTAGAGAATTTGGTGTGTTATCCCATGCACTTTTTCCGGTTGCAGGATTATCAAAATGCCAGCTTATCGTTGAGATTCCGCCTCTTTCGTTGGACTCAATAATATATTGTTTCATTTTGGCGAATGGAATTCCGTCTATATTATTAGCATTGTCTTTTTCTAAACCTGCAATGTCCCAGCCGTAAAGAGCTGGATAATCTCCCACAACATCTTTTATGTCGCTTCTTCCGTTTTCATATTTCCAGTTTACGCCGTAGGCTAAGTCATCTTGGTGACCAAAAAGATAACCGTTTTGTGTAAGCTGATTCAGTTTTTTATATAGAGAAACGGTTTCTGGTGTTGCTTTTTTATCTGAAAGTGACAAATTCGTATTACTATTAATAGACTGTGCAGAACATGAAGTTCCTAGTAATGCAGTGGCTAAAAGATTAAAAAAGTATTTTTTCATTTTTGAAAATATTGTTTTTCAGTGTGTTCTCAATTTCTGATTTGAAATTGTCAACTTGTTTCTGAAACTGAATTTGTCTATTTGTGATTCGGTATTGTTTTCCTTATAAAATTATTAAAACTATAAAAAGTTTAAGTATTAAAAATGATTAATGTTTATTATTAATACTGATTTTGTAAAGTTGATAATTCTATTTTTCAAAGATAAATGTATGTTTATAGCGTAATTAATATTATTTTATCAATTATATATCATATTATTGCAGGAAAAAATCAACTGATATCATTTAAAAACAGTTTTAAGAGATGAGTACTGCTAAAAATTTTTATAGAGAAATCGCTCCGCTTTCTGCCGGAGATAGTTTTTTGGTGTTTGACAGAGTTAAAGATAGTTTTGATTTTCCGGTTCATTATCATCCTGAATTTGAGATCAATTTTATTTTAAACGGAAAAGGGGTAAGGCGTGTTGTAGGTGATAATATAGAAGAAATTGATAATGTCGAATTGGTTTTGATTGGGCCAAATTTATATCACGGTTGGGAATTAAATAAATGTACCAATAAAAAAATACACGAAATTACGATTCAGTTTCATAATGATTTATTTCATGAATCTTTGCTGGCCAGACGTATTATGAATCCAATTCGGGATATGTTTAACAGATCTATTCACGGAATTTTATTTTCTAAAAAAACGGCCGAAGAATTGACGCCAAGATTGGTAAGGCTTTCTAAATTAGACGGTATGGACTATTTCCTGGAAATTACTTCCTTATTATATGATCTTGCCAATTCGAGAAATCAGCGTTTACTTTCTACTTATACTGTTGATTATGATAAGTTTGATGATTATGATAAAATGAAATTGGTTTACGAATATGTACAAAAACATTTTGCTGATAAAATTACTTTAGATGATGTGGCAAGTGTTGCGAGTATGTCAATAATTTCTTTTAATCGTTTTATTAAAAAACGTACCGGAAAAACTTTTGTCAATTATATTAATGATATCCGCATAGGATATGCCGCCCGCTGGCTTGTTGAAAAAGATATGAGCGTTTCTGAAGTGGCTTTTAAATCTGGCTTTAATAATATTGCGAACTTCAATCGTAGCTTTAAGGCTATTAAAAACTGCACACCTAGTCAATATCGTGAGGATTTTTCTGGATTAAAACGTATTTTGTAGTGATACTTTTTTTGCACAAATAAATATTATTTTTAACGAAAACGTTTGATTTTTACGATTTCGTTAACTTTTCTTTATAGTTTATGGTTGTTAAGGGTAGCTTCATTGCGAATAATTCAATATTTATATGGTTTTATTTTATTATGTGTTTTTTTAAGGAGATATAGTAAAAATATTATCATTAAATGATGTAATACTATCGATTTGATAATCTCATCTGTTATAGATTTGTTAAATAATTTCGAAGTAAAAGATACCCTTACTGCTGAATTATGAATTGAACAAATTTAAACTAACCAAACACTTATTATGAAAAAACTAATGACTAACTTTATTCATTGGAACGCTAACCACAGAGCGGTTCCTCTGATTTTATTTTTGTTACTGACAAGTAATTATATTGCTGCTCAGGTTAAAGTATCGGGAACGGTATCTGATGAAAAAGGTTTATCGATTCCTGGTGCCAATATTTCGATAGCAGGATCAAAGACAACTACTTCAACTGATTTTGACGGAAAATATTCTATTGATGTTCCTGCAAATGGAACTTTAGTATATTCATTTATCGGATTTAATACGCAAAGAGTTGCAGTTGATGGTAAAAAAACAATCAATGTAATTTTAAAATCAAGTGCTGAGGACTTAAAAGATGTAGTTGTAATTGGTTACGGTACACAAAAGAGAAAAGATGTGAACAGTGCTATTTCCAGTATTAGTTCAAAAGATATTGAAAACCTAAAAGTTGCTTCGTTTGATCAAATGATGCAGGGTAAAGCGGCTGGGGTTGTTGTAAACAGTAACTCTGGTGAGCCGGGAAGTAACGTTTCGGTGAGGATTAGAGGTGTTTCATCTTTAACAGGAACAAACGAACCTTTGTATGTAATTGATGGTGTGCCAATTTCGGGAGATGCAAGAAACTCATCTACTTCTGGAAGAAATGCTCAGGGAAATTCTAACTTTTCTAATAATGGTAATATCACACAAAGCCCTTTAGCGCTAATTAATCCAAGTGATATTGAATCTATTGATATTTTAAAAGATGCTTCGGCAACTGCTATTTACGGTTCTCGTGGTGCAAATGGTGTTGTAATTGTAACTACAAAATCGGGTAAAAAAGGTACTGGTAAATTATCTTTTGAGAATTCTTATACAATAAGTAACCTGCCAAAGAAACTTCATTCAATGAATTTGCAGCAATATGCGGCACATCAAAATGCTTTATCTGCAGTTTATGATCCAACTTCTTACAGACCAGAATTTGCTCATCCAGAACTTTTAGGAAAAGGTACTGACTGGCAGGATGCTATTTATGAAACAGGACTTATGAGTTCAAATCAGCTTTCTTTTTCGGGTGGTAAAGAAGGAGTGAATTATTATATTTCTGGAGGAGTTTTAAATCAGGAAGGTATTGTTATTGAATCTGGATTTAAAAGATACAATTTCAGAGCTAATATTGATGCTAAAGTAAATTCATTTATAAAAGTTGGAGTTAACGTAAGCGGTGCAATTACTGATGAAAAATTAACGCTAAACGGGCAGTTTAACGGAGTTGTGGCGACTTCATTATTAGCAACTCCAGATGTTGCGGTTAGAGAACTTTCGGGAGCTTTTGCCGGCCCGCCTGCTGGTGGAGCAACATCATTTGTTAACCCGGTTGCGACTTCTTTATTAGGGTCAAATACATTGGTTAGAAAAAATTACTCAGGAAATTTCTATACTCAGGTTGATATCGTAAAAGGTTTAGATTATCGTTTTGAAGCAGGTGGTTATATCTATGATAATTTAGGTCAAAGATTTGATCCAATGTATTCGTTAGGTAATGCGGTAAAAAGTTTTGCTAATTTATACTACAATCCATCTACGGGTAATTCATGGAACTTAAAAAACATGCTTACGTATAGAAACACTATTGGCAGACATAATTTTACGATTCTTGCGGTTCAGGAGTCAAACAGAGCACACTGGGAAGGTTATACAATAACAGGTTATGGTTATAAAGATAATAATGATAAATCATTAGCGGCTTCTGATTTATCAAAAGCGGTTACAAGTGGAGTTTATTCAGGAACTCAGACTTTGGCTTCTTATTTAGGAAGGGTTGTTTATGACTTTGGTGATAAATACAGTGTTACCGGAGCAGTTAGAACAGATGGATCTTCTAAATTTTTCGTAGGAAATAAATGGGGTGTTTTTAGTTCTGCGAGCGGTTCATGGAAACTTTCTCATGAGGATTTTATGGAAAGTACAAGAAAGTATGTTGATAATATTAAGCTGAGAGTGGGCTGGGGACAAACTGGTAATAACCAGATTGGTAATAATCTATACGATTCTAACCTGCATTTAATTAATAGTACAATGGGAACGTCTTACCTGCCATCAAATACAGCTAATAAAGATTTGAAGTGGGAAACTCAGGAGCAGACGAATTTAGGATTAGATTTTACAATGTTTGACTCTAAACTTTCTGCAACGATCGATGTGTATCAAAAAGTTTCTAAAGATTTCTTGTATCAGGTTCCTTTGCCAAACTTCCTTTCTGGAGGTGGTGATTATGAAGGTGGTGTAAATCCTCCATCTTTTAACCTTGGAAGTATGAAAAACAGAGGTATTGAGGTTACTCTTAATTATACACAGCAGTTTACACCAAATTTTTCATGGAATGCAAGTGCAAACTTTACAAAATATGAAAATGAAGTTACGAATATGGCGGGCTTAAACATTGTAAAAACAATGGGAACATTGGCTTATAATACGGTAACGGTATCAAGAACTCAGGAAGGTTTACCAATAGGTTCATTTATAGGTTATCAAGCAACAGGAATTTACAGAACAGACGAAGATTTATTGACTTATGGTCACGAAACTGCAGGTGGAACAAGAGTGGTGCTGAAAAACGGAACAAATTCATTATTGCCAAACTTTGTAAAAGGAGATGTTATTTATAAAGATCAAAACAATGATGGTATTATTGACACTAAAGATTTAGTTACGATTGGAAATCCAAATCCAAAATTCACTTACGGATTTACAAACAACTTTAAATACAAAAATGTTGATTTGTCTATTTTCCTTCAGGGAACTGCCGGAAACAAACTGATGAATTTAACTCGTATGTCTGGTACTTTGAATAGTAATTTAGGAACTAATTATTTAACTGATGCTGCTGATTTTTATTCTGCAGATAATTTAGATGCTTCACTGCCTAGACCTTCTGCTTACAATGATATCAACAATGCAGTTTCGTCAAGAATTATAGAAGATGGATCTTACTTAAGAATTCAGAATGTAACTTTAGGGTATTCACTTCCTTCTGACATAATCTCAAAAATAAAATTAACAAGATTGAGAGTTTACGCTTCTGGACAAAACTTATACACTTTTACCAAATATAAAGGATACGATCCTGAAGTTGGTTCTTATAATCAGGATGCATTATTATCTGGTGTTGATAATGGTCGTTATCCTGTGCCTAGACAAATATCTTTTGGTTTTAATGTTGAATTTTAATACGAAATTAATATGAAAAATATAATAAAAAGAGGTGGTGCCGTAGCTTTGACACTACTGATGTTAATATCTTCTTCTTGCTCTCAGGACTTTTTAGATGTGCCTGCAGAAGGAGTACCAACAATAGGAAACTATTACGATTCTGATGTAAAACTGGACAATGCAAGTAATGGACTTTACGGAATTGTTTGGTTTAATATGAACAAGGAAGGCTTTTATGGTATTACAGATGTTATATCTGGTAATATGTATGCGGGGCCTTATAATGAGTTTGGTAAATTTACAGACTTGAGTTTTACGAATTCACAATCTTTTATTGGTGATTCATGGAGATCTTGTTTTGGAGCTGTTGCAAATTGTAACACTTATATAGGTTTACTGCCTCAAAGTGTTGGGCCGGATGTAAGCAGTGAAGCGTTAAACAATGCTTTAGGTGAAATGCACTTTATCAGAGCTTTTTCATATTTCTTTTTGGTAAGATTATGGGGGAATGTGCCTATTATTGAAAACAATGCCGATTATTCTAAGAATTTTGTGATTCCAAGTAATCCTGTAGCAGACGTTTACACTTTTATAGAGAACGATTTGAAATTTGCAATTGCTAACTTAAGATCTAAAAACAGAGGATCTGACTATGCTTCAAATGCACACGTTTCAAGTGGATCTGCAAAAGCGCTATTGGCAAAAGTATATTTGTATCAAAAGAAATATGAATTAGCAAGAGCCATGGCTCAGGAAGTAATTAACAGCGGAGAATTTAAATTATTAGGGGGAGATGAACTTCCAACTAAATCTTTTGCTGACTTATGGCTTCAAAAAAATAATAATAATGAAGAGTCTATTTTTTCATGGCAATGGACAGGTGCAGGAACGTACTTTGAAGGAAACTTTTCTAACACATTATTTGCTCCAGAGAACAGATTGGTAGAAACTTCTTATTCAGGACAAATTGCACCGTCTCAGGATTTAATTCATAATGTTTATGAGCCGGGCGATAAAAGAAGGGCAGAAACATTCATGCTTCCTGGAGATTATTATCCAAACTTAACATATGCACAAACACTTGCAGTAGATTCTCCAAAACTTTTAGGATATACTTTTGAAGAAGAAAACGAAGCTCAGAATTCTGGAGCTGGTTTGAAAAAATATGTAATCGGAAAAGAAAATTTACCAATAACAGGACCATTCAACGCACCATTTAACGGAGAAAGCAGTATGAATAGTTATATGATGCGTTATGCTGAATTATTATTGATTCATGCCGAGGCTATTTTAGGTTCGCAAACCGGAAGCACTTCTGATCCTGCAGCTTTAAAATCATTTAATGCAGTTCGTAAAAGAGCGGGTCTGCCAATAAAAGCTTCAATTTCATTTGATGATATTTTTAAAGAAAGACGTGCAGAATTAGCTTGCGAAGGAGATTATTATTTTGATTTAGGACGTTTGCCATTTGCAAAAGCAAAAGCAATTTTAGAAGCTCAAAACAGAGGAGATAAAGAAACGCCAAAACACATTACAATTTCGGCAACAAATCTTTTACTGCCTTATCCGGCAGATGATTTAATTAAAAATCCAAAATTAACAGAAGTAGCACCGTATACTTTTAAATAATTTTTAAAAATAAAAATATGAAAAATATAAAAATTGTTTCGTTAGCAGCATGCATGGCATGGATGTTATCTTTAATGCTTTTTACTTCATGCTCAAGTGATGACAGCAGTGCTGAGGCTTCTACTGGTGCACCTGTAATAGAATCTGTTATGCCTTCTGGTTATAATGCAGATGGAACCCTTAAACCTTTAACTCCGGTAACATTAGTAGATCCAAAAAACTATTATGTAATTCACGGAAAAGGATTGCTTACCACAAAAAAAGTATACTTTAATGACTTCGATACTTATTTCAGACCAACATTTGTAACAGATACAGATATCATTGTATTGGTTGATGAAGATACGCCTTATGCAAATGCTTCAAATCAGTTAAAGGTTGTTACAGATAGAGGAACTGTTGTTTATAATTTGACAGTTGCGCCTCCGGTACCTACATTTAGTGGTTTTAATTCTATCAATTGTGCAGAGGGTGATCAGGTAATAATAAAAGGTAAATATTTCTTAAATCCTGTAGTTACTTTGGCAGAAACAGCAACACAGCCTGCAGTTCCTGTTACCGTAGTATCTTCAACTTTAGAGCAGATAGTGGTAAAAATCCCGGCAAATGCAAATCACAGATATCTTTCTGTTGCCAATATATCCGGAGCAGCCGTATCAAAAGAAGCGATAGGAACAGCCTTGTATGATGATATATTATATGGTATGCAATGGGGAGGCCCATGGGCAGGCAAAGGTGTTAATTTTGCTTATGACAAAGATTCTTATCAAGGCGAAAAATCATGGCAGTGGGAATTTGGTCAATGGGATGGAGGAAACTGGGGCTTCAATGTCGATTTAACTCCATATAAAGCATTACGTATTGCTATAAAAGGAACAAAAACCGGACGCGTTAATTTTAGTGTAAATGGCGGTGTAAATTATGTTTTACCTGTTACAAGTACATGGGTTTATCTTGAAATTCCTTTTAGCGATTTAGGAAACCCTACAAGTCTTACTATGCTTACCTTCCAGGAATCAAATAATGACGGCGGTAATACGGTATTATTTGATGATATAGGATTCGTATTAAAATAAATAAATTACCGAGTTGAGTTAGTTTAAGATATTCCCTAATTGAAAAGTTAGGGAATATCTTTTTATAATGTCTTTTTAAATTTTATAAAATGAAGAAAATTATTTTAGGATTAGCTTTATGTGTTTCTTTTTTTGGCTTCAGCCAGGGAAATACACATACACAAGCAGCAGGAAAATTTGAAGGTTTAGCCATGACACCGCCAATGGGCTGGAATTCGTGGAATACATTTGCAACAAACATTGACGAAAAATTAGTAAAAGAAACAGCGGATATAATGGTTTCATCCGGATTGGCAGCGGCAGGTTACAATTATATTGTATTAGATGACGGCTGGATGACGAGAGAACGTGATGCAAATGGAGATTTAGTTCCAGATCCCGTTAAATTTCCAAGCGGAATGAAAGCGCTGATTGATTATGTACACAGCAAAGGCTTAAAATTTGGCTTATATAATTGTGCCGGAACGCAAACCTGCGCCGGATATCCGGGAACTCGTGGTTACGAATATCAGGATGCCCGTTTTTATGCTAAATTAGGAATCGACTTTTTAAAATACGATTGGTGTAACACTAAAGGAATAACTGCGCCAGAAGCGTATACAACCATGAGTAATGCATTAAAAACGGCTGGAAGACCAATTGTTTTCAGTCTTTGCGAATGGGGCGATAATCAGCCGTGGGACTGGGGAAAACCTGTTGGAAATCTTTGGAGAATTTCGGGAGATATTTATCCTTGTTTTGACTGCGAATTCAAACATCCTGAAAATTGGTCGTCTTGGGGATTTATGAAAATCGCCGAAATGCGAAAAGACATTCGTAAATATTCCGGCCCTGATCATTGGAATGATTTTGATATGATGGAAGTTGGAAACGAAATGAACGATACCGAAGATAAATCGCATTTTGCTATGTGGTGTATGCTTTCGTCGCCATTATTTACAGGAAACGATTATAGAAAAATGTCTAAAGAAACGCTGGCGATTTTAACCAATAAAGAATTAATCGCCGTAAATCAGGATAAATTAGGAATTCAGGGTTTCAAACATTCAGCAGAAGATGGTTTAGAAGTTTGGGTTAAACCTCTATCAGACGGAAATTGGGCCGTCACTTTTTTAAACAGAAGTGAGGTTTCTAAAAAAATTAATTTCGATTGGAAAAAGAATGCAATAAAAGATGTAGATTTCGGCTATGAAGCTGATTTTAATAAAACTACATTCAAATTAAAGAATCTTTGGACAAATAAAGATTCAGGAAATACGAAAAAGAATTTTACAGCAGAATTAGCTTCACATGATTGCATAACATTAAAATTGTCTCTTTAAAATTTAAATTTATGATGAGGTTTAAAAAATTAACTACGATTTTATTCTTATTAGTATGCTGCTTAGCACAAGCACAATTTGTGAAAAAACATGGTCAATTAAGTCTTCAGGGAACTCAATTAGTAGATAAAAACAATGAACCCATTGTTTTGCGAGGATTAAGTTTCGGGTGGCATAGTATGTGGCCGAGATTTTATAACGAAAAAGCTGTAAGCTGGCTAAAAAAAGATTTCAATTGCAATGTTGTACGTGCCGCAATGGGAATCGAACTTGGAGATTACTCTTATACTAATGATCCTCAGTTTTCAAAAGAAAAAATAGAAGCCGTAATTAATGGTGCCATAAAATCTGATATCTATGTAATTATCGATTGGCACAGTCATAATGTTAATTTAAAACAAGCAAAAGCATTTTTTGCAGAAATGTCTCAAAAGTACTCCAAGTATCCTAATATAATATATGAGATATTTAACGAACCCGATTATGAAACCTGGTGGGAAGTAAAAACCTACGCCGAAGAAGTAATAAGCGTGATTAGAGAAAATGACCCCAACAATATTATATTAGTAGGATCACCGCATTGGGATCAGGATGTTGACCTTCCGGCAGAAGATCCAATTTTAGGATACAATAATATAATGTATACCATGCACTTTTATGCCGCAACGCACGGGAAAGAATTAAGAGACCGTACAGATCAGGCATTAAAAAGAGGTATTCCTATTTTTATCTCTGAATCTGCCGGGATGGAAGCTTCTGGCGACGGACCTTTAAATCTAAGAGCATGGCAGGAATATATTGACTGGATGGAATCAAAAAAGTTAAGCTGGATTACATGGTCAGTTTCAGATAAAGATGAAACTTGTTCCATTTTACAAAAAACGGCAAAATCTGATGGAAAGTGGAAAGATGAAGATTTAAAAGAATCCGGAATTAAGGTTCGTGAATTTTTAAGAAAATATAATACGCAAGAATAAAAAAACTCTTTTATATAATAAGGAAGCCTGTTCAAATTTGAACAGGCTTTTTTTGTTTTATGAACCATTTTTTGAGTCTTGAATTACATCTTCAATAGTTGTTTTTAGTGATTTATTTTTGTAGGAATTTTTCATTAAGCTTTGATGTTGTTGGTTTTTGGAAGATTAATATCTTTATTTTTAGTTTTATGTTTTATTTTTAAATGTACCCCTAAAAAAATATGGGGTAATACTTTTTAAAAGTATTTTTAAGATGATTTTAAGTCTTTTTTTAGTATATTAATTTAGTTTAACCCTTGTTTTTTGGTTTAAAACATGAAAAATGTGTTGTTGAATTTTCAAAAACAAAACGCTATAAATGTCAAATAACGATTATTGGCAGTTTAATTTTTGTAATCCATAATTCTTCGCTATAAAAGCCAAAAAAGTACTTTCCAATTATTCTACTCATACAAAAGTTAATAAATTCGCTAATGAAAATGAAGAGGTTTTAGGGGGAGATTCAAGGTTTTAAAAAATGACTTATACTATTAAATAGATATATAAACGATTAACTAACCAAAATCAAATTAATAACTAAAAACCAATTAACACATGAAAAAAGTATTTTACATTTTAGCTGCCACTTTAACGAGTTCTTTTGCTTTTGCACAAGAGGATGAAAAAGCAACTTCACCAGCAACTACATGGGGAGGGTCTGCGGACGCTTACTATAAATATGATTTTTCTAAACAAATGAACGGATTAACGAGCTTTACCAACTCTCAGGATTCGTTTGAATTAGGAATGGCTTCGATTGAAGCAAGTCATACTTTCGGAAAAGCTTCTGTTTTTGTAGACTTAGGTTTCGGAAAAAGAGCAGGAGAATTCTCATACAATGAAACAACAGATAAAGATATAAACGCTAAATTTTTAATTAAACAATTATATTTCACTTACCAAATTACAGAAGAATTTAAAGTTGTTGCCGGTAGTTTTGGTACACACATAGGTTATGAAGTATTAGATGCCGTAGACAATAAAAACTACAGTATGTCTTATGCTTTCTCTTATGGGCCATTCTTTAATACTGGGGTTAAAGCACAATATACAGCTGGTAAATTCACTGCTATGTTTGGTATAACTAACCCAACAGATTTTAAATCGGCAATGGATGCTGGTTCTACACAAAAAACGTATATCGGACAAGTAGGTTTTGTGGGTGATACAGGAAGTGCTTATTTAAACTTTACATCAGGAAGTACAAATCCAATTCCTGGAAGTACAATACCAGTATCAAACGAAAATAAAACTCAGTTCGATTTGACTGCTTCTAAAACAATAAGCGACAGTTTCGGACTTGGATTTAATGCAACTTACGCTAAAACGAAACATGATTTCGATAGTACTTTAGATGGAGAGTGGTTCTCATTAGTGGGATATGCAAATTATTCATTCAGTCCGTCTTTGCTTTTAGCATACAGAGTTGAATATTTTGATGCAAAAGATGCTGCTCCAAGTTTAGGAACATTAACTGGATCTAATGTATTTGCAAACACAGTTTCATTAAACTATAAAGTTGGAAAACTAACAATAATTCCTGAGTTAAGATACGATGCTGCTTCTGAAGATATTTTCTTAGACAGCGATGCTGTTCCAACAGGAGGATCATTCTTCGCCTTACTTGCTACAACATACTCTTTCTAGAGATAAAGATTGATATTTTTTTTTTTTTTTTGGAGCTGTCGAAACATACTAATGTTTTGGCAGCTTTTTTATTAGATTTTATTTGCCACAGATTAAAAGGATTAAAAGGATTTTTTTTCTGCCACGAATTTCACGAATTTTCACGAATTAAATTTTGCTTAATTTTTTTATATCATTACACAAAGTATCGTTAATGAAATTTCTTAACAGAAACCTTGAAATTCATTTCTTGCATACAGTTTACACCACAAATAATTAGTGAAAATTCGTGAAATTCGTGGCAAAAAAAACACCAACCCAAAGAGTAAAAAATCTTTTTAATCTTTTTAATCTGTGGCAAAACTTAAATTACCAGCATAAAAAAAGCGCATTTCTAAACCTTTAGAAATGCGCTTTTTATGTCTTTTAAAAAACTATTTATTGCAGTTGTTTTTTGTATATAGAATATATCGTATCAATTGTTTTGCGGTCAAGCGTTGCAGTTGCATCTGTTTGAATATAATGCAGTTTAAAAGCCTGAATAGCTGCAGAAAGATTCTTTGTATTATAACCAATAATTCTCAATGCAGGTTCGATTTTAAAGTCGAACGGCGCTTCTTCGAGAACTTCGTCTGGCCAGATTCCAAAACCTTTTTCTGCTAATGTTTTCCACGGAAATAAAGCACTAGGATCTTGTTTTCTTCCCGGAGCAATATCGGCATGACCTAAAAAGTTTTGAGCCGGAATATTGTAATCCTTTTTAAGTTTTGTCAATAATGCTACTAAACTGTTGATTTGTGCTTCAGTAAAAGGTTTGAAACCATTATTGTCTAATTCAATTCCTATAGAAGAAGAATTTAAATCAGTATTTTTTCCCCAGGTTGATGCTCCCGCATGCCACGCTCTTAAATAATCGTTCAGCATTTGAACCACTTTTCCGTTCTCAGAAATCACATAATGAGCGCTAACCTGAGTTTTGGTTTTAGTAAAAGTGTTTATAGTCTGCTGAACAGAATCCTGAGCAGTATGATGAATGATAACAAAACTTGGTTTTCTTAAGTTGAAGTTTACAGTTCCAATCCATTCTGTGCTAATTCCGTTTAATAAGGCAGTTGAACCTGTTTTAGACAATGTATCTTTTATAATACCTAATTGAGAAGCATAAGTAGTATCAATAATCAACGGACTTACCGGAGGAATTGTTTGTGCTTCTTTGCTTGTAATTTGATTCTCTAAGGTCTTTAATTGCTGGTCATAAGCTTTTTCAGTATGCTTATATGGATTTGTTGAGCAAGAAGTAATGATAATTGCTAAAAACAAATAACAAAAATGTTTTTTTGCCATGGTTGGTTACATTTTTTAATAGAATTAGAACAATTATTCCTGAACTTTTTCAGCTGGTTTTTCTTCTTCCTTATTATCTTTTGAATCTTTATCTTTTTTCTTTTTTGATTTTGACTTTTTAATTTCTTTAAAGTCAGCCATAAAGTTTTTGTACTTCTCGATTTGATCAGGATTTAAAAAAGCAGTTATTTTTTTGTCCATGCTTTCTTTTAGAGCTTTTAACTGCTCCATTTTCTCGTCCTGGCTGCTGCTTTCATTTTTTATAAGAATTCCTTGTTCTCTCAAACTTTCAGAAAAAACATTTGTAATCGCAATTACCTGGAGTTCATCAAGATTTACAACAGGTTTCATTTGTTCAACGATCTTACCGGCAGTTTCCTCAACAGGTATTTCTTTAGGTTTACTGGTATTGCCTTGCGGACCTCCCATCATGCTTCTGTCCATGCCCATTCCGCCGCCTCTTCCGTAACCGCCGCCACCATAGCCATTGCCGTAACCATTACCATATCCGTTTCCGTATTGAGCCGAAGCAAAATTGAAACAGAATAATGTAAAAACTAATAGAATTAAGTTTTGAGTAGCTTTCATAAAGTTGTTTTGTCTAAGGTTAGCACTAGTTTTACGGTAAATTTAAGCAGGTTCTCCGTATAAATCAAATTCTGTTGCTTCAATTATCTTGATATTAACAAATTCGCCTGTTTTTACGTAATGTTTAGATGCATCTATTAAAACTTCGTTATCAACATCCGGACTGTCAAACTCCGTTCTTCCCACAAAATGAGCACCTTCTTTTCTGTCAATAATACATCTAAAAACTTGTCCAACTTTCTCTTGGTTCAAATCCCATGAAATCTGCGATTGTAATTCCATGATTTCATTCGCTCTTGCTTGTTTTACATCATCCGGAACATTATCCTCTAATAAATAAGCATGCGTATTTTCTTCATGAGAATAAGCAAAACAACCCATTCTGTCAAACTTCATTTCCTGAACAAAATCTTTTAAGATTTCGAAATCTTCCTGCGTTTCACCAGGATATCCAACAATTAAAGTAGTTCTAATTGCCATTCCGGGAACAGCAGCACGAAAATCTTTTAATAATTGTGTTGTTTTAGCCTGAGTTGTACCGCGACGCATCGATTTCAAAATAGAATCTGAAATATGCTGCAACGGAATATCAATATAATTACAAATCTTAGGTTCACGCTTCATTAACTCCAAAACATCCATCGGGAAACCAGTAGGATAAGCATAATGAAGACGAATCCATTCAATTCCTTCAACAGCTGCCAAAGCTTCTAACAATTCTGCCAGATTTCTCTTTTTATAAAGATCTAAACCGTAATACGTTAAATCCTGAGCAATCAATATTAATTCTTTAACGCCATTTTTAGCTAAACCTTGTGCTTCCTTAACTAATTTTTCAATTGGCTGCGAAACGTGAGAACCACGCATCAACGGAATTGCACAAAAACTGCAAGGTCTGTCGCATCCTTCGGCGATTTTTAAGTAAGCATAATTTTTAGGAGTTGTAGTTAATCTTTCTCCTAATAATTCATGTTTATAATCAGCTCCTAAAGCTTTCAATAATTGAGGTAATTCAGTTGTACCAAAATATTGATCAACATTTGGGATTTCTTTTTCTAAATCAGGTCTGTAACGCTCAGATAAACATCCGGTTACAAAAACTTTATCAACTAATCCCTTATCTTTTTTGTCTGCATATTCCAAAATCATGTTTACTGATTCCGCTTTCGCATTATCAATAAAGCCACAAGTGTTAATTACAATAATGTTTCCTTCATCCTTAGTTGCCTCATGAGTAACTTCTTTTCCGTTTGCACGAAGCTGACCCATAAGTACTTCACTATCATATACATTTTTTGAACACCCAAGAGTGATTACGTTAATTTTGTTCTTTTTTAAAGACTTGGTTCTCATACTTTTATAAATTGGAGTGCAAAATTACACTTTTTTATTCAAACACCGCTTGTTTCGGTTTCTTTTAGGTGTTTTTTATGAAGAGCTTTTTGATATTTTGTGGTAAAAAAAATCCGCCAAGTAAAAACCTGACGGAAATTTCCATTCATCTATTTAATTTTAATTACAATTCAAATAATAAAGTCAAAGAAACATTATTTAGTGTTGAGGTAATGTTTGCTCCGTCCGTAAATCCTTGAGAAAAGAAACCTTGATTAGATTTTCTTTCTGCATAAGCATAAGCCAAGTCTAGTTTAGTTGCTCCAAAGTTATAACCTAAACCTGCAGAAAAACTGTTTAAGTCTCCAACTGTAGTTCCGTTTTTATAAGGACTTCCTTCAAAACGATATCCTCCTCTAAGGCTTAACTGTTTTATTTTAAATTCAGCTCCAACCCTTAATTCTCCATTAGTGGTTAATTGATCGCTTATGTAGCCATTTGTAGTTCTAAAATCGGGGTCATTTGTTGGTTTGAATTTTGCATTACTGTAGTCTTTGATAGAGTAGTCAACACTAATTAAACCTGATTTACCAAATATGTAAGCTCCACTAAAAGTAAATTTTCCCGGAGTTTGTAAAGTGTAAGGTTCGTAAACGTTTATGGTATTAGGATTTAAATTATAAAAATTCTGTACCCCGCCTGTAGCCTCTGTGGTAGTATAAACGCTTTGAGATAATTCATCGTATAATTCGTACCAAGTATTTGATTCGTATGCTAATCCAAGTCTAAAAGCTTCAGTAACCTTAGCGATTGCTCCTAGTTGAAAAGAGAATCCGTTACCATAAGTATATAATTCATTGTTGAATGTTACATCAGAAATAGTTGGTGTTCCGGTAAGGGGAGTGTTATTGAACTCATAAAAACTACTTGATCTTCTGTAATCAGTCACATGTACATTTAAGTTTGCACCGAAATAAATACGATCATTATATGATGTTGCAATGTTGAAGCTTACTTTACTATTGTAGCCTCTTTCGTAAATATTATTTTCCTGATAATAACTTTGCCCAGGTTGTAATCCTGGTACATTACTTGTGTACTGCGTGTTTTCTTCGTCATTCGGATTTACAGGTAGTATAATTTTTCCATTAACTCCAAATCCGGTTTGCTGTTCATAGTAAAATTGATCAGCGTATGGAATTTTCGTTGCATCACCTAAAGCAGTTCCATTTGCATACGATAAGAAATAATTAGCTATAGAATTGTTAGGATTTCTTCCAGCAGAGAAAGTATTGCTGTTGAAATTGTTTGTGTTCTCGTAGCTGGCCCCAATTGCAATTTTATTCCATCCTTTATTGTTAGGATTTCGGTCTTTGAAAACAAAAACTCCGCCGGCCTGATTTAGTATGAAAGAATTGTCTTTGTCTTGGGTTTCCCCATCGTTAAAATATTTCGAGCCATTATTAATGTTTTGATTACTCAATGTAATTCCAACTTGATTGTTGTTGAAAATTGCAGATCCCGCCGGATTCACTGTTGTAGCAGATAAATCACCGCCCACAGCTCCGAATGCGCCACTCATTGCTCTAAATCTTGCAGTTCCGGTTATGTTATCTTGTGAATATCGCAAAGCATCAGAAACATCCTGAGAATGTGAGACGCTGACAGTTAGTCCTGTAATTAAAAGGAATAATATTTTTTTCATTTGGGTAGATTTTTAAATATATAAACTAGATGTGGAAAAGAAGGAAAATGTTACCTTCTTCCACCTCCGCCACCGCCGTATGATCTTCCGCCACCGCCACCGCCGCCAGATGATCTCATACTTCCGCCTCCGCCACTGTTCATTGAGCGTGAAGGGCTAGGAGAGTAGGTTCTCGAAGTACTGCCGTTGTTGCCATTGCTGTAACTTCTTGTGTTAGTAGTTGTGCCAGATCTTCTGTTAGAATAATCGTAGCTGTTACTTTGACCTTGAGAATAACTTCTTCTGTTTGTAAATGTTGGACTGCCAGAATTGTAAGTTCTTCCGTTTACAGCAGAGCTTCTTCTGTAATCAGAATAACCGTTAGATCTGTTAGTGTAGTTTCTGTTTGTTGTATAGCTTCCTCTGTTAGTATAGTTTCTGCTGTTTACAAAGTTTCTGTTTGTAGCATAACTTCTGTTTGAAGCGTAGTTTCTGCCTCCGTAGTAAGCTGCAGATCCTCTTCTTCCATAGCTGTAAGAGTAGTTACCGTAGTAACCGCCTCCCCAGTATCCAGGATAGCCCCATCCAGGTCCCCAATATCCAGGGTATCCCCAAGCGTAACCAGGATATCCCCAGTAGCCGCCCCAATAACCGCCATATCCCCATCCGTATCCGTAATAAGGGTATCCCCATCCGAATCCTAATGACCATGTTGGGTCAGAGTAAACGTTTACTGAAACATCTGAATTACTGCTTCCCCAAGCCGGGTAAGAAGCTACAGCGGCTGTTTGTGTGCTGTCGCTTTCAGAATAATTACCATAATTGTCTACATCTGTAAAAATTTCAGTAGGCTGGTTATCATCTTGCAGTGACTTGAAGTAGTCTTTATATTGGTTGTTTGTGTTTGTGGTATTTGTTTGAGCATATCTGTTGGTAGAATTACCATATACTCCATCATTATCATTATATGAAGTGTTTTGGTAAGAACCACAGGATACTGCTAGAAAACTCAGTAATCCAATTAAGTAAAAAGAACTTGAGTTTTGGCGGAGAGTAATATAAGTTTTCATATCTGTGGTGTTTTTTATTGTTGCACATTACAAAAATAGTTAGTTTTGTCAAACTATTTAGTTAAAATTATTAAAACAAAATTTGTGCCAAACTATATAATATGAGTAAGAACCTTACTACGCGATCAGAAGATTATTCTAAATGGTATAATGAGCTGGTTGTCAAAGCAGATTTAGCTGAAAATTCAGGAGTTAGAGGGTGTATGGTGATCAAACCATACGGATATGCAATTTGGGAAAAAATGCAGGCAGAGTTAGATAGAATGTTTAAGGAAACAGGACATCAAAATGCTTACTTTCCTTTATTTGTTCCTAAAAGCATGTTTGAAGCTGAGGAGAAGAATGCAGAAGGATTTGCAAAAGAGTGTGCTGTTGTAACGCACTATAGATTAAAGAATGATCCCGATAAACCAGGGAAATTAATAGTTGACCCTAATGCAAAATTAGAAGAAGAACTTATTGTTCGTCCTACGAGTGAAGCAATTATCTGGTCTACATATAAAGGATGGGTTCAGTCATACAGAGATTTACCTTTATTAATTAACCAATGGGCAAATGTGGTTCGTTGGGAAATGCGTACGCGTTTGTTTTTAAGAACTGCGGAATTTTTATGGCAGGAAGGGCATACAGCTCACGCTACAAAAGCAGAAGCAATAGAAGAATCTGAGAAAATGATGAATGTATATGCTGATTTTGCAGAAAACTTCATGGCGATTCCGGTAATAAAAGGTTTTAAAACCGAAACAGAACGTTTTGCAGGTGCAGATGAAACGTATTGTATTGAGGCATTAATGCAGGACGGAAAGGCGTTACAGGCTGGAACTTCTCACTTTTTAGGTCAGAACTTTGCAAAAGCTTTTGATGTAAAATTTGCTAACTCAGAAGGAAAACAAGAATATGTTTGGGGAACTTCTTGGGGAGTTTCTACCCGTTTGATGGGGGCTTTAGTAATGACACATTCTGATGATCAGGGATTAGTGCTTCCTCCAAACTTAGCACCAATACAAGTTGTGATTGTTCCTATTCATAAAACAGATGAGCAGCTGGCTGAAATTACGACAGCGGTTAATGAATTGACTGCGAAATTGAGAAAACTTAAAATTTCGGTTAAATATGATGACAGAACGACGCAAAAACCAGGATTCAAATTTGCTGAATGGGAATTAAAAGGTGTTCCTGTTAGAATTGCTGTTGGTCCAAAAGATCTTGAAAACGGAACTTTTGAGGTGGCAAGACGCGATACATTGACAAAAGAAGTTGTTTATGGAGACGGAATCGTAAATTATATTAATGACTTGTTAGAGCAAATTCAAACGGATTTATTTAATAAAGCATTAGATTATCGTAATACACATATTACGGAAGTGAATAATTTTGAGGAATTTAAAGAAATTTTAGAAGGTAAAGGCGGCTTTGTTTCGGCTCATTGGGACGGAACTGCAGCAACCGAAGAAAAAATAAAAGATTTGACAAAAGCGACGATTCGCTGCATCCCTTTAGATGCTGTAGAAGAGGCGGGAACCTGTGTATTTACTGGGAATCCTTCTTCAAAAAGAGTGCTTTTTGCTAAGGCTTATTAAAAATTTTTAATTTTTTTTACATCAGGTATTGTACATCTTAAAAATAGTTGTATTTTTGCATCCGCATTAGAGAAACACGGTCCGTTCGTCTATCGGTTAGGACGCCAGGTTTTCATCCTGGTAAGGGGGGTTCGATTCCCCCACGGACTACAATTTCAATTTTATTTAAATTGAAGAAAACTTAGAATGAAACTGGTCTGTTCGTCTAGGGGTTAGGACTCCAGGCTTTCGTCCTGGTAACAGGGGTTCGATTCCCTTACAGACTACAAAATTAGTTGTAAATAAGTTTTGTAAAATAAAAATTGGTGTCTCGGTTTTTGTTTTATTAGTTAAAACCAAAGTGATTGTTTTACAATTGTGGGAGGTTTTTCTTTTTTAACTAGTATTTATAATTATTATTACATCTAAAATTAAAAGAAAATGGCAAATCATAAGTCAGCATTAAAAAGAATCAGAAGTAACGAAAAAAGAAGAGTTCTTAACAGATATCAACACAAAACTACTCGTAATGCTATTAAAGCATTAAGAATAGCTACTGATAAAGCTGATGCAGCTGCAAAATTATCAACTGTAATCTCTATGATTGATAAATTAGCTAAAAAGAACATTATTCATGATAATAAAGCTTCTAACTTGAAGTCTAAATTAACTAAACATGTTGCTAAATTGTAATTAATTACAATTTCCTAAATATACAAAAAGTCCTCTTTTAGAGGACTTTTTTTGTTTACACCATATTGAGAAATTCCAATGAAAAAATTCCAAATTCCAATATTTTGAAATTCCAATCTAGAGTTTAATTTTTAAATAAGAAAAATCCAAATTTCAATACTTTTTTAAAGTTGAAATTTGGATTTTTTATATAGTAGGTTTATTTTGTTTGGAATTTGGAATTTCAAATATTGGAATTTACCAATCTATGTGATTTTCTTTTTAAGATATTCAAGCATAGCCTGAGTAATAGGTTTTGAAAGAAAGTCTATTATAATAGGATATTTTTTTGCTTTCGCTAAATCATCGGGATCAATTGTAGAAGATAATACAATGACTTTTGCAGTGTTGAATTCGGCATAATCAGCAGAAGTAAAATGATCCAGAAACTCCCAGCCTCCCATTACAGGCATATTTAAATCCAAAAAAATTAATTCCGGTTTTTTGTTTACTTTATTTTTATTGTTGGTGTATTTTAAAGTATTAAAATGGTGTAATGCTTCTTCGCCATTTTGAGCAGTAATAATTTCATGCGAAAATGAAGATTTTGAAATTACTTTTTTGCATAACATCAACGTAATTGGATCGTCGTCAATGCATAAAATTTGCTCAAGCATAATGTATTAATTTTTAAATGTTATAGTAAATGTGGTGCCTTTATTGACTTCACTATCAATACTAATTGTTCCTCCCATAGTTTCTACCTGAGATTTTACAAGATACAAACCTAATCCTTTACTGTCAGGATAATTATGAAATCTTTGATAGAGTCCAAAAACCTTGTCACGATTTCTTTCCAGATCAATTCCAATTCCGTTATCCTTAAAGGTTAAAATGGCATGATGATCTATTTGATCTGCTGTAATTGATATTTTTAATTTTCTGTTTTCAGATTTGTATTTTATAGAATTGGTAAGCAGATTCAATAAAATGCTCTCAATATAAGCTTTATTGGTAATTAAAAGCGGAACTCTGTCGAATTTTAATTTGATAATAGGTTTGTGTAATTCAATTTGGAAAGACAGCTGACTAAAAACATTCTCAAAAACTTCTTTTAAAGAAACCTCTTCTTTTTGCATGGAAGGGTTGTCTTTTATGATAATCACTTTTACTAAATCATTTATGGTTTCATTTAATAAATGAGTTGATTTTGTAAAACCAGCTAAAATTTCTTCCAGTTCTTCATTTTCGATTGGAATATCTTCAATAAGATTTAAAAGTCCGATTAAATTAGATAATGGTGCACGAAGGTTATGTGATGTTATATAAGAGAATTGTTTTAAGTCTTTATTGTTTTGTGTAAGTTCTCTAATAAGATGCTCTTTTTCTGTTTCCAGTTTCTTTTCATCTGTAATATCTCTCTGGATTGAAATCCAGTGTGTGATTGCTCCTTCATTATTAAAAATAGGAATCATTGCAAAACGTACCCAATATTCTTCTTGAGTTTTAGTATACGTTATGGTTTCAATTACACATTCTTCTTCATCTTTTATTGCCCGCAAAAGTTTTTTTAATTCTTCCGAATCAGATTTTGGACCTTTAAATATATTGGTCGATTTCCCGATAATTTCATTAGACTGATAGCCGGACATTTGTGAAAATGCCGGATTTACGTAAACAATTTTCGGTATTTTGCGATCTTGTGAGTTGGCTTCGGTAATTAAAATCGAATCTTTAGATTGTGTAATTACGGTTTCTAAAAGTTTTAATCGCTGTTCTTCTTCTTTCTGTTTGGTAATATCCTGGATTGCTCCAATCATTCTAATGGCTCTTCCGTTTTCATCTTTCAGTAAAAAACCTCGGTCTAAAACATATTTATAGGTACCATCGGCACATCTAAATCGGTATTGATCCTGCCATTTTTCTGTTTTTTGTTCGATAAAAGAATATAATTTGATCGACATTCGAATGCTGTCTTCAGGATGAATTTTATCAAACCACCACTTCGAAGTCTTTCCAACTTCTTCCGGATTATAGCCAAAAACGCTCTCAATTCCCTTATTCCAATTTATGGTATCTTCCTGAATTTTCCAGTCCCAAATAGTGTCACTTGTCGCTTTTGCAACAATGTCATATTTTTCGTTTGACTCTTTAATTTCCTCATTTGTGCTTTTTAATTTCTGAAAAACAGAAATATTTTTAGTCTCATTTGTTGAGAGTATATATTTGAAAATGAATGCGGTAGATATTATAAAAAAGACGTCCTTTGCAAAAAAGAAGTAAGAGTATTTTGCTTCAAAAAAGTAGTCTATGAGTAAATTATGACAGACTATTGCCATAATTAGCGATATGATAACGTAAACGAGAGTAATTTGGAGAGTTTTACTTTTCATTACTCAAATATAGTTAAATTAACTATAATTAAACAATAACTAAAGTTCATTTTAGGGTGCAAATTAACACTAGATTAATGAACTAATTACTTGTATATACGCAAACTATCGCAGAAACGTTTTTTTTATCAAAATAAAGTGTACTTTTGCACCCATTAAAAATCACAAATGGAATCTATTAGAAATATTGCAATTATTGCCCACGTCGATCACGGTAAAACCACTTTGGTTGATAAAATTATGTATCACTGTCAATTATTTCGTGACAACGAAAATACAGGTGATTTAATTCTTGATAATAACGATTTAGAGCGTGAGAGAGGTATTACTATTACTTCTAAAAACGTTTCTGTTCAATACAAAGGAACAAAAATCAATATTATCGATACTCCTGGCCACGCGGATTTTGGAGGTGAAGTAGAACGTGTATTGAACATGGCCGATGGTGTATGTTTACTAGTGGATGCCTTTGAAGGTCCTATGCCGCAAACTCGTTTTGTATTACAAAAAGCTATTGACTTAGGTTTGAAGCCTTGTGTAGTTATCAATAAAGTAGATAAAGAAAACTGTACTCCGGAAGAAGTTCATGAGAAAGTTTTTGATTTAATGTTTGAATTAGGTGCTACAGAAGAGCAATTAGATTTCCCAACTGTTTATGGTTCTGCTAAAAACAACTGGATGTCTGATGATTGGAGAAACCAAACTGAAAACATTGAGCCTTTATTAGACATGGTTATTGCTAATGTGCCTGCTCCTAAAGTATCAGAAGGAACGCCGCAAATGTTAATTACATCTTTGGATTTCTCTGCTTTTACCGGACGTATCGCAATTGGTCGTTTAGAAAGAGGTATCTTGAAAGAAGGTATGGCAATATCTTTAGTAAAAAGAGATGGTACTGTAACGAAATCAAGAATCAAAGAATTACACACTTTTGAAGGTCTTGGACGTAAAAAAGTTACAGAAGTTATTGCTGGTGATATTTGTGCTGTAGTTGGTATTGAAGGTTTTGAAATTGGAGATACTATTGCAGATAACGAAAACCCTGAAGGTTTAGCTTCTATTGCTATTGATGAGCCTACAATGAGTATGTTGTTTACAATCAATGACTCACCTTTCTTTGGTAAAGAAGGTAAATTTGTAACTTCTCGTCATATTAGAGAAAGATTGACAAAAGAATTAGAGAAAAACTTAGCTATGAAGTTAGGTGAAACTGATTCTGCAGATAAATTCATGGTTTTTGGCCGTGGAGTACTTCACTTATCTGTTCTTATTGAAACAATGAGAAGAGAAGGTTATGAGTTACAAATTGGTCAGCCTCAAGTTATCATCAAAGAAATTGATGGTAAAAAATGTGAACCAATTGAGGAATTAACAATCGATTTACCAGAAAACCTTTCAGGTAGAGCAGTTGAATTCGTAACAGTTCGTAAAGGTGAAATGTTGAGTATGGAAACGAAAGGTGAGCGTATGATTATTAAATTTAATATTCCATCTCGTGGAATTATTGGTTTAAGAAATCAATTGCTTACAGCTACTGCTGGTGAGGCTATTATGTCACACCGTTTCATTGGATATGAGCCTTTCAAAGGAGAAATTTCAGGACGTAACAAAGGTTCATTAATTTCTATGGAAAAAGGAAAAGCAATTCCTTATTCTATCGATAAATTACAAGATCGTGGTAAGTTTTTCGTTGAACCAAATGCTGAAATCTACGAAGGTCAGGTAATTGGAGAAAACTCTCGTGGAGATGATATGTGTGTAAACGTAACGAAAGAGAAAAAACAATCTAACGTTCGTTCTTCTGGAAATGATGAAAAAGCGAGAATCATCCCGCCAATTATTTTCTCTCTTGAAGAAGCTTTAGAGTACATTCAAAAAGATGAATACGTAGAGGTTACGCCAAAATCTATTCGTTTGAGAAAAATCTATTTGACAGAAACTGATAGAAAAAGATTTAAAATCTAATTAGATTTAAATTTCAATATAAAAATCCCAAATTCTAATTATGAGTTTGGGATTTTTTTATGATTCAAATTCGAATCTTTTATAAATTGGAATTTGGAATTTAAGTATTGGAATTTTTAAAACCGATATTATTGGAATTTGGAATTTAAATATTGGAATTTCAAAAAAATTATCTTTTCAAACTAAAATGTCCTTTCACATTTTTGCCGTCTACAAAAATTAAAGTAAACCAATAATCATCAGAAGGAAGCGGCTGTCCGTTAAAAATACCGTTCCATCCCGGACTGTTTTGGTTCATTTGTTTTAGGAGTTTTCCGTAGCGGTCAAAAATATTTAAAGTATAATTTGGTAACAAATTAGAATCTCCAATAAGCCATAAGTCATTAAAAGTATCACCATTTGGTGTAAAAAATCTAGGATAATCTAAAACATACACGACAAAAGCATTAGACAATCCGCAGCCATTTTTATCTCTTGCTACTGCCGTGTAAGTTCCTGCTGGTACGCTTGTAAATAGCGGTTCGTTTTGAAAAGTTGTTCCGTCTAATGAAAATTCGTAATTCCCAACTCCGGTATATTCGATAGAAACAGAGTTTTCATTTCCTGAAAAATCTTTTACAACTGCATTCGTTATGATTGCAGGTTCAGATAAAATAACCTTAAAGTCTTTTGTTTTTTCGCATCCATTTGCATCTGTTACCGTTACAGAATAATCGCCGGGAGCAATAACTACCAAAGTATTAGTATTATTTGTTGGTGCAGTATTCCATGAATAGCTGCTAAAACCAGCTGCTACAGACAAAGTTGTATCTCCATTTTGGCATAAAAATTTCGATTCTTCTTGAAAATTTGGCGGATCAAAAGTATTAACCACGAGATTGACTGGTACAACATCATAACAATCTGGGCCATTTACGACTCTTGCATATATTCTTTGATTAAAAGCTGTTGTATTTTTAAAGATATTTGGTAATGGATTTATTTCAACCAAAGCATCATTTGCATTTAAATAATAACTAGTAATCAATCCGCTTGGAAGTCCGGCAGTTAGTACTGGCGTAACTTCTGCATTCAAATCAAATTGAAAAAATCCATCCTGAATTTCGTCTCGGTCACAAGTACTTATCGGACTCGGATCTGGAATTGAGGTTGGAGCAATTTTTAAGGTTACTTCGGCAATTTTAAAACAGCCAAATTCATTTTCTAATCTCGCATACACAATTTGATCTGCATATTTATTAATATACATTTCTGGCTTTACAATTTTATTGTTTTTAGCTTGTGCCTGTGCTAGTGTTTCGTAATAGCCTTCATTAATAATATAGGCAGTATTATTTTTAACAATATTGTTCGCTTTATCTAAATTGAAAATTGAAATTCCATCTGTATTATCATCACATTGAAATAAAGATGTATTTGAGGAAAGAATTTCAGGAGCGTAATCAATTTTTATTTCTCCTGATAATACACAAGTTGTACCAATAACAGTAGCTTCAACTCTATAATTTCCGGCACTTGTAACCTTGTAAGTTGAGTTTGTGCCAAGAATATTAGTCGGGTCAGTTTTTCTAAACCATCTAAAAGTATAAGTGGCAGAATCAAGATTGCTGTTCAGGTCGATTTCTTCTCCAAAACAAGCAGGATTATTTGCGGCAGTTGTACGATCTTGCCCAAGTAAAATCTTTGAAGCAAAACTTCCCGCTTCAAGGAAAATGGCAGATTCCAGATATCGATATGTATCATCGGCCACAACGAGTTTTACATGATATGTTTTTCCTGTTGTTACGGTAGTCTGCGCGGTCATAACAGTTGTTTGTCCGGCATAATTTACCGGACTTGTATTGTTATTTAAACCATGAAAATAATTTTCATTTGAAGCCGCACAGCCTTGATAGTTAATTCCGCCGGGTCTTGTTCCGGGTTCAATTTTCGGACGAATATTTATAGACGAAACAGGCGTAGTAGTATTAGGTAATACAGCCAAATTTTTATATGGATCAGTTGTTCCGACTTCTTTAATTAAAAAAGCAAATCCATCTGAAAACTCACAAGGATAATCGTACTGATATTCATTTGAAGCAAAAATATAATTAAAGCTCAGTGCACTTGTATAAGCAATAAAATCAAATTCTAATACTGTTGAATTTATAGAATGAATACCTAATATTTGATCAAGATCGTTGTCACCAAGCCAGTTAGGACTGTCACTGCTAGTCAAGTCACTAACAAAAGGCCCAACAGCACTTTCGGCAGTTGATGTTGCCAATACTATTCCTTCGGCAAAAGGGAAATTACTTCCGTTGCTGTTAAAATAACCAAAACTCTGTTTTCCAGGCCTGAAAGTATCACCATTGCCTGTTGAATTTGTAGCAGCAGCACACGAACTATTCACCAGAATATCTTCAATAAGCTGCTGCGGTGTTTTTTGATCATCAATAGTGATAAACTGCGCATTTACCTTCGTAGATAAACAGCATAAAAATAAAATAATTAAAAAACTTTTTGCCTGATTCATAGTATAACAAATATACTATAAATCCCGATTTTTTAATAATTTGTAAGAAAAATATACAAATAAAAATGTCCAGATTGCAACAATCAGAATTGAAAGATAATGTACACTGTAATCTTTGGTATTTTCTACACCAATTTGAGTTCCTATACTTTTTATTACTGATAATCTTGAAAAAGGTTCGATGATTAGGTTCGACATTGCTTCTAATGGAAAAAACTGCATAATGTAATCACCAGTATTACTATTTGGGAAAATTCTAAAAACCAGAATTCCTTTTATTATCCCTTCGAGAATGCTCCAGACTAATAAAAAGCCTAAAGCGAAGGCAGAACGTTTTACCAAAATTCCAAGAAATAAACAGAAAGAAAAGAATCCGCACAGTTTTATAAAAAAGGCTAACAAATAGTCTAAATCCATAAAAATGACATCAACTTCATTGTATGAAGAAAAGCTTAAGCCAAGAAGTAAACTCATTACAAAAACGAAAATTGTAGAACATAATGCAAAAACAACAACCGTTAAAAATTTTGATAAAATGAATTCTTTTTTGCTTAAACCGTCAATTAAGTTTTGTTTTAATGTTCCATAACTGTATTCGTTTGCCATCATGGAAACAATTACAATTGCTAGGAAAAATTTAAGAAAAGCGGCAACGAAAGTATTAAAATGCCAAATGAAAGGAAAATTAAAAATTCCCATTTCGGCTAAGTGAAATTTAAATGGTCCTATATCAAACTTGATAGAAGCGATTAAAGCTATAAATGAAAGTAAGATGAAATAGGTTAAAGTTAAAATACGGCTGGCTTTATTCATCCAGATTTTTTGTAATTCTATAGATATAAGTCTTTTCATGGCTTAGTTAGATTTTTGGATTTGTATTTTTGGTTAATTCTAAAAATTGGGCTTCCAAACTATTTTTACGTTTGACCAAATGACTTAAAATAATATTTTTTGAGAATAAAAACTGATTCAATTCCTGAGCAGATAAATCGGCTTTTAAGTAAACCAAAACTTTTCCATCTTCGTCCTTAACTTCTGCAACGGCCTGATGGCTGTGTAAAGCAGATTTCAGCGCCAGATTATCATCTGAAGAAATTTCAAAGAAACCTTCATTTGCAGACATTCCATCTACAGAACCAGAATATAAAACTTCGCCTTTTCTTAAAACAACAACGTGAGAACAAACTTTTTCGACTTCATCTAATAAATGTGAAGCCAGCAAAATGGTAGTTCCCTGCGATGCAATTTCTTTAATAATATCTCTAATTTGATGAATTCCCTGCGGATCTAACCCATTCGTTGGCTCATCTAAAATCAAAATTTCAGGATCGTTTAAAAGTGCCGATGCAATTGCCAGACGCTGTTTCATTCCCAAAGAAAATGTACTGAATTTGCTGTTTTTCCTTTCAGATAAACCAACAAGATCAAGCTTTTCTCCAATTTTAGAATAATTGATGCTTTTAATTTTGCAGACTAATTTTAGGTTTTCTTCGGCGGTCATGTACGGATAAAAGTTCGGACGCTCGATAATCGCTCCCACTTTTTTCAAAGCTTCATGCGTTTGTACATTTCCGTCAAACCATTTATAATCGCCTGATGTTTTGTTGACAACATTTAAAACGATTCCTAAAGTGGTCGATTTTCCACTTCCGTTAGGGCCCAGGATTCCGTAGACGTGGCCTTTTTGTATGCTAAAAGATACATTTTTAAGCGCCTGAATGCGCCCGTATCTTTTACTGAGATTCTGAATGGTAAGGATGGTTTCCAAATTTATTTCGGTTTTAGTTTTTAGTATGACGATTCAAATTCTATATTGTTACGCCAAATTTATTTTTATCAGCTTATTGATGTAAATTTGTAATAAAGATATTCAAAATGAGCGAACCGTTGATGGTGTTAAAGAAACCTTCTTTTCCTTTAACACAGCCACTTTTAAGTTATTTAGACAGATACGAGCGTATATCGAAAGTTTCTGTGTTTTATGATGACTTATTGCGATTTTCTGGTTCGGTTAACGTTTATGATAAAAACGAAACCGATACATTATGGATTCGGGTTTATTACAATGAATTTGAACGAAATGAAATTGACCTCAATTTAAAGAAAATCTATTCACTTTTACATTCCGATGGAAACAGCGAAATTATTCAGTTTCTAAATATTGATGCCATCGACTATTGTACATTCGGAAATTCAAAACCTTTTAGAATTAAAGTCCGTAATATTCTCAACGATAATTACGTTCACTTTTATATTAAAAAAGCCGATGCTTCAAGGATTTACGGATTAGAGTTAGAAGATATTCTTTCGCCGGATAAAATCAACTTTTTGGTTTATAATGATACTTTAATTGAAGAACATATTATCGGAATTCCCGGCGATGTTTTTATGGATACGCTGCTCGATAAATGTACTGAAATGGAGAAAGCACAAATCGCCAAAGAATTCGTTAAATTTAACGAACGCTGTATGATCAGGCTTTTGGGCGATATGAGAGCGTATAATTATGTAATTGTGCCAATTCACGATTTTGATCAGGTAGTTTATAAAATTCGACCTATCGATTTTGACCAGCAATGCTACGAAGGGAATTTTAAGGTGTATCGTCCGCAGTTTTTCAAGGAAAACTATCCGATGATTCAGCTGATTAAAGAGAAGTTAGAAGAGCGTTCGATCATTCAATATAAAGATGAAGAAAGAGCTATTCTGGCCAAACGAATCCATTCTGCCGAAAACAGAATTAAAAAATTATTAAATATAATGTGTCACGATACCATTTCGACAGAAGAACATTTAAGTCAGTTAAAAATGGAATTGTACCGATACACAAACGATATGAAATTTAAAAACGCCAGATCAATGGGACACATCATGCAGGCCGCTTTTGAATTCATCATCCGTAATTTTAAAAACACAAACTTAGTTTAAAGGATTAAACCATATAAGTTATATAAATTCATTAAAGCAAAACGTGAATTCCTTTATATGATTTTAAAAAATCAATGCAAGTTATATCCACAAAGCAAAACTTAAATTTTCTTATATAACTTATATGGTTCAAAAAAAACAAATCTTATGAAAAAATCTTTTTTAATAGCCGTTTCTATTGTTTTATTAGCTTGTCAGCAACAATCTGGTGATGATTTGAAAACGCTTTATTCACTTCCGAAGAAATTAAAAGAAGTTTCTGGAATTACCTATTTCCCGGAAACAAATGTGATTTATACTTTGGAAGACAGCGGAAATAAAAATGCCATTTATGCCATTAATTCGAAAGGGAAATTAGAAAAGACAATTACGATCTCAAATGCCGAAAATGTGGATTGGGAAGATATTACCAAAGATAAAACGGGAAATATTTACATTGGCGATTTCGGAAACAACGATAACGAACGCAGGGATTTGTGTATTTATAAAGTGGCCAAAAATCAATTGAATAAAGAGGTGGCTTCCGCCGAATATAAAATCTCATTTTCGTATCCCGAACAAACTGAATTTCCTCCAAAGAAAAAAGAAATGTTTTATGATGTTGAAGGTTTCTTTGAGCACAACGGTTATTTTTATCTTTTCACCAAAAACCGAAGCAAAGGTTTTGACGGAACTGCTTTTATCTACAAAATCAAAAATGCAAAAGGAACTCAAAAAGCAGTTAAAATAGGAGAGTTTAAAACCTGCAGTAATTATAATCATTGTGTTTTAACAAGCGCCACGATAAGTCCCGACGGTAAGAAAGTAGTTTTATTAAGCCACGATAAAATAGTTTTATTTAAAGGCTTCAAAGGGGATTTATTCCACAAAGGAACCCAAACCGAAATAAGCATAAACCACTTCTCTCAAAAAGAAGCCATCGTTTTTAAAGACAACAACACCTTACTCGTAGCCGACGAAAAAACAAATAAAATAGGAGGAAACGTTTATGAGTTTAAACTTTAAGTTGCTAAGGTTCTAAGAAAAAAAGTTTGCCACGAATTACACAAATTTCCACGAATTATATTTAAATAAAAATTAGTGAGAATTAGTGTAATTCGTGGCAAAAACCTTTGAACCTTTGTTACTTTGTCCCTCTGAACCTAGAAACTGTACGCTGCTCCAAAAATAACCCTTCCAACTTCATCAGGAGATTTAAAATAAGAGATTCTGGCCGTTAAAACATTAATCGCATTCAGCCAAAGTCCGCCGCCGTAATCCTGATGCCATTTTTTGGAATCTTCACCATCAAGCCAAACTCTTCCGTAGTCAAAACCACCTAAAATTCCGTACGTAAACGGAGCAATCGTTTTACGGATTTTACCCAGACTCAAACGCAAATCAGAACTTTGAGAGAAATAAGAACTTCCTAAAAAGCGCTCATTTCTAAAACCTCTTAAATCAGTATCACCGCCCAAAGCAGCTCCCTGATAAAATTCGTAGTTATTGTTAAAAATGGCTTTTCCTTTTACATAAGTTGCTAAAACCAATTTTCCGTTATGATCCAATTTATGTGTAAATCCTAAAAAACTTTCCAGCGTTGGGAAATTTTTCTTCGTGTCATCTAAATCTGTTGTCCAGGTTGCAGCAATCATGAAAGCCATTCCCAGAGTTGGTTTAGCAGCAAAATCAGAATTTTTGAAAAGATATTTCACTTTTAAACTTCCGTAATTTTGACTGTTAAATACATCAGGGTTTACAATATTCGGAATATCGATAAATCTGTTTTCTGTTTCTTCAACCGTCATTCTCTGGAAAATAGGCTGAATGCTGAACTCACTTCCATATCTTCCTACGTGGCGAATGGCAGTTGAGGCATTAAATTTACGAATACGAACACGATTATAATCCATACTAAGATTATCATCATATTGAGATTCATTTCCGTAACCAAAATAATTCATCGCAAAATTTGGTGTCGTATAAAGAGATTCAACATCAATAACCCATTTACCTAATAATCCGGGGAAATGTGCCACATAATTAAACTCTAAACCTCCGGTTGCGAAATAATAAAAGGCATTTAAAACATGTCTCTGCGTGTACGGATTTTGCTTAAAGTTATTTACTGTATAATTTAAGTTAATACCTAATTTTACACCATCATCAGGATTAAAACCAATATTTGGTAAACCGGAAACAACATTGTATTTAGGTTTTTGAAAATTGTACAAGTTAACATCGTAATCGTCTGTTAACTGCATTTGGGTTTTAGAATCAAGGTTATACGTGTTTTCTTTTGATTTGAAATCGTAAACAATAACCTTTCTTCCGTTTTCAATATTGTAAGTATCATTGTTTTGACCGCCAATTAAACGGACTTTAATTCTCGATTTTTGATCGCCTTTTACTTCAAAAACATCATTATCATCTAAACCATAAATCCATAAATTTTTAGTTTTAGCGTCATGTACTGTTTTGCTGTAAACTAATTCATCGCCTTCTTTTTTCACTCTGAAAACCTGAATTTCAATGCTTTTTCGGGCATTATGATTCAAAACAAACTTGTCTTTTTTATCTGTTCCCGCAATCATAACCGTTTTACTTAAAACATCAGAATATTTTACGGCATATTCCTGAAGCTCTCTTTTTCTGTTTTTCAATTTTCGAATGATTTCATCAACCGTTCCATCCTGAACCTCTTTTGGCATAGCTTTAAAAGCATTTTCTATATCGCTGTCAGATAAATTATCCTGAATAAATTTAGCCTGTTCAATCCAGTCTTTTTCTTCTGCGGTTTTTAAAAAAGCCAAATCCATAGGATAAGGTTCCCTGCTCAGCCATTTTACATTTCCAATTTTGTCTTTAAAAGTACGCATATGGCGTAATGCCGGAATATTCATTAAAATAGAAAGCAGCGCACCGTCATATTTTGCAAAAGCCTGATCCCTGTCTCTGGGAATTGGTCTGTAAATAACTTTACCGTTTTTTTTAAACTCTGCCCAGCGCCATTGATCAGCGTGACGATCCCAATCGCCAATAAGCATATCAAACAAACGGGCTTTAATATATTCTTTTTCGTCAACCGAATATTTTTCATCTTTATGAAGATTCATCATCATATCATCTGTACTGATAATATTACTCGGATTTCCAAAGTTTTTAGCGTCTAAATGATTATCAGCAGGTCTTTCCTCAATCATATACAATTGATCTCCATAACCAGCGTTAAATTCGCCTAAACCTTTTTGTTTGGGAATATAATATAAAACCGGATTGGTATGCAAAAGACCAATTTTGTCTGACATACTGCCAGTTACAAATGGAGCATATGGATGTGAGGTCGTATAAAAATCAAATAAGAAACTTTCTGTATAAGTATCTTCAAAATCATTTACAATATATTGATCTTTAAAAGCTACAGATTGTAAAAATACCGAAGCACTTTTTTTCATGCCGCGCATTACATATTCACGGTTTTTTGAATCAGACATTCTTAAAGAAACAGATTGATGCCCGCCACCTTCGCGAATAGGTTTTAAGCCGCCTTTTAAAGTATCTAAAGTGGCTACTTTTATATCAATAGGCATGCTGTAATATTTTCTGTAATGCTGACCGAATAAAAATCTGTGAAACATACTTTTATCAGTCATTTTTGCTGAATAGATAGAAGTTGTAATTCTTGGAGGAAAATTATTAGAGATATCTGATGCCCAGTTAATTTCTTTTGCTTTTATAATTTCTTTTTCAAAAAGCAGTTTTTCTTTATTGTTTTCATTTCCGTAAAAAGAAACTTTGGCGTCACCGCTTTTATATAATGTTAAAGCAGCGTAACCATTTCCGCCATACGAAAAATCAAATGGATTTATGGCTCTTGCAGCTTCCGATTTTGATCCTGCACCGCTGATAATCTGTTGAATATTTTCTTTGCTGATATATTGCAGATTATGATCGTGACCAGAAACTACAATTACATTTCGCTGCTTTTGCAAAAGCGTTTTTATTCGTTTGGCATAAATGGTATATTGTTTATTTTGAAGATCCTGCGGACTTACTCCAGATGTTTTTCTCAATAAATTAATAAAAGATCCAATTACCGGAAGCGGGATTTTTTTCTCTAACGGAAATAATTGTTTTTCCCAAGAATATTGACCGCCGTGACTTCCGTTACTTAATAAAGGATGGTGAATGGCTAAAACAACTGTTTTTTCCTGATTTTTGTTTAAGATACTTTCCAGTTCCTTAAAAAAGTCTTCTCTCGTTTTTATGTCACAATTATCGTTTATTGTGGGGTGATTATCCCAATCTTCCAGAAACCATTCGCTGTCAATAGTTACTAAAGTTGTAATGCTGTCAATTTTTACATCTTCAATAGGGCATGATTTTCTTGGCAGAAATGCTTTTTTATCATTTAAATTTTTTGTCACAAAATCGGCCTGCAATTCTAAACCTTTTATACCGCTGTACCAATCATGGTTTCCGGGAATAAAAATTGTTTTTCCTTTAAATCCCTTAGCTAATTTTAACTGGTTCGTCAATTTTGTTTCTGCCAAAGCTTTGTTATCAGTATTGTCAGTAGGAAAACCTTTAGGATAAATGTTGTCTCCTAAAAAAAGTAAAGTCGATTTTTTACTCGCTTTTTTTAGCTTTTGGTGTAAAAGCTCAAGTGTTTGCTGTGCCTGCTCTTGATCAGCATTTCCGGCATCTCCAACAAGATAAAAAGTGTGGGCAATTTTTATAGTATCTGTTGCGTTTTCTGTTTCGTTAGCACTAACATCTTTTCCGTACTGCGCCTTATGTGTGGCACAAGAATAAATAAATGTTAAAGTTATAATTGCTAATGAAAATTTTTTAACCTTAGCAATAAAATGATTATCCAAAAACAATTTCATAATTTAGTGGTATAAAAATATTCTTTTATGAACCTAATAGAACAATCCGAGGATTTCGTCGGTAATTTACTCAAAGATAAACTTTCTAATTTATATTCTTACCATAATTTTAACCATACTTTCACAGTAGTTTCAGCCGTAAAAGAGCTTTGCAAAAAGGAAGATGTAGAAAGTGATGACAAAGAGGCACTTTTAGTTGCAGCATGGTTTCATGATACAGGATATATTCAAGGTTATGAAGATCATGAAGCTAAGAGTGTAAAGATTGCTGTTGATTTTTTAAAAGAAAAAGGAAAATCTGAAAAGTTTATTGAATTGGTTTCCAGTTTGATTTTGGCTACAGCCAAAGATTACTATCCAAAAACGCATTTGGAAAAAATAATTAAAGATGCTGATTATGCCCATTTAATGGGAACAGAATATGTTACAACCTGCGAATTACTACGTTTAGAATTGAAAAACACAGGAATTGTAAATTTTTCAAATGCTGAATGGACAAAGGAAAACCTGAATTTTTTACTGAATAAACATAGATTCTACACGGATTATGCTTTAAAAAAATGGCAGCCTTTAAAAGAAAAGAACCTTATTTTGATTCAGAAAAAAATAAATAAGCAGGAATTGAAAGCGGCGGAAGAACTTGAAAAAGAAACCAAAAAAAGCGAAAAAGTAGAAAAACCAGATCGCGGTGTTGATACCTTATTTCGCGTTACGCTTGGAAATCATACCCGTTTAAGCGGAATTGCGGATAGTAAGGCCAATATTTTATTATCTGTAAATGCAATTATTATTTCGATTGCACTTTCGTCTATTATTCCAAAATTAGACAGTCCGAAAAATGCACATTTAGTTATCCCAACATTTATTATGCTGATGTCGAGCGTAATCACTATTATTTTTGCGATTCTTTCTACAAGGCCAAAAGTAACTTCGGGAGTTTTTACAAGAGAAGATATCGAGAATAAAAAGATTAATTTATTGTTTTTTGGAAATTTCTACAAAATGCCTTTAGAAGAATACGACTGGGCAATGAACGAAATGATGAAAGACCGTGATTATCTTTATTCGAACATGATTAAAGATTTGTATTATCTGGGATTGGTTTTACAGCGAAAATATAACTTACTTCGTATTGCTTACAACCTATTTATGTTTGGAATTATTGTTACTGTAATTGCGTTTGTAATTGCTTTTAAATCTATTTAAATTTTATAATACATAAAATTAGACGCGGATGATACGGATTCGCTTCGCGAAAACGCGGATAAAAACAGATTTTTTTCTGTTATTATCCGCGTTAAATATTTATCCGTATAATCTGCGTCTTCGCGAAGCGAATCCGTTTCATCCGCGTTCTTTGTCTATAAAATTTAAACACATAGAAACATAGGTTTTTATGGGGAATGAAAAAGATATAAAAAGAAAACAAGTTTTCTAACACATAGCTATGTTTGTTTAGACAAGTGAAACGCCTTTTTTAAGTTTCAAAAGTCTATGTTTCTATGTGTTAAATTATAAATTCAAAGAAAAAGCTCAACTTTTAGTTGAGCTCATCTAATAAATCCTGATAGGTAATTTTCTTTATTTTTGAATTATTTACGTTATTAATCACTTTTACACGAATCGCTTTTAAACCAGAAACTCCCTGAAGATCTTCAACTTCAAATTGTTCTATTGAAGGTTCCAGAATTTTCTTGTGCTGCAAATATTTAATGTATTTTAAATATTCTGCTTCTTCACTGTTTTGAGAATATACAATTGTAATTTTCTCTTTTTCGGTAATTCTTTCGTTTGTTCCTTTAATGTTCGATTTGTCGATACGTTTTTTAACGACTTCATATCTGGCATTATAAGTTCCGTCAACGTCAAAGCGTTTTTCATCCATTCTAAAACGAATAGAAAGCGGCGAACTGAAAACCAAAATCAGTGAAGTAACATCTAATTCATACGGAAGCGATTCCTTAAGCTGATGATGTTCTAATTCCATTTCGCATAAAGTCTGTAACTGCCACAAACGTAAATTGTGCAGGTACATAATATCAAATGGTTTTGTTGGCGAAATCGAAGCTCCAATATATAAATTATGCTCAACACCATCCGTTTTAAAACGTTCGTAATAATGCGGATAAATTTGCTGTGCTTCAACCTGTTTTTTATCTAATACAGAAGCCAGTCTTTTATTGATAATCGACATCGCATTGTCAAACTTCTTTCTTTCCTGATAAAACATTCCGGTTTTTTCGTCCAGACTTTGAAAGTACAATTCTTCTAACTGTTTATTTTTAGCGTTGTCTTTAGTGTTTCTCAGTATTGGATGAATTTCGTCTTCAATATAACGCTGAATATGCTGTTCCATATCTGCTTTAAGCGGAAAGTCCAATTCACTTCGAAGTGATTCCAATTCAAATTTTCTCTGCTCTAAAAGTACCAGGTTTGAATTTGGTTTTTGATTATCGAAAATTTCCAAAAGAGCCGTAAGCTGATTTTTCAAGTCAATTTTAACCGTTTCATTTCGGTGTTCAGAAGAACCTTTAATATCAATTTGTCCGTATAACGGGAATACATTTTTAAATACAATTTCCTTAAAAATATAATCTTTAGTATGATTGATATTTTGGAAATAATTTTGAGATTCTTTTCTGAATTTCCAATAAACGCTTGGGTGAATCGTTGTATATTCACGTTGAATAATAGCTTCAACCTGATGTTGCATATCTGTATTATAACGATCAATAGTATCTGTTAAATACGGTAAAACCAATTCTAGTTTTGTTGCATTTACGCTGTTTAACTCACGAATATTATCAGAAACCAATTCAACAACGCCTAATAAATGATCGTCTTTTATAACCGGTGCAAAAACACAGCTTTGAATTCCCTGACTTAATAAATGCTCGCCAAGTTTTGGGTTTGAAGATTCTTCGATAAACTTTTTCACATTTGAAATTACAAACGGTTCCTTTTTATCTAAAAGATTTTCAAATGAACATCCAAAAAAAGCATTTTTACAATCTACTTCCTGTGTAGATGAAAGTAAAAAACTCTGCATTTGGTTGTCAAACTTTATTGGTCGTACAAATTTTTCTTCTTCAGGATTATAGATAATAAAACCAACTTTTAAACTCGGAATTTTAAAAATAGACCTGAAGATGTTTTCTATAATATCTGTAGAAGCAACTCTTGAAGTTTCCGGTTTTAAAAGATTACTTTTTAAATTGGAAATTGCACTTTCTGTAGTTGCATCAAATAAAGAAACAATCCCGAAACCTTTTAAAATCCAGCTTCTTGGCGGGAATTTAGATTTCCATAAATCGATATCATTATAGTTATCAATCAAAATATCAATATCGTCCTGTGTAAGCTGCGGTGCATTTTCTGTTGGAGTGATTTCCATGAAATCGGCATTATAGAGAATACGATAATGTTTTTCTACACCTTCTTCATCTGGAATATCATAGAAAAAAGGTTTATTAAAATCAATATTTTGATGATAATAAGCGCTTAAAATCAAACAGCAATTATTAATATAGAATTGGTGATCATCAAAATCACGAATTTCCATGTAAAATTCATCACCGGCATTACGCAATATTTTCTTGAAACGTTCTGTATAATTAAATGATATATTTTGAAAAGGTATTGTTATGGCTTTTATTTCATTGTTTGTTAAAGCCGTAGGGAATAAGTCAGCAGCAATGTTTTTAATTAATGCTTCATTATCCTTAATAGTACTGTAATCGCGAATTCCTGTTCTGAATTCCGGGTACGCTTCAATTTCTTTTAAAATCGCTTTGGCGTAGTTAGATCGGTAATCAACATTAGATAAAGCAATCTGCTCAAAAGATTCAATTAGTTTATGAAATGAGATTATCGTTTCGAAAGGACTTTCGGCTGGTAAAAGACGATCCATCTGTTTTTTTGTTTTTAGAAATACAAAATTAAGCATAAATTAAGAATTGGCGACATTTTACGATTTGTTTCCTTTATGGTTACATAGATATAAACCCTTATAAAATGGCACTTTCAGAAGTGAATAATTATTTTAACAAAAAATTAACTTTAATAATAACGGAACGATCGTTCCGTTATTATATCTTTGTACCATAATAATTGAATAATCAATAACTTAAATAACAAATAAAATGAAAAATTTAGAAAACAAAGTAGCTATTGTAACAGGTGGAAATAGTGGAATTGGATACGCAGCAGCAGCTGATTTAGTATCAAAAGGGGCAAAAGTAATTGTAACAGGAAGAAACAAAGAAGCTTTGGCAAAAGCCGAAACAGAATTAAACGTTACCGGAATCGTTGCAGATCAATCTGATTTAAAATCTATTGACAGTTTAGTAGAACAAGTAAAAGCACAATTTGGAAAAGTAGATATTCTGTTTTTAAATGCTGGAATCGCAGCTTTTGCTCCAGTAGATTCAGCTTCTGAAGATCATTATGACAGTATTATGAACGTGAATGTAAAAGGAGTTTATTTTACAGTTCAAAAAGTATTGCCAATTTTAAACGATGGCGGATCTATTATTTTTAATACTTCTGTAAATGCTCAATTAGGAATGCCGGGTTCAAGTGTATATGGAGCAAGTAAAGCAGCAGTTTTATCATTAAACAGAATATTTGCAGCAGAATTAGCACCAAGAAAAATCAGAGTAAATGCAGTTTCTCCTGGTCCAATCGAAACACCTTTGTATGGTAAAGTTGGTTTAGAAAAAGAAGAAGTGGAAGGTTTAGGAGCTGCTTTAGGTCAAAAAATCTTATTGAAACGTTTTGGACAAGCTTCTGAGGTTGCAAAAACAATTAGTTTCCTTGCTTCTGATGATTCTTCTTTCATTACAGGAACAGAAATTGTGGTTGACGGCGGACTTACTGTAAACACAGTATTATAATTTTTTTGACTTATTCAGGAACGATTGTTCCGTTTAATTCTTATATTTGTAAAGAAATTTAATTTTGATGTAATGGCTAGAACGAAGGAATTTAATGAAGATCAGGCTTTAGATAAAGCAATTGAAATTTTTTGGCACAAAGGTTACAACGGAACATCTGCTCAGGATTTGGTAACACATTTAGGTTTAAGCCGCTCTAGTTTGTATGATACTTTTGGCGACAAACAAAAGTTATTTTCAAAATCTTTGCAGCGCTATCAACAGCAGAATCAAGATGCTGTAAAAGAGCTTTTGGATAAATCTGAAAATGTCAAAGAAACATTGCATGCTATTTTTAAACAAGCAGTTATAGAAAGCCTCGAAGACAGAATTACAAAAGGCTGTTTTATGGTAAATTCTTCTGTAGAATTAGCCATGCACGATGAAGACATTGCAAAAATTGTAAAAAGCAACAGCCACACAATGGAAGAAGTTTTTACAAATGCAGTGAAAAAAGGGCAGGAGGCAGGACATATTTCCAAACAGTTAGATGCGAAAATTTTAGCCCGATTCATCTTTAATAATTATTCCGGAATTAGGGTTTTGGCCCGCGCCGGAGAAAGAGATAAACAAGTTTATGATGATATTGTAAAAGCAGTTTTTTCCCTTTTATAATATCGAAAATAAGAACAATAAAAAAATGGCAATTACATTTTGTAACTGCCATTTTTTGTTTTAAGTAAGTAATAGAAAATGAAAACTTCTTAGCTTTTTTCTTCTTTATTGAAATACACTAAGTAGTAATACATTTGTTTTTCTTCATCCCAGCCTTTTTCAACAAATTTTTCTGCACTTTCAGGATTGATAAAATCCATTTTAATCTGAATGTGTGTATCCAGGTTAATTACGTTTTTAATCGATTTTCTGGCGTCAGAAACTGCTGCGTTAGCAATTGGGAATGAGGTTACATCTTCGATGCTGTATTTTTCTCCTTTATCAACTTTATAATTTTTGAATTCAGGAATCAAGTCTGGATTGTCTAATACTTCATTCAGGAAATTTTGCTCTTCAAACTGATCATTTTTAGCGAAATAATTCACAGATCGGTTCATAAACATAACTTCTTCTTTTTTGTCTTCTGCTGGTAAAACCACATCTTTTGCGAAGTTTTGGCAGAATTTTAAATATTTCTTAGTGATGAAGTTTTCGTCTTCAAAAGCGTCTACAGATAAAAAGTGCTCTAACCAGTAACGCGCGTCGTAACGGTTGCTATCTACAGTTAGAATTTTGTATCCTTCTTCTTTTTTATAGTTAAAAATCAAACATCCTTTATCTAATTTGCTCAGGTTGATTCCTTGCTGCAAAATCATTTCCAGGTTGCTGTTTTTTTCTTCAAATTGTAAAAAGTCTGCTTGCAATTCGCTTTTAAAAATCCCGATTGCGTCAACTACATTATTATCAATACTTAAGTTTGTTAAGTACGTTACATAAACCTCTCCGTTTTTAATATGCGGATGATTCGACTGTTCAAATAAATGCGTCGTGATTTTTTTTGAAATCTCTTGTAAATTAGAAGGATTAGCAAAAATCTCCGTTGCATATTTAAACATGTCGTTGTAATCCAAGTCCACTTCGTGCGCAAACTGATAATAGTTTTCTTCTTTCTCTCTAAAAGGTTTAAAGAAGTACTCTTTTATCAAAGGCACAATTTCATCTTTTAGATTAAATGGCTGCTCTGATAAAAAAATAGCTTCGTTACGGCTTTTGTTCCCTACGCGGTGTATCGCAAGCGTCTCGATGTGGGTGTTGAATAAATTGATCATATTTTGAGTTGCTGAGATTCTAAGTTTCTAAGATTCTAAGTTTTTTAGTTACTGTCTTTTATTTTTCTAATTAACGACGCTAACATCCTTTCGATCTCTCGACTGTCCTCATATAAAAGGTTAAATTCTTCTTCGTTTATGTAAATTATATTTTTTGCAATTTCAAGCTGAGTCTGCATTTCAAATATAGAGCCAAGAGAAATATATAAAAATCGTAAAAAATCTTTAGTACTTTCCCTGCCTGAACCTTCTGCAATATTGCTAGGAACTGATACTGAACTTCGACGTATTTGCGAAGTTAATCCAAACATTTCTTCTTTTGGAAACGTACTTGTTGCTTTGTAAATTTTGGTAACTAAGGAAATTGACTTCTGCCAAACCAAGATTTTTCTAAAATGACTCATTTCTTTTTTTTTAAATAATTTTTAAAAATAAGAAAAATCCTTCAAAATAAAAAACTTAGAATCTTAGTCTCTCAGAATCTTAGCAACTAACGTCAGTTCCAATTTTCCTCAAATCCATAATCTTCAAAGCTGTCATCGCCTTCGAACATATCAAGATCATCTTCGTCTAAATCATCTTCAAATTCTCCGTAGATATCGTTGTGCATATCATCTGCTTCGAAGTTTTTTTCAAGCGCTTCGTCTGGCATTTCTCCGTGAGAGAATAAAGTTTCAGGATATGTTGCTCCAACTGCTTCATCTTCAACAGCAGCTAGTTCAACTAAGAAAGTCCACATGCTGATGAAATCATAAACGTAGATAATCTTAGTATTTTCTTTATCTAAAATACTAGATAACGGATAATCGTTCATGGTTCTTTGTTCACCCGGAACATCGCCAGTATCAAAAAGAGGAATTTCATCTTCCTGATTCCAAGTCTCATCACAAGTATAAAATGAAGCAACTTCTGATCCGTCAAAACCAAAAGCGTTGAAGATCGCATTGTGTAAATCCTCAAGCGTATCGTCTTCAAGAATAGCAATGTCTCTAAAAATATCTTCTTCGGCGTCTAGAATTACTCTAAATTTATAAACCATAATCTTTGTTTTTATTGAGAGGTCAAAGGTAAAATATAAAAAACGAAATACGAATTGTGAATTACGATTTGTTGAAAAGATTTTTTCAGCTTTCTGATTATGTGGCGTCGATTGTCAGGCTGAGCGAAGTCGAAGCCTCGATCTAATTAGGAGCGCCCTTCGACTTCGCTCAGGGCGACAATCGTATATTTCACATTCCTGCAAGGTTTTCAAAACCTTGTAGGTTTCAGGTATTGCTCAAGTTATACCTACAAGGTTTTGAAAACCTTGCAGGAGCAGACAAGAGTATTACTTCCCAGTAAATCTCTTTCTAATTTTATGATAATGTTTGTGATACGTACTATGACTAGGATAACTTCTGCTTGAAGTCATATTATTAAAAATCAAAGCCGTTAAAAGTAAAATAAGTACGCCACTTAAAACTGGAGAAAGCACATACATATATCCCAAAGCTTTTACTTTTTCTGTTCCAATAACAGCAATCAAAGCCGTTGCGCCTCCCGGCGGATGAAGCGTTTTAGTAATCTGCATTAAAATTATGGCGATAGAAACTGCCAATGGAGCAGCGATATACATAATATCCGGAACCAGTTTGTGAACGGTTACGCCAACGAGAGCAGAGATTACATGTCCGCCAACCAGATTTCGAGGCTGTGAAAACGGACTCTGAATAATTCCGTAAACCAAAACGCTCGAAGCTCCAAAAGAACCAATTAAATAAACGGCATCACTTCCAGAAAAGTGAATCGATTGTACGTAAGCCAGAATTCCAATTCCAACAAACGATCCTAAAAAAGACCAAAAATGTTCCTTGTAATCAATTAAAGTTTCTTTATAAAGAATGTAACGTGTTTTGCGATAGCTTCTTTTAATTTTAGGAGTCGGCATAATAATATAATTTGTGGTATTTTTTGCCACAGATTTCACAGATTAAAAAGGATTATAAATCTGTGTGAATCTGTAAAATCTGTGGCCTAAAAAAAAAATATTTATTTCGTTAAGCTTGGGGCATAACTATATACAGTATATGGATAAAGCGTTTTTGCGGTGTATTTTGAAATTAAGCAAACGACAAGAATTGGTAAAAACAACGTATAATCGTTCGTTAATCCGCATACTAAAAATATTGCTGTAAATGGAGCATGAATACTGGCGCTCAAAACAGCCGCCATTCCGATGATCATAAAGTTAACCGGAATTACATTTACATGGAAAAAGCTGTTTAAAACCGAAGCCAGTAATAATCCTAAGAAAGCCCCAATAAACAGACTCGGAGCAAAAACGCCGCCGTCGCCACCAGAAGCTAATGTTATGGAAGTTACAATTGGTTTTAGAATTAAAATTCCGATGAATGTTAAAGCTAATGTTATCGTTAATGGAATTTGTGCAGTATTCCCAAAAATGCCTTTTATAGCGTGATAACCTTCGCCATATAATTGAGGAAAAATAAATAAAGAAATACTTAAAACTGCAGAACCTATAATGATTTTATAATAATGCGTTCCGATTTTCCCGAATTGTGATTTGAAAAACAAGACACATTTAGTTAAATAAACCGAATTCATTCCGGCTAAAATTCCTAAAAGAATAAAATACGGAATGGCTTTTAAATGCCAGGTTTCAATAGAAACGGCAAACAAAGGTTCTTCTTTTAAAATAGAAAGTAGACCAAAGGCAACTGAAACCGCAATTACATTTGAAATGATAAAAGCTCGTGTCACTTTTCTGGAAATAACTTCAAGAGCAAATAAAATTCCCGCAATTGGACTGCTGAAAAGTGCAGTTACTCCGGCAGCAACTCCGGCGCAGATTAATTCGGTTTTGTACTGACGGAAAACATTTTCTTTCTCGTGAGCAACTGAACCAATTGTGGCTGTGGCAACAACGGTAGAAACTTCGATTCCGGTTGAACCTCCAAAAACTACAGTCAATAATCCGTTGATAAAGTGTGATGGGATTTTATAAGAGGGAAGATTCTTTGTGGTTTGCGTACTTTCAAAAACTTCTTTGATTCCTTTATTTTCTTTTTTCTTAAAAAGATATTGCCTCAAAAAATAAATTACAGACAATCCGAAAACCGGAAAAAGGATATAAAATAATGGGTTTACCGAAACTTGATGAAAGAAGATTTCTTCGTAATACTCTGTAATTTTTTTAAGTGAAATTCCGAGGAAGGCAGAAAGGAAGCCAATTAAAATAGAAACAATAACTAATTTTCGGAATTTAATAAATTGATGATTTTTTTTGATTTGAGCCGTTTTGTTCATCAGAAGTGATTTTGTAGTCGCAGGATTTTATTTGCGATTTCACAAAATTAGGTAATCAAATCTGTTTTTTAATAATAATCGCTCCTTATTAT
>NZ_CAIJDE010000049.1 GCF_903819335.1 Flavobacterium panici | reverse complement strand
GTGTATTATTGTTTTTTATATATATTTGTTTCAATAATGATTATGAGTTGTTTTTATTCTGAAAACAATTCCTGAATCATTTCATAAAAAAAACTAACTAAACCATACTATTAACTCATTAAACTAATTATTTATGACTAACCTTTTAATTACTAAAAGCAAATCAAAATACTTTAAAAACTTAGGATACTTAATCCTGATGCTGGTATTTTCTGCTGCGGTAAATGCACAAACCACTGTGTCAGGAACAGTTTCTGATAGTAACGGACCAATACCGGGAGTAAACATTTTTGTAAAAGGAACTAAAATCAGTTCGGTTTCAAATTTTGACGGAACGTATACCATCAGCCCGGTTCCCGCAAATGCAATTTTATCTTTCAGCTTTATTGGTTACAAATCAAAAGACGTTGCGGTTGCCAACAAAAGCAAAATAGATGTAACACTTGAAGAAGATGTAAGCAGCTTAAAAGAAGTTGTAGTTGTAGGTTACGGCACCATGAAAAGATCAGACTTAACAGGTTCTGTTTCATCAGTAACCAGTCAGGCAGTTACACAATCTGTAACAACATCTATCGAGCAGGTTTTACAAGGACGTGCGGCGGGTGTAAACGTACAGGCAAACAACGGTGCGCCGGGAGCAAGTTCTTCTATTCGTATTCGTGGTATCAGTTCGTTAACCGGATCAAATGAACCCATTTTTGTAATCGATGGTGTAATTATCGACAATACAACAAGTTCTGTAAACACGAATCCGCTTTCTATGATTAATCCGTCAGACATTGTTTCGATGGACGTTTTAAAAGATGCTTCTGCAACTGCAATTTACGGTTCGAGAGCAGCAAACGGAGTTATTATCGTAACCACAAAACGCGGTAAAAAAGGCGATCTTACTTTAAACTTTGACAGTTATGTAGGATGGCAGGAAATTCCGAAACATTTGGATTTATTAAACCTGAGAGAATACGGAACATTAAAAAATACACGTTCAGACTTAGGAATTGTACAGCGTGACAATACCTTCATTCGCCCTGATTTATTGGGAGAAGGAACGGACTGGCAGAAAGAATTGTTCAACACGGCTTTAATGCAGAGTTACAATTTATCAGCTTCAGGAGGCTCAGAAAGTACAACTTACTCTTTAGGAATTGGTTATTTAGACCAGGAAGGTATAGCAATTGGCTCTTCATTTGACCGTTTCAATTTAAGAGGAGTTGTAGATTCTCAGGTAAAAAGCTTTTTAAAATTGGGAGTAAACTTTGCCCTGAGTCAATACAATCAAACTACAACGGTAACAGACGATGCTTTAATTATAACGGCTTTAAAACAAACGCCAAACGTTGCGGTTCGTAATGCCGATGGAAGTTTTGACGGACCTGATACTACAGAATTCGTTCAAAATAATCCAATAGGTTTAGCTTCTATAAAAGACAATCACAATAAAAATTACGCCATTAGAGCTAATACGTATGCTGAAATTGGTTTTACAAAAGACCTTAAATTCAAAACGCAATATTCATTAGATTACGGATTTGCAAACAATTATACTTTTAATCCATCGTATACTTTTGGAGCATTAGTAAATGATGTTCGCGAAGGAACAAGAACAAAATCAAACAGTGCATTCTGGAGCTGGAACAATTTATTGACTTACAATAAAACTTTTGGCGCACATACCATTAATGCCATGTTAGGTCAGGAAATGCAGGAATCAAGCTGGGAAAACCTTTACGGATACCGTTCTGGTTACATCACAAACGGTGCTACAGATTTAAATGCCGGAGATGCTACAACAGCAAGAAACTCAAATGCAAGCAGTGTAAGTTCTATCAGCTCTTACTTTGGGAGATTGTTTTATTCTTTCAATGATAAATATTTACTGACTGCGACTTTAAGACGAGACGGATCTTCAAAATTTGCTGAAGAAAATCGCTGGGGATGGTTTCCGTCAGCCGCTTTGGCCTGGAAAATCTCAAACGAAAATTTCTTAAAAGAAAATAAAACCATCAACAATTTAAAATTGCGTTTAGGTTGGGGAGCAGTTGGTAATCAAAGTGCGCCAAACTACGCTTATACTTCAATTTATGGATCTTCGGCAACAAACTGGGGAACAGGACAATTGGCAGGAAATACCGCAAATCCAGACATTAAATGGGAAACTACTTATTCAAGTAACTTAGGTTTAGACCTTGGACTTTTTAATAACAGAGTAGAACTGGTTGCCGATGTATATTACAAAAAAACAAACGACTTATTGCTGGAACTTCCATTGCCGGCTTACGTAGGAACAACGGGACAAGGGGCGACAAGACCGCCAACAGTAAACATTGGATCTCTTGAAAATAAAGGATTTGAATTCAGTTTGAATACCATCAACATGGAGAGAAACGATTTTATATGGAAATCGAATATTGTTTTCTCAATGAACAGAAGCAAAGTTTTAGCTCTTAATACAGAATCTGGCGTATTAAATAAAAACATTCAGCAAGGTTCTGATGTTACAACAGTTACCAGAACAGCAGTTGGAGAAGCAATTGGACAGTTTTACGGTTATAAAGTGATTGGCCGATTTGAAAAAGCAACAGATTTCTATTATAAAGATAAAGACGGAGTAGTAAAACCAACAGCTTTGCCAGAAGGAATGGCGATTGGTGAAAACGGCGTTTGGATTGGGGATTATATTTTTGAAGATATAAACAAAGACGGGATCATCAACGAAAAAGACCGCGATTACATTGGAAATCCAGCTCCGGATTTTACTTTCGGTATCGGAAACACATTTTCTTTTCAAGGATTTGATATCAACATTTTGCTGACAGGTTCTTACGGAAATGATATCGTAAACTACCAAAGACGCTGGTTAGAAAATCCTCGTGAAAATACCAATTTATTGAAATCTTCTTTAGGATATGCGCAATTAGAATTAATCGATCCAAACGGGCCAAACGATTATCGTAATGTACAAATTGTGGGTGGAGATCCTTATATGACCAGAATTGCGGCGTCGTCTGCATCATCAGCTTCAAACTACCGTTTTAGCAACCGCTTTGTAGAAGATGGTTCTTATGTAAGAGTAAAGAATATTTCGATAGGATATAATCTTCCAAAGAAATTATATTCTAAATACGGAATCTCAAACATTAAGATATATTCTAACGCTCAAAACGTTTTAACCTTTACAAAATACAAAGGTTACGATCCAGAAGTTGGATCAATTAATCAGGATGCACTTTTAAGTGGTATTGATAATGGACGTTATCCTTCGCCAATTATTACAACGCTTGGATTGAATGTTAATTTCTAAAATTTACAAACTATGAAAACAAAAAAAATATTTTACACGGTTCTTATGATCGCATTGCCATTTGTTTGGACTAGTTGTAGTGATCTTTTAGATGTTGAACCAGAAGATCAAATCACAAAAGAGAATTTCTATAAATCAGAATCAGATTTTCAGTCGGCAACAGGTCCGCTTTACAACAGAGTTTGGTTTGATTTTAATGATAAATTCTATTACGGTTTAGGCGACGGACGTTCAGATAATTTGTACGCACCTTATTCTGATTACGTTTATCCGTTTACAGATTTATCTGAAACAGGATTAACCGGGCCTTTAGTTTCGGCTTGGGGATCTTTATACAATGTTGTACAGCAATCGAATAATGTTATTATCGGTATTTCCGGAAGTAAAGTAGACGAAAGCGTTAAAAATAAATATATCGCCGAAGCACGTTTTATGAGAGGAACCGCATATTGGTATTTAGCTTCTTTATGGGGAGATGTAATTATTTCTACAGACCCAAGAGAATTGGTTAAAAACCCAATCGTAAACAAAAATCCATTAAAAGATGTGTACGAATTTGCGATTCGCGATTTAGAATTTGCAGCAAAATATCTGCCTGAAACTGCAGGACAAGCCGGACGTTTAACAAAATACAGTGCATTCGGAATGTTGTCTCGTGTTTACTTATCCTATTCGGGAGTAAGCGACAATCCAAACAGCGGAACAAGAAATCAGCAATATTTAGATTTAGCTAAAAAAGCAGCCGAAAAAGTAATCACTTCAGGTCCATATACTTTAATGACAAACTACGCTGATTTGTTTATGGTTGATAACAACAACAATACAGAATCGATGTTTGCCCTGCAATGGGTTCCAAACGGAGATTACGGAGTTATTAATACACATCAGGCTTATTTTGCTTTAGGTTCTGATATTACAGGAGACGATGCAGCTTGGGGTTACTGGACAAGAGCTTCAAATGATGTTTTAAAAGAATACGAATCAAAAGACCTTCGCCGTAAAGCAACATGGATGGGCGATGATGATTTTTATCCGGAAATCAATAAATCAAACGGAGGTTATACAGTCGATCACGCAAAAGAATTTTTAACGGTAAAAAAAGGAGTTGTAGGTTCTACAAAAGACAATTCTAAAATTAGCCGTATGAACTCCGCTTTAAATACTTATATGCTGCGTTTAGGAGAAGTCTATCTAAATTATGCCGAAGCTGCTTTAGGAAACAACGCTTCAACATCAGATGCACTTGCTTTAGATGGCGTAAATAAACTTCGTGTTCGTGCAGGTCTTGATCCAAAAACGACTTTAACTTACGCTGATATTATTCACGAAAGAAGAGTTGAATTAGCTATGGAAGGACAATATTGGTACGATTTAGTGAGACGCGCTTATTACAAACAGCAAGAAGTTATCAACTACGTAACGGCACAAAACCGTGGAACAATTGAGCCAATTCTTTACGATTCTGCAACAAATACATTATCTATAGATCCGGCAAGAAGCAGCAGTCCGCGTTCAATTGGCGTGATCGATGCTACAATTTTCCTTCTTCCTTATCCGGAATCAGAACTGGTTCAGAATCCATTGTTGAGAGAAAATCCGGTTCCGTACCAATTTACAGAAGAAAAAATAACAGACTTGTTCTAGTATTTTGAAAAACAACAATCTAAAAAATATTAATATGAAATATATTTTAAATAAAAAGTATTGGGCACCCATCGCACTGCTGGGAATAATGTTCTTTAGTACGCTATTTACTTCTTGTGATAATAACGATTCTGAAGGCGGAACCATAACCATATCAAAAGTTTTTCTGGAAGATGTAAATTCAACCGTTCCGGATAGAGAAGTTACTTTTGCACGTTTAGGACAAGCTTTGCGTATACAAGGTTCTGGTTTTACAGGCTTAAAAAGAGTTTACATCAACGGATATCAAACTTATTTTAATGTAGTTTTTGTATCCGATAATTCAATGCTGATCAATGTTTCTGCCGATACCCCAATTTTAGAAGCAGATCCATCGGTAAGAAACACGATTCGATTTGTAAACGATAATAATGAAACCACATTTTCATTTGAAATTCGTTCAGGAAAACCAGCCATCACAAACATTTCAAACACAATGCCTAATGCAGGAGAAACCATTACCGTTTCTGGAACTGGTTTAACCGAAGTAAGCAAAGTAGTTTTCCCGGGAAATATCGAAGTATCAACAGGAATTACTTCAGATGAAGACGGTGAATTTTTTACAGTTGCAGTGCCAAATGGCGTTTCAGAAAACGGAGGTTCATTATTCGTTCAGACTTCAAACGGAGGCGTTTATTCTCCGGCTTATTTCAACTTTAAAAAAGGTGTTTTATTAGATTTTGACGGAAGAGGACAGCACGGTTATTGGGGAACTTCAACCAGCATGATTCAGCCCGAAGATTTAGCATCACTTGCTTTAGGAACAGGAAATATTTCGCAAGGCAAATATGTACCGCACCGTCCGGAAAGAATTGCTTCTTTTGATGCTGCCAAAAACAGATGCACAGAAGTTTGGACAGCAGGAAACGGCGTCGATAACTGGAGAACACAATTAACACCATATATTCCGGCAAGCACACCGCTTGACAAAGTCGCATTACAGTTTGATGTATACGTTCCGGATGCTTGGAAAGATTCAGGATTCTTAAAAATATGCATGGTCAATAATTTTAATGGAGGAGAATGGACAGGAGCTGTTTATAATTATGTTCCGTGGATTGTTGACGGAAAATCGGTTGCTTTTCAAACCACAGGATGGACAACGGTTACAATTCCGCTAAATAAATTTTATGCATGGTCTAAAGAACCGTTCACTTTTGAAACCGTTTTAGCATATCGTGAAGCTGCAACGTATCAAAACTTTGGTTTTTTCTTTGAAAATTCTGATGTAAAACTAAAAGACGTTACAGGAACTGCAAGTGAAGTAGAATTTGCTTCAAAACCAACTTCAGTAAAAGTGTACACAGACAACTGGAGAATAGTATCCTTAGATACCCCGGTTTACAACGATTTTCCTAACTAAAAAAACACCAAAATGAAATATAAATATATAATACCAGTAATTGCTTCATCCTTAATGCTTCTGGCATCCTGTGATGATAATTTAATGGAATGGGAAAAAGACCCTGAGCATGGCGAGGTTACAGGAGCAGAACTTCCATTAGAATTAGTAGAAAAAATAAGCCGATACGATAACCTTAAAACGTACACAGATTTTGTTTTAGGAAACGGAATTGGTGCCGATTTATACCTAACTGACGCAGCGTACCGCAAAATTGTAAACGACAACTTTGATGAGGTTACGCCAGGTTATGAAATGAAACACGGCGCAATGGTAAACTCAAAAGGTGAAATTAATTTTACTAAAGTAGATGCCTTTATTGCCGAAACCAAAAAAGCTGGATTAACCGTTTTTGGTCATACTTTGGTTTGGCATTCCAACCAAAATGCAAGTTATTTAAACAGTATAATTGCGCCAACCGTAATTCCCGGTTCTAGCGGAACCAATACCTTAGATGTAGCAGGTTTAAAAAGCGGAACATTTACAAACTGGGCAAGAAACAATCCCGGAAAAGGAATTTCTATTGCAGCAAATGAAGGACTTGCAACAGGTTCGCAGGCTATTAAATTAGAATCAAGCGCGACATCTTCTGCACCGTATAATCTGCAATTAACTTCTCCGGATGTATCCATTGTAAGCGGTCATAATTACGAGATTTCTTTCTATATTAAATCAGATGTAACCGGAAAAGGACGTATTTCTTTCAATGCTTCATTAACAAATCAATATCCGTACAAAGACTGGTTCAGCACAGGCGGATCTTGGACAGAAGCTTTTGCAACAACATCAGCATGGCAGCAGGTTAAAATTAAATTAGCTCCCGGAGATTTTGTTGGCGGAAGTACCAATTTTAAATTCAATATCGATTTAGGATATCTGCCAAATGTGACCTATTTAATTGATGTAAACACAATTGCAGTTGTAGATCTTGATGCCGCAGCAACCGTTACAAATTTGGTTGCCAATGGTAATTTTAATGCAGGTATCAGCGGATGGTCAAAATACAATGGAGCTAATGATGCTTTAAGTGCAGCAGCCGCGTCTGATGCATATGAAGGAAACGGAGCTATGAAAGTGGTAAACGCAACTTCGGATGCGGCAAATCAATGGAAAACTCAAATTCATGCTGATTTTACTTCGACCTTCACTTCTGGAAAAGAATATACCATTTCGTATATGATTCGCTCTGAAGCAACTGGTTCTGTAAGATGTTCAACAACAGGAACAACGGCTCATTATCAGGGAGATCAGGCAACATCGCCAAGTTGGAAATTAGTAGAATGGAAATTTACCGGAAACGGAACCGAAACAGGTTTAAACTTTGATTTAGGTGGAGCAGCCGGAACCTATTATATCGATAATGTTTTAGTAACGGATGGATCATCTGGAGGAGGCCCAACAGCGCCAATAACGATCGAAAAAACCGATGCAGAAAAAACAAAAATCATTGGCGATGCTATGGCTGACTGGGTTTCTAAAATGATGACACATTACAAAACAAGTGTTTTTGCCTGGGATGTAGTAAACGAACCAATGAAAGAAGACGGAACATTAAGAACAGGAAATGAAGGCGATACCGCAGCAGATTTTTTCTCTTGGATAAAATACCTAGGAAAAGATTATGCAGTAACAGCATTCAAATTAGCTCGTCAATACGGAAATACAACAGACAAACTTTTCATTAACGATTATAACTTAGAATCAAGATTAGACAAATGCGACGGATTGATTCAATATGTAGAATATATCGAAAGCCAAGGCGGAAAAGTTGACGGAATTGGAACACAAATGCACATAGGTTTAAATACAGATAAAGATAAAATTGCCCAGATGTTCCAAAAACTGGCAGCGACAGGAAAATTGATTAAAATTTCGGAATTAGATGTTCGATTAGGGACAAATGCTCCAACCGTTGCGCAGCAAGCATCACAAGCTGAAATGTATCAATATGTAGTGGATATGTATAAAAAACATATTCCGGCAGCACAGCAATACGGTATAACAGTTTGGGGAGTTTCTGATAACTCCAAAGAACATGAATTCTGGCTTCCGGACGAAGCACCAAATCTTTGGGATGCAAATTACGTTCGTAAACACGCCTATAAAGGAACTGCTGATGGTCTTGCAGGAAAAGATGTAAGTAAAGATTTTTCAGGAGAGTTGGTTAAGTAAGTTAAGTGTAGTCTTAATCCATAATATGAATCTGAAAGGATTTGTATTATGGATTATTTGTTTTTAATTTTAAAAGAATCAGATGTTTACGTTCCCAAAAAATACAATCGTTATACTGTTTTTTGCTTTTTTACAATTCGGATATTCCCAAGAAAATATACCGCATCTTCAAAAAAAAGGAAATAAAACACAGCTCATTGTCAACAACAAACCTTTCATTATTCGCGGTGGAGAATTAGGAAATTCTTCGGCAACCACTATGGAAAGTATGGAACCCATTTGGGAAAAATTGACCGACATGAACCTCAACACAGTTTTAACTCCAATTTATTGGGAATTAATAGAAAAGGAGGAAGGCAAATTTGATTTTTCGCTAGTAGATGATTTGATTCTGAGAGCCAGAAAAGAAAACCTAAAGCTAGTATTTCTTTGGTTTGGATCATGGAAAAACAGTATGTCAAGCCACGCACCGGAATGGGTAAAACTGAATCAGAAAAAATATCCGAGAATAAAAGACGACAAAAATAAAAGCCATGAAATTCTAACGCCTTTTAGCGAAGAAAATCTGCAAGCCGATTTAAAAGCTTTTCAAAAATTAATGTCTCATATTAAAGATTTTGACCAAAAAGAACAAACCGTAATTATGGTTCAGGTCGAAAACGAAATCGGAATGCTGCCAACGGCACGCGATTATCATCTTTTAGCAAATGAAGCTTTCAAAAAAGAAGTTCCAAAAGAACTCATCCAATATCTACAGAAAAACAAAGAAAAACTAGTTCCAGAATTCTCAGCAATCTGGAAGAAAAACGGATTTAAAACTATTGGAAACTGGGAAGAAATTTTCGGAAAATGCCTTCAAACCGATGAAATTTTCATGGCTTGGTATTTTTCAAAATTCACCAATACAATTGCCAAAGCAGGAAAAGAAGTTTATCCAATTCCGATGTTTGTAAACGCAGCCTTAAACGCTCCAGAAAAGAAACCCGGAGAATATCCAAGCGCAGGGCCTTTGCCGCATGTAATGGATGTTTGGAAAGCAGCCGGAAACGCGATAGATTTTCTTTCACCAGATTTTTATAATCCGTTATTCAAGCAATGGAATGATTTATTTACAAGACAAGGCGATCCGTTATTTATTCCCGAACATCGTTTTGATGAAACCGCACCTTTTAAAGGTTTTTACGCAATAGGACATTATGAAGCCATTGGTTTTTCGCCTTTCTCCATAGAATCAGTAACCGATGCCAAAAAAGATCCACTAGGAAAAATTTATGATTTAGTGCAGCAGTTAACGCCAGTTATTGAAGCTAATAAAGGCCAAGGAAAAATTGATGGAGTTTTATTAGATAAAGTAAATAACACACAAATCATTAATCTAGGAAACTACGAATTTACCTTTAAACACGATTATACCCTAAATTGGTCAGAAGGTGCAAAAGCAGAAACCTGGCCAACATCAAGCGCCATAATTATAGAAATCACACCCAATGAATTTTACATTTCAGGTTCCGGAATTGTCGTGACTTTTAAACCATTAAAAGATAAAACCGCAAATGCAGGAATATTAAAAACAGATCAGGGAAAATTTGAAAACGAAAACTGGAGAACCATAAGGCATTTCAACGGAGACCAAACCCATCAAGGAAGGCATCTGAGAATTTCAGTAGGCGATTATGAAATACAAAAAATAAAACTATACATTTATGAGTAGTTTTTTTCTGTTTTTTTTGCCACGAATTTCACGAATTTTCACGAATTATTTTTTCAAATATTAAAAAATCTGCCTAATCTGCTAAATCTGCGTGAAAATTTTTTAGCCACAGATTAACACAGATTAAAATGATTTTTTAAAATTAATCAGTGTTAATCCTTATAATCTGTGGCAAAAAAAAATCAGCGTTAACCAGTATAATCCGTGTCATCAGTGGGCAAAAACAAACAAGATCAAATGAAAAAAATAATACTAGCAATACTTATAGTTTTCAATGCCAATGCTCAAATAAAATTACCAAGATTAATAAGCGACGGAATGATATTGCAGCGCGATACAAAAGTCAATATCTGGGGCTGGGCGTCACCAAAAGAAAAAATCGAACTCGATTTCAACCACAAAACATACAAAACCATTACAGCCGAAGACGGAAAATGGCTAATTCAGCTTCCATCGCAAAAAGCAGGCGGGCCATATGAAATGACCTTAAAAGCATCCAACACAATCACCCTGAAAAATATACTTTTGGGTGACGTTTGGGTTTGTTCCGGTCAATCGAATATGCAGCTGTCAATGGAACGGCTTAAATATAAATATCAGGATTATATCGCTAAAGCGGAGAATCCAAACATTAGACAATTTCTAGTTCCCAACCAATATTTCTTTGAAAGAGAAAATACCGATTTCTCTTCCGGAGAATGGATTGCAGCAAATCCAAACAGCGTTTTAAAATTCTCTGGAGTTGCTTATTTTTTCGCTTTAGAAATCTATGAAAAATACCAAATTCCGATTGGAATAATCAATTCCTCTTTAGGCGGTTCTCCGGCAGAAGCATGGATCAGCGAAGAAAACATTAAAAAATTCCCAGATTATTATCAGGAATATTTAAAGTTTAAAGATGGAAGTCTCGAAAAACAAATTGACGAAAACGACGATAAAGTAAGTTCAGACTGGGATAAATTACTAGACGAAACAGATCCCGGACTAAAAAATAAATGGGCAGCTGAAATCGATAATTCCGATTGGAAAACGATGAAAGTTCCCGGTTATTGGGCAGACGGTGAACTCGGAAATATAAACGGCTCGGTTTGGTTTAAAAAGGAATTTACGCTGGAAAAAATAAAAGAAAATCAAGCTAAAATTATTTTAGGAAGAATAGTCGATGCCGATTCGGTTTTTGTAAACGGACATTTTGTTGGCACAACTTCCTATCAATATCCGCCAAGAATTTACTCTTTCAATTCCAATATTTTAAAAGAAGGAAAAAACGAAATTACGGTCAGAGTTATCAGTAATTCGGGTAAAGGAGGTTTTGTACTGGATAAACCTTATGAGTTAATTAATGGCGATCAAACCATTGATTTAAAAGGAATCTGGAAATACAAATTAGGTGTAAAAATGTTACCGCTTCCGGCACAGACTTTCGTCAGATTAAAACCAGTCGGACTTTATAATGCCATGATTGCGCCTCTTAAAAATTATGCTATAAAAGGCGTGCTTTGGTATCAGGGAGAATCAAGCACTAAAAAGCCATCAGAATATCTTCCCTTAATGGAAACCTTAATTGCGAATTGGCGCGCCCAATGGAAACAGGAAAAATTACCTTTTTTATTCGTTCAGCTTGCCAATTATATGGAAACAAAATCGGAACCAGTCGAAAGTAATTGGGCAGCTTTAAGACAGCAGCAATTGAATACACTAAAAGTTCCAAATACCGCAATGGCCATAATAATCGATGTAGGCGAGTGGAACGATATTCATCCTTTAAACAAATACGATGTTGGGAAAAGATTGTCGCTTCAGGCAAGAAAACAAGTTTATGGCGAGAAAAATTTAGTCGCTTCGGGACCGATTTTTAAATCAATAAAAAAAGACGGAAACAAGTTAATTCTAAGTTTTTCAGATATTGGAACCGGATTGCAAATCAAAACCGGAAATGAATTAAAAGAATTTGCAATCGCCGGAAATGATGGAAAATTTGTTTGGGCAAAAGCCGTTATCGATGGCGATAAAGTTATCGTGAGTAATGATTCAATTACAGACCCGGTAAAAGTAAGATACGCTTGGGCAGATAATCCGGCTGAAGCCAATTTATACAATAAAGAAAATTTGCCTGCTTCGCCTTTTGAAGCAGATTTGAGTAAATAATTTTTTGCACCCATTTTATTCTGTAGAGACGCACAGCAGTGCGTCTAACGCAAAGTAACCCTAACGTATATCACTTTGCGTATAAGACGCACTGCTGTGCGTCTCTACGGATATACTTTGTATTGATATTATCATTTTTTGCACCCATTTTATTCTGTAGAGACGCACAGCAGTGCGTCTAACGCAACGTAACCACAACGTATATCACTTTACGCATATAGACGCACTGCTCGTCTCTACAGATATACTTTGTGTTGATATTTTTGTCATTTTTTGCATTTCAAGATCTTAGATTTATTTTATTAAATACTAAAATTCGAATTTTCGAAATCTTATCTTTATAAAATTAAATGATGCATTTTTAAATCAATACAATAATGATAAAACCAATCGATTTTATAGAAAACTTTGATTTTTATTTTCCAGATTATATTAATACTGCGCCATGGAATATTGTCAATGAACTGGACAAAATACTTTTAGAAAAAATAAAACTACTTTCAGCGGATTATAAAATAGAAGGAACAACTGCCATACATAAAACAGCCATAATAGAAGAAGGTGTAACCTTAAAAGGCACAATCATCATTTCAGAAAATTGTTATGTTGGTGCGCACGCTTATTTGCGTGGCCCAATATTATTTGGTAAATCTGTAAAAATAGGCCCGGGTTCAGAAATAAAACAATCGTTTATTTCAGATAATTCGGCAGTAGCACATTTTAATTATATAGGAAACAGCCTGATTGGTCAAAATATTAATTTTGAAGCAGGTTCAATTTGTGCCAATCATTACAATGAAAGAAAAAACAAAATCATTTCAGTTAAATATAAAGAAGACATTATCAATACCCATTCAGATAAATTTGGGTCATTGTTAGGTGATAATTCTAAAGTTGGTGCAAATGCGGTTTTATCGCCGGGGACAATTTTGGATAAAAACAGTATTGTAAAAAGATTACAGTTGATTGAGCAATTAATTGAGGAATAACTTTGTGTAGACGCACTGCTGTGCGTCTCTACAGATATACTTTGTGTTGATATTTTTTTTAATTGCCTCCAGCTTTAGCTGGAGGAATAAAAATCAGTTATCAAAAAGGCTTTAGCCAAACGTCAAAGTTCGGCTAAAGCCTTTCATATTTTCAAAATTTAACCTCCAGCTAAAGCTGGAGGCAATTGATTTTTTTTTAATAAAATATATCCATTTTTTGTTCTGTAGAGACGCAAAGCAGTCCGTCTAACACAACGTAACCCCAACGAATATCGACAACAAAAACTTTGCGCATAAAGCCTCACAGCTGTGTGTCTCTACAAAAAACTATTTATTCATCGCAATATACTCTGAAGGCGTCATCGTAAAATGCTTCTGAAAATTACGTCCAAAACTCGTCTGCGATTTATAACCCACCATTTCAGCAATCTCATACATTTTATAATTCTCGTTTAAAAGCAATTCAGCAGCACGTTTTAAACGAACAATATTAATCAACTCATTCGGACTCAAATTCGAAATATCTTTAATTTTTCGGTATAAAGTTGAACGGCTCATGTTCATGATTTCCGCCAAAGATTCTACGCTTAAATCAGAATCCGTGATGTTTTTCAGGATTTCTTCGTCTAGTTTTTTCAGGAACTTTTCGTCGGTTTTGTTGTGCGCAATACTTTTAATGTGCGAAAGCGGAGAACTCGCATAATAATTCATAATCTGCTTTCTGTTTTCGATTAGATTATTCACCTGAACTTTTAAATAATCCATTGAAAAAGGTTTTGCGATATACGCATCGGCACCCACTTCAAGACCGTCAATCTGCGATTTTAGCGAGTTTTTGGCAGTAAGCAAAATCACCGGAATATGACTTGTTTCTAAGTTGGTTTTAATCTCTTTACACAACGTAATTCCGTCCATAATTGGCATCGAAACATCACTTATAACAAGCTGAATATTCTCGTTATGAATTATTTTTAAAGCATTTTCGCCATTATCCGCTTTTAAAATCGTGTAAAACGGAGTTAATTCAGCCGTAATAAAATTCAATAAATCTTCATTATCTTCCACAACTAAAAGCTGTGTTTTTTCGTGTTTGTTTTCGATTTCTACAGTTTCAGATTCTGCTTCAATTTCGTCTTTCTCTGTTTCATTATAAAACATAAATTCTTCTTCCTGACGAAGCGGAACCACAAGTTCAAAAATATTCACTTTTGAATCCGGAATTACCTGCAGATTTCCGTTATGCAATTGTGTTAACGAATGTGCCAGCGAAAGCCCAATTCCCGTTCCCGAAGTCGTATCCATATTATCAACCCTGAAAAAAGGCTCAAAAATTTTATCTTTTAAATGAAACGGAATCAGATTTCCGTCATTTTTTACAATTAAAGTCAGTTTCTTTTCATCTCTAAAAAGCGTAATCGAAGCTTTATCTTTAGAATATTTTATGGCGTTGCTCATCAAATTGCTCAGGATTTTTTTGAAAGCCTCTTTATCCACAAAAGCAAAAATATCTTTATCTCCCAGTTCCAGTTCAAATTCAATTCCTCTTTCTTCGATTAATTGACTGAATCTCAAATGTAAATTCCGAACCATCGACGAAATATTCGCTTCCACGAAAGTGAGTTTTAAACCACCAATTTCAGATTTTCTAAAATCCAGTAATTCATTTACCAGTTTTAATAAACGTGAAGTGTTTTTCTTCATTATCGAAAGATTCTGGGGCACTTCCGGCAATATGTGATCCATAACCAAAAGTTTTTCCAAAGGTCCTTTTATCAGCGTCAAAGGCGTTCTGATTTCGTGTGCTACATTGGTGAAAAAGTCAATTTTAGCCTGATAGATTTCTTTCTCTTTTTCGTCGTTTAAATGTTTTATTTTTCGGTTGTGTTTAATCTGTGTGAGATTTTGCGAATAACGAATAATGTAATAAAACGAACCGCATATCAGCAAAAAATAGAAAAAATACGCATAAGAACTCGCCCAAAACGGCGGTAGAATCCTGATTTTTAGTTCAACTTCTTTACTCCAAACACCAAAACTATTCAGCGATTTTACTTTAAAAACATAATCGCCTGGCGCCAGTTCCGTAAAGAAAACTTTATTGTTACGTTCCAGATAAACCCAGTCATTATTCACATTTTCAAGTTTATACCAATATTCTGTAAGTTCCGGAGCCGTATAATTTAACGAAGCAAATTCAAGATTAAATGACGATTGACTGTTGTTAAGTTCCAGTTCATCAATATGCGCAATAGATTGTTTTATAGGCGAATCATTTTCATTAGCGTCAATATCCTTATTATTGATTTGCAGATTGGTAATAAAAGTCGAAGGCGTGTATTTGTTTTTGGTAAAATTCTTCGGATTGAAACTGATCATTCCGTTTAGATTTCCAAAATACATATCGCCGTTTGTATCTTTAAAAGCCGATGCATAATTAAATTGATCGCTCAATAAACCATTTGCGGTGGTGTAAATTTTAATGCTTTTATGATCAGGTCCAAATTTCACCAAACCTTTAGAAGTCGTCAACCATAAATTTTTAGCTTCATCTTCTAAAATCGAATAAACGACATTACTCGGAAATCCGTTTTTGGGGGTAAATTTTTTAAAAGTCCTTGTTTTTTTATCAAATAAATCCAGTCCGTTTTCGGTAGCAAACCATAAATTTTTAAAACTGTCTTCAAAAATATAATTGATCGAATTATTACTGATGCCGTTTGGGTTTTTGTAATCGTAAATAAAAACCTCTTTCTTTTTTGTTTTTGGATTGTAATAAAACAAACCATCACGATAACTTCCTGCCCAGAGATTTCCGTCGCTGTCTTCTTTATAAGTCGTATAATGCGTAGTTTCAGGAAAAGTTTTTAAGGTTTCAAAATTGTCATTTTTTTCATTGTATAAATAAAGTCCCATTGTCGTAATCACAATCAATTCATCTTTTTTGGTTTCATAAAAAGAAAAAATGAAATTACTGCGCAATCCCGAAGCCGGATTATTGGCACTATAGTGTCGCACAACGTTACCCGAATTTCGGTCTAAAACATCTAAACCATGTTCAAAAGTTCCTACCCAAATTTTGTCTTTTCTGGGCATTAAAGCATGAATATTATAATAAGAAACACTGCTTTTGCTTCCGTTTGGTAAATAAGATGTAAACTGCTGCGTTTTAGGATTAAATCGGTTTAAACCAGCATCTTCGGTACCAATCCACAAATCACCTTTGTCATCTTTATGAATTTCTCTAACGGCGCTTCCGCTGATAGAATTTTGTCCTTTCTGCGGGAAATATTTCTTGAACTGCGTGTATTGTTTTTGATGGTAATTGATTCCTCCAAAATATGTTCCAACCCAAATTCCGTTTTCCTTATCAATAGTGATCGAATATGCCGCATTATCTGAAATCGCATAAGGATCATTATAATTTTTTTTAAGATTAATGCTGGATTTCGTTTTCAGGTTGTAAACATAAACTCCGGATTCGCTTGCAATCCAAAGTTCATCATTTCCTCTCTTTTTAAACTGGCGCACATAAACTGGTTTTTTTGTCGAAAATTCTAAACTAGAAGTTGTTTTATTGTGAATGTTATAAAGTAAAACGCCGTCGTCCTGCGTACCAATTACAATATTGTTTTTATCTAAAGCATAAATAATGGTAATTCTAAAATTAGAAGAACTTGCAGGTGGCGCAATTGGAATATTTTCAAACGAAAGATTTTCTTCAGAATAACGATAAATTTTATTCAATGAAGAAGCCCAGATCTGCCCATTTGCATCTCTGGAAATCGAAGTGGCAATAAAATATTTATTCGGATTAAACGTTTTGGTTTCTTTTTTTGTTGTCGAATATTTATAGAGAATATTTCCAGAGATAAACCAAATATTTCCGTTTTTGTCATGATTAATATCATTGATACGATCGTTAATCGCTTCGTTTAAAACCGTAAACTGATCTGTTTTTTTATCGTATTGATACAAACCTTTATCTGTTCCTACCCAAATAACACCTTTATATTCATGTAATGACTGAATATAATTACTTCCTAAAGTATGAATTGGGTCGGCATTGCTTCTGTAAGTTTTAAAACGATAGCCGTCAAATCGGTTTAAACCGTCTTTTGTACCAAACCACATAAAGCCATCTTCGTCTTGTAAAGAAGTCAAAACGGTATTGTTTGACAGACCTTCTTCAACCTGAAAATGTTTGAAATAATATTCCTGTGCCTGAATAAAATTTATTGAAAAAAGCGAAAAAAATAATAAAAGAAAGAATTTACGCATAGTTGTGTTTTTTAGGATAAAACAAGGACTTATTCAAATCGTGTCAATATTCAACAAAATGTTGCAAGTCACAATATTTCTGATCTTTTTTATACAATTTGAATCATTTGAGATAGAAATTGACACAAATGAATCATTTTATTTTCAATTAAAATCATCTACTTTGGATTTTCAAACAAATCATATTGATAATTTTTAGGCTAAAAAAATACAGCATCAATAAAATTAAGTTTGAAAAAATACACCATTAATAATTTTGAATTAAAATGAACACATTATTATTACTGAGCAATATTAATTATTTTTTTGCTCGCATCAGAGATGATTAGAATTTTTAAAAAAACAATTGTAAAACCAACCAAGAAATGAAAACTATCTAAATGACAAATCAATGAAAACAAAGATCACTCAAATTTTAAAGCAGAGATATTACCTCTTGTTTTTCTTTAGTTTATTATTACAACAAACGTATGCACAACAGCAAATAACCATAACGGGAAAAGTAGTTTCTGCAACAGGAGAATCCATTCCGTTTGCTAACGTTGTCATAAAAAACACAAAAAATGGCGCAGTTACCGATTTTGACGGTACATATAAAATAGCTGCCGCGGGAAACCAAACACTGGTTTTTAGTTCACAAGGCTATAAAACAACAGAAATTGAAATCAACAACAAAACGTCTATCAATGTTACTTTACAAGAAGATGCAATGAAACTGGATGAAATTGTAGTTGTAGGTTACGGATCACAACAGAAAAAAGACCTTACAGGAGCTGTTTCGCTGGTAAAAGCTACTGAAATCCAAAAACGTCAGGTGACTACTGTTGCTGATGGATTACAAGGTTTAGTTACCGGAGTTAAAGTTCGCGGCGGAGGACGTCCGGGGCAGGAAGCCAGTGTAGAGATTCGTGGTCTTAAAAATCTTCAAAATACAAATCCATTATATGTAATTGATGGATTAGTTACTTCAGCAAACAGAGATTTTAACCCAAATGATATTGAAAGCATTCAGGTTTTAAAAGATGCATCTGCAGCAGCAATCTATGGTTCAAGAGCAGCAAATGGTGTGATTATTATTACCACAAAAAAAGGTAAAAAAGGGCCGCTTCAAATTGATGTTTCTGCAAAAAGCAGTTTTACAACTATCCCACGCTATGATTTGGCGGGAACTGAAGAGTTTGCCAGATTAAATAATATGGCTTATGATAATGCCGGAATGACAAGACAAAACCTGAATATGGCAGTTAATACAGACTGGCAGGATGCAGTTTTTAGAACAGGAATGATGCAGGATTATAATGCCAGCGTTTCTGGCGGAAATGAGAACTCAACCTTCTTTATGTCGGGGAATTATTTTGGAAATGAAGGAGCAGTAATCGGAACTGATTTTGACAGAATTTCATTCCGTGTAAATTCAAGCGGCACAAAAGGAATTTTCAGTATTGGAGAAAACTTAGCCATCAGTAATTCTAAAACAGATGAAATGTCTGGAAATCCAATTATTGATGTGTACAGAATGACGCCGACAATTCCGCTTTACGACGCAGCTAATCCTGGAGGATACGGTTACGGTAAGCAAGGCGTTGCAGATACTTTTGGAACAAATCCTCTTGCAATTGCTGATTTTGCCAATACAATCAATGAAAATTTCAGAATTAGAGGTAATATATGGTCTGAACTAAAATTTGCTCCATGGTTGAAATATCGTTTCAATTTTGGATACGAAACTAGTTTTGATTCTTATAAATTCATGAGAAAAGTAGGGAACTGGACGTTAAATCAACCGATAGATCCATCTCAGACAGATCAAAATAAAGGAAGATCGCAAACAACATTGTTTGAAAATACTTTGACTTTCAAAAAAGAATTTGGAAAACATGATATAACCGTTTTAGTTGGTCAGACTTTTCAAAAAGACAAATACGATCAAATTTATGGTACAAAAAGAAACCTGCCAATAAACTCCGGAACTGGACAATATTATGAGGTTTTAAACCAAGGAGATTCTCCGGTAGTTGGTGGTTTTATTAATGAAGCAGCTCTTGCATCTTATCTTGGAAGAATTGAATACAATTATGATAACCGTTATTTATTAAATGCTGTTTTAAGACGCGACGGATCATCAAGATTTAGTGATGCAAACAAATGGGGGAATTTCCCTTCTGTTTCAGCTGGATGGAGAATAAGCAATGAATCATTTTTTAAATCAGAGTTCATTAAAGATTTAAAATTAAGAGCGAGTTATGGAGAATTAGGTTCTGGAAATATTAAAGAGTACGAATATAAAAGTTTCGTTAATAATTTCGGACAGATTGTGTTAGGTCAAAATTTATATCCTTCAGCAACTCAGGTAAAATTATCAAATTCAGAACTGCGTTGGGAAAAATTAAAACAAACCAACTTTGGATTAGACTTAGGCGTTTTAAATAATGATTTACGTCTTACAGCAGATTATTTTATTGCTCGTACAGAAGATGTATTATTTGGTTTCCCAATTTTATTAACGACAGGAAATGACGGCGGAAATCCAATTTCTAATGCTGCAACTGTTGAAAATAAAGGTTTTGAATTAGAATTGGCTTACAGCAAAAAAATAAATGAATTCTCGTTTAATGCTTCCATCAACTTTACAAAAGTTAACAACAAACTGGTTTCATTAGGTAACGGTCAAAACGAAAATATTTCGGGAAATACAATCACTAGAGCTGGTATGCCGGTAGGAATGTGGTATGTTTTACAAACTGACGGATTGTTTCAAAATCAGCAGGAAATTGATAACTACAAAAATGCTAATGGACAAGTAATTATGCCAAATGCTGTTCCTGGAGATATTCGTTTTAAAGATGTTAATGGGGACGGGCAAATTACAAGTACTGATAAAGCTATTGTGGGAAGTCCATGGCCAGAATTCGAAATGGGTTTAAATGCAGGAGCAGAATATAAAGGTTTTGATTTTTCTATGAACTGGATCGCTTCTCACGGGGCAACTGTTTATAACGGATTTAGAAGTGTTGTAGACAGATTCGATGATAATAGTAATTACAGAGCCGGAATCCAGCCTTGGACACCAGAAAATCCAAATACAGATTTTCCTAGAATAACAAAAGGGTCAACTTTAAATTCAAGAGGAGACAGCGACCGTTTCTTAGAAAATGGAGATTTTATCAGACTTAAGTACATTGGATTTGGTTATAACCTGCCTCAAAGTGTCTTGAAAAATTCAGGTATTTCGAGAGCGAGATTAACATTATCGGCACAAAATATTATTACAATTACTAAATATAAAGGTTTAGATCCTGAATTTACAAACAGTAATATTTTTGAAAGAGGCGTTGATAATGGTGCTTTCCCAAATCTTCAAACGTATTCTTTTGGTGTTGATTTTAGCTTTTAATTTAAAAAAATAGCATAATGAAAAAAATAATCATAATAACCGCAGCTTTTCTGGGTCTTGTTTTTACAGCTTGTGAAAGTGAATTAGACCTGAACAGCCCAAATGATATTACAGTAGACCAATATTGGAAAACTGAAAGTGATGCTCAGGCTGGTGTAAACTCAATTTACGCTATGTTTTACAAAGATGGTCTTTGGGCAAGATGGATGTATTTCCGCTTAGATTTGACTTCTGATGAAGGGTATAGTGTAAGCCCGTGGACAGAATTAGCAGACTGGACGCGATTCAATTATATCAATTATAATTTTTGGGAAGGAAATGCCGTAACATGGAGAGATACGTACAAAGCCATTTTTAGATGTAATCAGGTTTTAGCAAATGTTCCAAATATCACATTTCAAAATGAAGATGATAAAAAGAAAATCATTGCTCAGGCTAAATTTTTCAGAGCATTACATTATTACTATGCGGCAGTAATCTGGGAAGATATTCCGTTAGTTTTAGATCCATCTACACCAGCAGATTTACCACAACAAAAAAAGGTAACTGAAATTTGGGCTCAGATTGAAAAAGATTTAAATGAAGCTTTTGTGGATTTACCATCGCAATGGCCATCTGACCAAACAGGAAGACCAGATAAAGGAGCAGCAAAAGCATTTTTAGCAAAATTATACATGCAGCAGCACAAATGGCCAGAAGCGAAAACAGCACTGGAATATTTAATTACTGGGCCAGGTGCAAGATATGGTCTGGTTACTAATTACAGAGATAATTTTACAGATGTAAACGAAAACAACAGCGAATCTGTTTTTGAAATTCAGTTTGGAGATCAAAGAAAAGGAGGAACTGGTGAAGATCCAAATGCTGCAGTTTCCAGCAACCGTGGTCAGTTTTTTGCACCAAGAGGAATTGGATGGTCTGACGGACAAGCACGTTTATGGCTTGTAAATGCTTTCAAAGAAGAAAAAAATAAAGATGGTAATCTTGATACCCGTTTAAGATGGACTTTATACTATCCGGAATTATTGGCTGACTTTGGAGATAAAACCTACGGAAGAAACTGGGAATGGAACAATAATGAAGCCTGGTTTAGAAAAGGAAGCCGTGATTATTACAGAAATAATGAAGATTATTACAGCCAGGTAAATTACAGATTAGTTCGTTATGCTGATATTTTACTGCGCTATGCCGAAGTTTTGAACGAAACAGGAAATACAGCACAAGCTTATCAATATGTTGATTTAGTAAGAGCCCGTGTAAACATGAACACTTTAGCAGTTGCTCATCCTGAAATAGGAAACGATCATGATAAATTCTTAGAACGTTTAAAAACAGAGAGAGTTTTAGAATTAGCAGGAGAAAGCGTGCGTTGGGAAGACTTAAAACGCTGGGGAGATTTAGATACTCAGGCTTCTGTTGATAAAATTTCGCTTCGTGACCCGGATTTTAAAAACTTCAAAGTGGGTAAAAATCATAGAATGCCAATTCCACAAAGTGATGTAGATAATAATCCAAATCTGGAACAAAATTCAGGATATTAAAAACTAATTTTTTTAAGGGAATCAGATGCATTTGTCTGATTCCCTTATCATAAAGAACGATTGTTCATAATAACAAAATTTATAATGAGAAAAGTAAAATTGTCTCTGACATTTATGTTGGCAGGATTAGTATTGCTAAGCTGCAACAACAAAAAGAATACTACTGAAGAAAATAAAAACGAAACTGCTGCAGTTGAAAAAAGAGAAATCTGGACAAAAGATCAAGCCAATAAATGGTATGCAGAACAGCCTTGGTTAGTAGGTTCAAATTATTATCCTAGCACAGCTATAAACCAATTAGAGATGTGGCAGGAAGATACTTTTGATCCAAAAAGAATTGATCAGGAACTGGGTTGGGCAGAAAATTTAGGCATGAATGTAATGCGTGTTTACCTGCATGATTTATTGCACCAGCAAGATGCAGAAGGATTTTACAAACGCATGGATCAATTTTTAGAAATTGCAGATAAGCATCATATTAAAATACTTTTTGTTTTATTTGATTCCTGCTGGGATCCGTTTCCTGCTTTAGGAAAACAACGTGCTCCAAAACCGCACACGCACAACTCAGGCTGGGTACAGAGTCCGGGGCAAAAAGTATTGCAGGATAAAACACAATATCCTCGTTTAGAGAAATATGTAAAACAAACCGTTGCTCATTTTAAAGATGACAAACGTATTTTAGGCTGGGATGTTTGGAACGAACCAGATAACATGACAGGTCCTTCTTACGAAAAAATCGAAATCAAAAACAAAGTCGATTTAATCCTTCCGCTTTTAAAAAATGTTTTTGTTTGGGCAAGAGAAAGCAATCCATCACAGCCGTTAACTTCTGGAGTTTGGGTTGGAGACTGGAGCGACGAAGCCAAAATGAAACCAATGCACAAAATGCAGATCGAACAATCGGATATTGTTTCTTTCCATAATTATAACACACCTCAGGATTTCGAAAAAGTAATTAAACAGTTACAGCGTTACGGAAAACCTTTATTATGTACAGAATATATGGCAAGACCAAACGGAAGCACATTCGAAGGCTTTTTACCAATCGCGAGAAAATACAATGTTGGAATGATCAACTGGGGATTTGTAGATGGAAAAACACAAACCAAATACGCTTGGGACAGCTGGACAAAAACATACAACGCAGAACCAAAAGTTTGGTTTCACGAAGTATTACACACAGACGGAACCCCATATATAAAAGCCGAAACAGATTTAATCAAAAAGATGACATCTGAGGCGAATAAGAAGTAGAGATTTTTTTTGCCACAGATTTCACAGATTTCACAGATTAAAAAGATTAAGATCTGTGGCGAAAAAATTAAACACATAGAAACATAGATTTATTGTTTCTTTTTTGAGATTATAAAAAAAGCAAGCTTTCACACATAGCTATGTCCATTTTAATTAGTGAAACGCCTTTTATAGACAAAGAAAAACTATGTTCCTATGTGTTAAAAATCCTTTTAATCTGTGAAATCTGTGGCAAGAAAATAATTAGTGAAAATTAGTGGAATTCGTGGCAAAAAAACATTTTAATCTTTTAGCAACATGAAAAAATACACAATAAAACAGCTCTTTTTTCTGCTGGTAATTCTGACTGGAATTTCTGCGAAAGCACAACAACCAGACCCGCCGGGACAAGTAAAAGGAAGCGAAAAACCAAAAAACGAAGCCTATCTTTTTGCGCACATGACGCACAACGATTACGGCAGGTTATACTATTCTGTAAGTTTGGACGGTTTGCATTGGGAAAACCTCAACAACGGAAAACGAGTTTTTGAAGAATACAAAGGACATCCCGATATCTGCAAAGGCCCGGACGGAAAATATTACATCGCAGGAAATACAGGCGATGACGCAAAAAGCATCAACATCTGGGTTTCAGATGATTTAATTACTTGGAAAAAACACTCCGATTACACGCCCGATTTAAAAAGCACGCCTGATTATTCAAACGCTTTACAGCGAATTGGCGCTCCAAAATTATACTACGACAAAGATTCTGAAAAGTTTATTATGACTTGGCACACGCCGCATCTTGAAGGGACAAAAGAAGATGGTGAACGTTATTGGGCAAGTCAGCGAACGTTGTATGTTTTGTCTAAAGATTTAAAAACTTTTGAAGGAACACCAAAACGTTTATTCGATTGGGATATGGGAACTATTGATGTTTTTATTCGTAAAGTCGGCGATTCTTATTACGCTGTAATTAAAGATGAAACGTATCCAACATTGTATTGGACAACCGGAAAAACCATCCGAATTGCAAAATCAAAATCTCTTTTAGGACCTTATTCTTTGCCCCAACAATCGATTAGTCCAAACTTTAGAGAAGCACCAATGTTAATTCCTTCTCCAGATGATAAAATATGGTATATGTATTACGAACAATATCCGGGCGTTTCATACGGATTATCCATCGCAGATAATTTAAACGGGCCATGGTTTCAGGCCTCAGGCTACACTTTTTTCTCTGATTGGGATAAATACAGCTTCCCAGAAAAAGTACGCCACGGCTGCATGGTTACAATCTCTAAAAATGAATACGACAGTTTAGTGAAGAAATTTGGCATCACTAAAAATAAATGATGAGTTATAAGTTATGAATTATGAGTTTGGAATTAGGCGTTTGTTAGTGTTTTTTGAGTTAATACGAAACAGAGATTATTTTATCGGAAATAAATTATAATCACACTTAAACCAACTCATAATTCATAATTAATAACTCATAACTAAAAAATTGGTTAGTAAAGTTAGTGTTTGAAATTACCAGACTATGTGGATATGGTCTGGTAATTTATTTAGTAAATAAGAAACAGTAATAATCGAGGAAATTATTGCGTAAAACAATATAAAATGAATAAGAAAACTACAGTTCTGGTGGCGCTTTTTTTAAGCTGTCTGGTTCATGCACAATGGAAACCGCAAGGCGATAAAATCAAAACAAAATGGGCAGCTCAGGTTGATCCGAACAAAACTTTACCAGAATATCCCCGTCCGATTATGGAGCGTAGCCAATGGAAAAATCTGAATGGATTATGGAATTATTCCATTCAGGAATTTGGCAAAACAGCGCCTTCAAAATATGACGGGCAAATTTTGGTTCCGTTTGCGGCTGAATCGAGTTTGTCTGGCGTAATGAAAGAAGTTGGAGCAAAAAACGAACTTTGGTATGAAACCAATTTTTCAATTGAATCAAATTGGAATGGAAAAAATATTCTGCTGCATTTTGGCGCTGTAGACTGGAAAACAGAAGTTTTTATTAATGACATAAAAGTGGGTTCACATACTGGCGGTTACACACCATTTTCATTTGATATTACACCTTTTATCCAAAAAGGAAAAGCTCAAAAACTGGTTGTAAAAGTTTGGGATCCATCAAACGACGGACCTCAGCCAAGAGGAAAACAAGTCAAAAATCCCGAAGGAATTTGGTACACGCCCGTTACCGGAATCTGGCAGACGGTTTGGATTGAACCTGTAAATACTAAAAACATTTCAGAATTAAAAACAACACCAAACATCGATCAAAATACAATCAGCATTAAAGCCGATGTAAACGGAGCAGAAAAAGGAGATTTAATTGAAATTTCTGTTTTTGACGGAGGAAAAGAAATCGCAAAAGAAAAAGCTATTGTTGGCGAAAGCAATGATATTGTTTTAAATTCTCCAAAATTATGGTCGCCGGAAAGTCCGTTTTTGTATCAGACAAAAATCCGTTTAATCAGTAAAAATAAAGTCGTTGATGAAGTGAAAAGTTACTTTGCGATGCGAAAAATTTCATCAAAAAGAGATGAAAACGGAATCATGAGAATGCAGTTAAATAATAAAGATTATTTTCAATTAGGGCCTTTAGATCAAGGTTGGTGGCCAGAAGGATTGTATACTGCACCAACTGACGAAGCTTTAAAATACGATATTATTAAAACTAAAGAATTAGGTTTTAATATGATTCGTAAACATGTGAAAGTAGAACCAGAACGCTGGTACACGCATTGCGATCAGTTAGGAATTTTAGTTTGGCAGGATATGCCAAGCGGTGATGAACAACCGATTTGGCAAGATAAAAAGTATTTTGAAGGAACAGAATTACAGCGTACTCCAAAATCACAAGAAATCTATAAAAAAGAATGGAAGGAAATTATGGATCATTTGTATTCCTATCCAAGTATTGTAGTTTGGGTTCCTTTTAATGAAGCCTGGGGACAATTCAAAACCGTAGAAATTACAGAATGGACTAAAAATCATGATCCAAGTCGTTTAATAAATTCTTCAAGCGGAGGAAATCATTTTCAAACGGGCGATATTTTAGATTTACACAAATATCCAGCTCCGGAATTGTATTTGTATGATGCAAGAAGAGTTACTGTTTTAGGTGAATACGGTGGAATTGGTCTTCCGTTAGAAGGACATTTATGGAGAGCAAATGACAATTGGGGTTATGTGAAATTTAAAAACGAAGCAGAAGTTACTGCCGAATATGTAAAGTACGCTCAAATCCTTAAAAGCTTAGTAAAAACAGGATTTTCGGCAGCAGTTTACACGCAGACAACCGATGTTGAAGGCGAAGTAAATGGTTTCATGACCTACGACAGAAAAGTAGATAAAATGGATTTTAAAGCTGTAAATCAAATTAATACTGAAGTTATTAATGCTTTGAATCATTAAATAGTGATTTTTGACATATAGTTCTCATAGTTTGTCATCTCGACGAAGGAGAGATCTCCACAAGAAACTCTACAAAGATTGGCGATTCTATATGCGGAGCTACTTGCGGAGATCTCTCCTTCGTCGAGATGACAAGATTGAGACAGAAGAAAATATATGTTTAAAAAACCACGCCCAACAATAAAAAAACTAAAATGAAAAAATACCTAATTCTTTTTCTGCTCACAACAATGAGTTTTGCCCAGCAAAAAACATTCACAAATCCCATTCTGCCAGCGGGAGCAGACCCGTACAGCACGTATTACAAAGGCTATTATTACTATACCAATACACTTGGAAATCGTTTGGTTTTGTGGAAAACAAAAGATTTATCCGATATCAAAAATGCTGAAAGCAAAGTGATTTGGACACCACCTAAAAACACAAATTATTCAGCAGAGATCTGGGCACCGGAGTTTCATATTATAAACGGAAAATGGTACTGTTATTTTGCTGCAGATAATGGTGATAACAACAACCACAGAATGTATGTTTTAGAAAATAAATCATCAGATCCGTTTAAAGGGAATTTTGAATTTAAAGGAAAAATTGCTGCCAAAACAGACAAATGGGCCATTGACGGAAACGTTTTTGAATATAAAAAACAGCTTTATATGATTTGGGCTGGCTGGGAAGGCGACACCAACGGACAGCAGAATATTTACATCGCTAAAATGAAAAATCCGCTTGAAATTGACGGCGACCGTGTTATGATTTCATCGCCAACAAATGACTGGGAAACGCACGGAGCATTGCATGATGACGTGAATCCGGCGCAGGTAAATGTAAACGAAGGCCCGCAGTTTTTAGAAAGAAACGGTAAAATTTTCATCGTGTTTTCAGCAAGCGGATGCTGGACAGATTTTTATTCTTTGGGATTATTAACTTTTAATGGCGGAGATAATTTATTAGAGGCATCGGCATGGAAAAAATCTCCTGAACCAATTTTCAAACAATCAGATAAAAATAAAGTTTACGCACCGGGACATAATTCTTTCTTTAAATCTCCTGACGGAAAAGAAGACTGGATTTTATACCATGCGAATTCAAATCCGGGTGAAGGCTGCGGAAACAAAAGATCACCAAGAATGCAGAAAATAGATTGGGATGCAAACGGATTTCTGGTTTTGGGCGAACCTGTAAGTGAACAAACTAGATTAGCAATTCCATCAAAATAAAACTATAAAAACTAACCAGAGGATAATATTACTTTTTCCTCGCAATGACATAAAAATGAAAAATATTCAAATCGCTGCGGTTGTTTTACTGGCACTTTTTCAGTTTAATTGCAAAGACAATAAAAAAGAAAATACAACTTCAACTGAAACTACCGAAATAAAATCAGATTCAGTAAAAACCGTTTTAGAAACTAAAAATTTCGATACCATAATCGAAGGTAAAAAAGTCAATTTATACTGGATAGAAAATAAAGGAATCAAAGCCGCTTTTACCAATTACGGCGGAAGATTAATAGGACTTTGGGTTAATGATAAAAACGGAAAACCAACCGATGTTGTGGTTGGAATGAACAGTGCAAAAGGATTTAAAACCTCAACAGAACCTTATTTTGGAGCAACAATCGGAAGAGTTGGAAACCGAATTGGAAAAGGAAAATTTACTTTAGAAGGAAAACAATATCAAGTTCCGTTAAATAATGGAAAAAATGCTTTACACGGCGGTATAAAAGGTTTTCAGGATGTAGTTTGGAATGCCGAAAAAGAAAACGAAAACACTTTGGTTTTTACTTACGTTTCGCCAGATGGAGAACAAGGTTTTCCTGGGAATTTAACTGTAAAAGTAACGTATACGATTACGGATGATAATTCGGTAAAAATGGAATACGAAGCGACAACAGATAAAACAACTTTAGTTAATTTAACAAATCATGCCTTTTTTAATTTAAACGGAGAAGGAAGCGGCACAATCTTAAATCATGAATTACAGATTTATGCTAACGAATTCACGCCGGTTGATGAAGGTTTGATTCCGAGTGGAGAATTAAAACCCGTAAAAAATACTGTTTTTGATTTTACTTCAAAACATACAATTGGCGAAAGAATCGAAACCAAAGATGAGCAGTTGAAATTCGGAAAAGGATACGATCATAATTACGTTTTAAACGGAACTAAGAAAAACGGACTGAATCACGCGGCAACAATTTCCGGAGATAAATCTGGAATTACAATGGATATTTTTACAGAAGAACCGGGATTACAGTTTTACAGCGGTAATTTCATGCAGTCAAAAAACACGTTTAAATCAGGTTCAAAAGATGATTTCAGAACAGCTTTTGCTCTAGAAACACAACATTTCCCAGACGCACCAAATCAGCCAAAATTTGCCCCGATTGTTTTGAAAGTGGGAGAAAAATATCATACGGTTTCTTATTATCAGTTTTCTGTGAAAAAGTAGTTTAACCGCAAAGTTTTTTTTACCGCAAAGAGCGCTAAGGTTTCGCAAAGGTCACAAAGTTTTTTTGTCACTTTTGTCACCCTGAGCGAAGTCGAAGGGCGCAAAGTTATTCCTCATTTTTTTAACTCTTTGCGTGCTTTGCGTAATTCTTTGAGCTCTTTGCGGTTAAAATACACCAACTAAAACCAATAAAAAATGAAAAAAATACTATCCTTAATAACATCACTTTGTGTTTTCGCAGCTTGTTCGCAGGAAAAAGATGCCGACAAATCAACACCAAAACCAACAGAAGTAAAATCCAGTTCAATTTTACTGGCCGACCCAACTATTTTTTACAATAATGGAACCTACTATTTATACGGAACCACAAGCGGAGATATTCCAAATGGAGAAGGATTTCAGGTTTATACTTCGTCAGATTTAAAAGACTGGAAAGGCCCGGTTGGAGCGCAGAATGGTCTGGCTTTTAAAAAAGGAGATGCTTTTGGCGACAAAGGATTTTGGGCGCCACAGATTCTTTCGTATCAAAACAAATTTTATATGATTTATACGGCGAATGAAAATATTGCAGTTGCAACAAGTAACAGTCCGCTTGGGCCATTTAAAAACGATTCAAAAGAACCAATTATTAAAACCGGAAACCAAATTGATCCGTTTATTTTTATTGATGAAGATGGAAAAAAATACCTGTATCATGTTCGTTTGACAAATGGAAACAGAATTTTCGTGGCAGAAATAAACGACGATTTTAAAAGCATAAAACAAGAAACTTTAACAGAATGCATTTCGGGAACTATGCTTTGGGAAAATACACAAAACGTAAGCTGGCCAGTTACAGAAGGCCCGACAGTTTTAAAACACGACGGTTTGTATTATATGATTTATTCGGCAAATGATTTCAGAAATATAGATTATGCCGTGGGTTATGCCACAAGTAAAAGTCCACTTGGACCTTGGGAAAAAGCTGTAAACAGCCCAATAATCAGCAGAAAAAATACCAAACAAAACGGAATTGGCCACGGTGATGTATTTTGGGATAAAGACAATAAAATGCATTATGTTTTGCACACTCATTATAGCGAAAGTGCTGTTTCGCCAAGAAAAGCCGGAATTATTTCAATTGAATTTAAAGATGGAAAAATAGTAGCTGATCCTGCTAGTTTTCAGTTTCTAAAAGTTAATTAGTAATTCAAAAGCCTTCAGATTTCTGAAGGCTTTTTTTGTTTTTTAATGAAAACTTAATTTTATCATTTTTTGATACTGACTATCATTCCGTAGGAATGTTTCGTCGGTAGAAAAAAAGATCCGCTACGTTTTACGTTCCGTAGGAACGTTTGATAGGTTAGATTATAAAGAAGCGTTGTGAAAATCAAACGTTCCTACGGAACGTAAACAATGATAACATTATAATTTTTCTACCAATGAGATGTTCCTACGGAACAAAGAAATATATAAAATAAAAAAGGGCTGTCTCTACTTTTGAGACAGCCCTTTTTGCTTTCCTGCAAGGTTTCCAAAACCTTGTAGGTATTCTAAGGCAGTATATTTCAGTAAAATTTAAACCTACAAGGTTTTGGAAACCTTGCAGGAGTTGAAACCTATATTAGGAATCTTTTTTATTGGAAAATATAAAAAATGAAAACAAGTTCGAAATCAAACCAGCAACCAGCCAGGAACGCATCCAAAAAAATAAAAAAATAGATTTATTTGAGCAGTTAATACTGGCGAGAGTTAAAGTTATAAAAAACGTTGTTGTCAGATTTTGAAGTACTTGAATTAATAATTTCCTATTATAAAACCGGACAATGTTCATCTTAATTCAAATTGATAAGCTGAGGTCCAAATTCTTCGTAGAAAATATTTTCCTGACTTACATTTAAATTAATAAGCGCTTCATATTGTGTTTTAATAAACATTTCAGGCCCGCAGATATAATATCTGGCTTCTTCTAATAAAATAGAATCTTTGCATTTATGAAGATCAACTCGACCCTGAATTACTTCATTCGAAATCACATTTTCCGGCGTTACAGCATCATAAAAAGTAAAAGTTTCCAAGTGATTTGCTTCTTCTTTTAAAGCTGAAATCTGATCTTTAAAAGCGTGAACAGATTCATTTCTGCAACCGTGAATCCAGATTGTTTTTTTATTCTGAATTGAATTTAAATTTGTTTCCAGCATGCTTAACATTGGCGTAAGCCCAACTCCGCCGCTTATTAATACTAACGGATTTTCAGAATCTTTTTCTAAATGAAACAATCCTGCAGGAGAAGAAATCGAAATAACATCGCCTTCAGATTTTGAGTGCATAGTATTCGAAACCCATCCGTTTGGATTTGGCGCAATTCCGCTTTCTTTTTTTACAGAAATTCTGTAATATTCAGGATTAAAAGTGCTTGACAAACTATATTGTCTTGGCTGTAAAAGATTCAGCTCAGTCACAAAAACCTGAACGCTGATAAACTGTCCGGGATGGAAATCAGCAATTTGTTTTCCATCTTCTGGATAAAGATAAAAGGATTTTATTTCGGCCGATTCTTCAACAATTTTTTTAATAACGAATTTTCTCCAGCCATTCCAGCTTCCCGGTTTTGCCACATTTTCTTCGTATAAACCTTTTTCAAGATTAATCATAATATCGGCAAGTTCGTAAAAGGCAACTGTCCAGGCTTCCAGAATTGGCAGTGTAGCAGCTTCCCCAAAAACTTCTCCAATAGAATCAATAAGATGTGTTCCTACGATTTTATATTGTTCCGGCTGAATATTTAGGCTTCGGTGTTTGGTTCCAATTCCTTTTAATACGCCAATTAAAACTGACGGATCTTCAATATTTTCGGCGTAAGCCAAAACTGCATTTGCCAGCGCCGATTTTTGTCTTCCGTTTGCCTGATTTCCCATATTAAACATATTTCGCAATTCAGGATGATGCTTAAACATTCTGGCATAAAAATAATTGGTAAGGTCTTCGCCGCTCGCTCGTAAAATTGGAATCGTAGCTTTTATAAGCTCTTTTTGTTGTGGATTCATTTTGAATAATTTGATTAGGATTTAAAATTGAAATTCTAAGAAATAAAAGGCCTTAGAACTTATATTCGCAAATTTAATCCCACAGTATTGCTCCATTTTATGATTCAAATCATAATGGAAGAAGTTTTTTTGTTTCAGCTTTCAAGTTTCAGGTTGGGATAAAATTATTTTTTCACAAAATATATATTCTCATTTTATTCCGTAGAGACGCACAGCAGTGCGTCTACGTCTCGAATATCAAACATTGTGGTTACGTTGCGCAAGACGCACTGCTGTGCGTCTCTACGATATACGTTGTGTTGATTTTTATTTTTTTTGAATTGCCTCCAGCTTTAGCTGGAGGTAAAAAAGGTTATTAAGAAAGGGCTTTAGCAAAAACTTCAAAGTTTGGCTAAAGCCTTTCATGTTTTCATATTTTAAACCTCCAGCTAAAGCTGGAGGCAATTCATTTTTGTAAAGAATTGAATATTCTCATTTTATTCCGTAGAGACGCACAGCAGTGCGTCTACGTCTCGAATATCAAACATTGTGGTTACGTTGCGCAAGACGCACTGCTGGTGCGTCTCTACAATATGCTTTGTGTTGATTTTTATTTTTTTACAATTAATAATCAACAATCAACAATTCAAATCCGTTGTTGGTCGAAATTCTGCGTTGCGAAATTTCAATTTATAGTACATTTATGTTTACAGACTATTTTAAGTAAATCAGCAATGAAAAATATCTTTCTTTCCATATGTTTTTTTTGTTTAATTTCCAGCGGTTTTAGTCAGGAATTGGCAAATGCTCCAAAACCTTTTGGGCCGCTTCCTACGCAAAAACAAATCGACTGGCAGGAAATGGAATTTTATGCTTTTGTGCATTTTTCATTAAATACATTTACCAACAAAGAATGGGGTTACGGCGATGAATCTCCTGAATTGTTTAATCCAACAAATTTAGATGTTCGCCAGTGGGTGCGCATTGTGAAAGCGGCTGGAATGAAAGGAATTATTTTGGTTGCGAAACATCACGACGGATTCTGTTTATGGCCGTCGGCATATACGGAACGTTCTGTGAAAAATTCTCCGTGGAAAAATGGAAAAGGCGATTTGGTTAAAGAATTGGCCGCAGCCTGTAAAGAATACAATTTAAAATTAGGATTATATCTTTCGCCTTGGGACAGAAACCGCGCCGATTATGGCAAACCAGAATATGTAACGTATTTTAGAAATCAGCTGAAAGAATTATTGACCAATTACGGAGATGTTTTCGAAATGTGGTTTGACGGTGCAAACGGCGGAGACGGTTATTATGGCGGAGCCAATGAAATCCGAAAAATCAATACGCTTGAATATTACAATTGGGATGAAACCTATAAATTAATTTACAAAACCGCACCTAAAACATTGGTTTGGGGAGTTGGCCCTTCTGAAGCGCGATGGATTGGAAATGAAGATGGCCGTGCCGGAGAAACAAACTGGTCGCTTTTACGCCAAAAAGATGAATTGGCCGGAAAAGTGCATTATACCGAATTTATGTCGGGACATGAAGATGGGGAAAAATGGGTTCCGGGTGAAGCCGATGTTTCAATCAGACCGGGATGGTTTTATCATTCGGTTGAAGATGATAAAGTGCGTCCGCTGGATGAAATGGTTGATATTTATTATGAATCGGTTGGACGAAATGCTACTTTATTATTGAATCTTCCGGTTGATAAAAGAGGTTTGGTTCACGAAAATGATGAAGCCAGATTAAAAGAATTGGTTGCAACCATAAAAGCTGATTTTAAAACCGAATTATTATCTAAAACAAAAATTGCTGCGGATAATGTTAGAGGAAATAGTTTAGAATTTTCTGCAAAAAATGTTTCTGACGGAAATAAAAGCACCTATTGGGCAACAGATGATAATGTAAAAACCGCTTCGATAACTTTTGAATTTGAAAAACCTACAGATATAAACCGAATTTTACTTCAGGAATATATTGCGCTTGGACAGCGTGTAAAAGCTTTTAATATTGAAGCTAAAGTTGATGGAAACTGGAAAACGGTTGCAAACGAAACTACGATTGGTTACAAACGAATTTTAAGAATCGACAGAGTTAAAGCATCAGCATTAAGAATCAATATTACCGATTCAAAAGCCAATATTGTGATTTCAAATATTCAGGCTTACAACGCGCCAACTTTTGTGCGTATGCCGGAAATTCAGCGTGATAAAAATGGCGATGTAACGATAAAATCTGAAGATGGAAATCCAGTTTATTATTCGCTTGACGGAAAAAATCCAACGAAAAAAAGTGCTTTATATAAAGGAGTATTTCGGGTTAATAAAGCGGTTACTATAAAAGCCGTTGCTATTGATGCTGTAGAAAATATAAGCAGTGCTGTAAAAACGGCAAAATATGGTGCATCAAAAGAAAACTGGAAAATAGTTTCGGCTTCAAGCGGGGATTTAAAATCAGCTGATCGGGTTATCGATGGGAATCCAAATACAGATTGGAGTTTCGGTAATGATCAAAATAAACTTCCGCAGGAAATAACTATTGATATGGGAAGTCTTTTAAACTTAAACGGTTTTACGTATGTACCGCAACAAGTGGGTAATAATCTTAATTTAATTTCCAATTACGAATTCTACATAAGTGCTGATAATGTTAACTGGACATTGCAGTCTGAAGGTGAATTTTCGAATATAAAGCACAATCCAATCGAGCAGGTTAAGACTTTCAAAAAAGCTAAAGCCAGATATATTCGTTTTGTTGCCAAGTCAGCGGTAGGGAAGGGTTCAACAGTTTCTATTGCAGAATTAAATATTATTGAAACATTATAATGGTCTTTAAATTGGAATCTTTTTGCTTAAAGTTTCCAATTTTGTCCTATAGCGAAGGTAACAGGTTATTAGTCGAATTTTTGATTATTTACATTATGTAATATTTAATTTTATACTAAATAATTACAACAACAGGCAAATGATTAAAGAAAGTATAAATTTCAAAGAGGCTGGAAAGTTCGAAGAAACGCGTTTTGAAAAGATACACAATGTAATTTTCGATTCGTCTAAAGAAGCTTCGATTTTAGTTGCTCAGGAAATCGCCAATATAATTCAAAGAAAAGAAGAGTTAAACGAACCTTGCGTTTTAGGTTTGGCAACAGGATCTTCACCTATAAAAGTATACGAGGAATTAGTTCGTCTTCATAAAGATGAAGGTTTAAGTTTTGAAAACGTAGTGACTTTCAATTTGGATGAATATTATCCAATGGATAAAAAAGATATTCAGAGTTACTGGTATTTCATGCACGAGCATCTTTTTAATCATGTTAATATTCTGCCTCAAAATATCAATATTCCTGACGGAAGTATCAGCAATGAAGACCTTCAGCAATATTGCATCGATTATGAAATGAAGATCAAAGCTTACGGCGGATTGGATTTTCAGCTTTTAGGAATTGGAAGAACGGGACATATCGGGTTCAATGAGCCGGGATCTCACGTAAATTCTGGAACCAGAAGCATTACATTAGATCACTTAACGCGTGTTGATGCGGCATCTTCATTTTTAGGAATTGATAATGTGCCTAAAAAAGCAATTACAATGGGAATTGGTACAGTAAAAAATGCCAAAAGAATTGTACTTCTTGGATGGGGAATCAGCAAAGCAGAAATTATAAAGAAAACAATCGAAGGTGAAATTTCATCTCGGGTTCCGGCGACGTATTTACAACAGCACAACAACACAACTTTTGTTTTAGATACCGAAGCTTCATCAGAATTAACGAGAGTAAAAACGCCTTGGTTGGTAAAATCTGTAATCTGGACAGACGAATTGAAATTGAAAGCGGTGGCTTGGTTAAGCGAATTAACTAAAAAACCTTTCTTAAAACTGACTGACAAAGATTATAATGATAACGGAATGTCAAGCGTTTTAAGCGAAGAAGGAACTGCATATAATTTGAATATCAAAATGTTCAACAAAATGCAGCAGACTATTACGGGCTGGCCGGGAGGAAAACCAAATGCAGATGATACGTACAGACCTGAACGCGCTACTCCGGAAAGAAAAAGAATTATCATTTTTAGTCCGCATCCAGATGATGATGTTATCTCAATGGGAGGAACTTTTGACAGATTGGTAGAGCAGGGGCATGATGTTCATATTGCATACCAGACTTCTGGAAATATTGCAGTTTCGAATCAGGAAGCTTTAAAGTTTGCTGAAATTTCTAAGGCATTAAATGCTAATTCTGGTGAAGCGGAAAAGATTATTGACTTTTTGAAAAACAAAAAAAGTAATGATATCGATTCGTTAGAAGTTAGAAAATTAAAAGGGTTGATTAGAAGAAGTGAATCTCTGGCAGCAACACGTTATTTAGGTTTGCCGGATTCTAATGTAAACTTCCTTGATCTTCCTTTTTATGAAACGGGAACGGTAAAGAAAAATAATCTTGGTGAAGCGGATATCGAAATTATGTGCGATATCATTGAAAGAATAAAACCTCATCAAATTTACGCAGCTGGAGATTTAGCAGATCCACACGGAACGCACAAAGTTTGTCTGGACAGTTTATTTGAAGCTTTGAAACGATTGAAACACAAAAGTTATATGGATGACTGCTGGGTTTGGTTGTACCGAGGTGCTTGGCACGAATGGGAAACGTACCAAATTGAAATGGCGGTTCCGATGAGTCCGGATCAGGTGCTGAAAAAACGTCACGCGATTTTCTATCACCAATCTCAAAAAGATGGTGTAATGTTCCAGGGAGATGACAGCCGTGAATTCTGGATTAGAGCAGAAGACAGAAACAGATTAACAGCAGAAAAATATCACGCTTTAGGTTTAGCAGATTATTCTGCAATCGAAGCTTTCAAGAGATATTTCTTCTAAGAAAATATTTAAAATAAAATAGACTATTTCATGTGGTTTATTTGGTTAGTTACCAAGTTTTGAAATGCAGCCGTGGTTGGCTGCATTTTTTTTATGCTTGTTTTTGAGATTTAACCACAAAGTTTTTTTTACCGCAAAGAGCGCTAAGGTTTACGCAAAGTTCGCAAAGTTTTTTTTTAGCTTTATCATTAAAAGAAGCTGAAGGACACAAAGCTGTTCGTCATTTTTTGTCACCCTGAGCGAAGTCGAAGGGCACAAAGAAGCTCCGCAAAGTTTTTCCTCAATAAATATTCAACACAATGTTGTCATTTCGAGGAACGAGAAATCTCCGCAAGTAGCTCGACAAAGATTGTCGATTATCGTTATCGAGCTACTTGCGGAGATTTCTCGTTCCTAGAAAAGACAAACCTCAACTAAAGCAAAAAACCTTTGTCAAAGTTTTAAACTTTGACAAAGGTTTTTTTATATAAAAAGTTCGCAAAGCTTTGTGCCCTTCGACTTCGCTCAGGGTGACAAAAAATGAGAGAAAAAACTTTGCGCTCTTTGCGGTTAAATACTATATAGAAGAATTCAAAATTCTCTGCTTAACATGATCAATATACGATCTTCCAATAACGTATCTAAGTCCTTCAATTTCAATGCTGTTTCCTTCAACGGCGTCGATTTTGTCAATTGCAATCGTGTACGAACGGTGAATTCTCAGGAAGTTTTTTTCTGGCAGTAAATCTGTAAAGTCAGATAAAGTGCTGTGAATGATATATTTTCCCGTTAAGGTGTTTATTTTTAAGTAATCTTTTAAGCTTTCGATAACCAGAATCTCATTGAAGAAAATCTTCTTCATTCTTTTTTTGTCGATTTTCACGAAAATAAAAGGGCTGTCTGTGGTATTTTCTTGCGGAGAATTGGTTTTATTTTCAAGCCTTTTGCTGATTTTGTTCAGCGTTTTCATTAATCTTGGAAACTCGATTGGTTTTACCAGATAATCTAAAACGTCGAGTTCGTAAGTTTCAATTGCAAACTGACTGTAAGCACTTGTAATAACTAATAATGGTGGGTTTTCAAGACTTTTTATAAAATTAATTCCGTCAAGAACAGGCATATTAATGTCAAGAAAAATAACATCAACTCTATTATTTTTCAGAAAATTTAAGCCTTCAATTGGATTGCTAAAAGTATCTATTACCTCAAAATTCTCAATCGGCTCTAAATAGTTTTTTATAACATTGATTGCCAATGGCTCATCGTCAATAATCAAACATTTTATTTTCATTTCTATAATCTTATGTTTTTGAGCGAAATAATTTAGCAGGTAATCTTATATACGAGAAAAAGCTGCATTTAGGTTACTTTAATCACAAGCTTCACGACAAAAATATTCTTTTTATTTTTAAATGAAAGCTTATAGTCATTTTTATTATATCCTAATTCCAGTCTTTTTTTGACATTTTCGATACCTATACCACTTGACTTGTTAAAATTATCCTGATGCTGCGTAATTTCTGGCGTTGGATTTGAAATCGTAAAATGCAGGAAATCCCCTTTTACTTTAAAATCAATGTTAATCCTGACTTTTCCTGTGTTTTTGTTTACACCGTGTTTAAAGGCATTTTCAACAAAAGTCAGTAAAATCACCGGAGAAATCTCCTTATCGTGAATATCTCCCGAAACTTCCATGTTAACTTCAAGACGTTCGTCGTTTCTGATTCTTTCTAAATCCAGATAATTCTGAATACATAAAATTTCGTTTTCTAAACTTTGCTTTTTACCACTTGTATCATAAAGCATATAACGCATTAATTCTGAAAGTTTTAAAACAATCTTTGGCGTTTTATTCGATTTTTCTACAGATAAAGAATAGATGTTATTTAAAGTATTGAAGAAGAAATGCGGAGAGATTTGAGATTTCAGAAAAAGCAATTCGGTTTCTAATTGTGATTTCTCTAAATCGGTTACTCTTTTTTGCTCTTTTAAAAAGTCCAAAGTGATTTTAATTGCCGTAACAAAAGTGATTACGTACAATTCTCCCATCATCATATCAATGGTATAATTAAGTGTCAGTTTATCAATTGTCTGCGGACCTTCCGGCCATACATTGTGTGTGATTAACAAATAGGTAAGATTAAATTTTACCAATACCATAAGGAAGATGGCAGACAAAACCGCAAGAACATAAAGCACATACTTTTTTCTGTAAACCAGATACGGCATAAAAATCAGAATATTCAAATAACACAGCGTCATGTGAATAGGGAAACCCAGCAAATTGGTTTTTAGCGAATACAAATAGTCATTAAAATAACTTCCCCATCGAAAAGTATTAAATAAGAAATAAGTCAGCCAAAAAACCACATGATAATACAAAGGTACGCGGTATAATTTGTTAGAATTGAAATTCATAATATGAGTATGTTTTGTGACTTTTTTTGATGTTTATCTAAGTTTATGTGTTGTCCGTCTAAATAAGTTTTAATAAAAAGTCGGTTTGTTTAAATTTAAAGTTAAATTAAGGTTGTTTTATATGAAGAAAATTCTCGTGCCGGCTTTATTTGCAATTTTGGCTACAAGTTGTAAAATAAATGTAAACAAAAATAATAAACAGGAAAATATTTTTGTTGACCATGTTGATCCTTTTATTGGAACAGGTGGACACGGCCATACGTACCCTGGAGCTACGGTTCCTTTTGGGATGTTGCAAGTAAGTCCAGATAACGGAATCTCAAGCTGGGACTGGTGTTCAGGCTATCATTATTCAGATTCTATCGTTTCCGGTTTCAGTCATTTACACTTAAGCGGAACAGGAATTGGCGATTTGGCGGACATTTTATTTATGCCGACCAACAAAAAAGTCGATTTGACATTAAAAACAACTTCACGCGATCAATTACCTTATAAATCATTTTACAGTCATGTTAACGAAAAAGCAACACCGGGCTCTTACCAAGTTTTTCTTAAAGATCCTAAAATCAATGTAGAATTAACTTCTTCGCAAAGAACAGCGTATCATAAATATACATTTACAAAAAACGACAAACAATCTGTAATTGTCGATTTAGGATTTGCCATAAATTGGGACAAAGCCTTAAAAACCGGAATTACAATTGAAGACCAATATACTATAAGTGGTTACAGATATAGCAAAGGCTGGGCAGCAAATCAGAAAGTATTTTTTGTAGCCAAGTTTTCAAAACCTATTGCAGAATCAATTTTATCTGCTGATAAACAAATTGTTACCGGTAAAAAAGCAGATGCAGAAAATACATCGGCACAATTATTTTTTGATTCTAAAAATTCAGATGAATTATTTATAAAAATCGCTTTATCATCTGTAAGTGTGGCTAATGCCAAAGATAATCTGGACGGAGAAAAAGCCAATTTCGACAATACAAAATCAGAAGCCGCTTCGATTTGGAATAACGCATTAAGTAAAATTAAAGTTGAAACACCAGTAGATTCGTTAAAAACGATTTTTTATACTGCGATGTATCACGCACAAGTTGCCCCTGTAACCTATAGTGATAAAAACGGTCAATTTAGAAAAGAGGACGATCAAATTGTTACAGCAAAAGATTATACCGCTTATTCGACCTTATCACTATGGGATACTTTTAGAGCCGAAAATCCTTTATTGACTTTATTGGCTCCAGACAAAACTTCAGACATTGTAAACTCAATGTTAGCGTATTACGATACCAAAAAAATATTACCGGTTTGGACTTTATATGCGAATGAAACCAATACAATGACTGGTTATCATTCAATTCCTGTTATTGTCGATGCGTACTTAAAAGGTATAAAAGGTTTTGATGCCGAAAAAGCTTTCGAAGCCATGAAAGCCACCATGATGCAGGACGAGCGAGGTTTAAACTTCTACAAAAAATACGGATATATACCTTATAACTTATTAGACGAATCGGTTACAATTACTTTAGAATATGCTTACGACGATTGGTGTGTGGCGAAAATGGCAAAAGCATTAGGAAAAAATGCTGATTACGAATTTTTCTTAAAACGTTCTCAGGCATACCAATATTTATTTGATCCGAAAACAGGATTCATGAGAGGAAAATCAGATGATGGAAAATCATGGAATGAACCTTTCGATCCAAAACATTCGAACCACAGAGAACATACGGATTATACAGAAGGAAATGCCTGGCAGCACAGTTGGTTTGTACCGCAAAATGTTGATAATTTAATTTCAATACACGGTGGAAATGAAACCTTTACTAAACGTTTAGAACAATTATTTACCGAAAGTTCTGAAATTACAGGAAACAATGTTTCGGCGGATATTTCAGGATTAATTGGACAATACGCACACGGAAACGAACCAAGTCACCACATTGCGTATATGTTCAATCATGCAGGACAGCCTTGGAGAACGCAATATTGGGTTCGTCATATTTTAGATACACAATACAATACAACACCAAACGGATTAAGCGGTAACGAAGACTGCGGACAAATGTCGGCTTGGTATGTTTTCAGTTCAATGGGATTATACCCAATGAATCCGGCATCGGGAGAATACGAAATTGGAAGTCCTATTTTCGAGAAAGCAACCATCAATCTTGAAGGCGGAAAAACTTTTGTAATTGAAGCACAAAATGTTTCAAACAAAAACTTTTATATCCAGTCGGCAACTTTAAACGGAGTCGAATTCAATCAAACAGCAATCACACATCAACAGATTTTAAAAGGCGGGGTTTTACATTTTGTAATGGGACCTCAGCCAAATAAAAACTGGGGAACAAAAAAATAAAACAAAAAACGTAACTAACCTACTAACAAATATATTTAATGGATATTATTGACGTATCGATAATCGTAGCTTACATTCTGCTCTCAGTGAGTATCGGAATTTGGATTTCAAGAAAAGCAAAACAGGGATTGGATGATTATTTTCTTGGCGGAAAAACAATCAAATGGTATTTTTTAGGTCTAAGTAACGGATCTGGAATGTTTGATGTTTCCGGAACTTCCTGGATGATTGGGGTACTTTTTCTATACGGAGTAAAAAGTTTCATGTTCATGTGGCTTTGGCCAATATGGAACCAGATTTTCGTAATGATGTTCCTTGCAGTCTGGATTAGAAGATCAAAAGTAATGACAGGTTCTGAGTGGATTTTAACCCGTTTTGGAAGTGACAGAGCCGGAAAAGCATCGCATATTATTGTGGCAATTTTTGCTATTATTTCTACAATTGGTTTTATCGCTTATTTCTTCGAAGGAATCGGAAAATTTGTAACCATTATTCTTCCGTGGGATTTAACGCTTCATTATGGTGATTTAATTTTGTTGACTTCAGAGCGTTCTTACGCGTTAATCATCATCTTTTTAACTACGATTTATACCGTTAAAGGCGGAATGTTTTCTGTAGTTGCGACAGAAGTTGTACAATATTTAATCATGATTGTAGCCGGAGTTTTAATTGCCGGATATGCATTTGTCAATTATACTGATATTCAGATAAATTCGGTTATTACCGAGGAATGGAAAAATGTTTTCTTCGGATGGCAGTTTGAAACCCAGTGGAGTGATAAATTCCAAACCTTCAATAATTTAATTGATTCTGAAGGTTACAAAATGTTTGGTGCTTTCATCGGAATGACGTTGTTCAAAGGTTTCTTTGCAAGTGTCGCAGGGCCAACGCCGAGTTACGATTTACAACGTGTTCTTTCTACAAAATCTGTAAAAGAAGCAGCTTATATGAGTGGTTTCACGAACTTAATTTTATTCATTCCGAGATACTTATTAATTACCGGAATCGTGGTAATTGCGTTGGTAAACTTAGCTCCTGAATTAAATGCCAACACAGGTTTAACCGGAGCCGATTTAGAATTATTAATGCCAAAAGTGGTCAATTTATATATTCCGGTTGGAATAAAAGGAATTCTTTTAGCAGGTTTATTAGCCGCTTTTATGTCGGGATTCTCAGCTTTCGTAAATGCGGGGCCGGCATATATTGTAAATGATATTTATAAAAAATACTTTAAGCCAGTTGCGACAAATGCACATTATATTAAAGTAAGCCAGATTTCTTCTTTTCTTGTAGTTGGTTTAGGAGTTTTCATGGGATTCTTTGCAGATTCGATCAATTCCTTAACGCTTTGGATTACAAGTGCTTTATACGGAGGTTATGTTGCCGCAAATTTCCTAAAATGGATTTGGTGGCGTTTTAATGGATGGGGTTATTTCTGGGGAATGTTCGCCGGATTAATTGTAGCTTCTTTACAATTTGCTTTAGGTCAGGCCAAAGGAAGTTTAACCGAAGGATCATTTTTATACGATTTAGCACAAGTACAAGCGATTTATTTATTTCCAATAATATTTGGTTTCTCTATTTTAGGATGTGTTTTAGGAACGTTCTTAAGTAAACCAACAGACATGGAAGTTTTAAAATCGTTCTACGCAAACGTAAGACCTTGGGGATTCTGGGGTCCGGTTTATAAAGTATTAAAGTCAGAAGATTTTACTTTCGAAAAAAACAATGATTTCTGGAGAGATATGATGAATTGCGCGATTGGAATTATTTGGCAGTCAAGTATGATTTTGCTTCCGATATTTTTTATCATCAGAGATTATCCAAAAGCAATTACGGCTTTGATTGTGTTTTTAGTAACGACGACGATATTGAAGTTTACGTGGTTGGATAAGGTTAGAAAAATTGAAGATTAGATAAGACATACAGTTTGTCATTTCGAGGAACGAGAAATCGCACACGAAACTCGACAAAGATTGACGATTTAGATTGCGGAATTTCTAGTGCGATTTCTCGTTCCTCGAAATGACAAAACTGAAAAAAAATTAAACACATAGAAACATAGTTTTAAGTGTGTATAAAAAAGAATACAAAAGAAACTAGTTTCTAACACATAGCTATGTTTGTTGATGCAAGTGAAACGCCTTTAAGCGGTTTTCAAAAACTATGTTTCTATGTGTTTAAACAAATGACAAAAGTGAGAGAATAAAAAAACAAAACAATAAAAAAACAAAAAAAATGAGCAGTATTCCTTGGCAAGACAGACCCGAAAACAGTAACGATGTAATGTGGAGATATTCTGAAAATCCAATTATCGACAGATATGCAATACCATCATCAAACAGTATTTTTAATAGTGCTGTAGTTCCTTTTGGAGATGGTTATGCGGGAGTTTTCAGATGTGATAACAAAGCGGTTCAAATGAATATTTTTGCCGGCTTTAGTAAAAACGGAATCGATTGGGACATTAACCACGAACCAATTGTAATGCAGTCTGGTAATACAGATATGATCGAATCTGCTTATAAATATGATCCGCGTGTGGTTTTCATTGAAGATCGTTATTGGATTACATGGTGTAATGGTTACAACGGACCAACTATTGGAATTGGATATACTTTTGACTTTAAAGAGTTTTTTCAATGCGAAAATGCCTTTTTACCATTCAACAGAAATGGTGTTTTATTCCCTCAAAAAATAAACGGAAAATACGCCATGTTAAGCCGTCCAAGTGATAACGGACATACGCCATTTGGAGATATCTGGATCAGCTACAGCCCGGATATGAAATATTGGGGAGAACATAGATTAGTAATGAAACCAACTCCGTTTGAAGACAGCGCATGGCAATGTACAAAAGTAGGAGCAGGGCCAATTCCTATTTTAACAAACGAAGGCTGGCTGATGATCTATCACGGCGTTATCAATACCTGCAACGGTTTCCGTTATGCAATGGGTTCAGCACTTTTAGATGTTGATTCACCAGACAAAGTAAAATACAGAACACAGCCTTATTTATTAGGTCCGGCAGAGATTTATGAAATGGTTGGAGATGTGCCAAATGTTGTTTTCCCATGTGCCGCTTTACACGATACAGAGGAAGATAAATTAGCCGTTTATTATGGTGCTGCCGATACCGCCGTAGCCATAGCATTTGGTAAATTAAGTGAAGTAATTCAGTTTACAAAAGATAACAGTTTATAGAAAAAGCATGCGTTTAAAAATTCAATGGTTAACAGTTGTTTTAGTTTCTTTTTCGGTTGCGGGATTTTCTCAATCGAAGAAAAATACCATTATTCCTAAAACATACGTCGCGGCAAAAACGGCAAGTCCAATTACAATTGACGGAGATGAATCTGATGCTTCATGGAGTAAAGCAGACTGGACTGATCTTTTTGAAGATATAGAAAACGGCATTAAACCCAAGTATGCAACAAAAGTAAAAATGCTGTGGGACGAAACCAATTTTTATATTTTAGCAAAGATGGAGGAGCCGCACGTTTGGGCCAATTTAAAACAGCGTGACACTATTATTTTTTACAACAATGATTTCGAAGTTTTTATAGATCCCGACAGCGACACTTTTAACTATTACGAATTAGAAATAAACGCCTTGAACACTGCTTGGGATCTATTTTTATCAAAACCTTATAGAGAAAATGATCTCGTAGTTTTAAACGACTGGAATATTCCGGGTTTAAAATCGGCAGTTAAAGTTCAGGGAACGCTTAATAATCCAACAGATACTGATCAAGGCTGGACTTTAGAAATGGCAATTCCGTGGGCATCTTACAAAACCTCTTATTTCGATCAAAATTTACCAGTCGATAAATTCTGGAGAGTTAATTTTTCAAGAGTAAACTGGCAGCATTCCCTTGTTGACGGAAAATACGAACGCAAAAAAGACGCCGACGGAAAATTTCTTCCGGAATACAATTGGGTTTGGTCGCCAATGGGAGTCATCAATATGCACGAACCTGAAAAATGGGGCTATGTTTATTTTTCTTCAAAAGAAGGAAAAGATACCTTTACAATTCCGCAGGACGAAAAAGTAAAATGGGAACTTTACAATTTATACAGAGCCCAAAAAGAATATTTTCAAAAGAATAAAATTTGGGCAAAATCGCTGGCGAATCTAACAAAAGAAAACATCAGTGTTGATAATAAAATTTTAAAACCTATCTTAGAAAATCATTCCAGCGGATATAATATTTCTGTAAAAAGCCCTTTTTCGAATCAAACATTTGTGATAAAAGAGGACGGGAAAATAATAGCAAAATAAACCACAAAACCACTATGAAACTACCAAAACTATTACTTTTTTTCCTGGCATTCAGCATTTTTTCGTGTGCCAAAAAAGAAGAAACCACCTCATTTAAATTTGCTGTCTGGACAACCGCAGATGCCAAAAAATCAGACGCAGATTATACCAAAGAATTCAAAAAATACAAAGACGGCGGAATCGACGAAGTATTAATCAATACGACAACAGATCCAAAACTTTTAAAAAGATTAGTGCCGCTTGCAACAAAAGAAGGCCTAAAAGTTCACGCCTGGATTATGGCAATGAACCGTCCAAATGATTCAGTTGCGTTACAGCATCCAGATTGGTATCAGGTAAGCAAAGAAGGAAAATCTTGTTTCGACAATCGCCCGTATGTGGATTATTACCAATGGTTATGCCCAACCAGAAAAGAATCAAGAGAACACGTTTTACATTTAGTTGAAGAATTAGCAAAAGTTGAAGGAATCGAAAGTGTTCACTTAGATTATATTCGTTTCCCGGACATCTTTTTACCAATTAGTTTACTGCCAAAATACAACTTGGTTCAGGATGTAGAATTACCTCAATTTGATTTTTGTTATTGTGACGAATGTGTAAAAGCATTCGAAAAAATTCACCATAAAAATCCAAAAGAAAGCCACAATACTTCTATCGATATGGAGTGGAAAAACTTCCGTTTAAATGCGATAAAAGCGGTTGTTGATGATGCCTGTAAAATTGCACACAAGCACAACAAACAATTAACTGCAGCCGTATTTCCTTATCCTGAAATGGCAGACCACATGGTACTTCAGCGTTGGGACAAATGGAATATCGACGAAGTATATCCAATGATTTACCACAGTTTTTACAATGAAGAAATTGACTGGGTTGGTTACGCAACAAAACAAGGTGTTGCTGATTTAGAAGATAAGAAAACGAAAATCAATACAGGAATTTATATTCCGGGATTGAAAAATGATAAAGAGCTAAAACAAGCTATTTTAGAAGCAAAAGAAAATGGAGCAGTAGGAGTTTCATTTTTCGACGGAAATGCATTGTCTGAAAGCAATTTAAAGACAATCAAAGAAACAAAAGCAAGTTTAAAGTAATATTTTTTTTAACACATAGAAACATAATGTAGATAATTCAACTTTGTCAAAATTTTAAACTTTGACAAAGTTCAAGCGATAAAACTATGTTTGTTAATGCAAGTGAAACGCCTTTTATTCGGTTCTAAAAGCTATGTTCCTATGTGTTTAAATAAAACTAAAAGTAAAAAAGCATGTCAAATAGAAGAGACTTTATCAAGAAAGCAGCTTTAGGCGCAGCAGCCGTAAGTTCTGTAGGCTTTAGCGGATTTGCAAAAGTGAAAGAAAATGAAAAAGAAGGCGCATTAGGATTTCCTTCAAAAAAAGTAAAAAAGCCGGTTATTATTTCAACTTGGAATCACGGTTTACCTGCTAATAAAGAAACCTGGGAACAATTAAAAGCCGGAAAACCAGCATTAGACGCCATTGAAGCCGGAATGAAAATTCCAGAAGCAGATCCAAATGTACGTAGCGTAGGTTATGGAGGATATCCGGATCGCGAAGGAAAAGTAACGCTGGATGCCTGTATTATGGACCATAATAGCAATTGCGGTTCGGTTTGTTTTTTACAGGGAATTATGCATCCTATTTCTGTAGCAAAAAGAGTATTGCAAAATACACCGCACGTAATGCTTGCCGGACAAGGTGCATTGCAGTTTGCATTATCAGAAGGATTTAAAGAAGAAAATTTACTAACTCCGGAATCTGAAAAAGACTGGAAAAAATGGCTGGAAGATTCAAAATACAAACCAGTTATTAATATAGAAAATCACGATACCATAAGCATGCTAATGTTAGACCAGGATGGAAACCTTTCTGGTGGCTGTACTACAAGTGGTGCAGCCTGGAAAATGCACGGACGCGTCGGTGACTCCCCAATAATCGGCGCGGGTCTTTTTCTGGATAACGAAGTAGGCGCAGCAGCGGCAACCGGTTTAGGCGAAGCTGTAATTAGAACCGCAGGAAGTGCCATGGTTGTTGAATTAATGCGTCAGGGAAAATCGCCGTATGATGCCTGTAAAGAAATTACAGAACGTATTTACAACAAACACAAAAACCACAAAGACATGGAATATCTGCAAGTTGGTTTTATTGCTTTAAATAAAAACGGAGAACATGCAGGTTACAGTTTGAGATCAGGTTTTAATTATGCCGTTTCTGATGATGAAAAAGGGCATAGAATGGAAGACGCTAAATTTAAAATGTCTTGGGATAAATAGACCAGTTTGTCATTTCGACGAAGGAGAAATCGCACACGTAACTCGACAAAGATTGAGGATTTAGATTACGGAGTTTCTAGTGCGATTTCTCGTTCCTCGAAATGACAAATGAGAATAAAAATTTTAAACACATAGATACATAGATTCTTCTCTCACAATCTATCCCGATAACAATCGGGGCTATGTGTTCAAACAAAAACAAAGAATGAAAACAACAATATCCATATTAACCTTATTACTTTCAGTTTTATCTGTTAATGCACAAAAAAAAGTTCCGTTTTGGCAAAATGAAAAAATCAATGAAGATAATAGAGAGCCCATGCACGCCGCCTATTATGTTTTTGAAAACGAAACATTAGCTGCTAAAAACGAATGGAGGCAATCTAAAAATTACTTAGACATTAACGGAGCCTGGAAATTCAAATATGTGGATAATCCGGCTGCACTTCCAAAAGATTTTGAGAAAACTGATTTTAATGATAAAAGCTGGGATAATTTTAAAATTCCCGCAAGCTGGGATGTAAACGGTTATGGATATCCGGTTTATGTAAATACAACTTACGATTTTGATTATTTAATGGCACCAAATCCGCCGTTTGTTCCAACAAAATACAATCCGACAGGAGTTTACAGAAGAGAAATTACAATCGATAAATCTTGGGAAGGAAAAGATATTTTTCTTCATATCGGAACAGCAAAATCAAACTTGACCGTTTGGGTAAATGGTGTGTATGTAGGTTATGGTGAAGACGGAAAATTACCTTCTGAATTCAAATTAAATAAATATGTAAAAACCGGAAAAAATACGATTGTGCTTCAGGTAATGAAATGGAATGACGGTTCGTATTTAGAATGTCAGGACATGTGGAGAATGAGCGGAATTACCAGAGATTCTTATTTGGTTGCGAGAAATAAAGCCCATTTAAATGACTTCGAAATTATTCCGGATTTAGATGCCAATTACGTAAACGGAAGTTTAAAAATCACAACTCAATTCTCTGATTTAGATAAAAAAGACACCTATACTTTAGACGTTCAGTTAAAAGATGGTGACAAGATTATAACCTCAAAAGTTATTTCCGCTTTAAGCGAAAAACAAACATTTGATTTCACCGTAGAAAGTCCGAAGAAATGGAGTGCAGAAATTCCGAATTTATATCAGGTACGTTTTATTTTAAAAGATAAAAAAGGAGCTGTAATTGAAGTTATCAATCAAAATGTTGGATTTAGAAAAGTAGAAATTAAAGGTGGACAGCTTTTGGTAAACGGAAAAGCGATTTACATAAAAGGTGTAAACCGTCATGAAGTTGATCCAATTACGGGACAAACTATTTCAAGAGAAAGAATGGAACAAGATATTAAATTGATGAAAGAATTTAATATCAATGCGGTGAGAATGTCGCATTATCCAAACGATGAATATTTCTACGAATTATGCGATAAATACGGAATTTATGTGGTCGATGAAGCTAACATAGAATCACACGGAATGGGGTACGATATTACCAAAACACTTGGGAATAAACCAGACTGGGAATTAGCGCACATTCAGCGTATGCAGCGAATGATTGAAAGAGATAAAAATCATACTTCAATCATTATCTGGAGTATGGGGAACGAAGCCGGAAACGGTTACAACTTTTACAGAGGTTATTTGTGGATTAAAAACCGTGATAAATCAAGACCAATTCAATACGAAAGAGCAACTGCGGGAGCTTGGGACGGAAAAGATTTAAAATTCGAATGGGATTCAGATATTATTGATCCAATGTACAGTTCTCCAAACAAAATGGAAGAATATATTTTGGCAAACCCAAATCCGTCAAGACCTTATATTCAGTGTGAATACGCGCACGCAATGGGGAATTCGATGGGGAATTTTAAAGATTATTGGGATGTCATTCGTAAATATCCAAACTTTCAGGGCGGTTTCATTTGGGATATGATCGATCAATCGGTTTATAAAAAACTGGATAACGGAACTACGATTTTAGCTTACGGAGGAGATTTTGGTCCAAAAGATGTAAAAAGTGATAACAATTTTGTGAACAATGGCGTATTTACGGTAGACAGAAAACCAAATCCGCATGCGCTTGAAGTTCGAAATGTATATCAAAATATCCTGACTTCCTGGGAAAATCAGGAAACGGCTATAATAAAAGTTTACAATGAATTTACGTTTAAAGATTTAAGCAACGTAACTTTGCATTGGACCTTAATTTTAGACGGAGTGAAAGAAACGACAGGCGTTATCGATTATTTAGCAATCGATCCAACACAATCAAAAACGTATACATTGCCTATTAAATTAGGTGATAAAAAATTTCAGGAAGCTTTTATAAACATAAGCTATCAGTTAAAACAAGAAGAACCATTTTTACCAAAAGGTTTCGAAATTGCGACAGAACAACTGGCATATAAAGGAACCTGGAAAAATGATATTAAAATCGAAAGCGCTTCAAAAATTACGGTGGAGAAAAAAGCAAATGCTACGGTTTTCAAAAGTGATAAAGCAGAGATTACTTTCGACAAAAAAACAGGATTTATCAATGGCTATTCCTTCAATAATCAGCCTATTATAAAAGACGGATATCAATTGCGTCCCAATCTTTGGAGAGCACCAAACGATAATGATTTTGGAGCTAATTTTCAAGTAAACTTAAAAGCGTGGAAAGATGCAACAGAAAATCCGACTTTGGTAAACTGGACATTTACTCCAACTAAAGACAATAAAATTCTGGTGAAAGCAACGTATAGTTTACCACAGGTTTCTTCGACTTTAGAATTGAATTATGAATTAAACGGAAACGGGGAATTAGTCGTAAAAGAAGTTTTAAATATTGATAAAAACAAAGAACAGCCAATTTTACCAAGATTTGGAATGGAAGTAATTGTTCCGAGAAATTTTAGCAATATGACCTATTACGGAAGAGGCCCGCACGAAAATTACATCGACAGAAATTACAGTTCAAAAGTGGGATTGTATACACAAACCGTTTCAGAGCAATATTATCCATACATCCGTCCGCAGGAAACAGGAAATAAAACCGATGTTCGTTTCTTAGAATTATCGGGAGATAAACTAAAATTAACCGTAACATCTGATGAATTATTGGCCGTAACCGCTTTACATTTTTTAAATGAAGATTTAGACGACGGATTGCAAAAAGACCAAAGACACGCTGCCGAATTGAAAGAAAGAGATTTAACGAGTTTAAAAATCGATTCAAAACAAATGGGAGTTGGCGGAATCGACAGCTGGCAGGCCTGGCCTATGGAAAAATATCTTTTAAGAGGAAAAAATTATCAGTATCAATTTAAAATAACACCATCTTTAAAATAATAATTATGAGATCATTAAAACCCTTATTCGTCTTAATCTTCTTAACTGTTTTAAGTTTGGGTTACAGTCAGAAAAAAGTTTTTACTGCAAAAGACATTCAAATTATTCCGAAACCAAATCAAGTTTTGATTCAATCTGGAAGTTTTGAGTTTTCTAAAAATACCGTTTTTGTTGCCAATACTGATTTTCAAAAAGATATTTCAAACGCTTTAATCAACAAATTTGAAGTTGCTGCAGGATGGCGTCCGGTTTTGGGCGTAAAAGCACCGCAGAACAATTTTGTTCAGTTTAAAACAGATCCAAACCTTCATAAAGAAGCCTATAAAGTTGAGGTAAATAATAATGTAATCACGATTACAGCAAAAGGAAATGCCGGTTTTATCTATGGATTAGAAACCATCAGACAATTACTTCCAACGGCTATTGAAAGCACTTATGCAATTTCATCTGCAAAATGGCAGATTCCAAATGTTGTGATTACAGACGAACCGCGTTTTCAATGGAGAGGTTTAATGCTGGATTTATCACGTCATTTTTTCGATAAAAATTATATTTTGGCAACAATCGATCGTTTAGCAATGCACAAAATGAACGTTTTGCATTTGCATTTAGTAGACGATCAGGGTTGGAGAATTGAAATTAAGAAATATCCTAAACTTACAGAAGTTGGAGCATGGAGAGTGAATCAGGAAAATGTTGCATGGAATGCCAGATTAGCCACAAATCCTGATGAAAAAGGAACTTACGGAGGATTTTTTACGCAGGAAGAGTTAAAAGAAATCGTAAAATATGCAGCATCTAAAAATATCGAAGTAATTCCTGAAATTGAAATGCCGGCGCACGTAAGTTCTGCGATTGCAGCGTATCCGGAACTGGCTTGTTTTGATCAGCGTATTGGCGTTCCGTCAGGCGGGGTTTGGCCTATTACAGATATTTATTGCGCAGGAAAAGAATCTACATTTGAGTTTCTGCAAAATGTATTAGACGAAGTAATGGATATTTTTCCATCAAAATACATTCATATTGGAGGCGACGAAGCGACAAAAACCAATTGGGATAAATGTCCCAACTGCCAAAAAAGAATGAAAGATTTAGGCTTGAAAAATTCAACGGAACTGCAAAGTTATTTTGTAAAACGTATTGAAAAATACATCAATTCTAAAGGTAAAAAAGTTATTGGATGGGATGAAATTGTAGAAGGCGGTTTAGCTCCGGAAGCAACTGTAATGAGCTGGAGAGGAACAAAAGGCGGTATTGAAGCAGCAGATCAAGGTCATGATGTCATTATGACGCCGGAGTCTCCTTGTTATTTTAATTTTTATCAAGGCCCTCAAAACGAAGAACCATTAGCTTTTGATGCTTATAATCCTTTAAATAAAGTATACGAATTTGAGCCGGTTGTACCAACGATGTCACCTGCAGAAGCAAATCATGTTTTGGGCGGTCAGGCTAATTTATGGGCAGAATATCTTTCGGGACCAAAGGATTCAGAATATATGATTTTTCCAAGACTGGCAGCTATGGCTGAGGTTTTATGGAGTTCGAAAGAAAGCCGTAACTGGATTGATTTTACAACGAGACTGAAACCATTATTAAATCGCTATGATTATTTAGGAATCAATTATGCTAAAAGTGCTTATTTGGTGACCGCTTCTTCAACAGCAGATTTGGCTAAAAAACAAATTAATGTGACACTGAAAAATGAATTCCCAAATCCGGATATTCGATATGTTTTAGGAGATAAAGCGATCGATCATCATGCGGTAAAATATATAAACCCAATTGAATTTAAAGAAACTACTGTTTTAAAAGCTTCTTTATTTCAGGATGAAAAACCAGTTGGAAAAACATTTACAGATACCATTATTTTCCATAAAGCTTTTGCACAAAAAGTAAAATATTTAACGCCTTATAATGATAATTATAAAGGTGATGCTAATACGATGGTCAATACAATTAGAGGGAGCAAAAACTTCCACGACGGACAATGGCAGGCATGGCTTGTTAATGATATGGAATTGGTAATCGATTTTGAAAAACAGGAAAGCGTTGAGCAGGTAATTGTAGGAGCTTTAGAAAGTCAGGGAGCCGGAGTTAATTTTCCTGTAAAGATTAAAGTTTTGGTTTCAAATGATGGAATCAAATATCAGGAAGTTGGGAAAGTTTCACGTCCGTATGCTCCAAATGTGTCTTCGGAATTGAAGGATTTCAAAATCAATTTTGGAAAAGTTAATACACGATTTGTAAAAGTAATCGCTTATAACCTTAAGAAAAGCCCGAAAGGGGAAAGTTCTTGGTTATTTGTTGATGAGATTTTAGTGAATTAAGCTGTATTACACACAATCTTGTCATTTCGACGGAGGAGAAATCTTCATAAGTAGCTCGACAAAGATTGATGAATTACTATGAGGAGTTTCTTGCGAAGATTTCTCCTTCGTCGAAATGACAAAAATGCGCAGAAGCTTTGTCAAAGCCATATGTTCATAGTATTACACGCAATCTTGTCATTTCGACGAAGGAGAAATCTCCACGAGTAGCTCGACAAAGATTGATGAATTACTATGAGGAGTTTCTTGCGAAGATTTCTCCTTCGTCGAAATGACAAAAAAGGTGGAGAAACTTTGAAAAAATTAGATAGAAAGGACACTTTGTCTCAATATCTTAAATGTGATTTTCACAATTAAACAACGAACAAAAACAAAAAACTATAAATAGAATAAAGATGAAAAGAGGAATATTCATAATCGCGTTATTATTTTCCGTTCAAATGTTTTCGCAGGCCATTTATGAAGATGAGCGTTATGTACCGGAAACGGATCCGTTGGTGTTGAAAAATTTAGAGGCATGGCAAGGCAAAAAGTTTGGATTATTAATGCACTGGGGAACATACAGCCAATGGGGAATTGTAGAATCATGGTCAATATGCCCGGAAGATTATGGATGGTGCGAACGTAAAAAAGGAAGCAATCCTGCCAATTATAATCAATATGTAAAAGATTATGAAGGTTTGAAAAAGACTTTTAATCCAACCAAATTTGATCCAACAAAATGGGCAAAAGCGGCAAAAGCTGCGGGAATGAAATACATGGTTTTTACCACCAAACACCATGACGGATTTAATATGTACGACACTAAATATTCTGATTATAAAGTGACAGACAAGGATTGTCCTTTCAGCACAAATCCAAAAGCCGATGTTTTGAAAGAAGTTTTCAATGCTTTTAGAGCTGAGAATATTTCAACTGGAGCTTATTTCTCAAAACCAGACTGGCATAACGAAAATTACTGGGATCCGTATTTTCCACCTTTCGACAGAAACGTAAATTACGATCCGTCATTATATCCTGAAAAATGGCAAAAATATGTTGACTTCACTCACAACCAAATTTTAGAAATCCTTACTAATTACGGTAAAGTAGATATTTTATGGCTTGACGGAGGCTGGGTTAGAAAAAGAGATCAACAAAATTTAAAAGAAAACTACGACGAGAAATTTGCTGAAAACGAATCTAAAAACGGTTTCATCAAACACAGAGTTGTAGATCAGGATCCAAAAATGGACGAATTGGTGGTGAAAGCACGCCAAAAACAACCAGGATTAATTGTGGTTGACAGAGCGGTTCACGGAAAAAACCAAAATTATTTAACTCCAGAAGGTCGTGTTCCGGCAAAAACATTACCTTATCCTTGGGAATCTTGTATTACTTCTGGCGGCGGATGGTCGTATACTCCAGATGCAAAATACATGACGGGAAGACAAGGAATTCACATGTTGGTTGACATTGTTGCAAAAGGCGGAAACTTATTATTAAACGTTGCACCAAGTCCGGAAGGAGAATGGCAGCAAGGTGCTTATGATTTATTACAGGCTTATGCAGACTGGATGAAAGTAAACAGTGTTGCGATTTATGATACGAAACCAATTGAGCCTTTTAAAGAAGACAACATTTGCTTTACACAAAATAAAGCTGGAAATGTATTTGCTTTTTATTTAGCAAAAGACGGAGAAGATAAAATTCCTGCAAGCGTTACAGTAAAATCTATCAGCCCTAAAAAAGGAACAAAAATTACCATGTTAGGTTCTAAAACTTCTCTAAAATGGACAAAAGAAGGAAATGGATTTAAAGTTGTAATTCCGGAAAGCCTTAGAAATAATTTACCTGCAAAAGAAGCATGGACTTTAAAAATAGAAGCTATTAACAGATAAGAATATGTTTTCAATATCAAAAAAATTAATTTTAAAAACAGCATGCAGCTTTTGCATGCTGTTTTTTAGCATCACAAGTTTTGCACAACAACCTGCAGATTATGTGAATCCGTTTATTGGAACTTCCAACTTTGGAGCTGCTTTTCCGGGACCGATTGCACCACGCGGAATGGCAAGTATAAGTCCGTTTAATGTTGCCGGGGTAAAAAATACTCCAATGGAAAAAGACAGTCAGTGGCTGTCGAATCCATATGTAAACGAAAACACTTTTTTAACCGGATTTAGTCAGGTCAATTTGAGCGGTGTAGGTTGTCCGGAACTGGGCGTTATTTTATTGATGCCAACAACCGGAAATCTAGAAATCGATCATTTAAAATACGGATCGACGTATTCTAATGAAGTGGCAAAAGCCGGATATTACAGCGTTGACCTTAAGAAATATAAGGTTAAAGGAGAATTTACAGCTTCAAAACGAGTTGGTGTAAGCAGATTCTCTTTCCCGAAAGGACAGTCGAACATTTTAATAAATCTTGGTTTAGGATTAACGAATGAAGAAGGCTCGATGATCAAAGTAGTTTCTTCTACAGAAATTGAAGGAATGCGTTCTGTTGGTTCGTTTTGTTATAACAGCCCGGAAGATGCTTATCCGGTTTATTTTGTAGCCAAGTTTTCTAAACCAGCTGAAAAATTCGGTGTTTGGAAAAAACCTTCTAAATATAACGGTGTCGAAGCACAATGGATGTCAGGATATAATGGTAAGGCAAGAATAATGAAAAATACCATCAAAACAGTAGTTGGCGATAGTATTGGAAGTTATTTCAGCTACAAATTTGACAAACAAGAAACGGTTGAAGTTAAAATTGGAATTTCGTATGTAAGCATCGAAAATGCCAGAGAAAATTTAGAAAAAGAAACCGGAGATAAATCGTTTGATGCCGTTTATAAAGACACTTACAAAGAATGGAATGACGAACTTTCGAAAATTTTAGTCGAAGGCGGTTCCGAAGATGATAAAACGATTTTTTACACCGCTTTATATCATACATTAATTCATCCGAATACTTTAAATGATGTAAACGGAGAATATCCGCAGATTAAAAGAACCAAAATTGGTAAAACCGATGGCACGCGTTATACCGTATTTTCATTATGGGACACGTATCGAAACATGCATCCGTTAACGTCTTTAGTTTATCCTAAGCAGCAATCGGATATGATAAAAAGCATGTTGAAAATGTATGATGAAAACGGCTGGCTGCCAAAATGGGAATTAAATTCTACAGAAACATTTACAATGGTAGGAGATCCGGCAAGTATTGTTATAGTTGATGCCTGCTTAAAAGGAATTCAGGATTTTGATGTTTACAAAGCTTACTATGCAATGTTAAAAGGCGCAGACCAAATAGAAAATAATCCGCTGCGTCCGGGACTTAAAGAATATATAGAAAAAGGATATTTATCGACTAATTATCCCGGACCTGTTTCTACAACGCTGGAATACAATACTTCAGATTATGCGATTTCACTTTTAGCAAAAGCATTGGGTGAAAAAGAAGATTATAAACGTTTTGCTAAACGTTCATTATCCTACCAAAAATTATTTGACAAAAATTTAAAATTGCTCCGTCCAAGAATTGCTAACGGAAATTGGTACGAACCTTTTGACCCTGAAGCAGGATCTAATTTTGAAGCAAATGTTGGCTTTATCGAAGGAAATGCGTGGCAATATGCTTTTATGGTTCCGCATGATATCAAAGGATTGATGAAATTAATGGGCGGTGATAAACCTTTCTCAGATCAATTGCAAAAAGTTTTTGATGACAAAAAATTTGATATGGCAAACGAGCCGGATATTGCTTATCCCTACTTATTCAATTATGTAAAAGGCGAAGAATGGAGAAGTCAGGAACTGGTTAAAAAACTGGTACAGGAATATTTTCAAAACAAACCAAAAGGATTACCCGGAAATGATGATACCGGAACAATGTCGGCTTGGTTAGTATATTCCATGATGGGATTTTATCCAATATCTCCCGGCGACGCAATTTATACGATTACAACCCCAATGTTTGATAAAGTAACAATCAAATTAGATTCAAGATATTATAAAAAAGAAAATATTGTTATTGAAAAAGAAATCAATACTGATGGAAAAATCAAAACAATAGAATTAAACGGAAAACCACTGAACAGTTATTTCATTTCACACGATGATTTTGTGAATGGAGGAACGCTCAAAGTGATTCAAAATTAAACTCTCACAACTATGTTACAACTCAAAATCAAAAAAACAGCCATTATTTTTGTAATGGCTGTAGGTTTTTTTAACCAAACCTATGCGCAGAAAAAATACCCGTATCAAGATGCAAAACTACCGACAGAAGATAGGGTAAAAGACTTGTTAAGCCGTATGTCGCTTGAAGAAAAAGTGCGCCAGATGGATATGTACAAAGGCGAATTTTTTAAGGAAAAAGAAGATTTCTCAAAAGTAAAATCAGATGCTAAAATTGGAAATCTGGGAATTGGGGCGATTCATGATATTTATCCGCGTTCGGCTAAAATGATTAATGACCTTCAAAGTGAGATAATTAAAAAAAATAAATGGGGAATTCCTGCATTGATTATGTGCGAGATGCTTCACGGATATTTAGATGAAGGAAGTACAGCTTTCCCAATGAATATTGGTCTTGGAGCAACCTGGGATACAAACGTAATGGACAAAGTGGGAAAAGTTATTGCGATGGAAGCAAGATCGCATGGAGTTCATTTTGGTTTAGGTCCAAATTTAGATTTAGGCCGTGAACCTCGCTGGGGACGTGTTGCCGAAACTTTTGGTGAAGATGCCTATTTAAACAGTGAAATTGGATTGGCGATGATTAAAGGAATGCAAGGCGATGATTTAAAATCAGATCGTTCGATTATTGCAGAACCTAAGCATTTTGCCGTTCACGGTATTCCGCAGGCGGGAGGAAATTCTTCTCCAATTTTAGTCGGAGAACGTTCGGCGAGAGAAGATCATTTGCCTTCATTTGAAAAAGCATTTAGAAAAGGCGGTGCATTGGGAACGATGTGTGCGTATTCTGAATTAGACGGAATTCCTTGTGCAGCGAATCATTGGTTATTGACTGATGTTTTGAGAAACGAATGGGGTTTTAAAGGAATTGTAGTTTCAGATTTAGGAGCTATAAAATATCTTCAGGTAACACATTTTGTTACCAGTTCTCCAAAAGAAAGTATTAGAGAAGCGATTGCAGCGGGAGTTGATATGCAGTTTTATGATTTTACAAATGAATTCTGGCAAACGAGTATTATAGAATTAGTAAACGAAAAGAAATTGACAATGGCGCAGATTGACCGTGCTGCCGGAGGAGTTTTACGTTTGAAATTCTTATTAGGGTTATTCGAAAATCCATACACAGATAAAAACCTCATCAAAGAACGTTTTCATACTAAAGAAAATCAGAATGTGGCTCTGGAAGCGGCTCAGAAATCTATGATTTTGTTGAAAAATGACAACAACATTTTGCCTTTAAGCAAGGAGATCAAAAATGTTGCTGTTATTGGACCAAATGCAAATGCTTCAAGATTGGGTGGATATGCTCCAAAAAACAGCGTTGGAACAACAGTTTACGAAGGTATTCAGCAATTAGTTGGAAAAACGGCCAATGTTGTTTATGAAGAAGGTGTTCCTTTAATTGTAAAAGGACAAATTATTCCATCTAAATATTTATTTACTCCAGATGAAGCTCAAAACGGATTAAAAGGAGAATATTTCAATAACAGAAATGTAGAAGGAACTCCTGCATTGACTCGTATTGACAACCAATTAGAGTTTGACTGGCCTTGGTCTCCGGGTGATGGCGTTACAGATGATGATTTCTCTATTAGATGGACTGGTTACATAAAATCAGATAAAGCATTTGACGGCTGGATTGGTTTAAGTTCTGATGACGGAATCAGAATGTGGATTGATGATCAACTAGTAATCGACAACTGGACAAAAGGTGCGACAAGCATGGTTACAACGCCAAAAAATATTGAAGCAGGAAAAAAATACAAAGTCCGCATTGAAATGTGGGAAGGAGGCTGGGGAGCCAGAGCGCACTTACGCTGGAACTTAGAAAAAGTAAACTTACAACCTGCAATCGATGCTGCTAAAAAAGCCGATGTTGCGATTGTAGTTTTAGGAGAATCAAACGAATTGGTAGAAGAAAACAGAGATGTTGCTTCTTTAGACTTATTCGGAATGCAGCAGGAATTGATCGAAGAAATTCAAAAAACAGGAACTCCCGTAGTTTGTGTATTGTTAAACGGACGTCCGCTTTCGACAAACTGGATTGCAGAAAATATTCCGGCAGTTGTTGAAGGCTGGTTTCCGGGAGAATTAGGAGGAAGAGCAGTAGCTGATGTTTTATTTGGAGATTATAATCCGGGTGGAAGATTGCCTATTACAGTTCCAAAATCAGTTGGACAGCTACCTATATATTATAACCAAAAACGATCTGCGATTCATAGATACGTTGCAGAAAGTGAACATCCTTTATATACATTCGGTTACGGATTGAGTTATACGAAGTTTGAATATTCAAATTTGAAAATCAGTTCAAAAGAAATTAAAGCTGACGGAGAGCTAAAAGTTTCGGTTGATGTTAAAAACACTGGAAGCAGAGACGGAGACGAGGTTGTACAATTATATGTTAAGGATGTTTACAGCAGCACGACAACTCCTGAAAAAAACTTAAAAGGATTCAAAAGATTAAATATTAAGAAAGGTGAAACCAAAACGGTTGAGTTTATACTTACACCAGATGAGTTATCTATTTGGAACAGAGAAATGAAACGTGTTGTAGAACCGGGAGATTTTGAAGTTATGGTTGGAGGAAATTCTACGGATTTGATCAAAACAAATTTCAAAGTTTTGAACTAATTCGATGAAAACTAATAATATTTTTAACGTTTAAGAGAATTAAGAAAGAATGTAGTTGAAAAAAGAGTAAAACACTTCGATTAATGCGAACAAGGTGTTGGAAATAAAGAGGATAAAGATTACAATTTAAAACGTTTTCGTACCCTAAAATGATAAATGTATTCCCAACACCTTTTCAAACTTGTCATTTGTCGAAATTATATCCTGTTAACAAAATGTATTCTTAAGTTTAACATGTTATTAACTCAAAAAACAACTAAATATGATCAAGAACGTACTAAAATTACTGTTTGTGATATGCTTATTTGGATTTCAAAATCTGGAAGCACAAACAACAGTAAAAGGAACGATAACAGATGCCCAAAGCGGAATTCCGATCCCTGGGGCAAATGTTGTTGTTAAGGGAACAAAAACAAGTACATCATCAGATTTTGATGGTAAGTACTCTATTACAGTTCCAAATCAATCAGCAGTTTTGGTTTTCTCTTATGTTGGTTCTTCTTCAAAAGAAGTAACTGTAGGAACTCAAACTACCATTAATGCTGCGTTAGGAGCTTCGGCACAACAATTAGGAGAAGTAGTAGTAACTGCTCTTGGTATCAAGAGAGAGAAAAAAGCAATTACTTATTCAGCTCAAAACATTGGAGTAGACGAATTATCAGAAGCAAGGTCATTAAACGTTGCTAACTCACTATCTGGTAAAGTTGCTGGTCTTAACTATTCTACAACTTCAAATGGTGTTGGTTCTTCTTCAAGAATTACATTAAGAGGTAACAGATCTCTTAACGGAAACAACCAGCCATTATATGTAGTAGATGGTGTGCCTATTAGTAACGGTACAACAACAACAAATCCTGATATTGACACAGGAGGAACTACACAGCCAGATGGTATTTCAAACATCAATCCGGAGGATATTGCTTCGATGACTGTTTTGAAAGGACCTTCTGCAGCAGCTCTTTACGGATCAAGAGCGAGTAATGGTGTTATCGTAATTACAACAAAATCAGGAAAATCAGGAAAAACATCTGTTTCGGTATCCTCTAATTTCATGGCTTCATCTGCATACAACCTGATGAATTTACAAAATGAATATGGACAGGGATCAAACGGAGTTTACAATCCAACTTCAAGTTCAAGCTGGGGAGGAAAATTAGACGGAAGTCAGGTTTCAAACTGGCAGTTAGTTCGTAACCCAAATTATGCTGGGCCGGCTACACAAAGTTATTCTCCACAGCCAAACAACGTAATTGATTTTTACAAAACAGGTTACAATTTAGCTAATACTTTAACAGTAACAGCTGGTAACGAAAAAGCGCAGGGTTATTTCTCTTACACTAACACGCGCGCTGAAGGTATTGTTGGCGGAAACCAATTAGACAGACACAATCTTAACTTAAGATTGACTAGTAAAATCTCTGATAAATTATCATTAGATGTAAAAACAAACTACATCGTTCAGGACATTGATAACTTATTAAGAACCGGTGAAGAATCTATTGGAACATCAGCTTATTTATTGCCTCGTAGTATCGCATATAACGATTATAAAAACTTCGAATATTTTGATGCTGCAGGACAAAGACAAATGAATTACTTTATCGACGAAACAGGATCACCTGGAGGAAACCCATTTTGGTCTGCTTTAAGAGACGATGCCCGTTCAGATAAAAGAAACAGATTTATTGGTTTAGCTTCTCTTAAATATGAATTTACAAAAACGTTAAGTTTACAAGGTAGAGCTGGTTTAGACCAAATGACAAACAAAAACGTAAGAAACAGATATGCAACTGTAGCATTCAATAATAACTTAGGTTCATACAGCGAATCTTATGAAACAGTAAGTGAATTGAATATTGATGCTTTACTTTCTTACAATGAAAAATTTGGAGATTTTTCTGTTGGACTTAATGCTGGTGCGAGTTCACTACAGCAAAGTAATTCAGCTTTAAATTCAGGAGGAGTTTTAAGTAAAAGAAACTATTTTGCATTGTCTAACGTACAAACAATTCAATCAACTTCTACAGCTTCAGAAAAAAGAATTAACTCTGTTTATGGATTTGGTCAAATTGGTTTCAGAAACTATTTGTTCTTAGATTTAACGGCAAGAAATGACTGGTCTTCAACTTTACCAACAGATTATTTCTATCCTTCTGTAGGTCTTTCAGCTGTGATTTCAGACATGGTTAAATTACCGGAAGTAATCAGTTTTGCAAAAGTAAGAGCTTCTTATGCACAAGTTGGTAACGATACTGATCCTTATCAAACACAACAAAGATTTTCATACATTGGTGGAAACGGCGGTATGTTATACGGACAAAGCACAAAAGCGAATCCAAACTTAAAACCGGAGATTTCTTCTTCTACAGAGATTGGTGCAGATGTAAGATTCTTTAATAATCGTTTAGGTTTAGATTTTACCTACTTTAATACTTTAACTGATAACCAAATTTTCTATATCAATACTCCAGAATCTTCTTCTTTCTCAAGAGCGATTGTAAATGGTGGTGATATTGAAAATAAAGGTATCGAGCTTACGCTTACAGCAACTCCTATTCAAACAGAAAACTTTAGCTGGGATATTACAGCAAATTACGCATCTTATAAATCAAAAGTAAAATCGATTTATGATGGAAGAGATGAGTTAGTTCTTGGAGAAGGACGTTTAGTAAGAAGTAAAGTTGTTCAGGGCGGCGAATATGGAGATTTATATGTTAAAGGTTTCCAAAGAGATCCAAACGGAAACGTTATTGTAAATAGTGCAGGTATTCCGCTGGCAACAAATGGTTTTGATGTACGTGCCGGAAACTTTAACCCGGACTGGACTGGAGGTTTTAAAAATAACTTTAAATACAAAGATTTCTCTTTAAGCTTTTTAGTTGATTTTAGAATTGGCGGTGAAGTTATTTCATACACTCAGGCTAGACAAGCTGGTTTAGGAGTTAGTGATGTTACTTTAGCAGGAAGAGAAGGCGGAATTGTTGTTGATGGTGTTGTTTCTAACGGAAATGGTACTTATTCTCCAAATACTACAAGTATTACGGCAGAGCAATACTGGACAGCTATTGGACAAAGAACTCCTATTGCAGAACCTTTTATTTATGATGCAACAAACATCAGATTAAGAGAGCTTGTTTTTGGTTATTCATTACCAAAACGTATATTAGGTAATTCAGGATTTACAAATATTGATTTTTCATTAGTGGGAAGAAATTTATTCTTCTTCGTGAACAAAGCTAAATATTTTGATCCAGAGGCAGGAGCAGGAACAGGAAACCTGCAAGGTATAGAATCTTTCAACATTCCTTCAACGAGAGATTATGGAGTTAATGTGAAATTTGGATTTTAATTAAATAAAGAGAGATATCATGAAATATAGTTTTAAAATAAAAACGTTAGGAGTTGCATTAATGGCAGTTTCTATTTTGTCAAGCTGCACTGGTGACTTTGACGAAATAAACAAAGATCCTAATTCATTGACTGAGGATCAGTTAGATGCTACGTTAGCGGGGCCATCATTTGCATCTGCGCTTTATGCGGGTATTCATAACGGATCTTACTCATCACCAGGTGTTGATGATCAGGGAACTTGGGGTATTGCTACGGGTATTTTATCTTCTACTTTTATTCAATATTTAAATTGTGGATATGGTACTGAGAGAAATGCATTCGTAAACGGATACGAAGGCCGTGGATGGACAAGATTTTACACTGTTGCAGTTCCGGCTTTAAATAATGCTATTAAAGCATCTGAAGGAAACGCTGAAGCTTTGGCAGTTCTTAAAATCTGGAAAGTTTTCATGTACAATCAAATGGTTGATGCTTACGGACCAATTCCTTACACTGAGGCAGGAAACGGGAAAGAAAAAGTAGCTTATGACAGCGTAGAGTCTATCTACGAAGACTTTTTTAAATTATTGAATGAAGCAAATGCGACATTAAGTTCTACTTCTGTAACAACTGTGGCTTCGTTTCAGCCAAACGACAGAGTGTATGCAGGAAGTGTAGCAAAATGGAGAGTTTTTGGAAACAGTTTACGACTTCGTTTAGCTTTAAGAATTTCTGATAAAGAACCTGCAAAAGCAAAAACAGAAGCAGAAGCTGCTGTAGCTGCAGGTGTAATGCAGACAAACGATCAAAGTGCTTTTTTCAAAGCGAGCAATATTACTCCAAACAATTTAAATATGATTGTAAACAGCTGGGGTTATACTATGACAGCTTCTATGGAAAGTATTTTGGTTGGATACAACGACCCTCGTTTAGCAAAATGGTTTGCTCCGCTTGACGCTTCAGCTCCGACTCCTGTTTATAGAGGACAGCCAATAGGAGGTTTAGAAGATCAGTTTGGAACAACTAAATTCTCTGCTTTCAACAATGATATTATGGGTAACGGAGCTGCAGGAAACGTAAGCGAATCTAAAAATATCGAAATCTTCATGGCTTCTGAAAACTATTTAAGCAGAGCAGAAGGTGCTTTAAACGGATGGAACATGGGCGGAACAGCTCAAAGTTTGTACGAAACAGGTATTAGATTGTCTTTACAACAATGGGGAATCACTAACGCTGCTGATATCAACAGCTATATTGCAGGTTCAACTTTACCAACTTTACCAAACGTACTTACAGTTTATCCAACTTTAGATTTACAAGATATTCCGGTAAAATTACCTGTTGCATGGTCTTCTACAGAAGCAAATCAGAGAACTCAAATTGCAGTTCAAAAGTATTTGGCAATTTTCCCAGAATCTTGGGAAGCTTGGGCAGATTTACGTAGAAGTGATGCAAAAGTTATTTATCCGCCGTTGAATACAGACAATAATGATCCGGGAGTTGGAAAAAGCTTAATGAAACGTATCATTTATGTTACAAACGAATATTCTTCAAACAAAGACGCTGTTACAGACGGAATCTCAAAACTTGGAGGTCCTGATTCTGGAGGAACTAAACTTTGGTGGGATACAAAATAATTATTTGGTTGAGTAAAGATCCACACAATCTTTACTTAAAAATTCAAAAGGAGAGGAAACTCTCCTTTTGTTTTATATAAAAGTCAGATTATGAATTTAAAAAAATACGGTTCAATTGTTTTATTAGTTTCTGTTTTTCTTGCTTGTAAATCAATTAAAAATGAACCAAAAGCATTTAATATTACCCAAAATTATATTGCAGCAAATCCGGTTACAGCGGCCAGTCATGCTTCAACATTGGTCGAATTAGAAAATAATACACTTCTGGCAGCTTGGTTTGGCGGAAAATATGAAGGCGCAAAAGATGTCAGTATTTATATTTCATCTTATAAAGAACAAAAATGGTCGGCACCAAAAAAACTGATTGAGCCTCTAGTTAAAGATGGTGATACACTCCCCTGCTGGAATCCGGTTTTGTTTAAAAGTAAAAGCCAAAATTTATATTTATTTTATAAAGTGGGGAAAAATCCGAGAGAATGGTTTGGCGCTATGATTGTTTCAAAAGATGATGGAAAGAGCTGGAGTAACCCAAAATATCTTCCAAAAGGAATTTTAGGTCCAATTCGGAACAAACCCATCGAAACAACTCCCGGAATTATTTTATGCGGAAGCAGTACCGAAAGTGTTGACGATAATAAATGGAGAGTTTTTATAGAAACTTATACTGAAGCGACAGACAGCTGGACAATTACCGATATTAATGACAAGAAGAATTTTGATATTATTCAGCCCACATTTTTAGTTCATTCTGATAAAGAAATCCAGATTTTATCCCGAAGCCGACATAATAAATTGATTTCATCTTGGTCTGAAGATAACGGAAATACATGGCAGAAAACAGACAGTATTAATGTTGTAAATTCAAATTCTGGAGTTGATGCTGTAACTTTATCAAATAAATCTTTTTTACTGGTGAATAATCCGCTTAAGATGGGAAAAGACTGGTTTAACGGAAGAAATGTTTTAGATGTAGAATATTCGAAAGATGGTGTAAATTGGAACAAGTTATTTGATTTAGAAAACCAGCCAGAAGGAGAATTCAGTTATCCGGCCATTATTCAGACTTCAGATAAAAAGATTCATATTTTGTATACTTATAATCGAAAATTTATCAAGCATACAACATTTGATTTGAAATAAATTTTAAAAACAGAATTATGCAAAAACACTGTCTTGCCTTAGACTTAAATAACCACCCGGATTTAATTGCAGAATATATTGATTACCATAAAAACGTTTGGCCTGAAATTCAAAAAAGTATCAAAGATTCTGGAATTATCAATTTAGAGATTTACAATATTGGCGATCGTTTGTTTATGATTATCGAAGCCAATGACGATTTCTCATTTACAGAAAAAGCAAAACAAGATGCCGAAAATCCCAAAGTCCAGGAATGGGAAACGCTAATGTGGAAATTCCAAAAAGCATTACCGCAAGCCAAATCAGGAGAAAAATGGATTTTAATGAATAAAATTTTTGAACTTAAATAAGTTGGCACACGGATGACACTGATTTGCTTCGCAAAGGCGCGGATGGGCACAGATTTTTTTATAAAATTCTATAAATAAAAATCAGTTTTAATCAGCGTTTTCACGAAGTGAATCCGTTTCATCCGTGTACTAATTTTAGACAACTAAATTAATTATGAAATTTTTGCAAAAGATCAACTTTGTTTACGGTTTGTTACTTTTTAGTTTTATAACAAATGCTCAAAAAAGCAACTTAGCGCAGACATTTTATAAACATGATAAATATCTTTCTTCAGATAAATTAGAAGGTCGTTTCGTTGGAACAAAAGGAAATAACGACGCAGCATCTTATATCAAAAAATATTTTAAAAAGTATGGATTGAAGGAACTTAATAGTAATTATTACCAGCCTTTTAAAGTATTTGTAAAAGAAGGAATCAACAAAACAAAATCCGACAGTGTTTCGACCCAAAATGTTTTAGGATATATTGAAGGTTCTGATGAAAAACTCAAAAATGAATTTATCGTTATTGGCGCGCATTACGATCATTGGGGCTGGGGCGGAAGTGGTTCTGGAAGCAAAAAGAAAGATACGGTTGCGATTCATAACGGAGCAGATGATAATGCTTCTGGAGTTTCGGCTTTGTTGTGTATTTTGGAAGAAGTTTCGAAGTTGAAAATCAAACCGAAAAGAAGTGTTATTTTTATTTCTTTCAGCGGAGAAGAAGAAGGATTATTAGGTTCGAAATATTTCATAAATCATTTACCGATAAAAAAAGAAGCCGTAAAAGTAATGCTGAATATGGATATGGTAGGAAGATTAAATGCCGAAAAACAAATCTATATGGGAGGAGCGGGAACTTTTCCAAATGGAGTCAACCTAATGAAAAAGCTAGGGCAAAACAGCGGACTAAATCCTGTTGTATTTGCAGGAGATGTCGGCGGATCTGATCATGTTTCTTTTTATAAAGCTTCGATTTCTGCAGTAGGTTTCCACACAGGCGGACATCCGCAATACCACACTCCCGAGGATGATATTGATTTAATTAATTTTGAAGGTGGTGCTTTGGTGAGTAAGTATATTTATAATGCTTTGGTAAGTATTGCGAATTATGATGAGGAATTGGTTTTTATAAAGCAGGATTAGAATTATATATATTAAAAAAAGCCACTTTTGTAATGAAGTGGCTTTTCGTATTTTTAGAAGGACAATGCTATTTTTTATTTGTAAGTTTTTCCTTCGCATTGCCAAGATGATGATGATAGAATTGTATCCTTTTTATGAATACTAAAAAGTACTTCCCCTTTTCTTTTTATTATTGTATCTCCTATTGAAAAAGATTATTATATTCACTCCAACCATCATTTTTATATTCAATTTTTTTACCTGTAGTAGGATTAATTCCTTTAATGTTGAATCTATAACCCCCTGTATTAGGAATCTCTTGAACTACAATTAAGAAGTCATCGTTTTTTCTTTTTTCAAATAAACTCTCACAATCAGCTTTTAAGCAAGAATTGAATATTAAAAAAGATAGACTCAAAAAATAGCAATAGCACTTCATTGTTACCTGTTTTTAGAATTATAAAAAATTATTGTTCTAGATCCTGTAGCTCCTCCATTAAATCCAGCTAATAAATTTATACTTTTTGTTTCTACACCTTTATCAGAAACCTTTAAAATCGCTTTCTGCGGATTTAGTATATGTTCCACCAAAAAGCAACGAGCCTGTATAACCCATTGAATAATCTCGCATTCCAGAGAATACATCGGTATTCCCTTCAAAATTATCGTACATGTCATATGATAAACCATATCCTATTTTTGGAATTCCTAAAGTTCCATTAAAACCTATATTTCCCCTGCTGGTGCGAGGGTCTCGCTCGTGAACACAAAGATGTCTTGTAAATGCCCCTAAGACTTCGAGGAGATATCTGACGGATATTATTTCTAGAAAATCCATTATCTTTTTTTAATTTGAATAATAAAGAAAATTAAATTTTTACAATAAAAAAATGGTTTGAAAAACTTAAGCATAATTCAAACCATTTTTTCTAATTTCTATGTCGAAAAAGTCACCCCTTTTGTTTTAAAGTTACTAAACAAAACTTGTTTAGCTGTACTTATAGTTTCTTCGGTTCTGTAAATACTACACCAGAATTTAATTTGTATTTTAAATTTTCCATCAGAAATAGAATTATAATAAATCTGAGATGGTTTGGTATTATTTACTAAAGGAAGACTTTCAAGAGAACTTAAAATAGTTGCATTTATATCTTCTGGAGTTGCATCGCCGCTAATTTCAATAGCAATGTCTACGAGTTTAAAATTATCGGTATACGTCCAGTTGGTGATGTTTTGAGATAATAAGTTACCATTTGGGATAATAATTTCGGCACCATTTGGAGCATTGATTTTGGTTGTTCTTAATCCCATTGATTTTACTCGTCCAGATTCAGAACTAATATCAATAACATCTCCAATTTGAATTGGTTTATCAAAAATCAAAATAATTCCCGAAACAAAATTGTTGACCACATTTTGAAGCCCAAGTCCAACACCGACACCTAATGCTCCTAAAAGAATACTCAATTTATCTAAAGGCATTCCAGAAGCTGCAACGGCTAAAAGATAACCTACAATTAAAACAATAAGTCTGGTAATTAATAATTTTGAATGTTGTCTTTTGTTGATGTTTTCTTCATTTTCATCTTCAATTTCTCCAAAAAAGTAAGCCACATAATTCTGTAGTAAATGTGCCGCCCAGACAATAATGAAAAACAATACAATATTCCCTAAAGTGAAAGTGATACTTCCAATCGTATTTGGACGGCTTAGTAAATTTCCAAGAGAAGTACGTAACGATTCCCAAATGTTTAAATTAGAAGCGATTACAACCAGCCACATATAGCTGATTATAATTATAAATGGTTTTTTCAGTGTATCAGATACATTCTCGAAATCAAATATTTTTTCGATTCCGCGTTTTATACGTGTGGTGTAAATCTGTAAAAGGATTATTTCCAGAATTATTTTCAAGAGAACACTTAAAGCAACAATCTGCGTCAGCGAAATAAAAGCAGTTAAACTCAACATATTTGAAAGTGAAACTCTTCCGAAAATATTATAAAGAATTGATAATCCATTTAATCCGATAAAAATAATGCTGGCCCATTTAAAGAATCCTTTGATATACAATTGATCTTTTAAACTTTTAATTTGAACTAAACCATATCGTATTCCCAGAATATTTATGATGATAAAAGAACAGCGTTGAAACAATCCAACTTCAATAAAAAGGTCAAGGAAGCAAAGTGCAAAAAATAATCCGAAAAGTAATAGCCAGTTGCGCATTGATTTTCCAGACCAGTCATTCTTAAATAAAATTGTAAGCACACCTAAAGAACCTAACTGAAGCAGTTCTAAAAATAGGGCAGGAGCATATAAATTTGTAACTATAGCAATGTTTAAGCCTATAACAATTACAGGTAAAATAACGCCTCTGTTTAAATATTTAAAATTAAAAAGAGAAAGGTTTTCTGCATGACCGTTAGATTTTAAATATTTCAAATTGCGTGAAATATACCAGGCCAAAAGTCCCATGAAAAAACATAACGTAATTAATCCGCCGGCTTTGTAACTTAAGTAATAAGCGGCAACATTTTCTTCAATTATAACTTTTGCTTTAATGTTGTGCGATACTACTTTTTTTGCTGTAGTATCAGTACTCCATAATGATGGATATTCTTTTTTAAGAATACTGATTCCAGATTTTTCGAGTTTTGTTTCTACAGTTGTTAAGGCGTTTGAAACAGCAATTTTATGTTCTACTGTCAGTCTTTTTTTGAGATTTAAAACTTCCTGATTTTTCGTCATCAGGCTGTCCGTTTTAAGATATCTTTTTTTAAGATTGGCTAATTCTGTTTTAAATTGTTTTCTGCGAATGGTATCTTTTATAAGTGTAAATAGAGTTTTGTCTTTACGCAGATCAAGAATTTTACTTTTAATTTTTTCAAGATTTGCATTTCGGTGATCTATCGCTTTATTTTGATCATTTAATTCCTGTTCGATTTCTTTTAAAACGATACGATACATTTGCTGATTTCGCACATTCGGATTTGCACCTTTTAAACTTGCTAATATTAAATCAAGTTTACTTTCGGTTCGTTTAATTTCTCCAAACAAGTGAAAAGTATTTCCTTCGAATTCGGCATCATTAGCAGCTGATTGCAAAACATCTCCGGCTTTTTCAATAGACATTAAGTAGTCACTGTCTGTTGCCGTTTCTTCAAATAATTTAGATTTGTTTTCTGTTTTTGAAGTTGTAGATTGAGAGTATGAAAATGATACAGAAAACAGTATCATTAGTAAGGCGGATAAATAAGAATTTCTTTTTGAATTCATAATTAATTTGGTGATTTAAGGTCTCCAAATTTAATTGTTTTTTAGGAAGGATGGCTTTATGTAATAGATAAAATTCATAAAATGAAGTACATTCATTATGAATAATAAAAATGTCCCTGAGCAGTTTTGATACTCAAGGACATTTATTTAAAATGAATGATTTACAGTTCTAAAAGGGAAATGATATACCATTCCCCGAATTATACAATTTATTAACGTCATTTTGATTTAATACCCTGTTTTTCCAAATACCAAGTTCTTCAACATATCCAACATGTCTTAAGGTGGATGCTAAAGTCCAGTTAGCAGCACCGATTCTGGTTATACTGTTACCTATATTCATCCCTAAATATTGACCAATACTTGTATCGTTTATTGTTTGACTTATTGAATTAATGTATATTTTAGTTCCTGAAACTATTTTTGAACCATTATCAGTAACTACGATATGGTACCAATTATTTAAAGCAATAATTCCATTTGAGGTTATTGCACTTTGATAAACTGCATTTGATCCACCTGAAAATTTAGTTAATGTTGCAGCTCCATAAGGGGTTAAATGTATTTGCCATTCAACATCTGTGGAATTATTTCTTTTATTTATAATCCAGTTGCCCGTTGTTGAAAAATTAGATGTATAAAACCAGAAAGAAATAGAAAACGGAATATCCGATCCGTTTCCTGCTGTAAAACTCAAGTTTGCTGTATTTGGAATATCAACATAAGCTACATTTGATAGAGGAAAATTTATTGCACTTCCTATTTTTCCTGTAACATAGTTTGTATTTGTCGCTGTTCCACTTGGAGATAGACCAGTAGATTCAGCAACATTTTCATTAAATTTATAATATGCGACTAAGTTATTTAACAATTTATATTTTTTTCCAAAAATAGTATTCTGTAATAAGCTTCCCATAACTTATACTCCTAATAATAAAATACTATTTGTACTACCTCTTTTTGTGAAAGTAAAAATTTGTTTTTCAGCTGTTACAGAAGGAGTTCCAAATAACCAGGTATGAGGTGTTGTAATTGCCCAGGTTACACTTACTCCGGGCAGCGTAATACCGTTAAAAATGAAACTTGCCGGCAAAGAAGCAGGAACTGTAATTGTACAACTTGTTGTGAAAAGGATTGTTTTTCCATGCCATGACGAAGGAATAGTTTGACTTGTAGCTATTTCAACCTGATTAGCAATATCTTGTTTGTTTGATAAATCGATATTTCCGCTTCCTACAAGGGATTCTCCGTTGATTGTTTTAAGATTATTAGTAGTGACAACAGTTGCATCGCTAAACTCTAATTCGCCAAATCCATTAGTTATTAAAGTTTTGTTTGGCTCATTTATTTCTAAATCGGCTACCTTAATTCTGTTATATTTTTTTGTGATCATTTTTTGTTTTTATTTATTGTGATTAGATAAGTTTTTTGAAATTTTTATGAAGGATAATATTTAAATAAATTGGATATCATTTATATTCCACCATCTGTTATTGTCCAATTGTTTGGCGTTCCAGTTAAAATTGCTTTTCCAACAGTAGATGCTGATGTTCTTTTTATTGTTCCAAATTCTAAAGCAAGATTTGGTTTTACAGTTGGTAAGGTACTCCATCCGTTATAAATTGCATCTAAGTTTAAAGATGAAAAATTTGATGGATTTTTACCATTCATAAAACCTGTGAATACAGTTACATTGCCAATATTCCAGGATCCTATATTTTGATTAAATGCTAATGCATTAAGGAACATTTGAGACATATTTGTTACTGATGAAACATTCCAATTGGTCAAAGGTTGATTAAATACTTTTGTACCTGAAAACATTTGAAACATACTTGTTACTGCCGAGACATCCCAATTGTTTAAAGGTTGGTTAAATGAATTATTGTTAGTAAACATTTGAGTCATTACAATAGGCTGTGAATTTTTTAATATCCAATTGTTAATTGTATCATTGCCACCGTTATTAAATGCATGTGTCGTAAAGGTTGAAAACATCAAAGAAAAATTAGTTACATTAATAACATTCCATGTTCCTATGTTTTGATTGAATGAAATTGCATTTTGAAACATATTATTCATGGCCGTTGCTGAACTCGTATTCCAGTTTCCAATGGACGAGCTTCCACCGTTATTGAAAGCAGAAGCCAATTGAAACATGTTAGCGAAATTAATTACACTACTAACGTTCCACGCCCCAATATTTTGATTGAATGGTGTATTTTGGAACATTCCACCAATATTTGTAACAGAGTCGAGGTTCCATAAATTTATTCCAGGATTTCCGCCATTATTAAAATTACTGTTTCGAAACATTACAGATGCATTAGTTACTTTTGACATATTAAAATTACTTATGTCTTGATTAAATGGTGTCTCAGCAAACATTCCTGAAGTAATAGTGACATTTGAAGTATTCCAAAGATTAAGCGGTTTATTAAAAGATGTCCCATTAAGAAAATTTAGCAAAGTAGTTACTGCCTGAACATTCCAATTGTTTATAGGCTGATTAAATGCAGTGGCATTTGCAAATGTTTGCGACATTAATACTGATCCACTGTTTTTAATGGTCCAATTGTTTATGTCAGCACTATTGCCGTTATTAAATACAGCAGCTAAATAGAAAGTTCCACTAAAATCAACAACGTTAGAAACGTTCCATGCTCCAATATTATCATTAAATAATGAACATCCATAAAAAGTCATATTTAATGAGTAAATGTTTGAAGTATCCCATTTGTTAATATTATTAATAGTTGTTAGTGATGTACAATTTCTAAAACTATTACTAAGAGATGTAGTTTGTGATAAATCCAGAACATCTCTAACATTATTTAATGTAAGATTAGCGCATCCAAAGAAATTACCATTTCCCAGTTTAAATTTTCCCCAGTTTGTAATAGAGATTAACTTTAATACATCTGTATTCGCTCCTGAAAAAAACCATCCGGTACAAATTCCTGATATTTTAATTGTATAGTCGCCAGCAGAAAAGTACGTATGAGTGACTTGTGGTTGATTCCAAGTAGTTATATTATTTGTAGTTCCGTCTCCCCAATCTACTGTAAAATTATAGACTCCTTGCGACCCTAAAGGCAGCTTTATCTGATTTGAAGTACTTGAACCTGTAGAAGTATTTGAAGTTCGCCAAGTAGAAATGAAAGAATTTTTAGTTCTTCCAAAAATTGTATTTTGTAATAAAGATCCCATGATGAAATAAAAAGTATAAAATGTTTTAGTACTGGTTCTTGTGTAAAAAGTAAATTTGCTTTTTCAATTGTAATAGAAAAGTTTTCTCTGAATAATTGTATTATAAGTGTATGTTGCATTTATTACTGTTATCGCATCATTTTGTCTCTTATTATGATTTAATAAGATGATGGGAATTTATATCTTGCGTCATACGTAAGGCTTACATTTTAGTAAGCAGTTAGTAAACAATTTTACGATCTCCAGTTGCCGTTTTGTATTCACATCCTACAGGAAGACCTGCGGCAATAGCTGTAGAATTATCTGCATAAGTTGGCATGTTTAACCAGATCATATAACCATTCTCATCAATATAAGCCCTTGAAGTTTCAATTTGCATATTAGTCCCAGATGTGGTTTTTTGTCCAGTAATGAATTCAATTCTACTTTTTCCATTACCTTTTGCAGTTCCTGCTTTAAACTTTAAAGTTCCACCGTCTAAATTTGAAGCCCCTAAGCCAGAATTTGCTAACATATAAATATCACCATTTCTTGTCATTGCATATACATTTCCATTTGGAGCAGAACCAAGCGCAGTCCAATCTCTACTTATTTGTCCAGTAGCGACAAAAGGTCCGATTCCATTTGTTTGCATATAGATATCTCCATTTTGTACAGCAACATAGATATTGTTATTGGATGAAACAGTAATAGCAGTATAGTTTCTTTTATTGACTCCTAATGGAATAAAATTCCCCATACCATTGAGCTGAATATAAATGTCATCCAACGACTGTACGATAGCATACATATTATTTGTTGGTGAACCGGCTAATCCACTCCAAGCCCTAGAGGTTTGATTCAATGGTAAAAAATTACCAGTACCGTTAGTTTGCATATAAACATCTCCATTAAAAACAGCAGCATAAACATTATTATTAGGTAAACTTCCCATAGCAAACCAATTTTTATTGCCTTGGTTTAGAGATGTAAATGGCCCTGTTCCATTAGTTTGCATATAAATATCACCTTCAAATCTTGCGTCGTACACATTATTATATAAAGAAGTTAACGAGGAGTATCTTTTAGAAGCAGCTCCTAAGCCAGTAGATGAAAAGGGTCCAAGTCCATCAGTTTGTTTATAAATATCACCTCCATACCTTGAAGCATAAACACTATTATTTTGAAGCCCTGTTATTGAGAAAGCATTATTTCCTATATTTTGTGTTATTGTGTTAAAATTTGGATTGTCATTATAATTGATAGTACGGCCAGCAGTTATAATTAGATCACGACCTTTTGTAGATGAATCTGATTGTTCAATACCAATCTCTCTATTAATTTGCTTTCCTAAAGTTATATCTTTACTGGGAGTACTAATCGTACCAATCCCAAAAAAAGTTCCATCATCAAATAATCTGCTGGAAATTAGTGTTATTGGATTTAGTGATTTTGCTATAAAATTTGTTACACCGGTAAACAAGGATTGTTTAGAGTTCCAGTTTGTTTTTTCTGTATCAGTTACAAACCTATTGTTAGTATCTTGAGAAATTATGCTCGGTGGATGATTAGCCGGATGTATATAATTAGAAATACTTGCAAGTCGGGTAATTTCAGTATCTGAAACAAGACTTTTACCTGTAATTTTATCAACTTTATTATCTATCAAATCTTTCAAAACTTTACCTTGCCTGGCATCTAATGATTTACCATCCTGAACATAATCTAACGCATTGTAACTATCAGTTTTAATATTATTGACATCGCTAAATTCTAATTCACCACTAGAATTTGTTGTTAAGATTTTGTCACGTTCATTTTTTTCTAAATCAGCTACTTTTATTCTGTTATAATTTGTATCCACTTTTATGATTGATTGAATTAATTTTTATTATTTCTTTAGAATCCAGCTTAAAAAATTTGAACCCAAATTGATTAAAGCTGGATTTGTTTGATATTTCCGTTGCCAAAATTTGATTTAAATCACAGAGATTTAAAAAAGTAAATTATTTTTAGACTCTATAAATCCAATTTTAATTTATGGATTTGGATTTTCTCCCTCTTTATAATTATGAGTTAAAATTCCATTTGCGAAATAGGTATGAAATGGATTTAATGTTAAAGGGAAAATTCTTCTTTTCTCTAAATTAATTCTAACTGATGTAACCGGAATGATTTCATTATTGATAGTGTAAAGATTATCTCCAACCTGAATATCTCCAAGAGAGATAAATCTCCACAAACCATCACGTTGAATAAGTTGTAAGTGAGTTGGAGTAGCCTCTAACAATCCGTCGTTTACAATTATTGTTTTATAAGCATCTTTCTGCGTTAATTTAGTAATTGGCGATGTTATTCTTCTTTCCAACAAGGAAACAGAAGACCATTTATATAACTCATTAGCATTATTGGTATCAATTAATGTTTCAATTTCGGCAGAAAGAAGCAGTTGTTCCAGATGCAATTCCTCAATAGCTTTTTTAGAACCATCTGGAAGCGTAATCAATGTGCCTTCAACGAAACAGCTTCCGCCGCTGCCACCTGGTCCTCCTGTAGAATTATCGCCTGTAGTTTGAGAAGTTATATTACTTGGGGTTGATAAACCAGTTGCGCTTCTTGTTGCAACCTTATAATAATAAGTAGTATTGGCTGCTAATGAGGTATCTGAAAATGATTTTAGATCTGGAATATTTATAGATCTGTATGGTAACCAATCACCATTTAAATCAAGAGTTCTATATAATTGATATCCTGTAATTCTTACATCATCATGTGGGACAATCCATGATAAATTTATAGTCATTCCGTCACTTGAAAGAGTGCTGGAAATAACCGGGATATTAAGTATACACGTCCCTAAATTATTGGCATAAACTTGTGCATTTTCTTCCAGCCAGGCAATGGCTTGATTATTTGCGTCAGTAATACTAATCTCAGATACGAACTGATTAACATAAGCGGTAAGGGTGACTTCTGTACCGGCTTCACCTGCTGAACAATTATTTTTTGTTACAGTTTTAGTTTGTTCTGTATTATAATATCGTACATCTTGAGGACAGCTTGTTGTGTCAAAAATTGGTGCAATATAATCCGGATCTGTTACCACATTTGGTTTTGTATCTCCCGTAGAAGAACCATCGTCTTTATAGTATCTTTCTAATAAAGTAAAAGATTTATATCCTGTATTTGCCATGTTATTTAATAAGTTATTACGACTTTTGCTGTTGAAGAGTCTACATTATATGTTATATATCCAATGTTTGTAACTTCATTTACATCGTTTACCCACTTAGGTGGATAAGGAATCTTTTTCGAAAAATTCAACTGTTGTATTTGAGAGCCGTCTATGTTAATAAAATCAAATCCTAGTTTTTCCATAGTTCCTCCTGAAAAAGTCGTTATCTCAATATCTATATTTCCACTCCCAAATTGACCAAACCAAGCAGCAGCTATTCTAACCGGAATCGATTTTAAAGAAATATTATCAGATGACAATTTGTCGAAATTAATTAAGCAGGCCTCAACGCCGTTGTTTTCTTGATTGTCTCCAGCATACATAATATAAGATTGGGAGATATTGCTGTAGTTTGGTAACTCAGTTCCTTGGCCATGACCATATCCCATATATTTATTATCCCAAGGAGTTCCTGTGTTAACAAATCCGGTAAAAGTGTCAAGATCTTTCCCTGCACCTAAAGCCCATTTGTATCTTATAACCATGTAGTCGAAAGGCTGTAAGGTTGTTGGTGGTTCAATTACGCACGAAGGATTCACACCACGCCAAGCTGTTTCTCTAATACTGCAAATTCCAGTGTTATTAGCATAAGCTTGAACATTTGCATTTAGCCATGATTCAGCTTGTTCATTTGCATCGGCTATACTTTCAGTTGATACAAATTTATTGGCACTTGCAGTTAAAGTGACCAGATTTCCAGATGTTTCTTTCGAACAATCATTCTTTTTAACCGCTAATGTTTTTTCTGTATTATAAAAAACCACCTCACCTTCTATAGGAGTGTAATTATCTAAATAATTAAAAGGTTTATATGTTGTATTTTCTTCCATACATTATGTTTTAATAAATAATAATGTTGTCTTTTGTTTTCTAAAAACTATTAGAAAGTCATTGAACAATTGTTTTTATTATGATGGTTGTGTAGGCCAGACAATAGATGTTAAGTCATCGAGATTGGTTAAATCCCTTAATGCCTGTCTGTAATTTTTCCATTCTGTTTTTTTCTGTTTTGAAAGAGGAGAATCACCTAGTTGAGTCCAGTCACAATCAGTTAACAATGTATCTCTGGTTGTTCTTAGATTTTCTAAAATAGTATCCTCGTTCTGTACGAAAGCAGAAAAGGTATGTTTTCCATCAATTACCTTGTAATTTTTAGATAACGCTTGCTGCCATTCTTCTGTAGTTAATTCAATATTTGGCTGTGGAATATTTTCATGAATCCCTTCAACATAAAAGCCTGTGTATTCTCCATCTTCGTTGTATGTTCCTTTATACATAATTTTTTTATTTTAAATTTTAGATTAGCGTCCAATTGCAAACATGTAACCATAGTTACCGTCAATAATCGCCTGATATGATGTTTTTGAAAGATTAGCGACATGATTAAAACCTTTATTACCAGAAGAATCTCTAATAGTAGATAAGACCACACTAAAAGCTCCCACTGGCCAGGCAAGAGGAAAACTGTAGCTTACACTGCCCGATGTTAAATAAGCCCATTGTAATATTAACCCGTTACTAAGTTTTTGATAACCGCTTGTTGTTAACATATCAAAACCAGAATGTCCTGCATCATAATCAGAAGCTGTAGAGGTAGAAACCGAGCCATCTGCCATAAGATATTCGTTAGAAGCACCGCCAGTTTTAATGAAACTTTTACTTTGCGTATCTCCGGTAAAAGTTTTATTTCCTTCAATAGTTTGATTTGTTTTTAAATCAACATATTTTGATTTTAATTGCTGATCATTCAATGATATTGAACTTGCAAACCAATAATCTACTTCAATATTACGGTTGCTTATTATTTCAGAAAACGTAATGACATTGGTGCCGTCAACAATTGAATAATCTTTATCTTCTCTAAGTAGTTGCCCATTTTTGTAAATTTTCACACTGTATTTTAGAGGTTTGTTTTGCAGCGTAATAGTATCACTGCTAAAAACATCGGCACTAAAATTTTCTTTAAACGGAATGGAAGATTTCCCATACATGGAGTCAGAATCTTCCAATATTGGATTCATGTTCTGATACCAATAATTGATTTCAATATTTCTGTCGATAATTCCCTCAGGGAAACTAATTTTTGCATGATCATAGTCTAATACATAATCTTCATCTTCCCCTAATAATTGTCCGTTTTTGAATACTTTAACACTGTTTTCAATAGGTGGGTATTCTAATTCGATTAATGAGCCGGTATAATCATCTCGATACTCTTTTAAAGGGAAGTAACAGTTACCGGAAATAATTCCTGAATTTTGAAAAACTGATCTTAAAAGTGCGGGAGTAATATAATGTTCGTTAGATGTACCAGTTTCAACCATTTGAAAATCGGCTTTGTCATCTTGCCTGTGAACGAAATTGTCAAAAATTTCGACGAAATCAGCATGTAACGGAATATCTCCATTATTGAATTTGCTGTGAAAGTCATTTCTGCTTGTTGCCATGTTATTTAATTTTATTTCTTGCTTTAAATGTTTGTTGAATAAAACCTGATTTAAATACCAATGAGGTTAGTCATTGGTATTTCTTGGTTTAAAGAGTTAGAATTTTTTCTTCGCTGCTGAACATACCTGATGAGTTTTCAGAAATTACTTTGAAGTGATGGTAAATTCTTTCACCATCTTCATTTTTAATTACTAATTGATCTGTTCCCAGTTTAGTTTCCTGCAGAGGTAAATTCACAATAATTTCATTAGACGCTTTCTCGTGAATTTTCTCCCAGTTGCCTTGATTATTCATTTTATACAAATGATATTTACCATTATGAACTGTTTTTTCCCAGCTAAAAATTACGGGTTTAAAGATTTCTTCGTTTGCTCCGGTTTCGATTCCCGAAGCTTCTAATACTGGAGATTCTGGCGAAACATTATCTGCAATTATAGTAGCCGTAATTTTTGATGGCTGCGAAGGCGCATAATCAATATTAACGATTGGGTTTAATTCAGTCGAACTAGAATCTTCATATTCGATTTCTCTTGAAACTGTAACTCGGTAGAAAAGACCATCTCCAAACGGAACAGATTCCAAATCTTCAAATTCGTCATAAACCGTCCAGACATTATCAAATTCATTAGACAAAGTTTCTTCATCAATTAAAATTTCTTTAACCGGAGTCATTGTTCTTATCGATTGTGCTTCCTGCATTGATTTAGCACGGTAGATATTAATTTTCTTAATGTTGGATGTTGGTAGATAAGCATTTAATTCAAACTGAATAGCAGGTTTAATTCCTAAAACCTGATTTTCAAGAACTGGCATAATTCTCTTGATTTCCGGCATTTTAGGCGGAGTTGAAGAAACCAATTTTACAGGCCCTAAAAGATCACTAAATTGACTAAAATTCATTTTAATGTCCATTTCACGAACAGCATAGAAATAAATACTCTGCGAATTTCCATCAAGATTAAAATCTGTAAACTGTGTAATATTATCAGTTTCGTTTACGATTTTCATCATTGGAGCAATATCAAAATCTGTGTCAGTTGGTTTTAAGGCATGACCATTTTTATCTTTAATAGTTTGCTTTTTATTAGTTGGAGTATATTCTGCTCCTTTAATGTGTTCATAAATAACTGGCACTTCCGTTAAGGGAACAAAAGCGGATTGAATAGCTTCTTTAATAAAATGGACAGCCAAAACAGGATTTTCAACTCCTTTAGAGATTATAACTTGATTTAATGCTGATATCGATGTGATTTCTACTTCATCGTCTATTGTTCCAGGTAGTGTTTCATTATGCCATTTAATAAAATCGTTAATTAGATTTTTTAATTCTTCATTATCCGGTAATGGGAAAGCAAAGCCTTCAGGACTATTTTGCGGAAAGGTTTTATAGTGACCATCTGTTTCAAGTTCATTAAAGTTTAAAAAGTTTTTCCATCTGTCTCTAAAATTAACTTCATCATTTCCACCAAGTTTTTGTAGTTCTTCACGAATCGTTTTTATAGTTTCTCTTTCGTACAAAACATTTAAGAAGCTTTCTTCATTGGCTCTGTAATGCAATGCGCCATAAGGTTTACGGTCTTTTTTATATCTTGTTGTAAAAGTGAAAGTCGAACGATTGTAAAAATCTGGCCTTGTAGCATAATAACTATCACATTTAATCTCTTCAGGTTTTACCGGTTTTTCAATTTTAACAGCATACATCGGACTAGGGATACTAATCTTTGATTTGTATTTGAAAGTTGGTCTTACAGCACGTGTGCTGATTCCGAAAATAGAGTAGTGCGTACTTTCATTTGCCCTTGGCTGAATATTTTGTTCATTAATTCCAGATGCAGAATCTGCGTACAGGTAAACTTTATAACTAGGATAGTAGTTTACTTCTTGCTGTCCGATAATAATTTCATTATAATTTTCATCTATTATCTGATTGACATAATCTCCTAATTTGAAATCGGTATCATTAATATATAAAACTAAGTCACCTGTTTCACCAATATTTTCTGTTCGAACTACTTTAAATTCTTTTCGTGATTCTACGTGAATTGTACTTCCGGCTTTCACAGCACTTTTTCTAAACAAACGAACAATACCATTAGACCATTCTACAGAATTTTCGTTTCCGTTTTTGAATTGAGGATGTTGAGGTAAATTAAAAGCAGGGAAAGTTATTTTGTATAATCCTAAGTGTTTTTCTATTAAGTCTTCACCTACAGCTAGAGGAATAGGATCTTCGTTTACATCTAATTTATATGTTCCATCTGCATTCATTTCATAAGTTTTTTCCAAAACTCTTTCAATTACAGCAGGTTTAAAGATTCCTCTGGTTTTTTCCAGTTGTAAATCTTTTGTGTTTTCGCTTTTTGGCTGAATAACTTCACGATGAATCTCATTAAGATAAGCTGGGTATTCAACTTTAAAATCAATTCCCGGTTTATGCCAGTTACAAGATGACTGCATATTCTGTACAAGAGTACACAATCTGTTTTCAGGCATCTGAATTGATTTAATTTGATCAGAATCTATTGTGGCATCTCCATCTGCGTGAACACTGTCGCTGACTTCTTTTTTCAAGATTTCAATTAGTGCGTAATCAAATACTTTATCAAGACCTACTGTTTTGGTAACAACTTCAATGCTCTTTACAACATAATTTTGATCTCCAATAGTCAGGATTCCACCGTCATACTTTTTTTTGTTGTCTTCTGTTAATGAAATTTTTATTTCCTGACCACTGCTTAAGACTTTGTATTCTTTAATTTTAACAATCGAAGTCAAATTATCTGTGCCATTATCAATAATGTCATCAATAGCAGCATATTCAACTTCTGGAAGTCCATCTTTGTAATACAGTTTAAAATGATCTGCAAATATTTCTTCACTATCAGGATAAATGCTGTTTTTGTCATCTTTTGCTGTTTCAGCAGACATATCTGCAGGAAGCGTATAATTTGTCAATTCCTGAGCTGAGTAATAATCAAACAATATTCTAACCAATGTTTTATCAGTTCCTGTAATCTTGCCAAGACGTTCTTGTTCAGAAGCTGAAGTAAACATTAACGGACTTTCGTCTGTAATTAAAAGCGAGTTGATGTTACTTGGCGGCATTAAATTGTTTGCCGGTTTAATATCTGATTTAATACTTATTTGTCTTCCGGTTGTTGCTCTCGAGAAAATATTAATACCATATCCCTGGTAGATATAATTTTTTTCGCCTACTTCTTTCTGACGGATATTTATAATCGATTTTCCAGATTCAGGAATAATAATAGGAACAGACTCATAATTCGATTCTTCAAGATTTTTATTAACATTCTTGTATTCGATATCATGCGATAATTCAGGTTTTACCCAATTGTCATCCAGCTCTTCAACTTTATAATCAACTCCTACGTAAACAGGAAATGTAAAAGTACTTCCGTCATATTCTTCAGGAGATTTAAAGAAATCTTTATGGTCTTTACTAACGTCATAATCCATGACATCATCCATAAATAAACTTACATATCTTTTCTTTCCATCAAAACTGTATCCTTCCGGATCTGTAATGCTTGCAGTCTGACTTTCATCAGAATCCATATTTAATCCAGGAACAATTTTATTTAATTGTACAGGAAGAGACTGACGTTCTGTATTTAATGATGTTGGAATACTCATAGAAAGATGCTGTCTTTCCTTTGCTCCAGCACCATCCAAATCACCCAAAGTTGTATATTCTGTTAGATAAACAAATTCTCCAGATAAAACTTCGTCATCCATATCAATACATCCCAAGCCTAACATACGCGCAATGTGATAATCATTTGCTGCAATGTTTAAGAGCTCCAGATAAGATATCCTCGTGAATTTATCTTCATCTAACTTTTCTTCTTCTGTTAAAGTTCTTCCTGCATCAAGATCTCCAAAATTGATTATTTCAGATGCAGTTGGATTATCAGCTTTTTTACTTAATTCAAGATATTGATTAAGAATTTGTTTAATGTTTTTATCACTTTCATCAGTTGGAATTGTCAACCTATTCCATTTATCTTTATAATTAGCAATATTTACATAGTCGTCTTCATTATACTTTAACCATTTTCCATGAACGGCATTTAGCTTTGGTTCTAATTGTTCAAAAACTTTAGTATCGTCATCACTTAGTGCATATTTTCCTTTTAAAGTCCAGTCTCCCGTTGTATTTGTCTGCGTGATAAAATCTGAGTAAAACTCAAAATTGATTGAATGTAAAAGACATTTATCAGCTTTCAATCGGATACTTTTTCCGTTTTCAGAAACCAAACGAATATTGTCTATTTGAGATGAAGAATACGTTTTACGATTTGAAACTTTTTTTTCTGCAATAAAATTATTTTCGGCAACAGATAGCGTTTCTAACCTTACTTTGCTCGAAGTGTTTACAGATGAAAAGTTTAGTTCAGCAGCAAAAAATAATTCAGATTTATTTTCAATTTCGATCAAATTATTTCCATAAGCCTGAATAAAATCAGCAGGATTAACCAGCGGATCTATAGCAAGTTTAACCGATTTATATTTTGTTACATTATGAAAAGTGACATAAATTGATCTTGTTGAATTGAGAGGTTTATAAATCCATAATGCTTTTTGATTATCAACAACATTTGGTTTTTCACTTAAATCTAAAACATGAGTTTTCTTGATGTAAGGAGCTCTGTAAACTTTTACGAAGTCATCTGGTTTATTATGATTTAATATTTCACCTGTATATAAATCTCCTTTTGGAAGATGTTTTTCTCCTAATTTTCCAGTAAGCATCCAGCGAAGGTGAATTCCTTTTGTACTGTCAACTCCTCTCGATCCGGCAGCTGCAATTTGCAAATAAGTAGACTGCAGATTTGTTTTTGATGAATCAATATCAATTACAGCAGATCCTTTACCAACATTAAAGTTAATGCTGAATCCGGCATTATTTTTAACGTTGTCCAGAAAAATTGGAGCTGTAGAATTTCCAAGAGTTAATGGTTTTCCTTCAATTCGAACCGCAGCATCAACCTGACCCGATCCGGGAATTGTAACAGCATTTTGAAGCCTGAAAATTAAACCATTTAAACTGCTTTTTTGATGAATTCTTGTTCCTGCACTTAATGTAAGCGGAACACGGCTTTTATTTCTAAGAGTAAGACTTCCGGCTGCTTCCTTTACTTTTTTGCCTTTCTTTAAAACTGGGTAAACAATTTTATTTTCAATAATGCTAACATTCGAAATACAACCTGTTTGAGCATTATTCAAATCAGTAATAAGTTGATTTAATTCTATCTCTAAAGTGCTGAAATCAGGAACCCTAAGATAATCTGAATCTAAAGCAGTAAGTTTATTTGATTTTAATTTTGGTTCTCTGCCCAAAAACGTATTTAACGGAGTTGTTAACTCATTTTCGCTTCCAATTTCACTTGTAACACCATAAACAAAAACCTGCGATTTTAAGTTTAACTCTGTGAATATATCTTTTAAGAATTGAGAATTGTTTACCTGAACACCATCTGTTACAACAAAAACAATATCAGGAGTAACAGCCAGATTCCTGACTTCATTTAAACCAGAAGCCCAATAATCAGACTGAACAGTAACTCTGCCTTGACCAAATAAAGTGATCCAGTTTAAAAAATCCTGTTTGTTATCTGCAATTTTTTTCTGGATAACATTATCGGGTCTAACAGCAGTATCGCTGTTAGACATTCCGATTAATGAAAGTGTGATGTTGCTTTGGGTGTGAGAATTGATAAATGAAGTCAGCCCGCCTCTAATTTGCTGTGCTTCATTGGAGCTAATCGAACCCGATTCGTCAACAACGATTGCTATATATTTTTCGCAGCCAGAGAGTTGGCTTTCCTGAAGATTTATAGAACTCATTTTTTTCTTGTTTTTAAAGATTTGTATTTTCTGATAGTTGTACCTCTATGTTTTGCTTGACAATAGATTCTGTTAATGCTGTTCCTCCATTTTTCCACATTCTGTAATCAAACTGAATGTTTAGGTTTTCCTTTGGAATTATTTTGCTGTTTAGCATAATTAAAGCCTGTGAATAATCTTTAGAATGCAATACTTTATATCCAGTTTTAGGATTTAGTGATTCATCAACAACTACAATTGAATCCTTGATTTCTTCCAAAGGCATTTTAGGAATATTAAATGGCTCCGGATTACGAACTAAAAGAGCGATGATATTACCGGTATTTGTATCGATAATTTTATTTACCTCAGTATTTTGTGCCGGATCAAGAGGAGACATTTTTAAGATTCCTTCAATGGCACGGTCAAATGAATGCTGGTATTTTGATGCCATTGAATCACTTAATGCGTTAGCCGTATTTTCTGCGAAAACCAAATGATATAGGCTGTCAATTTGTTCCTGAACTACATTCAGTTTGACATCATACAATGCTCTTTGTGATTGATCTTCACTTAAATAATAACTTTCAATTTGTTCTTTGAAATCTTTGTAACGAGAAGTCTGGAACCCGAATTGATGTACCAATACGTTTTTGCTTAAGCTGGTAGTTCCATGCTGTTCATCATCAAAAAAGTTATTTACTAAAACTGTATAAAGCTTAGAAGGTTTTAAATCAGTTAATTTGACCTCATATCTATATGATTTTGGTTTTATAGGATCGCCCCAAGTTAAACTACATCTCATTGCTGATTTGTCAGTAAGAATATTGTTTATCAATTGAATACCTAATGGAATTCTAGGATCATTATCGTCTTTCCAATCATTAATTGTTTCAATTGGTTTTGGATATGCTATTTCTTCATTTTTAAACGGATATTCGATAAGCAAATCAGTCAGAGGATCTTTAATAAAAAGATTTATTTTTCCTTTTATTTTAGGTACGTCATTATTATAAGGTCCCCAATCTTTAAACATGTGATATGCATAAGGATTTGTAAAAAACAAAGAAACTTTGCATTGTTGATTTCCATAAAACGCAGGTTTCGATTGCAATAAACTTCCATCAGCATTTGGGTAAGAACGATTGTAATCTAAATATTGTCTTAATGAAGTCAATGGCGATTTCGACAACTCAGTCAACTCGTTTTTAACAGGAGGCTGTTCATTAGGCTTTACTGGTTTATCAGGAACCGGATAATGACCTACTGGTCCTAAAGTTTTAAATCCATAGAAATAATTAAAATCTTTTGTGTCTTTGTCATCTACTGTGTCAGTTAAAGTGAAGTCTAAACAATACGTTGTATTTGGTCTCCAAATTGGCTGAACAGTATGTTCTACTGCAGTTTTCATTGCTTCTCGATCGTCTTCTACAGCTTTTATTTCAGGAATGGTTGTATTATGGAAATAACTTTCTTTACTCAGCCATTCAACACTTTGAATTGAAGTTGTATAATCTAATTCAGGATCTTCTTCAGCATTTCCGTTAGAACAAATCATCTCATTAACCGAAATTAATTTTGAATTTTTAGGAGCTCTCGTATAATTAACTTTTTCAACTAATGAAGTTGTTGTAAAACTTGTCATTTCAGTTGTTAAAGCTGATGCAGAAGTAGTTATGGTAACAGTTTGTTCAGGATATAAAGAACAATTATTAAACTGATCTGTAAACAATGAAAAATAAACACCTTTTTCTTTTGGTTTAGATGAAAGCATCAGAATTTCATTTTGAGAAGGTTCATTTTGAAGATGAATAATCGACGCATTTTCTACATTGCTTCCTCTTTTAATTAATCTTGTAAGTGCTAATGCTGAACTAAATACAAATAAATACTTTGTGTTATAAGCAACAATCGAATTATCTGCCAGAGTACTGTTTGATGAATAAATTGGAGAATCAAAAACCGTATCTTGTTTTACAATATCTAATGAATTTCCTGTAATTTGAGCTAAACCAAATTTTTCATTTGAGAACTTAACGGTAACTAAAACTTTTCCGTTTGCAATAACAGCATCAATAATTTCAGAAACTGAAGGATCAGAAATAACCTTTGTATCCATTACCTCAATTGCATTTGTACTAGTATTAAGATTAAAATGAATAATCTTTTTGTCTTTAGTAACTAAACTAAATTCAGCAGTATTATGCTGCAGCACTTTAATGACAGTTCCATTTACTTTCACACGCTTAATAAGAGCACGATCGGTTCCGTTAACCCAATTAATCTGTGTTTCGGTTTCTAATGCATTAACCCAAAGCAATTCGTTATTTGCAAGAGGCAATACTTTGTTAAATCCTAAAGAATAGCTGTTTAAATACTGTACTCCGGAACTTAAATTCAGTTCATCATCAAGCTCCGTAATAGTCATCGCTGCAATAGGAGATGTACAGCCAATAATAAGATCAAAATCAACAATAGCTTCTCCAATTACTTTACATTGCTTGGCATTCAGTGCCTGAGTGATTAGTAAATTATCATTTACAACCTGCATTGAAGTAACAACTCCATTTAGTAAACGTTCTCTTAAAATAGCTCCTTTTGAATCAACTTGTAACAGAACCGTTGTATCAACTTTCGGATGAAAAGCAATAATGTAGGTGTCATTGAATTTAATTACTTTATCAAAAGCATAAATATTTTTTCCTTTATATCCATAGTAATTAGTAAAAGTCAATTTGTTTGGTGCACCTACAGATGGATTATCATTTCCAGCATTAATTTTTAATGCAGCTAATTCAGCCAATAATCTATTGTAATCAGACATAGAGCTTGGTAAAGAGATAGAAACCTCACCTGTTTCGCTGGTGTATGTCTCGACAAATAAAGCGGCTATTTCATTTCTAATTTCATAAATACGTTTTGCATTAGGAGATAAAGGAATGATTACAATTTTATCAATTTTAGTTTTTGATATTGGTTCATTTTCTTCACTTAATAATTTTATACATTTTAACAATTCAGCTTTAGTATAAGTTAAATCATATTGAGCTGTATCAGTATCTGTTTTTTTAAGTTTAATTGGCTTATATGAAACTGATTTTGCATTATCTTCTGTAACAGCAGTAAAGGCTTTTATAACAACTTCTTTCGCCTGAGTTGTTATTTGGAAAACCGGTTCAATTGCTGAATCCGGAAAAATAACTTCTAACTGATTATTGTTTTTGAAAGACAAAGATTTATTGTAGCCATGTGGGTTTGTTTGCCCCGAAATACTCATAAAATCTAAACCTTCAATTGTATTATCTTCAGTGATTTCTGAAAGTTCTCCAATTAATTTAAAAAACAATCCGTTGATTTTATCTGCTTCATGTTGAGATGGAACATAATAACGTAAACCAATTTTTTTATTAAGAAAATCGGTATGTTTTGGTTCAATTGCCACAGAAGGACAGAATAATTTAGATGAAGTGATTCCGAATTGTTCCGGAACGTGCCATCCAGGTTCAGCTGCACTTAAGAATGAAAACGGATTCGTTCCTAATACACGAATACTATCATATTGATCAATTGCTTTCTGCCATTGTGCCCAAGGTAAATTGCTTAAATCTTCTACTGTATCTATATTTTTTACAGCTTCAAATGGATAATAATCTTCCCATGTTGAACCATTCCATGATTTTATATCAATAGATTTAATTGCATATTGATGTTTCACCTGACGTGGTTTCTTAGCTGTTTTAGGATTATCGTCTTTTGGAGGCATAAAATCGGTATAGTTTTTAGCATCGCCGGTATAACCTCCAATTTTGTGTGACAATTCAGGATTTGGTAATACTCCTTTTGCCATTTTAATATCGATGTATGTATCTAAAGGAATTACTTGTGTAATAAGTTCTGCTTTAGGCATTCCATTAGAAAACTTACTTGGATCATAGTCATTATCATCTGTTGATTTGAAATAATCGAGTGCAAAAGCTTGATTGGTAAGCATGTGAACTCCTTTTACATTTTCTAAAGTTCTGTTGTCAACTCCATCACCAAATGTTCCTTTAGGCAGCGGGCTGTAAGGTGTACGATCAACGATTCGGTTAATATCCCATTGAATTTCGACTACAAAGTTTTTACGGACTCTTATAAAACCAATTTTTACGCGAACACTCAACTCCAGTTTAGCATAAATTAAAAATGGTCTGAATGATTCTACAGAGAAAATAGTATCTAAAACAATCTCGACATTAATGATCCAAAGTTTAATTTGAATACCTCCGCCGGCCGTAATATATCCACCCATTTGCGGACGTTTGAACGAAATTTTTCCACCAAGTTCCAGATATGCCCACAGTTTTACTCTGGCAGGACCAAAGCTTTTATCTAAATTAAAATCTAATCGGGCACCGGCTTCAATTCCCTGAGCCGAAAGCATGATAAAGGCTTTAGCACTAAATAAGGTTAATATATCGGCTTGAATAGGATTCTCTTTTGTTCCAATGTTGACATACCAGGGCTTTTGATTTTTAAAGAAGAATCCGGCTTCTAATAAAGCATGAAGTTTAAAGATTTCACCGCTGTCTTTTGGAATACTAAAATCTGCTCCGGCTGCCAATTCTAATGAATCATCACCAAATGCTACCATCGCAAAGAATGGAGGATTACTAGGATCATCTTCAATAAGTCCTAATCGCCCGGCAACAACATTTAATCCAGCTTCGATATAAAATAACGTAGGCAGAGATAATAAAAGCATTGCTCTTAAAGACAATACATGTCCGCCATCTGCAACGGTTCCAAAAGTAGCTCCGGCTCCAATAGAGAACGGAGAGTTGTATTGCATAGAATCTGGCGGTCCGCTGAATTTTCTAATATTAATACCTGGTTTTGGAGCTTTGTAAAACTCATACCAAGAATTATCTTTTTTCAATCCTGCTGCTTCTTTTGTCGCCACATATCTAAAACCTAGCAAACCTCTAAAAGCAGAAATAGCAAGAAATCCAAGTGGAATAGGAGTAGGCAGTTCGATATGAGCATCAATTAAGAATGCTGGATATTTTGGCATAAAACGCATTCCAACACCACCAGAAATTTTTGCTTTTGGCAGTTTTAAACCAACTTCACCAATAAATTCCGGTGATTTTCCAGGTTCAGGAAGCGAAATCATGCCATTAATGATTGCCATTGCAGAAGCTTCTGTGGCTGTTCCCGGAATAATTAAATCAACTTCAATAGTCTGGATTCTTAAGAAAGATTTTGCTTTACGATCGTCTTCATCATTGCCATCCGTAGGATAATAAAATTTCACACCTTCTCCACGAGCGTCAACTCCAAGCGGATTGATACTGATGGCTCCGTCAAACCCCCAGAAATTATATTTACGCCCGTTAATTTGGGTTGAACCAAAGCTGATGTTGGTAACCGCCATTTGAACTGGTCCAAGATTTACAGAAAGACTGATAGGAATAGGAATTGACCCTCCTTCAACTTCAATATTTCCATCGCTGTAAATACGAAGTTTTTCAACATCAAAGCCCTGACCTTTCATAAGGTTTCCAATTAAAGAACCTTGAGGAAAAGAAATATGACATGAAGTTCCTATATAAAAGTCATCGTCTTGTTTTCCTAGTTCGAAACTGTTGAAATCAAATTGTACGAGATCAAATAAGTTTGCTGTCGGTTTATTTTCTTTAGGGAAAGAAGCAGTAAGATTGAAGTCGCCATCATCTTGTAAGTGACCTTCAAGATCTATTTTAAAAGCATCGTTGCCCTTTTTGAATTTTTCAATTTCTAAGGCACCCTTAATATTAGAACCAATTACTTTGTTTTGTTTAAATGAAATATCAAACTTATTGAAACCAATTTTGAAGCCTTTATTAGACGAGCCAATTGTTTTCCAAAGTGTATTGTCGTATAACTCCAATAAAAAGTTCTGATAATCTTTAGCCTCTGTAAAAATATAGGTTGTCGAAGCTTCAATAGTTGGTGAATCTACCGAAGAAAGTGTTGTTAACGATAAAGGATAATCAAATGCATAAGGAGTTTTTTTAGTATTTAATTCCTGTAAAAAAACAAGTAAAGAGGCATAATCAGCAATTTCTTTTTTATTTGCCACACCACTTTGATCTTTTTCGAACATTGTGATTGGGTAATTAAAATTGAATTTGTCGTGGAAATAATTGAAAGCACCATTTGCACTTGGAACTGTTTCCAGATAAATATTCCCCGAAATACCCCCAGAACCCACTAATAAGTCTGAAGCACCAATTTTTAATGTTGGAGTTGTACTTAGTGGATTTTCTTCAATGTTGTTAAACCATTTTGAAGGCAGAGTAACTGAAACGGCACGCGCATAAACTCCAACGAAATCGTTTGGACGCCCGTCTGCATCAGCTTCAGGAATATTTGTTTTTTTGCTTAAATCTACTTTTAAAGTATCTAATTGAAGAATTAAACCAGTATTACCAATCATGGCATATTCCGGTTTTAATGATCCGCCTAATTCTAGTTGATAACCAATTCCTTCTTCAGTATCAGCATATAATTGTGCCTGACCAAATACAAACATTGATTTTGCTGTTGGATCTGAAAGAGCCTCACCTTTATCTGTAACAGGTTTTAAAATATTTTGAGGAAACTCGATACCAGCACTTAAAGCTAAAGTTGCTTTTGCCTTTGGTGTAATAATTCTTTTAATATGTGCTTCGATACCATCTGGAACAATAATGTTGTAGAATTCCTGTAGTTTTTGTTTTGTTTCGCTTAAATCTGATTTTAAGATATAAGTTGCAAATAATAATAGCGAAACAGATTCTGTAATTGCCGGATTGTTTTTAATAAGCGTGATCACAGCATTAATGGATTGTTCAGTTCCTTCTAGGAATTCTAATTTTTGTACTCCAGTTAAATTCTCAATATCATTAATATCTTCTAAAAGCTGTTCGTATTTTGTTTTTCCTTCTTCAGCTTCAACAAAAATATTCAGCATGTGAGCCACAACTTGTTCTTCGCTGATGCGGAAAACTTGTAATCCTACCGAATAAAAATCTTTTACTGAAAAAGAAAAATTGCTTGAACTGAAAGTTTTTAGAAAAGCTAAAATTTCCCACTGATATTCTAACGTAATTGGGAATGACGAAATAGACGAATCTCCGTCTAAATCGGGATTAAGTACAAGCCCTAAACCAAAAGGCAATGGAATCGCAAGTTTTTCGCTTGTTACAATATCAAGACTGTAAAAAGCCGAGTCGCCGCGATATCCTTTTGAATATTGTAAATTTTTATAATGAATTTTATTGAAAATGTCATTTAAGCCATTTTCTACAAAGGATAAAAACTCCGGTAAGTCATCTACGGTAATTACCTCAGATAGTCGAGGATAATACCTTGCCGTAGGAATTGGAGTCGCTGGAATTGGATTAGTTGGCATATTCTAATTTGTTTTTGACTTTAATTTTCGTTCGTGTTTTTGCATGATTAAATTCTTGTTTTGATAAACCAAACGAAGCATTCAAATAATGAATCGATTATTTGATACACCAGGTTTACTATATTTTTTGATTTAGATAATGCCTCGAAAAAAGCAGCTGAAAAATTGATTTTTTTTGCAGTATTTTCCTTTTGATAGTGTAAAGATCAGCCTAAAAAAGAGGTTTAAAAAACAGCTGCTTAGTGGTTGAACATTGATGTTCTGAGGCTTTACAGAGTTGTAAAGAGAGTGGAGAGAATTAGGAATAATGAGATAAAAAACATGCGCTCAAAATTTTATAAATTTCTTCTTTATGACTTTTTATTTAAGATGCAAGCATCTCACTTATTGATTATTTTAAATGAGATTCTGAATCGACAGAAAGTAAATTAAAGTATTTTTTTACGTGTTGTATTCTTTAATCTTATCTGATTTTTTCGATAAAAAAGGCATCAGTTGACACATTTACATTTACTGCTACGTTTTTTCCAGCTGAATTTGTACTATCTGCGTATGTGTGCGTAATTTTTTCGACAATTTGAAAAGAACAATTTATAACGTCTTGATTGTTAGAGTTGTCTGGAGTTCTGATGTTTTTAAAAGATTCCTGAATACCTATACCATTATAATTACCATTCTGACCGGAACCGTTGCGTTTTGAAAAAATTGTTGCGCTTGCGTTTTTTGTGAAAGTTGAAAGATGAGTTGTAGTGTTTAGAAAATCGTTACTATAAATAAGGTAATCCACACCTTGTGGTACGGTACCCCATATGTATCCATCAAAACTACCGTTTGTAACTCTTAAATAATACTCAACCTTAATTGATGTTGGCAATATATTTCCACTACCAGATTCAGTCCAATAAGTACTATAATACATGCCTATTCGACCAACAAAAATACTCGGTATAGTACCCAATGGAATGTTTCCAATTACCGTTGTAGTTGTATTTGTAATTGCTGAAGGTGTATATGTATTTACATTTGGTGGTAAATTAACTAAAAGTGAAATAATACTTCCGTCATCCTCAAGAAGTCTATAACGTGCATTATTACGAGTTGTGAATAATTTACCAGAACTGTCACGCTCAATAGCTCCATTTTGTAATGTTGAGGTCAATGTGCCATTAGGAATAAAAAGAGATGGTGTTGTTGTATTCCCAGCGGCCAATGTAACTTTATTAGTAAAATTCCAAGGTCCGGAAATAGTTTGAGCCTGAGACTTAATCCATGTCCACCAGTTGAGTAATTTGGAGCGGCTAACCATCTTATTGTCTTCAGATACAGTTTGCGTTATTTGCGTTTCTGAATCTGTAGCAATAACAGCCGTAAGTTTTCCACTCAAACCTTTTACAGTAGGAAAATCGGCAGATCCTTCTAAATCTCCTGCTAATTTTAGAGTTCCTTTTACAGATGGAGTCGCATCAACTGTTGCTGAGATACCTATGTAATCGATTAATCCTCCGTTATTTGTGTTATTAATAGCACGCATTACAAAGTGAGCGCTTTCTTCAGGTTTTAAAACTAGATTGTTAGCTCCTGGTATATTAAATTTAAAATTGCCAGATCCTAAGTTATGAAAAATAGTAACATTTGTTAAGCTTCCATTTTTTAAAATAAAGTCACGGCCATGATATAAATTTTTTGAATCTTGAATATTTAAGGATTTTAAACCTGTCATTCCTTCCTCAAATTTCAAATATGATTTATCATCAACGTCAACCATGTCAATGTCTCCTATATAAAACATATGGAAGAAGCTTTTTGAGGTTTTGGTAATAAACTCATCCTGAGAGACATTGTCAATCATATCTTTTAATACTTTTCCTTGTCTGGCATCTAAGGCTTTTCCTTCAGTTGTACAATCAAGTGCATTATATTTTTCGGTTTGAAGATTGTTTACATCATTAAACTCCAGTTCACCTTTTTCGTTGGTTATTAAAATTTGGTTGGACTTATTTGTTTCTAAATCTGCCACTTTGATTCTGTTGTGATTTGTACTCATTTTTAATTAATTATTACGGGTTTTTAAATTTATAGGCGTTTATTAAGGCTTATGGGGGTTACCGTAATTTATTCTGGTTGATCAATACTTTTAGAGAGGATATTATTTGCCTCCTTTTAGTATGTTTTCAGCCAAAATGGATTGTTTTAAAAATTGTGTTAGTGGCGTCACAATAATTTTATTTTACAGAGTTTGTAAAATGTTTGAGTAATTATTGGCTTTCAGAAAAGCCAATAAAAGGTTAGGGAACTTAATTTTTTAAGCTCCGGATTGGGTTTTAAAATGTGATTTTTTGGATTTTGTTAGATTATCATTTTCTGTAAAGGAGAACGATGTTTTTTAAGAGAGCTCAAAGACTGAAAAGTCTTTGAGCTTTTTAATTTTTTGTGAGTGGGACGCTCGCGCCAGAGGGGGTGTTGGTTTAGATAAACTTACCCATTTCTTAGATAATTTACCCAAGCTTGGGTAATAGCTCGAAAATGATTTAGTGGGATACTTTGACTAATGATAAAAGATTCTCTATTAGTAAATGTTACAGAAAATGCAGATACCTCAATAAAATCACCATTTCCTACTGTTAGATCATTATCTATAGGAAAAGGATTTCCATTTAAATAATGATCAATTAATTGAATTACCTCCTCTTCGATATTATCGGGGTCTCGAAAATAAGTAAAAAACATTTCCATTTCTCCACCTCCATAAAAAAGTTTAGTATATGAATTTTGATTATCTCTAATTTTGATAAAACTTATATCATATAAGTCTAAAATCTGATTTAGTGTCATATTATTGTTATTTAAAAATCAAATTGATCGGGAAAAATAGACCATTTTCCGTACTTATCTTTTGTTATTATAATTTTTTGTCCATCTGTTGCCTTTGATTCAAATCGAAGTGTATTTATTTGTTTTGAAGGTCTAGATATTTTTTTTGAAAATGCATATGCCATTTCTTCATTTATTCTTTGCGTACTGTAAGAGGATGGCCAAAAAACACTTTCATTTTTTTTCGCTTTCATGTACTTTCTAGAAGGTGGTTCAAAAGGGTTCTCCCACTTTTTATTTGTTGCTGGATCAATTATATCTCCCATATGCCTTTCTATTTTTGCTTTTACATATCCTCTAGAATTTTCTTTAACGTTCAATGGATCTTTAAAATTCCATTTTCCTTCAATATATGGTGGAGCATTAATTATTTCAAGTTGATTATGCAAACCTGTAATTTCAGTACTTGTAGAACTGCCTGGTATAGGAGTAACTGATACATCACCTTTATGAACATGTTTAATCAAATTTCTATTGTTCGTTATATTGTGATAGGCATCTAAAAAATCATAATCTCTATAAAATTTCAAAAATTGAATTTCATTTTGCCAAATATCAACCCAAGTATACTGTTGAATCTCACCATTCACAATTCGCGAATGTTTGAAATCCATTTTTATCCATTTCCCTTCTTCTTGAACATTGTAAAAATAGTTAAAAAATGCAAATTGTTCATCTTTGGAAAAACTGTTAAATTTAGTTATGATTGTTTCACGTGCATAAGATGGAAGATTGTTTAGCTTTAAATGCATTAAATCTATTAAAGAATCTATATCATAGATACCTCTGATAGCATTCATAGTATCAATATCTAATCCATGAGGTTTTCCTAATGTAATTAATTTTCTTTCTTGTGTTAAAACGTCTGCAGCTGCACCATATAGTCTTTTTTTGATAAATGGATTTGAAACCAGTGAGCTAATTGTCAAAATTCCAAGAAAAGTATTTAGTTTTTGTGTAAATTTTTGTATATCAGGATCAGGATTCGTATTTCCTATATATGAACTAATTGCAAGTGCATTTCCCGCAGTAAATTGTATTAAACCGTTTACTCCAGAAACTGCTTCCCAAAATAATACGGTTTCTGATGCAGTGGCTGCACCAGTCCAGACAGCCCTAGTTTTTGATAAATAATTCAAGTATTTTAGACTTGATAATTCTCCAACCCCAGTTAAATTTAAGGCGATTTCAACAGCAGTCATTGTAGCAAAATCAATTTTTTTTAGATTGCTGTAATCTTGCATATAATATAAGAAAAATACAGGAATCCGAGATGTAGGGTCATCTATATTAATGTCATTTTTAGGATTTCTAAATTCAATTAGATCTAAATCTGGTTTAAAACCAATAATTGAAATAGGTTGAAATAAATCATATATTCCATATACATACGAATATGGCATTTTATGCTGATTGTTATCCTTAGGGGAATTTGTTGTTATCGTTGTTTCTCCTTTTTCAAGTACAGTAATTTTTCTCCCTTTTATGCCTTCAATTTCGTATTCTATATTTGTTGAACTGAGAAAAGCATCGTTTAATTCTCCAAATGATTGATAAAGTAATACTGCTGGAGAATTCTTACTGTTATAATATTTTGTTTTTTCTATTGAACTTCCTGAGTCAATAATTAATTTCATATAATATGATTCTGGGAATAGACCAAAAGCGTTTGCTCCTAAAGTATATGATGGATCAGCATATTTTGGATTGTATTTAGAAGATTTCCAAATTTTATATAATGTTAGGATGAATTTTTTTCTATTATCATCAGTATTAAAAATGTTATAATATCTACCAGATCTATTGTCATCAATTTTTGAATATAATATTTCAAAAAGAGTTTGCTGTGTATCGACAGTATTGGTTTGATTATAAACATTAGCAACCTGATATACTTGAATTTTCATAAGTCTATCTAGTAAATCATTTCTATCTCCAGCAGGTACAGAAGAAAAAGTGAAAGATTCGATAATCTTTATTGCTAACTGCTCTCCATTATTACTTTCAGTTAATCGATGACTATAATCACTTATATTTTCTAATAAATCAACTTTGTCGTTCATAGGTACAGTTGCTAAAGCTTCTGCTGAAAGACATCTTGCTAACCAGTAAAATTGCTCTTTTTTGGGGGCCTTTCTGATTGAAATTTGATTTGCATAAAAACCTTCATAGAAACTAGTTAAATTTCTCATATAATCTTCGAAAACTTCAACACTTGGACTTACAAATATTGGTTGAGTACTCCATTCAGATTTCTGACTGTTTATATATTGGCCAAAATCACTACTTGTTCCTAACTCGATTGTATTAAATATATTTTCTATTGAGTTGATTTGAATAGCAATCTTTGCGATCAAAAACGCTTTTGCCTGTTTATCATTTACATCGGTAAGTGGTGTAACAAATAATCCAATTTTATGATTGTAAAATTGCATCGCGGTATTATTCAATTGAACATTTGCCCCTCCAATAGGATCTGGAAAAACTCCAGTTGGGATTTTAATTTGCCAAGTTCCATAATCTACAATTTGTGTATTAGGTTGATATGGCCATTTATATGTTTCAATTTTACAGAAATCAGTATATGGGGTTTCTACTTTTATTTTTTTAACAATTATTACATCTTTAGCAGATGCTGATTTAAAAGTATATTTATGATCTTTTAGTTGATAAAGTTTATTTTTATCTATAAGGTATTCTAGAAAAAAATCTTCTTCATAAAAGCCCCCTATAACATCTTTGTCTATTTGTCCAACAAGATCCACATCTCTGAAATTTTCCTTAACCGTTTCTCTGAATTTTTTTGTAACTCCATTAACATCAGCTTCAAACGAATTTAAAAAGCCATATATACTATATTTTGGGTTAATTAAACCAGTTAGTTTAATAACTTCTCCCGATTTTAATATTGCTGCTTGTTCCATTATACAGATAAATCTAAATCTAACATTAATTCTTTTTTTAAGTCCTCTTTTACATATTCACTATATCCTTTACTAAAATGATAGTTTCGATCAAGAGAATAAGCAAATACAGTCTTTTCTGGTTCAGATAATTCTGTTTCACCATTTGTGTTTTCTGCTACAATAGCAACCTTATATTTTTGGTATTTTATATCCTCTGGAGAAATCAACTCATTTCCATCTTCAAATAAATCAATAAAAAACAAACGAGGATTTTTTATGTCATTCGTAATTAATGCTTTAATAGCATCATTCTCCTCTTTAGTTAATCCCAGAATAATTTTATTAGGTGTAGAGCCGTCTAGTGTTTTTAATTCTAGTCCTGTAATAGTTTGAGTACTGTCTGTAAACAATTTTAAATTATAGTAATAAGGATCTGGCAATTGATACGTTTTACTTTTTGTAACTGCACCGCTTGCAGAAGCCGTTGTTTTTGTATCTGGAGTTGTACTTCCGGTTGCAGATACGGCATTATTCATAACATCTCCGGCTTCAGTTAAATAAGTAACTCGCGCAACTGTAGATGGTTCTTCAATTCCGGTTTCAATAACATCGTTCACAGTAAGAGTTTGTACAATTGAAATACCTTGTTGTTTTTTATCGTAAAACTCATTGATAAGATTTAATTTTTCAGAAGTCATTCTGGAATAACTATTATCGCTGTTTAATTTTAATAAAGGCTCTGCTTTAAGCAAACTAAACACATCATCAAAAAAGTTCGCTTGCCCGTTTATAACAATAGGATCTCCATTTTCATCTAGTATTTCTCTAGCCTTATAAGTATTAACTTTTCCCTGATAGAGCAAAATATTAAGCGAAGCAATGTTTTTCCCTTGATAAGCAGGAGTTGTAAGCTGAATTGCTGACGTTAAATCTGCATAATTTCCTTCTTCATCTGGCGGTAATCGTAAACCATCGGCATTAATGAAATTATCTTTTTGTGCATTAGCAACATTAGCAATTTGCCCGTAAAAAGAAGTATTGTTATTGTTGTCTGTTGTAAATTGTAGATAAAGGTTATTTGTCGTAACTGTATTTGCCTGTTCTTGTTTATCAATTAAAATCGGCCAGCCATCAGTTCCATAAGTTACGGCTGTCATTGGAACAATTCCTTCTGAATTCGCTAATAAACCTGTTTTAAGATTTTCTGGACCATCGGCAATTTTATAGTTTCCATAAAAATCATAACTACGGGTACGGTCACTCTGAATATAGATATACCAATAGTTTTTAGTGAAAAAATTATTGATAACACTATTAAAAATTTCTACACCTTTTTTTGTTGTTTTAGTTCCTGCGCTGACAACATCTACAGAATCTTGCGGAACAAACAAACCATAAAAAGCAGCAATATCAATAAATTGAATACTTTGCTCGCGCAGTAATTTTTGTTGATACTGAGTACCTTCTGTAATTGAAATAGAAGCGAAAGCTTTACGAGCATATTCTAAATCAAACTTAAATTCGCCATTATCAAAATTATGTTTGTAATCGCCATAATTTAGGACTACATCAATTCCGCATTCTACGTTAACTCCTCCTGAAAAATAGCCTAACGTTTTGCCACTATCAATTAAAGGAAGTTCGAAAGTATCTTCTTCTTTTAAAACATTATCAATTGTTTTGAATTTCGATTCTTTAAAAAAGAAATCAGATAGAGGTGTTGCTAAGGGTTTTTCTTCGTCATATCCAATATATGAGGCAAGGAAAAGAGGTTTTTCAATAGCTGTATTTCCTGCATAGAAATCATCAAAATCAATATTAATCTTATTGATAAAGTCAGAGGTTTGAGCTGTATTTGAAATAATTTTTGGGTTTTCGCCAGCTGTAAAAAAATCACTTCTTTGCAATCCTCTGTAAATGAAATATTTGATATTTAATCCCGGAAATGGCTGTTTGTAAGGGCGAAGAATAAGATTTACTTTATCAGGACTGCCTGTTTGAGGCTGCACTAAAACAACTCCTTTACAGATTGCATAAGCCTTTTTGGGAGAACCTAATGAAAATTTGGAGGTCAGGTTAAACTCGGTACTCGATTGAGGACCAAAAGCTTGTTCGCGGCTTTGCGTAAAGCCTCCCGACTCCACGAAAAAATGAGACTGTGAAGACATATTTAAATGAATTATTTAAAAGTTAATTTTAAACCATCAAAGGCTTATAGATTTTGTAGACGAATCTTAGAAGTAAAAAGATTAGAGCAATAAGAAGAATTCTGCCCATCCAAATCTGCACTTTCTGCCAAAAAGTTAAGTAATTGACGAACTTGGTAATGGTAATTGTTTTTTCCTGAACATCTTTTACCTGTTTCGATTTCCAGAATGCATAAAGTTCCTGTTCTTTTAAGTCGCAGTCAACGTTGAGTTTATTGTTATCAAGTCGAACCCTTGGGCTTTTTAATGTACGCCCTGGTTCGGCCTGAATAACATTTTTGAGAACTACTTTTCCGTTAATACAGTCAAGTAATGCGTTGTAAGAACTGCTGTCTTTGGCAATTTTAAAAACAGTATCGTGCAGCGTTTCTGTAATTGTAATAGTTTGAACTTTATTTTCGTTTTCAACAGGTTTCGGACTTCGGCATGAAATCACGATCAGAATAATCAAAAGAGAAAAAACAAAGCATTTTAGTTTTTTAGTCATAATTAAGGTTGGTTTATAAATTTAGTTTTGCAGACGTAAAAAGCCTTTTACGCTTTTTATATCACGTTTTCTTCTGGCTACTTTGTAACCTTCACGGCCTCCGGCATCATTGGTATTTCCTTCAATGGTGTAAATAGTGGTTCCTGTCACTTTTTCAACGAAACCCGTATGGCCTGCACCGTTATTAAAATCCATAATGAAAACATCTCCGGGCTGAGGTGTTTTTTTTACTAAAAGTGGTCTCGAATTATATTGATCCAGAACTCCGGCAGTTTTCTTTAAAGGGTTTTTGGCATTAATCTGAAGCGCTGCTTTTTGCGTGCACCAGTAAACAAAAGCCATGCACCAGGCATATCCTTTTGATAGGCCGACGCTTCTTAAATAAATTTCAACTTCGGGGCCGGAGTTACTGTTTCTGGGAATTTCTTCGACACCAATTTGTGCCGTGGCTATTTCTAAGGTTTTTTGGGTTAGTGTCATGAATTTTTTCCGTTAAGCTGTTTAAATTTTTGTAACTCATCAACCAGCTGCTGGTTGATAAGCATAAGTTCTTTGTGTTGTACTTCCATTTTTTTTATGGTATCTGTGGCGGCGGTCAGGCGAGCGGTAATGTCATCAAGAAGATCACGGTAATATTTTACAGCGCTTACTGCGTTGTCAAGTTCGGCGGCGCGGTCTTCTGCTAATGATTTTCGCATAGAGAAAAACCAGGTTATAAAAGCGGCAAAAAATGCCGTAAGAGAGGGGTATAGAAACTGTTCCATTGAATGTGTTAATGTTGAATGTTTATAAAAGTGATTTGGGGAAACACACAGCGTGCTGTTTTTTTTGGAGAAGGTGCAATCTTAATTTTTTGCAGTTAGATTCCTGCTGTCTTTTCCTTTTGTGATTGCAAAGATTGGGTAAAAAAAGCCCTAAAAAAAACAAATGCAAGGCGTGCGAACATTAGTATTCTAGGGCTTTACATAGTTGTACAGAAAGCGAACAAAGCTCATTTTTACGAGAGTAAATGGCTCATCTTTGCACCATAAAAACAATGTTTTTTTAGGAGCTCAAAAGATTTCGTTTTCCTTTTATAAGGATTAAGAAGACTTTTCCTGATTGCTCATAAGTTCTTCAATTTTTTTCAATTCTGAAGTAATAGGGGTGCAAAGAATTTCATACAAAGTAGTTCGTGAAATGGGATAAACAGGATAAACATATTTACGCCATACTACCGTAGTCGGAATATCTTCCGTTTTGTGTTTTTGATACAGTTCTTTAACAAGTTTGTAGCGCAATAATTTATTTTTTTGAATTCCGAGGCTTCTGTTTGAGGATATAGGCATGATAATGATATTTATAGAGTGATAGAAAATGAAGAAAGATTTTTTGAAAAGAGAAGAATTATTAAAATGAAGATTTAATCATGATTAAGAATTATTTGAATACGATATAATGACATAAAGATTTACTGCAGCCAAACCATTTAATCTTTTTAAGTAATGGTTTTTCTACTTCAAATGCCATTTTTTTGAACCTCGTTCTGAGGTGCTATTTGTTAAAGAATATTTTTTTAACAATTGAGGTCTGTACTCTTCCTATCATGATCTCGTTCCGCAGCTCTAAAGACTGGGAACTCTACAGAAAGAATGGTTTTTGGCTGCTTTTTTGGGTAAAAACCGCCCATCTTCGGTTCCTGTTTTCCTTCAGAAAGAAGCGAAAAACAGGAACCATTTTTTTATGTTTACTTAAGTTTTATAATGTAGATTTTGAGGGGATTATTCAGCCTTTGTAGATAGCTGTCGTGTGTTTTTTAAATCTCGGATTTTTAATTACGATGCTTTCATATTGATTAAAAGCCTGACGTTCTTTATTCGATAAATCATTTTTACAGTTCCAGTTACCAAGTCCGTCTTTAAAAATGATGTGTTCATTAACTTTGTAACTTTCGTGGTCAGTAATTGGCTTTATTTTTACGCTCATTTAAATATTGTTTAAAAATTATTTTGATTCTGAAATAAAACCATTCACGAAATAAAAGAATTGGCTTTAAGTTGGTTGCAATAAGCAGAAGAGCTAAAAGGGCCGAAGCGTAAATATCATTATTAGGCTGCATGACTTTGTTCGTTTTGCTGGTTAAAGAAATTAAAAGCATATCCCTGTAAAAAATCTACAGACGACATTGACAACGGAATATTGGTTTTTACACCATTTTCATCAATTCTGTTCGCCTCGATAAACCAGCTTGAGCGGATTGGTTTAAAAGAAGAAGCAATAATTTCAACACCATCTGTAAATTCTTCATTATTAAATTCTTTAGTTAATTTTTGAAGTTCTAAAACGCGCGAACCTTTTAAATTTCCTTTAGCATCTTTTTTTAATAAATTGAAAACAATTTTTACCAATGATGCTGTTTCTTTACTGGTCGAAAGCGACGAAATATAATTCTGCACTTTTTCAATACCAATTGTTACTGTATCGTCCCAGCCTTCGTTAATACGATATCCAATCGTAATTTCTTCTTTATCATTAGAAAAAGTATGAGACATCTGCTTTTCTTTAAAACCATAAACCTGATTCTTTAAATCCAGAATAGTTTCAAATAACTGAAAAGTTTCTGTTTTTGCATTTCGCATCATTTCAGAAGTTTCGTGTAATCTCGAAAGTGCTTTAGGAATAGTTTCGGCTACCAGTTTTTTATAAGCATCTCGTTCTTCATTCTTTTTATTTTCAATTCGGTTTAAAGCTTCTTTTAATTGCTGTGCAGAAAATTGAGATAAGTCCAAAGATGGGTTCATTGTTTTTGTTAACGGCGTGTTCATAATAATAGGCTTTTAGTTTTTATAATAATTTTAGTTATGCAATAAGATTTCTTCTTTAAATGGATCACCGTAATAAGGCTTAAAATTATAGTGATCAGCAAGTCTTAATACCTCTTTTAATTTGTTTTCAATTGCTTGTGAAACGGGACGGGGAGAAGCGGTTTCATTGTCCAGAATATGCATCCATTGAAAACGTTCCTGATTAATGCAGATTCTTTCTCCGGGCGTAAAAGATTTCGATCTTTCAGAACAATATTGAAGTGCCAGATACAATTGTGCAATTCTTGTTTCGATTTGATTTCTACTCATGATTTTTATTTAATAAGGTTCGTAATTTTTTGATGTCAGATTCTATTAGATTTCTCTCGGGGCTGTTTGGATTTTCAATCAGCCAATTCTCCAGTTCCTGAATTTTTTCCTTGATTTGATTTGTTTCCATTTTTATGATTTAAGTAATGATGAATAAGGATTTTTTAATTTTAATGATTAATATTACAAGTCATTCGTAGTTTTATTCTGATTTAGTGTAGTGCTGTGTTTTTCATTTTTTAGTAACTTAAGTGTCTTGTAATTAATTTATTATCAATAATTTATTCAAGTATTTTGTTTTGAGTGTAGTTTGTGTACCGCATAAATTTGTATGTGTTTGACTTGTTTTTAATATTTATTTTTCTTTACTTTGCAAATATAATGTAAAATAATACATCAAAACAAATTTTTAACGTAAAAAAATACATCTTTTTATGGGGTCGACTGAAAGAATAAGAGAATACCTTGATTATAAAGGGATTACTAAATATAAGTTCTGCAATGATTTAGGCTTTTCTAATAAATTTTTAGATAATAGCAGTAATATGGGAACTGATAAAGCGTGTAAAATTTTACACTACTATCCGGAAATAAACTCTGAATGGCTTTTAACTGGAAATGGATCCATGATAAAAGAGGATAACACTAATATTGTAATTATGAATAATGACCGAAAAACAATCGATTCGCTGCACGTGAGTCAGGAAATCCCATTATATGATTTGGAAGCTGTAGCAGGTTTGAGGGAATTATTTAGCAGCGGAAAACCGCAAAGAGTTTTAGATACTATAAAAATTCCAAATCTTCCTAAATGTGACGGAGCGATTTCTGTAACCGGTGATAGTATGTATCCGCTTTTAAAATCTGGAGATATAATTTTATACAAGGAAACAGAATTTGATAATATCTTTTTTGGTGAAATGTATCTTTTAAGTGTCAAGTTGAATGACTGGGAAGAATATATTACAGTAAAGTATGTTCAGAAATCAGAACAAGGGCAGGAGTTTGTGAAATTGGTAAGTCAGAATTCACATCATCAGCCAAAAGACATTCATATTTCAAAAATATCTGCATTAGCGCTTATAAAAGCCAGTATTCGTATTAATACGATGATGTAAATTTACATATCACTATAAAAGTTAGCCTCTTAAATTATTGTATTTAAGAGGTTTTTATTTTTTTATCCCATCAATAAAGTCTAAATAAATCCTCTTCAAAAGAAAAAAAACAACTACGCTCATTTTGGTGTATTAGATTCATTTTGTAGTGTATTTGATATGTTTTTTCTAAGTTTAAGTAAATAAACCTATTGTAATTTAGGAACGGAAAAACGAATTTTAATTATGAAGGATGATTTTTTGATAAGAAGCTGATTGTTAATTTGTTCTTTTGATAAAAATAGAAAATTGTATTTTTAAATAAATAATTATTGCTATGAGAAAAATAATAATGCTGTGTTTTGCTTTTCTGGTTTTTGGGAAAACGATGGCGCAGGAAATTCCGTTACTATCTAATATTTCATCTCGAAATAATATCAACTTAAACGGGAAATGGAGTTATATTGTAGATCCACTCGAAAACGGATATTACGATTATCGTTTAGTGCCTTTAAAAGACAACGGATTTTTCGAAAATAAAAAATTCAATACTACAGATTTAACCGAATATAATTTTGCCACTTCAGCCACAATGGATATTCCGTCTGACTGGAATTCAAAAGATCAAAGATTATTTTTTTATGAAGGAACAGTTTGGTTTCAGAAAGACTTTAATTATAAAAAAGATGCACAAACCAAAGGAATTCTTCATTTTGGAGCAGTTAATTACGATGCAAAAGTATATGTAAATGGAAAACTGGCAGGAAATCATGTTGGTGGTTATACACCTTTTAATTTTGATGTAACCAATTTATTAGTTGATGGGAATAACTTTGTCGTAGTAAAAGTAGATAACAAACGTCATAAAGATAATGTCCCAACCGTAAATATGGATTGGTGGAATTACGGCGGAATCACAAGAGATGTTACTTTGGCTCAGGTTCCGAATACTTATGTTGAAGATTATCTGGTTCAGCTAGATAAAAAAGAAAAAGGAAAAATTTCAGGCTGGATTAAGCTGAATAGTGAAACGGCTAATCAATCGCTTTCGGTTTCCATTCCTGAATTAAAAATCAAAAAGATTATTACAACCGATTCAAAAGGTTTTGCGTATTTCGAAATAAAAGCAAATCCGGTTTTATGGACTCCGGAAAAACCAAAATTATATGATGTAGTTATAAGTAAAGCAGATGAAAATATAAACGATAAAATTGGTTTTAGAACAATTGAAACTAAAGGAAAAGAAATTCTGTTAAACGGAAAAAAAGTCTTTTTAAGAGGAATCAGTATTCATGAAGAAGCGCCTTTCAGATCTGGAAGAGCCTGGTCACAGGAAGATGCGATTACATTATTAACCTGGGCAAAAGAATTAGGTTGTAATTATGTTCGTTTAGCGCATTATCCGCATAACGAAAACATGGTAAAAGAAGCTGAAAAAATGGGATTAATGATTTGGTCAGAAGTTCCGGTATATTGGACTATTTCATGGACAAATCCTGATACATACGCAAATGCCGAACGTCAGCTGCATGATATGATTTACAGGGATAAAAACCGCTGTGGAATTGTAATTTGGTCAATAGCAAACGAAACGCCTCATGGTGACGACAGAGATCTTTTTCTAAGCAAATTAGCAAAATATGCCCGCTCACAGGACAATTCTCGATTAATAAGTATGGCGATGGAGGTAACCAAAAGTTCCAACAATATCAATACACTGCAGGATAATATGAATGAATATGTAGATATTGTAAGTTTTAATCAATATTTAGGCTGGTACAGAGGAACGAATGAATCTTGTAAAGATATGCAATGGGTAATTCCATATAATAAACCGGTTATCATTAGTGAATTTGGGGGCGAAGCTTTGCAAGGATTACATGGCGACAAAAAAGAACGCTGGAACGAAGAATATCAGGAAGAGCTGTATATTCAAAATACACAAATGTTTAATCGAATTGAAGGTTTAGCTGGAGTGTCTCCGTGGATTTTGGTGGACTTTAGATCACCAAGAAGACAATTGTCAAACATTCAGGATTTCTTTAACCGTAAAGGCTTAATTTCAAGTAATGGAATTAAAAAGAAAGCTTTTTATGTGATGAAAGATTGGTACGCACAGAAAGAAGAAGAGTATAAGTAAAACGAGTTTTAGATAAAGTGAAAAACCTTCAAAGTCAGAAATGATTTCGGAGGTTTTTGTATTTTTTTCAATATTAAAATTTTTCCGAAGAGCTTCAGAGTTTATTTCTTCGCCCAAAAAAATGTAGAAAAATAAAATCCTTACTCCCTAATTTTATATTTGTCTTTAGATAATTTAAATTTTGGATGTCCCATTTGCCAAAAAGCAAATGCAAATTCATCTGCAAAATCATTATATAATTGCAAATTTGAACTGTTTATCCCATGTCCGGCATCATAATTTACGGCAAAAAGGATTTCATTTGTAGTCGATGTAATACTTTCAAGTTTAGCTACAAATTTGGCAGACATCCAAGGGGCAACCCGGGCATCATTCATACCTACAGAAATAAGGCAGGCCGGATAGTTAACACCTTGTTTTATATGATTAAAAGAATCAATTTCTGCCAGCATAGTGAGTTCTTCTTTAATAGCTGGATCACCTAACTCCTTCATATTATTGGGGCCATTTGGTGCCTTGTCAATTCTAAGTGGATTAAGGTAGCCATCATAACAAATCATTACTTTGAATAAATCAGGACGTTCTGTCATTGCCCTGCCTACAAGGATACCGCCAGCGCTTCCGCTTAACATACCTATTTTATCTTTTGTAGTTATATTATTAGTAATTAAATATTCTGCAGCAGCAATAAAATCTTTCCATGTATTGGGTTTGTTTTTCTTAAAACCACTTTCATGCCAGCTATCTCCTTTTTCTCCTCCTCCTCTTACATGTGGTATAACATAAATGCCGCCATTCATGACCCATGACAGAATGATAGGCTGAAATCGCGGACTTCTTGAAATTCCATAAGATCCATAACCATCCATCATGACGTAATTTTCTTTATCACGTTTTAATTTCTTATTGTAAATTAAACTAACAGGGACTAAAACACCGTCGTGCGAAGGAATTTCAATTTCCTTTACAACAAAATCTTTAAATTCAGGATATGAAACAATAGGATTGGTAGTGTCTTCAGTAAACTGATCCTTAGCAAAGTTATAGCAAAATCTTCTATTTGGGTTTAGCCACCCGCTTATGTTTATTGATAAATCACTGCCATATTTGTTGTTTGAAGTTAAGGAGATATTTCCCGCTTGGGCAGGTAAACTAAGAGCCTTTATTTTTTTATTTTTTATATGATATAACTTGGCTTCAACGCCATTTTTTTTAGTCGTATAAAAGAGTCCGTCATTATTTACTACAAAATCATCAATCGTTTCTTTTACATTTTCTTTTACGATTATTTCAGGATTTTGAAGGTTTAAATTAGAAATTTGGGACTTAATGATTTTAAAGTTTGAAGTTTTATTTGAAGAAATACAATACAATTCGTCATTTAAAATTACAGGATTTAATAGCCCGTCGCTTTTTTTATAGAGTAATTTCCAATCTATTTTTAGATTTTTTAATTCGCTGATATCAGCATAATAATAGTCTAAATATATTGCCGCCCCGCTCAAGGAAGCTAAAATATATTTATCCTTATAATTTATTTTTTTAATAATTGGGAAATCTGATCGTGAAATCTGCAGATTGGGATTGTTTTTTTTTGAGAATAAAACAATATGTTTTGATGAATCATCTCCTATTTTATAAGCAACAGATTCAGTATCTAAAAGATAATCGGGGGATTTTGTGTCAATAACAGGTATGTTAACATAGATTATTCCGCTGTCATCTGGTAACCAGTTAATTCCGCCTAATTCTGCAGGCCAGCAATTTAAAATAATTGTGGGTAATATTTTTTTGCTTTTAATATCAAGAAAACCTATTTCGGCAATTTCTTCTCCATTTTTGGTAAAACTAAGTGCAATTTTGGTTTCATCCCACGATGGTTTAAGATAAGAAATTGTGTAGGTGTTTCCTGTTTCTTTTTTATAGTTTGCAGCATCAAAAATTAAAACTTCATTTTTTCCTTTTTCTTTTAAATAAAGTTTGTCATACTTGTCTGCAGAGGTTCTTTTTAAATAATAAAAAGAATTATTTTCTGTAATTGTTAATAATGTTACATTAAAGGATTTCCGTTGTTCAAATTCAATGAATTTTTCAACAAATTCATTTCTACCCGAAATGTTATTCAATAAATCTCTAGCTCGATCATTATGTTGTTTAAACCATTTTTGTACTGAATCATTTTGTAAATTTTCTAGATATTGAAAATTATCCATAATTGTAGTATTCGAATGTTTATCATCATTATTTTTTTCTTTTACTATCACATCTTGAGATAAGCCGGTAATTGAGAAACAAAATATAAAAATAAGCTGTATTATTGATTTCATTAATGTAACATTATTTAATTGCCTGGATAACTTAAAAATTGATTATCCTCTAATCGTAGGTGAAGTAATTGGTGGATCTTCATCTGCCAGCGCAGATCCGCCACCTACGATAACTTTCTTGTTTTTAATTTCTGCAATTCTAAATTTTTCCAAAGAAAGTTTTTTTTCTTCAATTCTGTTTACTTTTTTCATTTGATTTGTATTTATAGTTGATACTAGTTTGATACAAATGTATATTGATGAAGTAATTTAAAATAATAGTACTTGTCTACATTTATAAATGTAGATGATTTAGGTTGTTAAGTATTGATAATCAGTACTATGCGGATAATTTATTTTTTGTTTCTTCTATTTTTTTAATGAAATACGAAGGTTGCAGTCCTGTCTTTGTGTAAAATGCTTTTGCAAAAGATTCCGAATTACTAAAGCCAACCTCTTCTGAAATAGCTTTTATAGTATATCTCCTAAATTTTTTATCTTTTTTCAATCTTGAAATAGCATAATCAATACGCATATCATTAATGTATTGACTAAAGTTTTTCTCTTTGTAAAAATTGATAATTTTAGATAAATAGCTGCTATTACTGGCAAATTCTCTGGCAAGATCTGTCTGTTTCAAGTTTAGTCTTAAATATCCTTTCTTATTTTCAAATTCAGACAGTTTTTTTAATATATCTTTTATCATTTCAATAGGCAGGTCAATTGTTTTTTCTTCCTGATTGTTTTTTATTTGAATAATTTGTTCTTCATTGTTTGAATTTTCCAGTAAAGGAGCCTGCATTAATTCATTAAAACGTTGTTCAAAGAGTTTATTTTTGTTTTTTACTTTTATTAGGTAATAAATAGAAAATACAAGTCCTAACATTAATAAAATAGAAATAATAGTGTGAAAAATATTTTCATTTTTAATCTCTTTAATTAAGTTTTCTTTCTCAATTAAAAGATTTGGTGTGTCATAATTTTTACTTATTTTATTTGAAAGTATTACATTATTTGCTTTAAAATAGCTCTCAATCTCTATCAGCCTGTTTAAATAATATAATTGTTTTTTATCATTATTAGTAATCTTTGAAATTTCTATCAAACGGATGTAATTGTCTTTTATATCACAAGAGTATTGTTTTGTTTTAACTAAAATGGAATCGACTTTTTCATAATAAAGCATTGCTTTATCAATGTTTTTTTCGCTTTTAAAGATATTCTCTCCTTTATAATAATAACAAATAGCTAAGTTTGAAGTATCATCAGTATTCTTAATTAAGCTTATAGCTTTTTCCAGATAAGTTTTACTTTGATTAAAATCATTTTTAAGATTCAAACATATTCCTTTATACATTATATAGTATGGGTAATATGGATTAGTAACGGGAAGTGTTTTTAATTCATTATTTATATAATTTAATGCAACATCCTCTTTATTTAATCTTATATAAATATCAGCAAGGACCCATTTAATAAAAATAACGTCGATTTTTTTATTTGGCTTGTTCTTAAAATAATTTAAGTTCTCGACAAATAAAGGCAAAGCCTCTTCAGGTCTTCCTAATTCAATTTTTATTAATCCAATATATCTTTTAATGATTAAATTCTGCTCAAAATTGCCTCTTTTCTGAGACAGCTTTTCAGCAATCAGTATATATTTTAATGCCTGATTTAAATTAAGGTTGATTTGAAAGTAATTAGCTTTCAATACATAAGCTTTTGCCGGATAAATATAATCAGACTTATTATTTGTCAATGAAATAATTGAATCTGCATATTTTAATTGAATTGCTTTACCTCTGTGAATTAAAGCTTTGTAATACATAGCGTCTGCAATTCTAAAAACGTCATTGAATTCTTTGGCTTTTTTATAATAAACATCAATGTAAACTTTTTTTCGATTTAAGTCTGACGCTGAATTTTCTATTTTTTCATCTAACTCTTTGAAACTTAATTTTTTTAAATTTATGTTCTGTAAGTTATTCTGTTGTGAGAAAATCACTCCATTAATAGCAAGCAATAAGATTAAAGTAATTTTTTTCATTGTTTTTTATGTATAACATATTTATAATACCGGCTCATAAAATCGTAACATAACAATTCATATTCTTTTTGTTTTGATCTGAATGTTCTATTAATATTCATATGAATAAAAGAAGTAATTAAATCTAAAGAATTGATGTTTTGATTTTGATCGCTTTTACTCAAAATTGTTTTTATAGTTTTTATTTCTTCGTGATTAATTTTTATTATTTCACTAAGTCCATCCAAATATTCCGGATCCTGTTCATTGTCAAGAAATGACAAAATATCTGTTTTGTATTTTAAATACACACGGGATAAATTGTTTGTATTTTCTTTTTTTACATTATGCTCGGATTTAAATTTCATAGAGACATGCTGTACAAACTCCAGACAAATGTCTATTGGTATTTCAAAATATTTCAACAGATCTTTAATCATTTGCAGTGAACTAAAAATCCTGGCTATTTCATCATATTCAGGTGTTGTACAACTAATTAATTCAACTACTTTTTTACTATTGTGATAAAATAATTTTTCTGCTTCAACAATAGTACTTCCTCCATATCTTTCTATTTCTCTTTTGTAATTAGCCAGAAAAAAATCATTAACAACCTGGTCTTTAATTAATTTAGCCAGATACAGGTTTATAAATTTTATTACTTCCTGAAATGCATCCAGATTAGTTAGATGAAAACGTATTCTAAGATGATTATTAGGATCTTTATATCTTATAAAAAACCACTCATCAATGAGTTTCTTTTCAAATAGTACATCTGCAATTATTACAATTTCATTAATTAAAATTCGGTCTGCAGAGTAGCTTCCGCAATAAATTTTATAATAGACCCATTCCTCGCCAATGATAAAAAATCTTTTTGTTTTAAAATCCATGTTTTTCCCATTTCAAGCTTGCTATAAATTCGTTTGCATAATAATCATCTTTACCTTTAACTATTTTATCTGATGGAAATAAATATTCTTCTAATATAAATTTTGTTCGATTTTTAATGACTGATAAAAGCATTTCAACACAAGTCGAATTTTGTGTATTTATAATTAAAGTATTATCTCCATCTACCAGTGAAATATATTGAGGCAGTGATTTAGATATTGCTGAAGAAATATCTGCAATTAAACTAAAAATATTTTTCTCATAAATTTTATATTTTGAACTTAAATTCATGAAAAAAACAGGATTTTTTTCATGGCTGAAAATCCATTTGGCTTTTAAAATAATGCAATTTCCAATAGTTACTCTTGGGAAATAATTAAATAAATTTTCTAAATTATCTGTTTTAATTCCTATACCGGATTTACAATTTTCAAATTGCATATCGCATAAAAATTGATAAATAGGTAAAGCTTTATAAGAAAAATTATGGGCATTAGTTAATTTTGGAATAATCTCCTTTCCATGTTTTTTACTCCATAAAATTAAACGGCCGGAATTTAATTTTAAATGGATATCTGTAATATGAATTTGCTTTAGTAAATCTAAATTTGACTGACCTAAATAAGGAATTTCATAAGATCTGAAAGTCGGTCTTCTTAGCACATTTCCAGTTCTAGATTCTGGTAAATGAACAATTTCAGCAATAATTGCATTGGCATTACTATCTGATTCATGTTTTGTAATTTCACTTGCAAAAGCATTTATAAAATCATTGCCATAACAAAATCTTGCAAATAAATTTGCAGCACTAGATCCTCCTATGTTTTGAATTACAATCCATTCTTTTTCGTCTTCTTTAACAATTTCAAAAAGGCAGGAAAATGTATCGGGCAGATTTTGATTAGAAAAATCAATATCTTTAAAATCATTAAAAGTTAATTCAGTACTTTTTTCATTATTAATTATGGCTTTTTCAAATTTATAATGAATTATTTTTTCTACCGGCCCTAAAATAGTTTTATGATCAATATTCAATTCATTTAATCCTAAACCATCTAATATAGGTGAGACATCAAAATTTCCATTGTCTAATCCGTATCCAATTCCTGCTTCAAAATCTAAAGCTTTTACTAATGGTATAGATTCGCCATCATAGCGTTTAATAAATTCAATTTTAAAATTCTCTAGAAATGTTTTTTTGGGTATTGAAGAAATTTTATTTAAAAGTTTTATGGCATTCAATAATTCACCTTTGTATTTTCCATCTAACTGAAGTTCATTCGAATTAAGAAATAAATCTGTTTGAAACAGATATTTTTCATTAAACAAAAGATTTTTATCTTTTATGATTTGAATAATTTTTTCATAAGATGATATTGAATGTGTTTGTGCTTCATCAATCTGTGCTAGTTTTTTTGACAAAATTTTCAGATTCGGAAGTAACTTGCTTTTAGTAGTTATATCATTTGGCAGTTGTTCTTCCTTTTCACCTATAGAATTTTCGAGCGAATCAGTTAAATAAAGTAATTTATTTAAAAAATCATCTCCGGTAAGTGTCAGTTCCAATTCTGAAACTAGTATTTGATTACTTATTAATTCGTCTATAAAGTCGATTGCCTCACCTTCAGTTATTTCATCTGATTTTAAAAAATTAATTAATTCAATTTTAGAAATTCCTAAAACTGATTTTTCCAATATAAAATCTAAATACTCATTTCGTTTTACTGCTTCAAGTGAATAATTACGGCTGTCTTGATTTAATATATATTGAACATATCTGTAATAATCACCTAATTTGTATAAAGTACTGTTTGGATAATAAAGTAAATCATTTTGAATCAGTAAATTATTTTGAAGTTCGTTCCCTAAATTAGCGATGAATTGCATATCAAAACGGGTCTTTCTATAAAAGGATTTTGCATTATCAATATTAATTTTTGTTTCAGTACCAAATTTTCCAGAGCCACATGCTGAGAAAAGACCAAAGGGTGTGCATCTGGTTGACATCCGAATAAAATACTTTAATAACGAAATTTTAATTTTTTGACCTTTATCTGCTGGATAATTTTTTGAAGAAATCCATTTTTGCACTTGTTTATATAATTCTGGTGATGCTACAAATAGAGATTCCTTAATTTTATTATCCTTTAACAATTCCTTTATATCCTCTTCCTCAATTATAAATCCATTTGTAAGATTTTTATAGAAACTAATTGGGTGAACAGGAATTCGGGCAATAATGGATGAAAAAAAACTATAATCTATTTCTGATTTAAGCATACATTTTAGTATAAGAATCGGATTTCAAAAATAGAGTATTTTATCAATTAATCAATGATTATAAGAATATAATTACTATTTCTTTAAACAATTTTTACTTGATTATGATAATTTGTGATTGAAAACCAAAAAAAGTTGAAGTTGTTAAGCATAGTGACAGAAAGGCTGTACAACGGAGTCATCAGGCAATTTATAAATATCGATTCTATATTTATAAATCCAGTACACTAGTTTTTGTTTTGTTTGTTGTCATCATCTAGTTTTACTACAGAAAAAAATCCATAAATAGAGTTTGCACTTTACAAATTGCTTAGCAGACGCTAAAAAATCCAAATAATTTTTAGAAAAGAATGAATTGCTTTTATAATTAAAATGCAAATCTGTGAATCATCCCTGCTGTTTTTAAAGCCTGAATATTAGATGGGAATACCATTAAGATCAAAAATATTTAAGAATGAAATATAAATTATCAGATTATTTAGTTTTTTCCCAGCCTATCATATCAAATAAATACGTTTTAGTTTACTCTACTATTTCAACCACAATGATATTAATTCAACTGGATTTGTATCATATCTTAATTAATAAACTCTTCGACAAGATTGACAATACTTCATTAAATGAATTATTAAAAAATAAAATACTGGTTTCGAGCAGCTTTAATGAGTTAGATTTTATAATTCAGGAAAATAAAGAAGCCATTAAAAACGAGGACTTACTTTATCAGGTTATTTCGCCATCTGCAAATTGCCAGTTAGGCTGTGAATATTGCGGTCAGGTACACACAAAAAAAAAATTAACCGATAATTTGAACAAAAAAATTATTGAAAGAATCTCAAATAATTTAAAAATCAAAAAATATAAAAAGTTAGGTATTTCCTGGTTTGGTGCTGAGCCATTAATGGGTTTGTTAAACATCAGGAAATTGTCTGCAGCGTTAATGGAGTTAGCCTCAAAAAATAATTGCACGTATTCGGCTAAAATGGTAACCAACGGATTAAGCTTAAAAAAGGATATTTTTTTTGATTTGGTAGAAAATTATAAAGTTGAAAATTTTGAAATTACTCTGGACGGTACAGAAGAAAATCATGATGCAAGAAGACACACCAAATTAAAAGATAAAACATTTGCTTTGATCTTTAAAAATTTAAAAGATATAGTAAATGATCCAAGATTTGATCAATTAAACTGCGCTATAAGAATTCGCTGTAATGTAGATGAATCAAATTATAATAGTGCATTTGATTTAATTGAACTGCTTGATAAAGAAAAGATTCTGGAAAAAATATCATTTTATACCGCACCTATTCATTCCTGGGGCAATGATGCCCATTTAAATGCATTGTCGCATCAAAACTATTCTAAGTTTCAAATAAATGAATATTTACTGTTAATGAAAAAACAGCATTCTTTTGCAATACTGCCGGGTAAGAAAACCAATATAGTATGCACAAGTCTGCATGAACATGCTGAAGTATTTGATGCAGATGGTAATGTATATAACTGTACAGAAATCTCTCAGGTAGATGTTTATAAAGATATCCATGCCTTTAAGTTAGGGAAACTAAATGATGAGTCCTATGTAAATACCGAAAGATCGTTTGCTTCATGGAACGATGATATTTTAAACGGAGAAGTTCCGTGTACAACATGCAGAATATTACCTATTTGCGGCGGCGCCTGTCCTAAATTATGGAAAGAAGGTATATCGCCTTGTCCTGCTATTAAGTATAATATTGAAGACCGGTTATTGTTAGAATTTAGTAAAAGAAAAGAAGAGTATTTACAACTTAAAAATATTGTTTAGGCCAGACAATAGGGGGAAGTCGAAAAACCTATATAGAGTAGACATACATTTAAATCAAAAAACATGAGTGATTTAGAAGATTTAAAAAAAGAGCTGGAAGTAATCGAACTGGAAGAAAGACTAGAAATGGTTCAGTTAATTGCTGCAGATGCTGCAGATGGACCACAAAGTCCAAATGGAAATTCTAGCTGTTGTTTTGGTTCAGGCCACTAGAAATTAATCTAAACACCTACGAAGCTTAATTGTTTCAAGGGTGTTTAGTTTTTTTAATTAATATAAAATGCTATATGGAAGATTACTTAAATTTAATTGAGCAAAAAGTAAATTTATTAAAATGGGAAGATGAATCCTCAGAAAACAGGATTGAGTTTCTTAGAGTATCTGCCAATGGTAAAAAGATAAAAAATATTAACGACGATTTATTTTTTAAAAACTATTCCATACAAAAAAGGCTTACCATAAATGAAATTAATAATTTTTCAACATTATACAACGCAGGAAAAATTAAGATTTATGGAGAAGAAAATTTAATTTTAAAGGGACCGGCTTTTTATGCCTCATTTCATATGGGACCGTACATGACTATTCCAATTCTGCTGGCCTTGAAAAAAATTACTTTTTCTGTAGTGATGGATAATTATTCGTATCAAAGAAAAGTGCAGTATGAGAATCCTGATATTAATCCTGCAACATCCGGAATTGATTTAAATTTAAAAATGAACCCTGATTTTTTAAATGCAGAAGATACCAGATCAATCTTTAAAATGATAAGAAATATTAAAGAAAATAAAAGTCTTTTTTCTTATCTGGATGGAAACACAACTACTGTTAATGATCAAAAACATTCTTTAAATGTAAAATTCCTGAATCATGAAATGAGTGCTCAAAAGGGTATTCCTTACTTATGTCATTTATTAAAAATTCCCTTAATTCCTATTTTTTCTTATAGAGAAGATGGCCTTATTAAAGTTATTATTAAAGAGGCTATTTATCCGGTAGAAGATAAAGATGCGTTTTGCGAAGAATCTTTAAGCCAATGCTGGAGCATGTTTGGAGATATTCTTACTGAATTTACAGAGCAATATGAGTTTTTAAATAAAAATATTTTTATTTCAAATGAGGCTGATAGTAAAGTAAATGTATTAGAATTTAAAGAGGCTGATTATCGTTATAAATTCAATTTTCAATTGTATAACTTTTATATAAATGGATCAGATTACTTTTTGTTCAACAGCGTTTCGATGAATTCATTAAAAATTAATAAAGGGCTTTATATTTTCCTGCAAAAAGTGAATAGTAAAAATTTAAAGCTTACTAAAATTGAATTAATCGAATTTATTCCAGACAAGAATTTTGTTGAGTCATTAATTCAAAATTACATTTTAATTTAAAAAGGCTATTCAACATAAAAGCAATAATTTGATACACAATAATAAAATACATGAAATACAATTATTAAAAAACAATGAAAGTTATTTAATAGTATATCAGGAAAATTATTTTTCAATTAGCCGGTTATTTTATGAGTTATTGCAAGAGCTTAAAAACAATAATCATCAAAAAGAAAAATTTATTGAAACCTATAAAATAAGCTCAGCAGATTATGATGAACTTTCGGGTATTGCATCAAGTAAGCTGGACTTTATTGTGAACAAAAAAAAGAACAATAAAAGTTACATTAAACTATCTGTAAATATATTGTCAGAAAAAAAAGTTATAAAAATATCTCAATATTTGTCTTTTTTTTTTCAAAAATACATCTTCAATGTACTGTTTATAATTGTTGTTTTAGCCGCAATAATTACCCAATTTATTCTAAATTTTAAATATCGAAATCACTCCTTGTTCGATATGTCATGGCAGGATTATATTTTTGTTTATTTTGCTTTACTGGCCGTTATGATTTTTCATGAGCTGGGACATTCTGCTGCAAGTAAATATTTTAAAGTTGAACCTAAAGAAATTGGTTTTGGTTTTTATATAATATTTCCGGTTTTATATTCAAATGTAACCCGAATCTGGAGGTTAAATAAAAATGAAAAAGTAATTGTTAACCTGGGAGGAATTTATTTTCAAGGTCTTATCAATTGTTGTTTTTTGCTCTTTTTGGTATGTAATAAAAACTTTAATTTATTTACTTACCTCATGCTTATTATAATAAAAACAAATCTTTATGTAATGGTTTATTCACTAATTCCATTTATAAGAAATGATGGTTATTGGATAGTTTCTGATTATTTCAATATTATAGACTTAAATAAAAAATCCTATACTTATATTTTTGACCTGATTAAAAGAAAAGCAAAACTGCAATATTTTTTATTAGCTTTTAGTATTGGTCAGTATGCATTTGTTTTCTTTTTATGTCGTTATTTTTTGCTTACGATACCCACTACAATATCCAGATTTATACTTTATACATTAAATAATGGTTTCTGGAATTTGATTTCTACAAATATTGAGCTTTTGTTTAAAGGTTTGTTTTCGATACTTATTTTAATTATCGGCCTAATTTCATTTTACAAATTCTTAAAACTTCTTTTTGTAAAAAGAAAATAAAATTCCCTTAAAAATTTAAATCAACTGGAAAATAGACACTGCTTTTTATTATTCAAATAAGGACATAAGAAATGTTTTAGTTTGAAAAAGTTTTAGATAGAATCTTATCTAAATATTTAAAGTGAATTCTTACAGGATAAATAGCTCATAAAATTTAAAATCTATCAAAATCCGGCATAATAAAATTATGAGTTATCTCTAATTTGAAATTTAGAGATTTTCAAAAAATAAAAAGACTATTTGCAAAAAAACTACCCGGTTTTTATAGGTATTTTTTAATAAAATTCCACTTTTATTTGACAGATCTTCATGGTAATTTTAATTTAATACTGCATTCAAGTTTTTGATAATCAATTTGTTAAATGTGTATTTGTTTAGGATTTATAAATCCCGACTCGATATTTATAAATCTCGACGAGCTTCATTTGTATTGAAGGGTGTATTCGTCTAGTTTTGGTTTCAGAAAGTTGAGAATTAGATATTAATTACAAAAAATACTTACACTGTTTATTTCTCATCGGACAAAAATTATATTCCAAAAAAATTAGATTTTTTGATTTTACCAGTATAAGATTAAAAATAACAAATAAAGGATTTCTTAAGTAAACGATTTTGAATATTATGATAAATAACATTTTAAATAAGGTAGGCAATACACCATTAATATCCATTCCGATGGATGAGAATCCAAACCTGAATATTTTTGCCAAATTAGAATTTTACAACCCAACCGGAAGTGTAAAAGACAGAGCGGCATGCTATATTATAAGCCGTTTGTTAAACGAAGGTATTATTAATAAAGATACTACACTTATCGAATCTTCTTCGGGAAATTTTGGAGTTGCACTTTCGGCATATGCAAAACTTAACGGTTTAAAATTTATCTGTGTAATTGACAAGACAACTTTGCCTGTTAACGAGATGCTAATCCGTCAGCAAGGTGCCGAAGTTATCTGTATAACACAACCAGATGAGCATGGTGGGTATTTAATGAACAGACTTAAAAAGATCAAAGAAATACTAAGTACTACAGATAATATTTACTGGATTAACCAATACGGAAATCCATTAAATGCTCAGGCTTATTATAATTCTTTAGGAAAAGAAATTTGTTTTGAAGCGCCAAGACAAAAACTGGATTACTTATTTATGGGAATCAGTTCTGGTGGAACAATTACCGGAGTATCCAGAAAGGTGAAAGAAATGTATCCAAATGTAAAGATTATAGCCGTAGATGTTTACGGGTCAATAATATTTGGAGGTAAAGCACGCAAAAGATTTATACCGGGCATAGGTTCCAGCATGAGACCAGATATTTTAAACGATGCAAAAATAGATGACGTGGTTTATGTAAACGAAGAAGAAACTATAAGTTCCTGCCGAGAATTATTAGAATTACATAATCTGTATGCAGGAGGATCTTCTGGTTCTGTATATGCTGCAATTAAAAAGTATTTTACTGAAAACGAGATAGATACTCAGGTTAATGTAATGTGTGTATTTGCTGATAGAGGCGAGAGATATATCACCACAATCTATGATGATGACTGGTGTGACAGAATTAAAAAATATAATATAAATGCTTCTTTAGAAGCAGTAGTTCAATAAAATAGTAATTAATGTTAAGTATTTTAAAATGATATATTTAAGCGATAATGATGTAAAACTTATTGATCTTGACTGGGAGCAAAATGTTGATGTTATAGCAGCAGCAACCCAATGCATAAAATCAAAAGATATAGCACAGCCAATAAAGCCATATTTGAGATATGGAAATCCTCAAAATAGAATTATTGCAATGCCGGCTTTTATTGGCGGCGATATAAACAGATCTGGTATCAAGTGGATTGCCAGTTTCCCTAATAACATTAAAAAAAATATGCCGCGTGCTCATGGTGTTATAATTTTAAATGAGGCAGAAACAGGACAACCCGTATGTGTAATAAATAGCGGTTCGATATCAGCAATCAGAACGGCTTCGGTAAGCGGTTTGATTGTTCGAAAATACATGGAATTAAAAAAACTTAAAAATGTAAAAGTGGGCATTATAGGTTTTGGGCCAATTGGGCAGTATCACTTAAACATGTGCAGTCAATTGCTTGGAGATACTATAGACGAAGTACTGCTGTATGATTTAAATGGTGTTTCAAACCAAAATATTCCTGATGCAATAAGACATAAGGTAAATGTTGTAAACAGTTGGGAAGAGGCCTATTTAGATGCAGATATTTTTATTACCTGTACAGTATCAAAAGTGCCTTACATTAATTTAAAACCAAAATTAGGTTCCCTTCATTTAAATGTTTCTCTAAGAGATTATAAAACAGATGTTTTCCCTTGGTTCGAAAAAGGAATGATAGTGGATGACTGGGAAGAAGTTTGTAGAGAAAATACAGATGTTGAAAATTTTAATAAGGTTAATGGGCTGCAGGAAAATGGAGTTAAGCTTATTCAGGATGTTTTGAATGACTTTTTGCCAAGTTTAAATAAAGACCAGCCTGTTATGTTTAATCCAATGGGCATGGCAGTTTTTGATATAGCAATTGCAAACCATTATTTAGAACTAGCGAAGAAAAATAATGTTGGCGTTTTTCTAGAGGACAGCGTGCCACAATTAAATTAAAATAAGGCAATTTTTTATAAAAACAATTGAATTTAAACATCATAATTTTTTAAACTATGGAGACTTCTATTAGACCAAAATCCAATCAAGAATTTCAATTTGGTGAAGGAATTATTATAAAAACGGCTTCAAAAGACAATCCTTTTACAATAATCTCTAACAGAGAAAGAGATACTTTAGAATGGGCCGAAGAGCATAAAGACGAGATCAATAATCTGCTTTTGGAACACGGCGCAATACTTTTAAGAGGATTTAAAATTGACAGCCCAAAAAATTTTAATGAATTATTTTCAACTCTTTCCGGTCAGGCAATAGAGTATAAAAACAGAACATCACCAAGAGATCAGGTATATAGTAATGTTTACACCTCTACAAGTCACCCAAAGAGCGAAACTATTCATATGCATACCGAAAATTCATATTCAAATATTTATAATCGAATTATTGCATTTTATTGTTTACTACCGGCACAAATAGGTGGAGAAACACCAATTGCAGATGAAAGAAAGCTTTTAGCAAGTTTAAAAAAAGAAACTGTAGAGGAATTTAAGAAAAAAGGTATTCAGTATGTTAGAAATACTATTCCTGGTATAGGATTAAGCTGGCAGACTATTTATCAAACAGAGGATAAAGAGGAGGTAGCTAAAATTCTTAAAAACAACGGACATGATTTTACTTGGGTAAATAGTGATCACTTAAGAATTAAATGGACTCTTCCTGCTTTTCAGGATCACCCTCTTACCGGTGAGGAAATGTGGTTTAACCATATGTTTTTTGGACATAAAGAACTCTACGATCCGTCTGTTTTAGAATATTTTGATGAAGAAGATTTACCATTTGCTACTTATTATGGCGATGGCAGTGAAATAGGGGCAGAAGTAATAGAGGAGTTTAAAAACTTTTATAAAGAACACTCTATAGTTTACACTTGGGAAAAAGATGATTTCCTATTGCTGGATAATTTAATGTTTTCTCACGGCAGAAAACCATTTAAAGGTGATCGTACTATTTTAACAGCTATGGGGCAGCCTCAGGATATGAAATTATAGTATCAAATTAAAAAATTATTGAAAAGTGAATCTTATTAAAACAAGTATGCAGTCATCTTGTTCTTTTAATTTATTCTTTCCTAAAAAAAAGCATTCGTAAAACTTTAATTAATAAACAATTAAATCTTAGGTAAAATATAGAATAATATGGAAAATATAATATACAAATTGTATTTAATTAATGGCATTATAGCTCTTTTAGGTTTGGTGTTTTTTGGATTGGTAATCTTTCAAAAAATAAATAAAAAGAGAGAAGTAGATTTTTCATATAAAAAAGTTTACAGTTATTTCAAGGGCTTTTTAGTGCTTTTACCAGTTCTGGTCGCGCTTTACTATATACCAATTGCTCTTTATGATAAAGATTTTTGGTTAGACAGCAAATACCAATATGTAGAGGCACAAAATGCAGTACTGTTTTTGGGTATTATTATTTTAGGTTTTTACGCTTTAGTAAGAATTTCAACTTTTTTCCCTCATAAAAACGAATACTATGATATTGGTTCGCAATTGTTATTGTTGAGTTTATTTCCGGGAATTGCAAGTGCTATAAATGTTATGATTATCAGCAAGTTTGTTACTGATGATATAGAAGCCAAATATCTTTTGTTCTTTTTTGCCGTAACCACTTTTATTTATATTGTAACTGTTAGGTTAAGTAAAAGAAAAACAGCAAGCCTTGGGATTTTAATAGCTCATAAGTTTAATATAATTATAGCTAATAAAATTTTTAAAATTCCATATAGAAAATATGAAAAACTTGCCAAAGGAAAAATCTATACAATCCTGAATGATGATATTAATGCAATTTTTGGGTTTTCGCAAAATGTAGTTAATATTTACACCACTTTTATCACTACTGTCATGGTTTTGGTATACATGTTTACTCTAAACATAATTAGTTCATTAATGCTAATTGGTGTAACTGTAATAATACTTGGGCTTTTATTTTTAATGTCAGGCAGACTTAAAAGAACAGGACACAAAGCAAGATCAAAAAGAGAAAACTATACAAGTTTACTATCTGGTTTGCTTAACGGATTTAAGGAGCTGGTTTTGCATAAAGTAAAAAGAGACAGATTCCAATCAGATCTAAAAGTAGTAAGTAAAGATTATTATGATGCCAGTCAGGAAAATATAAATGCAGGAATTGATGCTGCTTTATTTTCAGAGCTTTCATTTACCATTGCTGTAGGGGTTTCATGTTTAGTTTTTCCGGTAATTTTTGATTTTAATAAAGAACTTGTTACAGCTTATGTAATTGCGGTTCTGTACTTATGGGGGCCTGTTGGGGCTTTAATAAGCGGAGTTCCACAAATAATAAATGTACAGGTTTCATGGAAAAGAATTAATGATTTCCTTGAAAATGCAGATGTCGATGAGGTATCCTACAGAGACATTACTGAAGAAGTAGAAATAGTAAAAGTTGAAAAAATAAGTGTTAACGAAGTTTATTTCAAGTATCAGGGTGAAAATGATAAACAAGACATTACCTACGGTATTGGGCCAATAAACTTTGAAGCAGACCGCGGTGAATTAGTTTTCATAATTGGCGGAAACGGAAGCGGTAAAACAACTTTTCTGAAATTACTTATCGGCCTTTATGAGCCGGAGTCAGGAGAAATTCTGATTAATGGAAAAGTGGTTACTTCAAAAGAATTAAGCGAGTGTTTTTCAGTTATTTATAGTGATTTTTATTTATTTAAAAAGATATATGATATAAAAGAAAATCGCTTAGATCAGGTTTACGAATGGCTGGATGTGCTTCAGTTATCTGATAAAGTTAAAATTGAAGACGGCGTTTTCAGTACCATAGATCTGTCTAAAGGACAATGTAAGCGTTTGGCCATTTTAAAATCATATTTAGAAGACAGATCAGTCTATTTCTTTGATGAGGTTGCTGCAGATTTGGATCCGGAATTTAGAGATTTCTTTTACAATGACTTATTAACAAAAATGAGAAATGAAGGAAAGATATTGATCATAATTACCCACGACGATAAATATTTTGACATAGCCGATAATATCTATAAAATGGAAATGGGCAAAATTATACATCTCAATAAAGAAGCTTTTAAACTATCAGAACACATTTAAATTACTAAAATATATTAAACATGTTAAAACTTAATTTTTTATTAGTATTAAGACAATTAAAGAAAGATAAAAAAACGTTTTTTATTAATCTTTTAGGAACGTCTTTTGGTTTTACGGCTATCATCTTAATGTCATTATATATATCATATGAAAATAATTATGATGCATTTAATGAAAACAGTGAAAACTTGTTTAGAGTTGAAAGAACCGTTAATGATAAAAGCCAAAGTCAAATTTTTGACTCTACACCTTATGAACTGGCTAAAGAATTAAAATCATCATTTCCGGAAATAGGCAATGCTGTAGGCGCCAGAACTGTAAGCAACTATTTATCAGTAAGCGATGAAATATTTCCAAGAAACGAAGGGCTTATTACAGATAGTAATTTTCTATCTATGTTTAGCTTTGATTTTTTAGAAGGAGATAAAAATACTGCGCTGAGCCAGCCAATGAGTATTGTACTTTCAAAGTCATTGGCAGATAAACTATTCCCTAATGGAGATGCTATTGGAAAAACAGTTTATTTAAACAAAAAACACAACTTTACTGTTACCGGAGTTTTTGCTGATTATAGAAAAGACTCTCACATGAATATGGAGTATATGATTTCATATAGTTCTTATGAAGGTGTGTATGGTATAAAACCTGAAAAAGGATGGGCAGAAAGTTATGTAGCTACATACATTCAGGTAAAAGACAAAGACCAGGTTGATGAACTATCAAAAAAAATAGAAAAAACATTAGCAAATCATGTTGAAGAACAAGAAGGCACTACTGAAGTTTTAAGCCTAAGACCAATTACAGATATTTACCTTAAAACATTAGATGTAAGAAGTGATGCTATGGGAGGTATACGAAATAACGTAATTGTTATTTATCTTTTTATTGCAGTAGCATTTTTTACAGGCTTTATAACAACTGTAAATTATATAAATCTTACAACTACCCAATTAGTCAACAGAGAATTGGAAATAGGAATGAAAAAAGTTTTGGGTATTTCAAAAGGACAATTGAGATATCAGTTTATTATCGAATCATTAATAATGGTATTTGGAGTTATAATTGTCTCATCAGTATTAGTAAGTTCTATATTACCTCTTTTTAGTTTAGTTGTAGACAGAAACCTGTCATTAGGATTTAGCGGCAATTGGCTGTTCTTTTTAAAGGTATTTATTATCATTATATCATTAGGTCTTTTAAGCGGTTTATATCCTGTAATGTACCTATCGTCATTAAAAATAAATTCTATTTTACAAGGAATCACATCTATTAAAAGGCGTACTTTTTTAAGAAAAGGTCTGGTGCTTTTTCAATTATTAATCGCCTTTCCTTTAATATTCCTTTCAGTATTTATTATATCACAAATCAATTACTTAAATAACAAGGATACCGGATTTGATAAACAAGATGTTCTATTAGCCTGGATTAAAACTCCTAATCCGGAAGACAGGGAATTACTTAAAGTTATAAAAGATAAATTACTTCAAAACCCAAATGTTATAGATTATTCCATCTCAACAGGCGCTCCGTTTTTTGCATCAGGAGATGAAATTAAATTAAACTGGGAAGGTGCAGAAGCAAATGATAAGATTTTAATGTCTTCTTATTCTGTTGATTATGATTTTCAGCGCACTTATAAGCTGGCAATGCTTAAAGGAAGATGGTTTTCTGAGGATTTTTCTACCGATGCCCAAAATTCGTGTGTTATTAATGAAACCGCGGCTAAACTTTTAGGATGGGACAATCCAATAGGAAAAACGTTAGATGACGGTCGATTAAAAGTTATTGGTGTTGTTAAAGATTTTAACCAATTCTCTTTATTTCAAAAAATACCACCAATGATGTTATCAATGAATACCGCGGATTTAGCTTATTCTCTTGTAAGTATAAAAACAAGAGGAGGTAACAGAACAGATACTCAAAAGTTTATTAATGAAACTTTCAATACAAATTTCATAGACGTACCTGTTGATTTTAGATTTTTGGATGTTGGGTTTGATGAAGGTTTTATGACCGCATTACAAAATGTTATGAAGATATTCATTCTATTTTCTGTCATTTCTATTTTACTGGTAATCATTGGTCTATATAGTTTGATCGCATTTTCATTAACCATGCAGAAAAAAATGATTGCCATACGAAAAGTATTGGGCGCAAGTACCAAAAGCCTTTTCTTACTTATACTAAAAGAGTATATGATTTTATACAGTATAGCGTTAGGAATCAGTCTTGTATTAACTTATTTCACAGTGATACAGGTTTCAAAGGTATTTGCGTACAGTGTAGGTATCCAATGGATTAATTTTTTAAGCGTAATCATAATGACCCTGTTTATTGTACTCATTACAATATGCGGTAAAATTTGGTCTACCTCAAAAGAGCATCCTTTAAATTCTATTAGTCGTTCCTAAAGGTTTACCATGAATTTTTAAAAATTCATGTTCCATAAAAATAGAATTCAATAATTAATTTCTATTAAGTATCCTATGTATTTACCACTAGTTATAACTAAGTGGACAGGTATTTAATTGCTTTTTTTTAAAATTAAAAAAGTGGATTGTTAACTGTATAATGAATTGATTTTCAGTTTGCAGATGTCCATAAAGTACAATATAAAAATGTGCAACATTTTCAAAATAAATTATGAAAGATCAAAATAAACCTATCGCAATTGTTGGTATTGGATGCAGATTTCCAGGGTCAAGTTCCTCTCCAGAAAAATTTTGGGAGATGTTATTAAACAAAACAGATGCAGTAATAGATGTACCGTCAAACAGATGGGACAACAGACGCTTTTATGACGAGAATGAAAAAAAATCTGGCAAAATCAAAGCTAAACAAGGCGGATTTTTAAAAGAGGAAATAGAGTATTTTGATCCAATGTTTTTTGGGATCTCGCCTGTTGAAGCAGAATCATTAGATCCTCAGGAAAGAATATTGCTTGAGGTAGCGTATGAGGCTCTTGAAGATGCAGGAATGTCACTTGAGCAATTAAGAGGTTCAGATACCGGAGTTTTTGTTGGAGGGTTCACATTTGATAACTATTTGCTAAAAACAGCTGTTGAAAACAAACATTTAATAAACTCGCACACAGCATTAGGAATTTCATTAACAATGCTTTCGAATAGATTGTCCTATTTTCTGGATTTAAAAGGACCTTCTATTACTATCGATACCGCTTGCTCATCTTCTTTAGTAGCAACACATTATGCCTGTCAAAGTATTTGGAGAGGAGAATCTTCAATGGCTTTGGTAGGAGGAGTTAATCTATTGCTTAAACCAGAAGTTTCTATGGTTATGAGCAAAGGTCAGTTTCTGTCTAAACATTCCCGCTGTAAAACATTTGATAGCGATGCAGCCGGATATGTAAGAGGTGAAGGCGGCGGAGTACTTGTTTTAAAACCTTATGAACAAGCTGTAAAAGATGGCGATCAAATATATGCCTTAATAAACGGAACTGGTGTAAATCAAGATGGGAATACAAACGGTATAACTGTACCGAATAAAAATTCTCAAATGAAACTGATACAAAAAGTATACGAAGAAAGCGGCATAACTAAAAAAGATATTCATTATGTCGAAGCTCATGGAACAGGCACAGCAGTTGGAGATGTTATTGAATTTAGCGCTCTAAACGAGACTTTATTTGATGACAGAGAGAAATGTTTGGTAGGATCTGTAAAAACAAATATAGGCCATTTAGAAGCCGCTTCTGGTGTAGCAGGATTAATTAAAACAGCATTGTCCCTTAAGAATAATGCAGTTCCGGCAAACTTGCATTTTAATAATCCAAACCCAGCCTTAAATTATGAAAACAGCATATTAAAAGTACCAACTTTATTAGAAAAACTTCCGGAAGGAGTTGATTCTTATGCTTCAATAAATTCATTTGGTTATGGAGGAACAAATGCCCATGCAGTTTTAAAGCAATTTTCTTCTATTAAAGAAGAAGTACAATACGATTTAGAAAAAAAGGATCATTTTATCTTTCCTATCTGTGCAAGAAGTAAAAACGCATTAAAAGAACTGGTATCTAAATATAAACTGCATATTGAAGATAAAGACAAAAATTTTGCACAAATACTTAGTAATGCTATTTACAGAAGATCACTTCATTCAGATCGATTAGCAATTGTTGCATCTTCAAAAGAAGAATTAATCGAAAAAATAGAAGCATTTGAAGAAGATATTTTAGTAAAAGGAGTAACTGCAGGAAATATTCTGGACAAGAAACCCAATATAGTTTTTGTATATACAGGAATGGGGCCGCAATGGTGGAAAATGGGTAGAGAACTCATGGAAAATGAGCCTGTTTTTTATAAAGCAGTTCAGGAATGTGATGATTATTTTAAGAACATTTCAGGCTGGTCAATTTTAGAAGAACTTCAAAAACCAGAAGAAACATCCAATATAAAAGAAACATACATTGCACAGCCTGCAAATTTTGTAATTCAGGTTGCATTAACCAGATTATTGGAACATTATGGAATTAATGCAGATGCAGTAGTAGGACATAGTGTAGGTGAAGTAACATCGGCCTATATCTCTGGAGCACTTTCGCTGCAAGATGCATTATTGGTAAGCTACAACAGAAGCCGTTTACAGCATAAAACAGCCGGTAAAGGGACTATGCTGGCAGTTGGCCTGTCTGAAAAAGAAGCCAATGAAACTTTTAAAGAATTTAACGATGTTTCTATTGCTGCAATAAACAGCCTTGATTCAGTAACATTAGCAGGAAATCAGGAAAGTCTTGAAAAATTAATTGAAAAATATGAATCGTCAGGAATATTTCACCGTCTGCTGGATGTTGAAGTTCCTTACCACAGCCCGGTAATGGATCTTATCGAGGATGAACTTCTGGAATCCCTAAAAGACCTTAAAGGAAAAGAAACAGTTATTGATCTTTATTCGACTGTAACTGCAGAAAAAATTTCGGGAGATCAAATAAATAATGATTACTGGTGGAAAAACGTTCGCCAGCCCGTACTATTCGCTAAAACAATGGATTCTTTAATGAAAGATAAATACAATGTATTTATTGAAGTTGGACCACATCCGGTTTTGAAAAATGCAATGATGGATTGCATGAAGAATAATGAAGCATGTCATTTTTTACAAACCCTTAATCGTAAAGAACCAGAGCAATTAAATTTCTTTGAAAATATTGCTGCCCTGTTTACTCTTGGAGTTCCTTTAAAATGGGAGCGATGGGTAAATAAATTGCCGCACCTTTCTTTACCATCATACCCATGGCAAAAAGAATATTTTTGGCAGGAGTCTGATACTTCTCTTGAAAATAGAATAGGACGTAAAGGAAATGTTTTTTTAAACCAACTAATAAATGCTCCGCAATTAACTTATAAAGTAGAGCTTAATAAATATTTTTTCCCTTTTTTAAATGATCACGTTGTTCAGGATAGAGTAGTATTTCCAGGTGCAGGTTATGTGGCTGCAGGAATAGCATTTTATCAGCAGGAAATAAGCCAGGGAAATTCTTTTAGTCTTGAAAATATAAAGTTTCATCAAATGCTTGTTCTGGACGATTTGAAGGTACAAGACTTGTATACTTCCTATAATTCAAAAAATGCCAATTTTAGCATTGACAGTAAAGAGGTGGGTGATGATAGTATTTGGATACATAGAGCTACAGGTAAATTTATTTTAGGTGATTATGAAAAAAGTGCTTCACAATTAGATTTGAAAACAATAGCTGATCGTTTGAATATAGTACATTCAGAAGAACAGATCTATGAAAGATTGAGCAAAGCTAAACTGGATTACGGCCCTTATTTTAGAACCATAAAAAATATTGATTCTGCAAAAGAAGAATCAATCGCAAAAATAAAAGGCCACGCAGCGATTGAAAATCAGGATGAATTTTTTATTCACCCAACTTTATTAGATGCCTGTTTTCAATCTGTAATTGTATTTGATGAGTCAGAATTTGTACCCGTATCAATAGGAAAAATGCACTGTTATTTTTCTCCGGGAACCGAGCTTTACTGTTATTCACGATTAATATCACGTTCAGATAATTCAGTACTAATTGATATGTCAATTTGTGATGAAAAAGGAAACGTAGCAATTGAAATAAAAGATTTCAAATGCCAGGAATTGAATATAAATACCGAAGAAGAAGATACATACATCGATGACTGTTTGTTTGAGAACAATTGGATCGAAGAAAAAGCAGGTTTTGATACTATTCCGGATACTTCTGGTGTAACCTATGTTTTTACAGATGATTATTCTTTATGCGAGCCACTTTTAAAACAACTGGCAGGTCGTGTTGTAGTAATACAAGCAGGAACTAGTTTTAAAGAATTAGGCGAAAATTATTATATGGTAAATCCTGAAGATTTGGAAAGCATTCTCCAAATAGCAGAAAATGATTTCCAGTCTGATATTACATTAATTTATCTACCTGCAGATAATCAGGAAGCTAATGAAAATTTAACTGTAAGTGAAGAATGCTTAAACGAAATAAAACCTCTTTTAAACATTGTTCGTTTTTTCTCAGAGAAATCACAAAACAAACTTGCTTTAAACCTAGTAACTTATGGAAGTCAGGTTGTTAATGAAGAAGACAACATTACCTCAATAACCTCGACAATTGCACATGGTTTAGGAAGACTTATTGTAAATGAATTACCAAAATGGCAGGTTCGATTGATAGATTTTCAAAGAACAAATAGCCTGCTTATTTCAAAAGAAGACTGGAAGATTGCCCTTAACAGAATGTATTCTGGAAAACCTTTTGAAGAAATTGCAATCAGACAAGATAAAATTTTTAGAAAAGGAACGAAAAAAAGAGAAGCAAAAGATTCGGTATTATCTATTGAAACGGCATCTTTTAAGGACAAATCACTTAAACTAGTGAGTTCAAAATCTAAACAGTTAGAAGATTTATATTTTGAAAATACCGAGAGAGCAGAACCAAAGGCGGGCGAAATCGAAATTTTAATAGAAAACACCTCTATTAATTTCAAAGATTATTTAAAAGTATCTGGTAAAATTTATCCGGAAGCACTTGAAGGTACTTATGGTAAAAATGCCGTAGGTATTGACTGCGCTGGAATTATTACACAGATTGGTGCTGGAGTAACCAAGTTTAAAGTAGGAGATAAAGTTATCGCCCTTGCTGCGGGTACGTTTCAATCCTATACCACTACTTCTGAACATTTAGCGGTAAAATGTCCTGAAAATTTAATTGAAGCAGAATCAAATGTTGGCTTAAGCTACCTTACAGCTCTGTATTGTTTACGAGATAAGGCAAATCTGGGAAAAGGCGACAGAGTGCTTATACATAATGCTGCCGGAGGTGTAGGATTAGCAGCTATTAATTATGCCAATCTGGTAGGGGCTGAAATTTATGCTACAGCCGGAAGTGAAGAAAAAACAGATTACCTGAGATCTATAGGAATTAAGCATGTATACAGTTCAAAAAATCTTGATTTTGCTAAAGAAATTTTAGAAGAAACTCAAGGTAAAGGAGTGGATGTTGTTTTAAGTGCTTTACCAAAAGAAATGCTTTATCAGAGTTTATCCATTTTAGCTTCTTATGGAACTTATTTAGAAATAGGTAAAAAGGATAATGTAGACTTCTCTCTTTCAATGCATTTTTTCAACAAAAACATTTCTTACATAGCTGTAGATATGGATAAAATGATAAACGAGAAGCCTGAAAAAATTTCGACATTATTAGATGATATTTCAGCTTATATAAAAGCAGGAGAATTAAAATCCTTACCTGTAAAAGTGTTTACACCACAGACTATATCAAACGCATTTCAGCTTATAGATGCAGAAAAACATATTGGTAAAGTAGTCATAAACTTTAAAGAACAGTTTGTAGACGTCAAAAAACAAGGAGATACAATTTTTAAAGATGATAAAACTTATGTAATTACCGGAGGAACAAAAGGTTTAGGTTTTGAAATAGGAAAATGGCTGGTTGATAATGGCGTTAAAAATTTAGCACTTTTAAGCAGAAGCGGTCTTAACACTCCAGCAGAGATAGAGGCAGTTAGCGAAATGGAAAAGAAAGGTGTCAATGTGAAAGTTTACGCAGCAGATGTGGCCCAAATAGACCAGATAACCCATGTGTTTTCTCAAATTAAAAGTGATCTTCCGGAGATTTCAACTGTTTTCCATTGTGCTATGGTTTTAGACGACGGATTCTTAATCGATATGAATGAGGATAGATTTAGAAAAGTTTTAAAACCAAAAGTTGATGGCGCAATGAACCTGCATCACTTAACTAAAGACTTAAAACTTGACAATTTTGTATTGTTTTCTTCAATATCCTCACTTATAGGGAATGTTGGGCAGGCCAATTATATTGTTGCAAATGCCTTGTTAGATTCATTTGCTCATGTGCGAAAAAGTCAAGGTTTGCCGGCAACTACAATTAATCTTGGCGTTCTATCAGAATCTGGTGTAGTATCCAGAAGCGAGAACCTTGAAATGATTCTTCAGGGAGTAGGAATTAGAAGTTTTACAAACAAACAGGTTTTGAGCGGATTAGAAAAAATACTTCAGGAAAAACCAACACAAATAGGATTTTTTGATTTGAACTGGGAGCTTCTAAGTGTCAATTTAAAGGAAAGCGGACAATTTATTTTCAAAGATTTAATTGATAGCAATCTGGGATCTGTTAACGGATTGAGCCAGGAACAAGATGCGTGCTTAAGTGATTTACTTGCTTTAAACAGGATTTCGCAGCAAGAATTTGTTGTGACATTCTTAAAAGAAGAATTATCCAAGATATTAAAAATGCCAAAAGATAGAATCCAATCAGATAAAGGGATAGGCTTTTTAGGAATTGATTCGATTTTATCAATTGAATTATTAAGAGTGATCAACAACAAGTTTGCGTTAAAAATGTCTTCTATGGAAATCCTTGCGCTGCCTTCTGTAAACGGATTGTCTGCCATAATAATTGAAATGATTTTGAAACAAGTGAATTTGAATGTACAAGTTTAAAACGAACAGAATTTTATGGAAATGAACGGACAAACGATACAAAGCATCTTTCTTGAAAATATTAAATCAGGAAAGGAATCTGGAATTACTTTTATTGAAGCAAATAGTGGAGTTGAGTATTTATCGTATAAGAAATTATATCTCGAAGCCGGTTATAAATTATATGCTTTACAAGAAAAAGGACTAAAACCGGGAGATGAAATAGTATTTCAATTTCAGTCAAATAAGAGTTTTGTAATTACATTTTGGGCTTGTGTTTTAGGAGGCTTTATACCAGTTCCTATTGTATTAGGAACTACTTCAGATATTGTTCAAAAGCTTAATAAAGTATGGCAAAAACTTAAAAATCCATCTATAATCACAGATGCTCCATTTTTAACTTCCATTATCAAGGATTTTAATTTGGAGAATGATGGAGAAGTAGCACAGCTTTTATCAAAAATTATATATTATGATGAGTTAGCCTATACTCAAAAAGCAGCAGCTGTCCCTGGTACATCTTCAGATCTGGTATTTATTCAATTTTCTTCGGGATCAACTGGATCTCCTAAAGGAGTAATGAACCAGCAGGATGGGATCTTATATAATATAAATATGTCATTAGAAAAATGCAGCATTCAGGATTCAGACAAGTTTCTGGGATGGATGCCTCTAACTCATGACATGGGATTAATTTTCTTTCACATTTTACCATTGCTGGCAAATGCTGATCAATTTTTAATGCCGCCAATGCTGTTTCTTTCAAGTCCTGAATTATGGCTGGAAAATTTATCTGTAAATGAAATCACTATTTCGGGTTCACCAAATTTTGGCTATGTACACGTTCTCGAAAATATTGAGAAAGCAAAATTAGAAGATTTTTCGTTTGACAAATTAAGATTAATGATTAATAGTGCTGAACCAGTATCTATTGAAACTTGTAGAAAATTTGCAGAAACACTTAAGCCTTATGGTTTTAAAAAAGAAGCTGTAAGCCCTAGTTATGGTCTTGCCGAAGCTGTTTTGGGAGTGTCTTTATATAATGAAGAAGATGGTTTTAAAGAATATTTTTTAAATCGACATAAATTAAGCATTGGAGATAAAGTAGAGTTTTTGGAAACAAGCTCTAATACTACTGCTTCTTTTGCAGATTTAGGCACCTACAATCGTACTGAGATAAAAATCACAAATGAAACGGGTGAAACCTTATTAGATGATACACTTGGTGTTATTCACTTAAAAAGCCCTGCAATGACCGTGGGTTATTATAATGACAATGAAGCAACTCAAGAAGTGATCTCAAATGACGGATGGTTCAATACTGGAGATGTTGGGTTTATTCATAACAGCCGATTGATTATAACAGGCAGAAAAAAAGAAATGATTATCATTAACGGGCAAAATTATTTCCCTAATGATTTAGATAGTTTAATAGAAGAACTGCCTGAAATAAAATTTCAGCAAGCAGTTTCCTGTAATGTTTTTAATGAAGAAAGCCATCAGGACGAATTATTTGTATTTGTTCATTATTTAGGTGAGGTTAAGGATTTTGTTCTTTTAGCAGATGCTGTAAAAAAGATAATAAGCGAACGCATTGGTGTTACTGTAAAAAAAGTAATTGCTGTAGAAAAAATACACAAAACAACAAGCGGAAAAATCCAGCGCTATGTATTGCGTGATAAGTATTTGAATGCAGAATACGATGCTTTTTTAGAAGAATTTGAAAAAGCTAAAAAACATTTAGAAGACGATTCTTATGTAGCTCCGGTGACTGATTTAGAAAAACAGCTGGCTAAAGTTTGGCAGGACTTTTTTGGAATTGAACGAATAGGAACAAAAGACAATTTTTTTCATCTGGGCGGAAATTCTTTAGGAATAGGGATTTTGGCAGTAAAAATCCAAAAAGAATTTGGAATAAGTTTAGACGTCAGCCAATTATTTAGAAACACCAATTTTGCAGATCAATTAGAAATAATTAAAAATTCTCTGGGAAAATCAATTGTCACAATTGAGTCTGCTCCAGTAAAATCACATTATCCGTTATTCAGTACTCAAAAAAGATTATTTATTCTGAATCAAATGGATACAGAATCAATCTCTTATAATACTCCGGTAGTATTAAAAGTAGAAGGCGATTTAGATGTTCAATTATGCGAGGAAGTTTTCAAAAAAATAATCAGCCGACATGAAATTTTAAGAACTTCTTTCCACGATTTAGATGGAGAACCAATTCAAAAAATCCACGATAAAGTTGATTTCAGCATTCAATATATTGAGAATGAAGATGGAAATATTCAGGAATTACTAAAAAAACATATCAAACCTTTTGATTTAAGCGAGCCTGCTTTAATTAGAGTATTGATTAATAAAGAAAACAATGTAATTACTAATATCATATTAGACATTCATCATATTGTTATAGATGCGGCTTCATTTGAGGTTTTGATCGAGGAATTTCAAACTTTGTATGGAAAAGGACAATTAGATGAATTAAGTGTTCAATATAAAGATTTTGTGGAGTGGCAGGAAAAAAAGCTGAGAGAGAAAGAATTAACTGCCGAAAAAGAGTTCTGGTTACAGGAATATAGTGTGGTCCCAGAAACTTTAAACATGCCTTTTGACTTTCTTAAATCTAATATAAAAAATGCTGATGGCAGTACGGTTTCTTTTGAAATTAATGCAGATAAAAGAAAAAAATTAGAGGATATATGTAAGCAGCAGGTAGTAACAATGCCAACCTTAACCCTGACAATTTTTTACGTTTTACTATCAAAATTAACCAATCAGGAAGATATCATAATTGGTACTTCTACAATTGGCCGCTGGCATAGTGAATTTAAAAATTTAATAGGTTTATTTATTAACACATTACCGCTGCGCTGCGCTGCAAAAGGGGATTTAGAATTTTTAGAGTTTCTGGATAATGTTAAAACACATGTTTTAGATTGTCTTGCTAACGAAGAATATTCATTTGACCGACTATTAAATCAATTAGAATTAAAACCCAATGCAAACAATAATCCTCTATTTAATGTCACTTTTGAGTACCATAATTTCAATTGGTCAGGTGTAGAACAGCCAGACTTGCGATTATCTAAAATAGATCATCCTAATATGTTCTCAAAATTTGATTTGGTACTGCGTGTGGTAGAAAAAGAAAACAGCAGTGTTTTTAATCTGGACTATCAAACTAATTTATTTAAAAAAGAAACTGTAGAACGTTTTGCTTCTTATTACAACAACATTATTGACTGGGTTTTAGATGGAAAAAATGGTACACTTAAAGAAATCGAAATTTTATCTAATGACGAGATTTCTCGACTATTAGAAGAGTTTAATAATACCGAAGAAGTTTACGAAAAGGGGAAAACGGTTTTGGATATATTTTCGGAGCAGGTTTCATTAAAACCAGAAACCGCTGCTGTTGTTTTTGGAGAAAAAAGTATTTCTTATAAAGAACTCGACCAGCAGTCAACAAACTGGGCTGGATATCTTATGGAATGCAATGTAAAACCAGGAGACGTTGTAGGTCTTATCATGACGCGTTCTGTAGATATGATTACGGCCATGTTTGCTATAATGAAAACAGGGGCATCTTATGTGCCCATAGATCCTGCTCAGCGTATTTCCCGTGTGGTTTTTATGCTTGAAGAATGTAACGCAAAAGTGGTCATTTCAAATAGTATAGAAAAACCAATAGAGTTGGAATCGTATACTTATATCAATGTTGAAGAACTAAATAATTTAATAACACCGGATTATAAAGCAGCATTACCAAAAATAGCAGCTGAGGATTTGATGTATATCATTTTTACATCAGGATCTACAGGAAAGCCTAAAGGCGTAATGATAAAACATAATAGTGTTATCAATTTGGTAAAAGGGTTAAAAAACCGTGTTTATAATTCGTATGGAGATAAAACTTTACATATAGCATTATTAGCATCCTATGCATTTGATGCATCTGTACAGCAAATATTTGGAGGATTATTACAAGGACATAGTTTGTATATAACAGATGATGAAACTCGTAAAGATGGGGTTAAATTGATAGCTTTTTATAATGACAATAAAATAGACCTGTCAGATGGTACTCCAACACATCTTCGCTTTTTTGTTGATGCACTGACAGAAAACAGCACATTAAATACTTTATCCAGCTGGATATTGGCTGGTGAAGTTTTACAAAAGGAATTGGTTAGGACTTTTTATTCAAAACTGGGAACAGGAGTACAATTGTATAATTTTTATGGTCCTACTGAAGCCTGCGTAGACTCTACAGGATATAAAATAGATCCGGAACAATTAGACCTTCATGATTACATTCCAATTGGGAAACCACTGCCTAACGAAAGAATTTACATTACAGATCAATATGGCAATTTAGCTCCAATAGGAACTATAGGAGAATTATGTATTGCCGGCGATGGATTAGCTGTAGGTTATGTTGGGGACCCGGAACTTACTTCTCAAAAATTCAACTCTGAATGGATGTTTAATAAAGAGAGAGTTTACCGAACCGGAGACATGGCAAAATGGTTAAATGATGGTAATATAGAATACCACGGAAGAAATGATGATCATGTTAAAATAAGAGGATACAGAATACATTTGGGAGAAATTGAATTGGCTTTAAACAGTCTGCCTCAAATTCAACAATCTGTGGTTATGGTAAATGAAGATTCCAACCATAGTAAGCAATTAGTTGCCTATGTTGTTTGTGAGGAAGAAATTAAAAACAAAGAAATTCAAGAGCTGTTAGAGGAGCACCTGCCTGAATATATGGTGCCTAGAGTTTACGTACACTTGTCGGCTTTTTCAATGACTGATGGTGGTAAGATTGATAAAAAAGCATTGCCAGCTCCGGAAACTGCCAATAATTATGTTGCACCAACAGAAACATTACAAAAACAATTTGTAGAGCTTTGGCAAGATCTTTTAGGAGTCGATCAGGTTGGTATTCATGATAATTTTTATGAACTGGGAGGAGATTCCATCAAGGCTATTCAGCTGGCAAGCCGAAGTAAAGCAATAGGAATTCATTTTCAGGTAAAGGATGTATTTAATTATCAGACTATTTCTGAGATTGCACTGCATTTAAAGAGTACAGATACAGCAATAAAAGAAACAGGATTTTTGGCCGGAGATGTACCGTTACATCCAATTCAAAAACTTTTCTTTAAAAGAGAGTACGAGGCAATCAGTCACAATAACCAGTCCATATTACTTAAGGTATCAAAAGCAATTACAAATGAAAGCCTTGTTTTTGGCTTATCAGAATTGGTAAAACATCATGATGTTTTGCGAATGAATTTTTATAAAAATGAAGGCTCAATATACCCTTCACAAAAATATGAATCGTCTATTCCGCAACTACAAGTAGAGCAGGTACTTTCTTTAAAAGATATTCCTGAAATAGGTACAAAATATCAGGCTGATCTGGATATTTTTAAAGGTGATTTAGCTCGCTTTGTATTGTTTGCAACATCGCAGGAAGAAGAAGAAAATAGATTATTTATTGCAATACACCATTTAGCTGTAGATGGGGTTTCTTTACGAATTCTAACAGAAGATTTTATAAACCTTGTCGAGAACCATTCATCTGGAAATAAATTTTCTCTGCCCGCTAAAGGAACTTCGTACCGTCAATGGGGGGAACATTTAAGAGTTTATGCCTCTACAACAACACTGGAAAACGAATATATCTATTGGAAAGAAGTATTATCTAATTATTCACCACTGCCTGTAGATATATCTTACGATAAAAGGATCAGTTATGAAGAGACAGAAAAGATTCAGGTTTCATTACCATCTCCTTTAACCCATTTACTTGTACATGAAACAAATAGTATGTACGGAACAGAAATCAATGATATTTTGATCAGTGCATTATCCTTGACATTATCAGAATGGACAGGTGTTCCTAAAGTAGTTATTGCTTTAGAAGGACATGGAAGAGAAGAATTATTTGAAGATGTAGATATTAACAGAACAACAGGTTGGTTTACCAGCGTTTATCCGGTTTGTTTAGACTTAAGTGACGTAGACGACATAGGTATTTTAATAGCAGACACAAAGGATATGCTAAGAAATATTCCTAACAAGGGAATTGGGTATAATGTATTGCAATTCGAATCGAAATCTGAAAAAATCAAATCTGACTTATCAATATTCTACGAAGATTTAATTTTTAACTATTTAGGTGATTTTGACAATAGTTTTTCTAAAGAAACGAAAAACAGTATTGGCTTAGCCTTAGAACCTACGGGGTTAAATATTGCAAAACAAAACGTAAACCCGTATAAGATAGCCGTAGATAGTATTATTGTAGATGGGACTTTATATCTGGATTGGAAATACGATACAAAACGTTACAAAAAAGAAACGATTCAAAAATTAGCCAATGCTTATATAGCTGCATTAGAGGATATTCTTTCTTATAGTAATGACATTTTTAATCAAGGTGGAAATCAAACCAAAGACGAAGATTTTGAAATTATCTCTTTATAAATCATTAAAATGAAAAGTAAAAACATTTATAAAATCATTGAGCTTCTTACAAGTAATGGAATTTCATTATTTGTGAAGGATAATGAACTGAAGGTGATGAAAAGAACAGATAATAAACTATCTGAAGAGCTTTTGTCAATAATCAAATCAAATAAAGAGGAGCTAATCACTTTTTTAAACAGCCAGAAAAACAGCTCGCTTAATAAAGTTAAAACGGTAAGTGATTATGGTTTGCCAACTACTATAACCAATAAAAAACTGAAGGATTTTTTAGAAATGCCTGTACATGAAAGTAAGGTTTCTAATGTATATCCATTAACACCTTTGCAAAAAGGGTTTTTATTTCACAATTTATACGATGACGATAAATCGGCTTACATATGCCAGTTTCATTGCGATTTAAAAGGGGCAATTTCCAGAGAATCTTTTAATAAAAGCTGGATGTATTTATTACAGCAGCATACCGTTTTAAGAACCGCAGTTTTTGGTCAGGATTTGGATATTCCTGTTCAAACGGTTTATAATCAGGTTCAATTACCAATTAATGAGTTGGATTATAGCAGCTTATCAAAAGAAGAGTTTCAATCAGCCTTTGACAAGTTTTTAAAAGCAGATGAAGAAGCTGGTTTCAACTTAGAAGAAGCTCCGTTGTTCAGAATGACCCTTATTAAGTTTGGCGAGGATGATACCCGTTTTGTATTTACACATCATCATATTATACTAGACGGATGGTCTGTTCAAAACATAATGAGAAATTTCCATTCTATTTATATACAATTAGAAAAAAAAGGAACACTTCCAGAACTGGCCTTAGATGATTTTGGATCACATCTTCGTCATATTTCAAGTGTAAATGAGGCTAAAGGTTTATCTTATTGGCAGACCTATCTTTCAGATATTACAATACCAAGTTATATTCCGTTTGTGAAGGATAATACCTTACGCAACAAATTATTTGGCAACAAAAAAATAGAATTCACAATTAATGGATCGATAAAAGCTTTTACAAAAAAACACCGCATTACCGAAAATACTTTACTGCAGGGAGCTTGGGCTTACTTATTATCGAAATACACAGGAAATGAGACTGTTGCTTTTGGTGCGATAATATCAGGAAGAGATTCGAAAGAAGAAGATATAGAAGCAAAAATAGGATTGTACATGAATACAATTCCTGTATGCAGCACCGTGAATAAAGATGCTAAAATAGCAGATTGGTTACAGGAATTACAAAAAGGGCATACAACTGCAAGGGAAGAATATGGTGATTTAGCACTAAACGATATCGAATCTCAAAGTAATATAAAAGGTTCCTTGTTTGATACTTTAATTTCTTTTCAAAATTATCTTGATGAGGAGGATGCGCCAAGTATAGATGCTGAATTAAGAATGCAAAATTTAAAAGGAGATACAAATACAAATTATGCAGTTACGTTAGATGTTTATGCTTCTTTAAACCAGCTGAAAATTATTTTACAATATAATAATGAACTCATTTCAGACGAAAGTATATTAAACATTAAAGGGCATTTTGAAACACTTTTTGAAAGCCTTTTAGATGATATTGAATATATAAAAGAGCTAAACTATTTAACTAAAAAGGAAGAAGAGTTATTAATTGAATTTAATAATACCGAAGCAGATTACGATAAAGAAAAGACCGTTTTAGACTTAATAGCAGAGCAGGTTTTGCTAAATCCAGAAGCAACGGCTCTTGTTTTTGAAGAGGAACATCTTACTTATAAAGAACTTGATTTACGATCAAAACTTTGGGCAGCAAATCTTATCGATTCGGGAGTAAAATCAGGATCTGTTGTTGCACTTAGAATGACGAGATCTACAGATATGATAACGGCTATTCTTTCGGTTATGAAAGCAGGAGCTTCTTATATGGTAATTGATCAGGGGCTTCCAAATTCTCGTACAATCCATATAATGGAAGAAAGTTTGTGTACAAATATCATTACCAACATTGAGGATCAGCCGGCAGAATTAGAATCTTATACTTGGATAAGTATAGCACAATTAGACTTGCATAATAAAAAAGCCGATGAGGTAGAACTGCCTAAAGTAACGACGAATGATTTAGCCTATTTACTTTATACATCTGGCTCTACGGGCAAGCCTAAAGGCTGTATGATTTCTCACGGCAACTTATTTAACTTTATTTCCTGGGGAAATAATTACTATTTCGAAAATAATGAACAAGGTAATTGGGGATTGATCAGTTCAATGTCATTTGATTTATCTGTAACCGTAATTTTTACAAGTCTTACCAGAGGAAAAAAACTTTATATAGGCAGTGAAAAAAAGAGTATGGATCAATTACTGGAGGAATGTTTAAACAATCCGGAAATTGATACTTTAATGTTGACCCCAACTCACGTTACTATTATAAAAGATCTGGACATTCAAAAAACAAATATTGAAATCTTTATTTGCGGAGGAGAAGAATTAAAGAAAAGCCATATTGAAATTATAAAAAATCTCAATGAAAGCTGTAAAATTTATAATGAATACGGACCTACCGAAACCACTGTAGGATGTACTGCAATTGAAGTTTCATTAGAAGATGAAAAAATTTCAATAGGCCGTCCTATCGCCAACACAAAAATATACATTCTCGATGCTAATGCTAAAGCTGTACCAGTAGGCGTAGTGGGTGAAATTTATATAAGCGGACGTGGAGTATCAAAAGGATATATAGGGAATCCATCTTTAACAGCAGAGAAGTTCGTATCGATAAACAATTCGATATGCTACAAAACAGGAGATTTGGCTAAATGGGATTCTCAAGGCAGAATTGATTATGCAGGAAGAATCGACGATCAGGTTAAAATAAGAGGACACCGTATTCAGTTAAAAGAAATTGAATCTGTTCTGGACAGTTTAGAAGAAATTCAGGAATCTACAGTTATTATTAGAGAAGACCATACAAAAAGCAAGCAGCTTGTTGCTTATATTGTTTCAAGTCAGGAAATTAGCAATGCTTCTGTACAAAAATTTCTGGAAACCAAACTGCCTGAGTATATGGTTCCTCGAGTATATGTTCGTTTAGATGCTTTTCCTACAACTACTGCAGGTAAAATTAATAGAAATGCATTGCCAATTCCGGAATTTAATGACAACTATGCAGCACCTGTAGAAGAATTAGAAAAACAGCTGGTTGTAATATGGCAGAAACTTTTAGGCGTAGAAAAAATAGGTATTCATGATAATTTTTATGAACTGGGAGGAGATTCTATTAAAGCCATTCAGCTGGCAAGCCGCAGTAAATCAATTGGAATTCATTTTCAGGTAAAAGACGTATTTAATTACCAGACTATTGCTGAGATTGTCCTGCATTTAAAGAGTGCAGATACTGCAATAAAAGAGACAGGACTTTTAGAAGGAGAAGTACCATTACATCCTATTCAAAAACTTTTCTTTAAAAGAGGGTACGAAGCAGTTAATCACAGTAATCAATCTGTATTGCTTAAAGTTTCAAAAACAATTACAAACGAAACTCTTGTTTTTGCACTATCAGAACTAGTAAAACACCACGATGTTTTGCGAATGAATTATTATCAAAATGAAGGCTCAATATATCCTTTACAAAAATATGAATCCTATATTCCAAAATTACACATAGAGCAGGTAGATTCCTTAAAAGATATTCCTGAAACAGGTACAAAATATCAGGCTGATCTGGATATTTTTAAAGGCGATTTAGCTCGTTTTGTATTGTTTGAAACATCGGAGGAAGAAAAAGAGAACCGTTTGTTTATCGCAATACATCATTTAGCTGTAGATGGGGTTTCGTGGAGAATTTTAACAGAAGATCTTATAAACCTTATCGAGAATCATTCCTCTGGAAGTAAACTTTCTTTACCGGAAAAAGCAACTTCATACCGTCAATGGGTTGAACAGCTTAATAGCTATGCAAGTACAGCGAACCTTGAAAGCGAATATATCTATTGGAAAGAAGCATTATCTAATTATTCCCCACTGCCGGTAGATACATCTTATGATAAACAAATCACTTATAACGAGACTGAAAATATCAGAATCTCTTTAGAACCAGCTTTAACCCATTTGCTTGTACATGAAATGCATACTATGTACGGAACAGAGATTAATGATATTTTAATTAGTGCGTTAACAATAGCATTATCAGAATGGATAGATGCCCTTAAAGTAGTTATTGCTCTAGAAGGACACGGTAGAGAAGAATTATTCGAAGATGTAGATATTAATAGAACAACAGGCTGGTTTACCAGTGTTTACCCTGTTTGCTTAGACTTAAGAGAAGTAGATGATATAGGTATTTTAATCGCAGACACAAAGGATATGCTAAGAGGTGTTCCTAACAAAGGAATTGGATATAATGTATTGCAATTTGAATCGAAATCTGAAAAAATTAAATCTGACTTATCAATATTTTATGAGGATTTAACTTTTAACTATCTGGGAAGTTTTACAAATGTTCTGGATGCAAAAAAGGAAAGTAAGGTTGACTTAGCTTCTGAATCTACAGGATTAAATGTAGCCAAACAAAACGCAAACCCGCATAAAATTTCTATAGACAGCATCATTATAGACGGAAGCTTACAAGTAGATTGGAACTACGATGCAAAACGTTACAAAAAAGAAACGGTTCAAAAATTAGCCAATGCATATATAACTGCATTAGAAGATATTCTCTCGCATAGTAATCAATTTATTAATCAGGAAGAAGATGAAGTTGAAGAAGATGATTATCAAATCTCCATCTTATAAACCGCAATTTATTTAAGTCAAATTTTATTTAAAGAAGTATAAAATGAAAAGTAACAATATTCCCGAAATAATTGAATTTTTAAAAAGTGACGACATTACTTTGTTTGTAAAAGATAGTCAGCTGGGCATTAAAAGCAAAAAAACGACCAAACTGCCCGAAGAGCTTTTATCAATAATTAAATCAAATAAAGAGGAATTAATTACTTTTTTAAACAGTCAAAAAAGCAATTCACTTAATCAAATTAAAACAGTAAGTGACTATGGTTTACCGACTACTATATCAAATAAAAGATTAAAGGATTTTTTAGAACTGCCTGTACATCAAAGTAAGGTCGCTAATATATATCCATTAACACCTTTACAAAAAGGATTTTTGTTTCACAATTTATACGATGATAATAAAGCAGCTTATATATGCCAGTTTCACTGTGATTTAAAAGGAGTAATTTCCAGAGAATCTTTTGATAAAACCTGGAACTATTTACTACAGCAGCATACCGTTTTAAGAACAGCCATTTTTGGTCAGGATCTGGATATTCCTGTTCAATGCGTTTATGATAACGTTAAGCTGCCAGTTAATGAGCTTGATTATAGCAGCTTATCCAAAGAAGAATTTCAATCTGCATTTGATAAGTTTTTAACTGCAGATAAGGAAGCAGGCTTCGATTTTGAAGAAGCTCCATTATTTCGAATGACTTTAATTCATCTTGGAGAGAATCTTACCCGTTTTGTGTTTACGCATCATCACATTATACTAGACGGATGGTCTGTTCAAAACATAATGAGAAATTTCCATGCTGCTTACATACAATTAGAAACAAAAGGAACACTTCCTGAACTGGCTTTAGATGATTTTGGATCACATCTTCATCATATTTCAAATGTAAATGAGGCTAAAGGTTTATCTTATTGGCAAAGCTATCTTTCAGATCTTACCTTACCAAGTTATATTCCGTTTGTAAATGATAATACACTTCGAAACAAATTATTTGGCAACAAAAAAATAGAATTCACGGTTAGCGGATCAATAAAAGCTTTTACAAAAAAACACCGCATTACCGAAAATACTTTATTGCAGGGAGCATGGGCTTATTTATTGTCAAAATATACAGGAAATGAAACAGTTGTTTTTGGGGCAACTGTTTTAGGGAGAGATTCGAAAGAAGAAAATATAGAAACAAAAATAGGATTGTATATCAATACAATTCCAGTATGCAGTACCCTAAAGAGGGATATTAAAATATCAGACTGGTTACAGGAATTACAAAAAGAACATACGATAGGAAGGGAAGAGTATGGACATTTAGCTCTAAGTGATATTGAAACTCAAAGTAATTTAAGAGGATCATTATTTGACACCATAATTTCTTTTCAAAATTATCCGGAAGCAGCTTCTCAATCAGAATTTAAAGAAAAACTGCAGGTAGAGAATATAGAAGGAATCGAAAGTACCAATTATACCATTTCATTAATTGTTTATTCATCCTTAGATAAACTAAATATCACGCTGAAATATAACAATGAATTTGTTTCGGATGAGATGATACTTAAAATTAAAGGACACTTAGAAGTAGTACTGGAAAGCTTTTTAAGGGATGTTGAACAGGTAAAAGACCTAAATTATCTTACCAAAGACGAAGAAAAACAATTAGTAGCTGGATTTAATAATACAAAAAGAGAGTATGTTAAAGATCAGTCAATTATTGATGTTTTTTCGCAGCAAGCAGCACTTCATCCAGAGCGTACAGCCTTAGTTTTTGGATCAAAAGAAATAACGTATAAAGAGTTAGACATGCGTTCTAACCAAGTAGCTCAATATTTAGTTTCGCAAGGAGTAATTCCAGGCAATATTGTAGGTTTATTGTTTGATCGTTCCTGGGAAATGATCGTTGGAATTTTAGGAGTTTTAAAAGTAGGGGCCGGTTATTTACCACTAGATCCTAATTTGCCTGAAAAACGCATTGAATATATGCTGGATCAAAGCAGAGCAACATTTTTATTGTCTCAGCAGCAGTATCTGGACGAATATGCGGCATATCTTCCGGTTCAGGCTATGGATTCTCCAAAAATCAGTTCTCAAATAACTTCAAATGTAGCGGTTAAAACATTAGCCACAGATTTGGCCTATTGTATTTTTACCTCAGGTTCAACAGGAAAGCCAAAAGGAGTGATGATGAATCACGGCAGCGTAATTAATTTGGTAAATGGCCTAAATGAACTTGTTTACCAGCCTTATGAAGATAAAGTTTTACGTGTAGCCTTATTAGCCTCGTATGTATTTGATGCCTCTGTACAGCAAATATTCGGATCTTTATTACAAGGTCACAGCCTCTATATATTAGATGAAGAAAGCAGAAAAGATGGTGTGAAATTATTGTCTTTTTATAACAAAAACAGCATTGATTTATCAGACGGTACACCAACTCACCTTCGTTTATTAGTAAACTCTTTAGAGGAAAATTCCACGTTGAATAGTTTATCAAGCTGGATATTAGCAGGAGAGGTTTTATCTAAAGATTTAGTAAATACATTTCACTTAAAATTAGGCTTAAATACACAATTATTTAATTTTTACGGTCCTACAGAAACTTGTGTAGATTCTACATCATATAAAGTTGATCCTAAAAAATTAGATCAATATACAACCATTCCAATTGGTAAACCAATGCCAAATGAACGTGTTTACGTGACAGATAATCATGGCAGCCTGGTACCGCAGGGAATAATTGGAGAACTGTGTATAGCCGGTAATGGGTTAGCCCAAAGATATATTGGAGATCAGTCACTTACTTCAGAGAAATTTAATTCAGAATGGATTCCTTGGGAAGACAGGGTTTACAAAACAGGAGATTTGGTAAAATGGCTGCCAGACGGTAACCTGGAATACCACGGACGTAAAGATGATCAATTTAAAATAAGAGGATATAGAATAGAACCTACAGAAATTGAACAATATTTAACGGCTCATCCAAAAATTGAAAACTCAATTATTGTCGTTCAGGAATTTGAAAACGAGAAAACTTTAATAGCTTATTATCAGGCAAAATCTAAAATAAGTACTTCAGATTTAAGAGGATATCTAGCAGCTTACCTGCCAGATTATATGATTCCGTCTTTTTTCATGCATATCGAGAACTTTCTTTTTACCAGTAATGGAAAAATAGATCGTAAGAGCTTGCCAAAATATGAAATCAGTCCGGAAAAAGGGATTATTCCTGCTGGTAATGAAACAGAGCAAAAACTTATAGCCATATATTCAGAGGTTCTTAAGGTTGACAGCAGTATTATTGGAATTAATAGTAATTTCTTTGATCTGGGCGGACATTCACTAACCATGATGTTCTTAAATAATAAAATTGAGAAGGCCTTTAATTTGAAAATTCCATTAAAGGAAATGATGAGGTATTCAACAGTAGCTGATTTAAGCAAATTTATGCTGAAATCTACAGCAGTTAATCACTCAGCTATACAACCAGCAGAAAAACAGGACTATTATCCTTTGTCTTCATCACAAAAAAGAATGTACTTTTTGCATGAATACAATACAGGTTCCTTAGCCTACAATCTTCCGGCTGTTGTTACTTTAAACGGGATTTTGAAGAAAGAAAAACTGGAGGCTGCTTTTCAAAAATTAATTCAGCGCCACAATAGTCTTCGAACTTCATTTGAATTTTTAGACGGAAACCCAATACAAAGAATTTTGCCTAAGGTTGATTTTGTAATAACAGATCTTGCCAAAGGAGAAGACACAAATAAAGCAATTAAAAACTTTATCAAACCTTTTGATTTGCATCAGGCTCCGCTTTGGCGCGTTGGAATTATGTCCGTATCAAATCAGGAACATATTATGGTAATTGATACCCATCATATTATTTCTGATGAAGTTACCAATGGTTTATTGTTAAGAGATTTGATATCCTTATATAAAGGAGAAACACTTCCTGAACTTCATATACAATATCAGGATTATGTTATCTGGAATTTAAAAGAGAACCAGCAAAAAGAAATTTTAAAACAAAAAGAGTATTGGCTTAATCAATTTGTAGATGAAGTCCCTGCACTGCAATTGCCTTATGATCATGCAAGACCAAAACAACAAAGTGAATATGGAGATAAGCACGCTTTTAATTTAAGCAAAAATCAAATTGAGCAATTAAAGAAAATAGCCCGTGCAGAAGGAGTAACCATGTACAGTCTTATTTTGGCAGTTTACAATGTATTCCTTAGCAAGTTATCAAACCAGAATGATATCGTAATAGGAACGCCGGTTGTCGGCCGCAGACATGCAGATTTAGAGAAAATTGCAGGAGTTTTTATCAATACGCTTCCTATCAGGAATCACCTTGACGGATCACAAAGCTTTACAGCATTTCTGCATAAGGTACAAGAAGTCAATTCAACAGCATTTGAAAATCAGTTATATCCGTATGATGAGTTAATAGATGCTTTAGATTTAGACAGAAATGGAAATAGAAGCCCATTGTTTGATGTGTTTTTGAATTATGAATTTGAAAATGAAAAGCTAGATTTAAAGGATTCAGAACTTAAAATTGGCAGCATAGATATACCTTATCCAATTGCAAAATTTGACCTGCATTTATCAGTATTAGAAACAGAAGAAAACCTTAACCTAAGTCTGGCTTACAGCAAAGATTTATTTGAATCAGCCAGTGCAGAACGTTTCGCTTTTTATTTTGTTCGTATTATAGATACCGTAATAAATAATAAAAACGAACTGCTAAAGGATATTTCGATTCTATCTGCAAAAGAACAAAATCAGCTGTTAGTTGAATTTAACGATTCAGCACAAGATTATGGAACAGACAAAACAGTTTTGGATTTGTTTTCAGAACAGGTTTTACTGCACCCAAATGCACAGGCACTTATTTTTGAAGATGATCATGTTACCTATAAGGAATTAGATTCAAAATCTAGTATTTGGGCCGCTAACTTACTTGATATGGGGATTAAACCAGGATCTGTAGTGGCACTTAGAATGACCAGATCTATAGAAATGATAGCCACACTTCTTGCCATAATGAAAGCAGGTGCTGCTTATATGATAATTGACTCCAATTTACCAGGTTCCCGTGCAGCCCATATGATGGAAGAAAGTACTGCTTTCCTTATCATTACAAATGTAGAGCAGCAAATAGAAGGGTTAGAGGCTTATAATTTCTTGTTAGTAGAAGACTTAAACAATCATGAAATTGAAAGCGAAACCATTAAACTGCCTGAAATAAATACAGAAAATCTGGCCTATCTGCTTTACACATCAGGATCTACAGGCAGACCAAAAGGATGTATGATTTCGCATGCCAATCTATTTAATTATATCGTTTGGAGCAACAATTATTACTTTAAAAATAGTGAAGAAGGCAATTGGGGAATCACAAGTTCTATGTCATTTGATTTATCTGTAACGGCAGTTTTTACCAGCTTGACCAGAGGAAAAAAACTCTTTATAGGAAATGAAAAAGAAAATCTGGATCAGCTTTTAGAAGATTGCTTTAACAATCCTGAAATAGATACTGTGAAGCTTACACCAACACACATTACTCTTTTAAAAGATCTGGATATTCAAAATACAAATGTGACTATAATTATTTGTGGAGGCGAGCAGCTAAAGAAAAGCCATATAAAGATTCTGAAAGATTTAAATAAAAACATCAGGATTTATAATGAATATGGCCCAACTGAAACTACAGTAGGATGTACATCGGTTGAGGTTTCAATAATCGACGAACCTATAACGGTAGGATATCCTATTGCAAACACAAAAATCTACGTTTTGGATGCGAATCAAAAAACCGTGCCAATTGGGGTAATAGGAGAATTATACATAGGAGGTTCAGGCGTATCTAAAGGCTACATGGGCAATCCGGTTTTAACAGCAGAAAGATTTGTGTCAATAGAAAACAAAACATGTTATAAAACAGGAGATTTAGCCCGATGGGATGTAGAAGGAAGAATTGAATACATAGGCAGAATTGACGATCAGATAAAAATAAGAGGTTACAGAATAGAACCGGGAGAAATAGAATTAGTGTTAGAAAATCTTCCGTTCATAGAGCAGGCTTTTGTAACAGTTAAAGGTATAGATGAAAATAAACAACTGTATGCCTACATAAAAGGGAATAATGAAATAGAACCAGTAGTAATAAAAGAAATCCTTAAAGACATTCTTCCTAACTATATGATTCCGTCCTCATTTATTTGGCTAGATGAGTTTCCTTACACTGTAAATGGAAAAATAGACCATAAAGCACTTTTAAATAATGAGGAAAAGATAACAGTGGCCTATGTAAATCCATCTAATTATGTTGAAGAAAAATTAGTGAAAATATGGTCCCGAATCCTTGATTTAGAAGAAGACGAGATAAGTGTAGAATCTAATTTTATAACACTCGGAGGTCATTCGTTAAATGTAATTCAAATGGCCAATACGATCAATAAAGAATTTGGGGTTCAAATAAAACTAGATGATATTTTCAATGGAAAAACTATTAGAGAATTATCAGAATTAATAGGAATGAAAGCTTGGCTGGAAACCGAAAGTGACCAAAAAAGTACACGTAAAGAAATTGTATTATAAATCGAAGACAAAAAAAACATGGAAGAATTATTTTTAAAACTAAAAAATCTGGATGTTCATTTAAGTGTTGAGGATGGTAACTTAAAATTAAGTGTACCTGATGACTTTGAAGAAAACGACTTAATTGATGAAATCAAAAAAAATAAAATTGAATTAATTGATTACATCCATGAAAGTAGAACAAAGAATATAAACTCTTTAGAAATTCCAAAGAAAAAAAATGCTGTTTCTACAAAATTAACACCTCCTCAGGCTCGTTTATATGTGCTGCAGGGTCTGGCAAAAGATTCTAATGTATACAACATTCCTTTTGCTTCAGAATTAATAGGAGCAGTAGATGTTTTGCAATTACAAAAGGCTTTTATTGAATTGATTCAAAGACATGAAAGTTTACGAACTTCTTTTTTACTCGATAACAATTACGAGCCAATACAAAAGGTACTGGAAAAATTCGATTTTGAATTAGAACATATTAAGTCTGACGAGAAAGGGTTAAAAGAAATTGTCGAAAACTTTTCATTTTCTTTTAATCTGGAGAAAGCACCATTGGTTAGAGCAAAACTGGTAGAACTTCAGGCAGATAGATTTATTTTATTAATGGACGTACATCATATTATTTTTGATGGGATTTCATTACAGGTATTTTTGCGTGATCTCGTTTCTCTTTACAGTAAACAAGAATTGCCGGAACTTACTTTACAATACAAAGATTATGCAGACTGGTATTTTAGCGAAGATTATCAAAAGAATCTTTCTTTGCAAAAAGCATTCTGGCTTAAGGAGTTAAATGGATTTAAAAACACGGCTATTTTGCCTGCTGATTTTAAAAAATCAAACAAAATTTCGTTTGAAGGAGCTTACGCAAATTTCACCATTAAAGGAAAAAGAAGAAAAGCACTGGAAGAACTTGCCAAAAACTCTGAAACTTCTTTGTTTAGTGTACTTACTTCTTTGTACAGCATCTTACAAGCCAAATTAACAGGCATTGACGATTTAGCAATTGGTACTCCGGTAGCAGGAAGACGTCATTGGAGTTTAGAGAACATGATTGGTATGTTTGTCAATACCCTGGCAATCAGAATCAACTTTAAAAATGAAATCAGCTTTAGTGATTATTTAAAAGAAGTTAGCTCAAAAATTGTTCATTGTTTTGATAATCAGGAATATCCATTTGAAGCATTATTAGATGATTTAGGTTCAAGACAAAGCAATGAAATGAACCCATTTTTTAATACGCTTATCACATTAGACAATTTTGAGCAGACAGTAGTTGCTATAAATGATTTAGAAATAAAACCTTTTGAGATAAATAAATCAACTTCAAAGTTTGATTTAATAATGCATTTTAGCGAGAAAGAAAATGAACTTGCCTGCACATTTGAATACAGTACTCAATTATTTAAGAAAGAAACTATTGAAAGATTTTTCGATTATTTTATCAATATATTAGATCAGGTTGCAGAAAATGAGTCTGTTATTCTGGATAAAATAACACTTCTTAATCAAGAGTCGAGTAATGAATTATTGCAGCTAAATGATTTTACAGATGTAGCGTACAACCAAAATCTGACCATAATTGATCTATTTGAAGAACAAGTTGTTAAAAGTCAGGATAATACAGCTTTAGTTCTAGGAAACGAGACTTTATCATACAACGAACTAAATGAAAGAGCCAATCAGGTAGCAAGATTGCTAAGAGCCAAAGGATTAGAACGAGAAGGCGTGGTTGGAATATTGATGGAGAAAAGTTTTGAGGTGGTTATAGGAATGCTTGGTATTCTTAAAGCTGGAGGAGTGTATGTGCCAATTGATGTAAATTATCCGCAAAACCGTATCGATTACATTGTTGAAAACAGTGGTCTTAAAATGATCCTTACAATACCGGAATTTGAAAATATTGTAGATAAAAAAGACGTATCTAATATATTTATCTCTGAAGCAGATGAAATTAAAGATAAATCAAATCTGGATATTGTAAATTCTCCTAATGATATGTGTTACATCATATATACATCAGGAACAACCGGAGTTCCAAAAGGAGTTATGGTAGAACATAGAAATGTGGTACGTCTTCTTTTTAATAAAGGATTCCAATTTGATTTTACAGACAAAGATGTATGGACAATGTTCCACAGCCATTGTTTTGATTTTAGCGTTTGGGAAATGTACGGACCATTACTTTATGGCGGAGTTTTGATTATCATTACTACTCTGGAAGCACGAGATCCTTCAAGATTTGTAAAAATAATGGAAGACAATAAAGTGACTGTTTTAAATCAAACCCCAACTTCATTTTATAATTTAATTAGAGAAAGCATTGAGAAAAACGCAAATCTTAATGCCTTGCGCTATGTGGTTTTTGGAGGAGAAGCTTTAACACCATCTAAATTAAATCATTGGAGAGATTTATATCCAAATACAAAATTGATCAATATGTACGGTATTACAGAAGTAACGGTGCATATGACTTATAAAGAAATTGGAGACGCAGAAATACAGCACAGTATAAGCAACATTGGAAAAGCCTTACCAACCGGATCTATTTATTTATTAGACAACAATATGAAACCGGTACCAGTAGGGGTTATTGGTGAAATCTACGTTGGGGGCGAGGGAGTTGCACGCGGATACATGAATAATAAGGAATTAACAGATTCAAGATTTATAAAAAATCCTTTTAAAGAAGGAGACCGCTTATATCGATCTGGTGATTTGGCTGTATTATTGGAAAATGGAGATTTAGAATATAAAAGACGTTCTGATAATCAAATACAATTAAAAGGATTTAGAATTGAATTAAAAGAAATAGAGCATCATTTATATCAGCACAAACTAATCGACAATGCAGTTGTGATTATGAGAGTGTCTAAAAAAGATGAACCTTATTTATGTGCATATTACGTAGGTAAAGAAGAACTGGATATAAATAATTTAAGATCTTATCTGGAAGAACTTCTTCCTCATTATATGATCCCGTCATTTTATGTTAAGATTGACGAAATGCCATTTACTTCTAATAATAAAATCGATATCGCCAAATTACCAGAACCTAAAATTGGTTTTTTAGGCAATTATATAGCCCCTACTAATAAGGAAGAACAAATCATGTGTGAGATTTGGGCGAAATATATGGATATAGAGCAAGTGGGAATAATGGATAATTTCTTTAGTCTGGGAGGAGATTCGTTGAGAGCCATTGCATTAATATCGACTATAAACGAAAAATTATCAGCATCATTAATGATTGCAGACTTATATTCTTTTCCAACTATTAAGGAACTTGTAGTGGCTTTAAAATCTAATAAAGGCGAAGAACAAGCATTCTTAAAGAAAGAAGCAATAAAAGAACTTAAGTTATTTCAGGAAACATATAGAGCAGAAAACGAATTTTTAGATAACTATGAAGAGGTATATCCTATGAATGGTATCGAGAAAGGAATGGTTTATTATTCTTTATTAGGTAATACAGATAGTATCCATAACATCATGTATCACGAACAAAATATGTATGACGTGCCATTTGAAAATTTCGATTTTGAAATTTTCAAAAACACACTGAATATGATGATTAGAAAACACAGTGAGTTAAGAAAGATATACGATCTAAAAAACCTAACGCACATTATATTGAAAGAAATTGAACCCGATGTTCATTTTATAGATATATGCCATTTAAGTAAAGAAGAGCAGGATAAATTTATAGAAAATAAATTAGAAGAAGAAAAACTTAGAACAACAGAATTGTCGCTTTCCTTAATATGGAGAATGCACATTATTAAAGTTCGTGAAGGGTTTCAATATCTTTTATTTGATTTTAATCATTCCTTATTTGATGGGTGGAGTCTGGCTTCTTTTTTAACAGAGCTAAACAATACGGCAATAGCACTTAAAAAAGATCAAAATTATCTTCCAAAGCAAATAACCGGTAGTTATAAAGATCAGATACTTGGCGAATTGGCCGCAATTAATAGCGAATCCAGTAAAAATTACTGGCAGAAAGAGTTATCCGGCTACAATCGTTTTGAATTATTCCCAACAGGTAAACCTCATGTATTTATTACTGATGACCATGATTTTGGAAGAGAATATAGAAAAAAACTAGAAGCAGCGGCAAGTAAATTTAACACAAGCTTTAAACACTTATGCTTTTCGGCAATTATCTATGCTCTAAGAAGAATAAATTTTGAAAATGACATAACTATGGGAGTTGTGACCAATATTCGACCATTAATTCCAGATGGAGAATATCTTTTGGGTTGTTTCTTAAATACAGTTCCGCTTAGAGTTCAAATACCTGAAAATTTAACATGGGGAGAGTATGTAAACTTTATTGAACAAAAATTCACAGAATTAAAGTATCATGAGCGAGTACCTTTTTATAAAATATTAGAATTTATTGATGAGAAAACATTCAATGCAAATCCAATCTTTGACGTTAAGTTAAATTATATAGATTTTAGAGTATACAATGATTTCCAAGGATATGACGAAAATTATTTTGGACCATCAAATGCAAGAACCAGTTATTTAAATGAAAATACACTGCTTAACCTTCATATCATTGCTAATAATGACGATTTTATTTTCCGTATCGTTTATTCTACCTCTTTTTTCGAAGCAGAACAATCTGCTAAACTATCTTCTTATTTTAAAAGTACACTGGATCAAATATTAAATGATGCAGATAAGATGCTGGATGATACTTGTGTTTTAAATGAAGAAGAACAAAACGTAATTACAAAAGAATTTAATAACACAGAGTTCAGTTACCCTCAAAACGAAACAATTTTAGATTTGTTTAAAGAGCAGGTAAAATCAGCACCAGAAAGTATTGCTGCTGTAATTGATAATAAAGCGATTTCCTATAGTGAGCTGGAAACTTTATCAAACCAGTTATCTCATAAGCTGATTCAGATTGGGGTAAATTCTGAAACTCTTGTTCCTATATCTTTAGATCGTTCATTAGAAATGATAATAGGAATTTTAGCCATTCTAAAAGCAGGAGGGGCCTATGTTCCTATAGACCCTACATATCCGCAAAATAGAATTGATTATATTTTAGAAGATATTCAGTCTTCATTTATTTTAACCGAGTCCAAATATGAAAACAGCTTTGATATACCAAAATTAATCTTAGATGATAAAACCATTTATGATAAACAGTTAAAATCAGCTCCGGAAGTTAAAATAAGTGAAACCTCTTTAGCCTATGTTATTTACACATCAGGAACGAGCGGCAAACCTAAAGGAGTAATGAATTCTCATGAAGGTATCTATAACAGATTGGCCTGGATGCGCGATCATTTTAATGTAACAGCTAAAGACAACATTTTACAAAAAACAAATTTTTGCTTTGATGTATCCGTTTGGGAATTAATACTTCCTTTAATTACCGGAGCAAAATTAGTATTTGCAAAACCAGAAGGTCATAAAGAAACTACTTATCTCGAAGAAATTTTAGAGAAAGAGAATATTACATTAATGCATTTTGTACCCTCAATGTTATCTGCATTTTTAATAAATCTGGAAAACTTTAATGGAGGCCAGTTAAGAAGTGTAATTTGCAGCGGAGAAGAATTAAAATCTGCGACATTAAAAGATTTTCAAACCAGACTTCCGGGTGTTAGTATTCATAATTTGTACGGCCCAACCGAAGCAGCAATTGATGTTACTGCCATAGATTTAACCCATCAAAAAGAAGGTAAAGTTTCAATAGGTAAGCCTATTGCAAATACACAGCTTTATATTGTAGATAGTGAATGCAAAATTCAGTCAGTAGGTGTAAAAGGCGAATTGCTTATTGGAGGCGTACAAGTTGCAAAAGGATATTTAAACAAACCGGAATTAACGTCTCAAAAATTTATAAATAATCCATTTAACAAAAAGGACAAATATAAATTATATAAGACCGGTGATATGGCCAGATGGCTTCCTGATGGTAATATTGAATACTTAGGCAGAATTGACGGCCAGATCAAATTGAGAGGAAACCGAATCGAACTAGGAGAAATAGAAAGCTATTTAATTGATTATCCGCAAATTCTTGCAGGCGCAGTTGATTATAGAAAATACAATAATGACTATTGTATTGTAGCGTACTATGTTGCTGAAAATAACGAAACATTAGAACTGGAAAAGCTAAAAAATTATTTAGCAAAGTCTTTACCGGCTTATATGATTCCATCTTATTTTGTTAAGTTAAATGAACTTCCAATAACCTCAAACGGGAAATTGAACAGATCTGCTTTACCTGATCCTGAGATATTAAGCGCAGAAACATATGTAAAACCATCTAACGAAACCGAAGAAAAATTAGTAGAGATATGGTCTGAAATTTTAAGTATTGAAAAAGAAAAAATAGGGGTAGAAACTAACTTTTTTGACATAGGAGGTCATTCGTTAAAAGTAATTACCCTTGTTAATACAATCTTTAAAGTTTTTGCTGTTGATATAGCCTTAAGTCAGGTTTTTGAAAAACAAACAGTGAAAGGCATATCAGATTACATTATTACGGTTAAACAAATGGAATCGGACACAGAGAAAAATCAGCAAAAAATCAAATTATTCATATGAAAATAGATGAGTATATTTCTCATTTGAGAGACGAAAACATCATTATTACTGTGAAAGAAGATAAAATTGCAGTAGAAGATCCAGATGATGTTTTAACTTCTCAAATAATTGACGAGCTTAAGTCTAAAAGATTAGAAATTTTAGACTTTTTCGGCTCGATTAAAACTAAAAAAGAATCCTTTATACCTATTTCTAAAGCTCCTGTAAGCAATTATTATCCATTGTCTTCAGCACAACAGCGTATGTATTTTTTGTACGAATTTGATAAAAGCGGAACAACGTATAATATGCCAATGTTTTTAAAGCTGGAAGGGAATATTGATTTTCATCAACTGGAAAAAACATTTAAAAAGTTAGTAGATCGCCATGAGAGCTTACGAACAATATTTGAATTGCAAGACGGCAGTCCTGTTCAGCGATTAGCTCATGATGTTTCATTTTCGATTGAATATGCAGCAAATGATAATTTAACAACAGCATCTGTAATAAGAGATTTTATACGCCCATTTGACCTTTCAAAACAATTGCCGATAAGAGTAATAATAATAAAGGAGTCAGAACACACTTGTATTTTAGGTATCGATTTGCATCATATTGTAAGCGATGGAAGAACCATGGAGATTTTGATGCATGATTTTTGGTCGTTGTATAGTGGAGAAGCCTTAAACGTTTTGCCTGTTCAATATAAAGATTATGCTGTATGGCAGCAGAGCAAAGTACACCAAACTTTGGTTTCCAGTCACAAATCGTATTGGTTAGATACTTTTGCGGAGGATTTTTTCTCTTTGGAATTACCTGTAGACTATTCCAGGTCATTAGAACAAAGTGATCGGGGAGATACTCATTCTGTACATTTTAATAAATCACAGAGCGATAAGTTACGTGCTTTTATAAGTACTGAAGGAATCACTACGTACACCTTTTTTTTAGCGATTTATAACATTTTGCTTAGCAGGCTGTCAAATCAGGATGATGTTATAGTTGGGACTTCTACTCTTGGACGTCATCATTCTGATTTGGAAGAAATAGCAGGAATGTTTGTAAATACACTTGCCTTGCGCAATCGTGTTGATTCGGATAAGAGTTTTAGTGATTTTTTATTTTCGGTACAAGAATCCGCGATGAGAGCTTTTGACCATCACACATTTCAATACGAAGAACTGGTTGAAACATTAGACATACCCCGTACTGCCGGTCGTAATCCCTTGTTTGATGTATTCTTCTCCTATCGTCAGGAAATGGAAGGATTAAAGCTTAGCAATTCCAATATTAAAATAGAGCATTATGATGCATCTCCTAAAATTACGGCCAAGTTTGACCTCAATTTAGCAGTATTGGATTCCGAAGAAATCAGTTTGTCATTTACCTATCGAACAGATTTGTTTAAGCAATCAAGTATCAGTCGTTTTTCAAATTACATGATTCGAATTATTGAAACAGTTCTCAAAGATCCGAATCAACTAATAAAAAACATTGAAATATTATCGAAAAAAGAAAAATCACAATTACTGGTTGACTTTAATGATACTGCGGTAGATTATGATTTAGAAGAGACTGTATTAGACATGTTTGTGGCTCAATCCTTAAAAACACCCTATGCAGAAGCAATTGTATTTGGAGACGAACGTATTACTTACGATGATTTAAATACCCGTTCTGATCGTTGGGCGTCAAACCTTATTGAATCAGGAATAATTTCCGGCTCAATAATAGGTTTAATAATATCAAGATCAACAGAAATGATTACAGCAATCCTGGCAGTAATGAAAGCAGGAGCAGCATATCTGCCTATCGATCCGGAGCAGCCTTTATCCCGCACACTTCATATTTTAAAAGAAAGCGGAAGTAGTTTTGTTATTGGAAATCTAGAGATTGTTCCTGACGAGCTGAAACAATCTTACCTTTATTTAGGAACAGAAAAATTGGATAAAACTGTAATAAATAAAGCCCGGCAAACTACATTTTCTTCTCCGGATGATTTGGCATATGTTATTTATACATCTGGATCTACCGGACAGCCAAAAGGGGTAATGACACAGCACAAAAATGTATCAAACTTCATTAATCATGAACGTAATTTTTTAAATATTGATGCCTTTGATAGTATATTACAATTCTCTCCCTATTACTTTGATGCATCTGTTAAACAGATCTGGCTGGCTTTAACAACTGGAGCAAAACTGGTTTTAGTGCATAAAAATACATTGAGCGACAGAAAACAATTGATACACTATCTGGAAAAAGAAAGTGTCACGATGCTAAATGTAACACCTTCTTTTTTGAACGGTTTAGACATTCCAAAATTATTCAACCTTAAACGAATTGTTGCCTCCGGAGAAGAATGTAAGGTGAATTTGGCAGAGAAATATTATAAGGAATATGATTTTTATAATGAATATGGGCCAACAGAAACGACCGTTATCACTATCTCTGGTAAAGTGACTCAGGAAATGATTAGCAGAAAAAACATTGCTATTGGCCGCCCAATAGCAAATGCAAAAGCGTTCATTTTAGATACTAATCTAAATTTAGTTCCAATAGGATTTACCGGTCAGCTTTATATAGCTGGTAAAGGTTTGTCAAAGGGATACTTAAATCGTCCTGAATTGACAGAAAGCCAATTCATAAATAATCCATTTGGCGAAGGAAAAGTTTATAAAACGGGAGATTTAGCAAGATGGCTTCCAGATGGTACAATAGAATTTTTAGGAAGATTAGATGATCAGATAAAACTTAATGGAGTCAGGATAGAATTAGGTGAAATCGAAAGCCAGTTAAATACATTTAAAGGCATTAAAGACGCTGTTGTTAGTCTTCGCGAAATCCAAAATAATAAATTTTTGATAGCATATTATGTTTCTGATGATGTTATATCTCCTTCGGAATTAAGAAGCCACTTGATAGATCAAATGCCATTCAGTATGATACCAAGCTATTATATGCAGCTGGATAAACTGCCATTAAGCCCAACAGGCAAACTGGATCGTAGATCACTGCCCGCCCCACAAAAGAAAGAATGGATTTATAAAGCCCCGTCAAATGAAATAGAAAAACAGCTGGTATTGATTTGGTCAGAGCTATTACAACTAGAAATAGAAAAAATTAATGTTGATGATGGATTTTTTGAATTGGGAGGCAATTCTTTAAAGGCAATTTCACTTGTAAATACAATCTTTAAAACATTGTCTGTAAAAATTACCCTGAAAGAAATTTTTATAAAACAAACCATAAGAGAAATTGCTGATTACATCGTGACAGTTAATCAGATAAAAAATATTAAAGCAGATATTAATGGAGAAGTAAAACTTGTACTATGACAACAGACGAATACATTACTTATTTAAGAAGCCTAAATATTATAGTTACTTCACAAGAAAATAAAATTGCGGTTGAGGATCCAAATGATGCTTTAACTTCTGAAATAATTGAAGAACTAAAAGTTAGAAAAACAGATATTTTAGAGTTTTTTAATTTGATAAAAAGTAAAAAAGAACTTTTTATTGGTATATCCAAAGCTCCTGAGAGCGCTTATTACCCATTATCATCAGCGCAGAAGCGCATGTATTTTCTATACGAGTTTGACAAAAAAAGCACCGCTTACAATGTACCTGTTTTTTTCAGGATTGGCAGACCGCTTGATATTTCCCGTTTAGAAACCGCCTTTGCAAAATTGGTTTCACGCCATCAAAGCCTTCGTACCGTATTTGAAATAGTGGACGGCGTTCCTGTACAGCGCATATTAAATGATAATTTCTTTAAAATGGAGCATTACAGCGGTAATGTTTCAGAGATAGATGACTGCATCAATACCTTTGTCCGTCCTTTTAACCTGTCTGCAGAGTTTCCAATCCGCATCTCGCTTATGGAAGTTGCGGGAGAAGATTACCTTTTAATGTTAGACATGCACCATATTGTCAATGATGGTGTTTCACATGACATTTTAATGCGTGAATTCTGGGCGTTGTACAAAGGCCTGCAGTTAGATGAACTTCGCATTCAATATACAGATTATGCCGTATGGCAGCAAAGCGATTCGCATCAGTCTTTAGTATTGGCCCATAAATCGTACTGGCTTGATCTTTATTCAAAAGAGATCAGTGCTTTAGACCTGCCATTGGATTATCCGCGCCCGCTTTATAAAGGCGGTCAGGGCAATAGCCATTCGCTGCATCTTAATAAACAGCAGAGTGCGAGACTACGCAGTCTGGCAGCTTCTAGTGGTGTAACGGTTTACACCTTGTTTCTGGCTGTTTATAATGTACTGCTCAGCAAGGTCTGCAATCAGGATGATATTATTGTAGGAACTCCCACAGCCGGACGCCACCATGCTGATCTTGAAGGTATAGTGGGTATGTTTGTCAACACACTTGCGCTTCGTAATAATGTAGATTCCGGAATTTCATTCAAAGATTTTCTGGCTTCGGTACACGAATCGACATTATCTGCTTTTGATCATCAGCTGTATCAGTATGAAGAACTGGTTGATGCACTGGAGCTTCCGCGTGATGCGAGCCGCAGCCCGTTATTTGATGTTTTTTTCTCTTATCAAAATCAGGTTGATGATTCCGGGTTTAACGATCCGGAGCTTAAGATCAGCTATCATGAAGTATCCTATGATATTGCCAAATTTGATCTGAGCCTTGCCGTACTGGACGCAGAAGAAATCATCCTTAACTTCGGTTACCGTACAGATTTGTTTACAGCTTTAAGTCTGGCACGTTTCAGCAGCTATCTTCATAGAATTATCGAAGAAGTTCTGGAAAATGAAAATCAATTAATAAGGGATATTACAATTTTATCAGAAGCAGAGAAATCGCAGCTACTGGTTGACTTCAATGATACTTTTGCAGATTATGACCTGAAGCAGACAGTTCTGGATATGTTTATCTCGCAATGTGCTGAAACACCAGATTCAGATGCAGTTGTTTTTGGAGAAGAACGCCTTAGTTATCGTGATCTTGACGAGCGATCTGATCTTTGGGCATCTCATCTTATTGATTCGGATGTAGCTGCAGGTTCAATAGTTGGTTTAATCATGACCCGTTCAAGCGAAATGATAACGGCTATTCTTGCTGTTATGAAAGCCGGGGCAGCTTATGTGCCAATTAACCCAATCCAGCCTGTATCACGTACAGCTCATATGCTGGAAGAATGCGGCAGCGTGTTTGTGATCAGCAACTTAGAGAAGCAGCCGAATGAACTGTTAGGATATACTTACTTGTCTGTGAAAGATCTGGACAGTGAGCAGATCATTAGAAGCCTGGAAAAAAAGAAACTTCCAAAAGTAAATTCACAGAGCCTTGCTTATGTAATTTATACTTCGGGTTCTACCGGAAATCCAAAAGGGGTTATGGTTCATCACGAATCGGTTACCAACCTGATTAATTATGAGCGTGAATTCTTTTCAATAGAATCAAGTGATAGAATCCTGCAGTTTTCACCTTACTATTTTGACCCTTCTGTAGAACAGATTTGGTTATCCCTAACAACAGGTGCAGCTCTGGTTCTTGTTGATGAAGCAACGCTTTTAGAAAGTAGTATTCTTAATTCCTATTTAATAGAAAAGGGGATAACTCATTTCCATAGTACACCATCTTTCCTGGAAAAAGTTGATTTTGAAGGAGTGTCAACTCTTCGCCGAGTGATATCTGGAGGGGAAATTTGTAAGCTTCAATTAGCAGAAAAAATTTCAAATAAATATTCGTTTTATAATAAATATGGTCCAACAGAGACCACTGTAACTTTTACAATTCATAAAATAGTAAAAGAAAATATACAAAGTAAAGTTTCTATCGGCCGTCCTGTAGCCAATGCTCAAGCTTATATTCTTGATGGGCAGATGAACCTTCTTCCAATTGGGGTAAAAGGGGAACTTTATATCGGCGGTAAAGGTTTGTCAAAAGGATATTTAAACCGTTTGGATTTAACTCAAGAGCGTTTTGTAGAGAACCCTTTTGGAACGGGGCTTTTATACAAAACAGGAGATCTGGCCAGATGGTTTGCTGACGGAACTATCGATTATTTAGGACGTAACGATAACCAGATAAAACTTCGCGGTTACCGCATCGAACTGGGAGAAATCGAATCTCAATTAGAAGCAATTGATACAGTAAATCAGGTTTTAGTAATTGCCCACGGATCAGACGACAACAAACAGCTGATTGCTTATTTAAGCGGCAGTGAGCAGCTGGAAAGTGCTAAAATCAAATCCATATTATCATCAAAACTTCCTGATTACATGATCCCTTCAGCCTTTATCTGGCTGGATAGTTTTCCGGTTACCGCTAATGGTAAAGTAGATAAAAGGACACTTCCTAATCCTGATTTTACAGCCGGAGAGGTATATGTCGCTGCCGAAAATGAAGATCAGGAGAAACTGGTCATGATATGGTCTGATGTTTTGGGTATTGTGGCTGATAAAATTAGTATCCACTCCGACTTTTTTAATCTGGGCGGACACTCTTTAATGGCCATTACCCTGAGTAATAAAATCAATAAAGTATTCTCGGTTAATATCTCACTGCGTGATTTATTTGAACACCGTACTATATCTGAATTATCAATATATATTTTAAGTGCCGAGAAGGTTAGTTTTATATCGATTCCGCAGGCACAGCAAGAAGATTATTACCCATTATCTTCTGCACAGAAACGCATGTATTTTTTATACGAGTTTGATAAAGAGAGCACGGCTTATAATATGCCCGGTTTTTTCAGGATTGGCAGACCGCTTGATGTTTCCCGTTTAGAAACCGCCTTTGCAAAATTGGTTTCGCGCCATCAAAGTCTTCGTACCGTATTTGAAATAGTGGATGGTATTCCTGTACAGCGCATACTAAACGAGAATTCCTTTAAAATGGGACATTACAGCGGTAATGTTTCAGAGATAGATGGCTATATCAATGCCTTTATCCGTCCCTTTAACCTGTCAGCAGAGTTTCCAATCCGCATTTCGCTGATGGAAGTAACGGGAGAAGATTACCTTTTAATGTTTGATATGCACCATATTATCAATGACGGTGTTTCGCATGAGATTTTAATGCGTGAATTCTGGGCATTGTACAAAGGACTGCAGTTAGATGCGCTGCGTATTCAATATACAGATTATGCCGTATGGCAGCAGAGTGATTCGCATCAGTCTTTAGTATCGACCCATAAATCGTACTGGCTTGATCTTTATTCAAAAGAGATCAATGCTTTAGACCTGCCGTTGGATTATCCTCGTCCGCTTTATAAAGGCGGTCAGGGCAGCAGTCATTCGCTGCATCTGGATAAAGAGAAAACCGCCAAGCTTCGAAGTCTGGCAGCTTCAAGCGGTGTAACGGTTTACACCTTGTTTCTGGCTGTTTATAATGTACTGCTCAGCAAGCTCTGCAATCAGGACGATATTATTGTGGGGACGCCGACAGCCGGACGCCATCATGCTGATCTTGAAGGCATAGTGGGGATGTTTGTCAATACACTTGCACTTCGTAATAATGTAGATTCTGGGATTTCATTCAAAGATTTTCTGGCTTCGGTACACGAATCGACATTATCCGCTTTTGATCATCAGCTGTATCAGTATGAAGAACTGGTTGATGCACTTGACCTTCCTCGTGATGCGAGCCGCAGCCCATTATTTGATGTTTTATTCACCTACAACAAACAGGTTGATGATTCCGGTTTTAGTGATCCGGAACTTAAGATCAGTTATCATGAAGTATCGTATAATATTGCCAAATTTGATCTGAGCCTTGCTATACTGGATGCAGAAGAAATAAGCCTTGATTTTGGTTATCGTACAGATTTGTTTACAGCTTCAAGCCTGGCACGTTTCAGCAGCTATCTTCATAAAATCATTGAGGAAATACTGGAAAATGAAAACCAGTTAATAAGTGATATTACAATTTTATCTGAAGCAGAGACATCACAACAGCTGGTGGAGTTTAACGACACTTTTGCAGATTATGACCTGCAGCAGACAGTTCTGGATATGTTTATCTCGCAATGTGCTGAAACACCAGATTCAGATGCAGTTGTTTTTGGAGAAGAGCGCCTTAGTTATCGTGATCTTGACGAGCGATCTGATCTTTGGGCATCCCATCTTATTGATTCGGGTGTAGCTGCAGGTTCAATAGTTGGTTTAATCATGACCCGTTCAAGCGAAATGATAACAGCTATTCTTGCCGTTATGAAAGCCGAGGCAGCTTATGTACCGATTAACCCGACCCAGCCTGTATCGCGTACGGCTCATATGTTGGAGGAATGCGGCTGTGTGTTTGTGATCAGTAATTTAGAGAAACAATCCGATGAATTGGATGGCTATACTTATCTGTCTGTGGAAAATCTGGACAGCGAGCAGATAATAAGAAGCCTGGAAAAAAAGACACTTCCAAAAGTAAATTCACAGAGCCTTGCTTATGTTATTTATACTTCAGGTTCTACCGGAAATCCAAAAGGGGTTATGGTTGAACATGAATCGGTTACAAATTTAATCAACCACGAACGTGAATTCTTAGCGATAGAAGCCAGCGATAAAATCCTGCAGTTTTCGCCTTATTATTTTGATGTTTCTGTAGAACAGATCTGGTTATCGCTGACCACGGGAGCGAGTCTGGTATTAATTGATTCTGTGGTATTAACAGATCAGGATTTGTTTGCAGCATATCTGGAAACACATTCGGTTACACATCTTAATGTTACGCCGTCCTTTTTAGAGAGTTTATCGCTTCCTGCTTTACCAAACCTTAAACGAATAGTAGTATCTGGAGAAGAGTGTAAATTAGGACTTGCCCGCAGGTACAACGAAGATTATGATTTTTATAATGAATACGGACCGACAGAAACAACGGTTATCTCTATTTCCCAAAAATTAACTCCTGAGGCATTAAAAGGCGATAAAGTTTCTATAGGCCGTCCTGTAGCCAATACTCAGGTATATGTTCTGGATGCGCAGATGAACCTTCTGCCAATTGGGGTAAAAGGGGAGCTTTACATAGGCGGTAAAGGTTTGTCAAAAGGCTATTTGAACCGTTTGGATTTAACCCAGGAACGTTTTGTAGAGAACCCTTTTGGAACTGGGCTTTTGTATAAAACAGGAGATTTGGCTCGATGGTTTTCTGATGGAACCATCGATTATTTAGGGCGTAACGATAACCAGATAAAACTTCGCGGTTATCGTATCGAACTGGGAGAAATTGAATCTCAATTAGAAGCAATTGATACAGTAAACCAGGTTTTAGTAATTGCCCACGGATCAGACGACAACAAACAGCTGATTGCTTATTTAAGCGGCAGTGAGCAGCTGGAAAGTGCTAAAATAAAATCCATATTATCGGCAAAACTTCCTGATTACATGATCCCTGCAGCCTATATCTGGCTGGATAGTTTTCCGGTTACGGCTAATGGTAAAGTAGATAAAAGGGCACTTCCTAATCCAGATTTTACAGCCGGAGAGGTATATGCTGCTGCTGAAAATGAAGATCAGGAGAAACTGGTCATGATATGGTCTGATGTTCTGGGTATTGCGGCTGATAAAATCAGCATCCACTCCGATTTTTTTAATCTGGGCGGGCACTCTTTAATGGCTATTACCCTGAGTAATAAAATTAATAAAGTATTCTCGGTTAATATTTCACTGCGTGATTTATTTGAACACCGTACTATATCTGAATTATCAATATATATTTTAAGTGCCGAGAAGGTTGGTTTTGTATCAATTCCTCAGGCACAGCCGCAGGATTATTACCCGTTATCTTCTGCACAGAAACGCATGTATTTTCTATATGAGTTTGACAAAGAGAGCACAGCATACAATATGCCGGGATTTTTCAGGATTGGCAGACCGCTTGATGTTTCCCGTTTAGAGACCGCTTTTGCAAAATTAGTTTCGCGCCATCAAAGTCTTCGTACCGTATTTGAAATAGTGGATGGTATTCCCGTACAGCGCATATTAAATGAGAATTCTTTTAAAATGGGACATTACAGCGGGGATGTTTCAGAAATGAATACCTACATCAGCGCCTTTATCCGTCCCTTTAACCTGTCAGCAGAGTTTCCAATCCGTATCTCGCTGATGGAGGTTGCAGGAGAAGATTACCTTTTAATGTTTGACATGCACCATATTATCAATGACGGTGTTTCGCATGAGATCTTAATGCGTGAATTCTGGGCATTGTACAAAGGCCTGCAGTTAGATGAACTTCGCATTCAATATACAGATTATGCCGTATGGCAGCAAAGCGATTCGCATCAGTCTTTAGTATTGGCCCATAAATCGTACTGGCTTGATCTTTATTCAAAAGAAATCAATGCTTTAGACCTGCCATTGGATTATCCGCGCCCGCTTTATAAAGGCGGTCAGGGCAGCAGTCATTCGCTGGATTTGGATAAAGAGAAAACCACTAAGCTTCGCAGTCTGGCAGCTTCTAGCGGTGTAACGGTTTATACCTTGTTTCTGGCTGTTTATAATGTACTGCTCAGCAAGATCTGTAATCAGGACGATATTATTGTAGGAACTCCGACAGCCGGACGCCACCATGCCGATCTTGAAGGTATAGTAGGTATGTTTGTTAACACGCTTGCACTTCGTAATACTGTAGATTCGGGAATTTCATTCAAGGATTTTCTGGCTTCGGTACACGAATCGGCATTATCTGCTTTTGATCATCAGCTGTATCAGTATGAAGAACTGGTTGATGCACTGGAGCTTCCACGTGATGCGAGCCGTAATTCTTTATTTGATGTTTCTTTTACGTATCAAAAAAAGGTTGATGATTCGAGTTTTAACGATCCGGAATTTAAAATCAGTTATCATGAAGTAGCGTATAATACTGCCAAATTTGATATGAGCCTTGCCGTACTTGATGCAGAAGAAATAGGTATTTCTTTTAATTATCGTACAGATTTGTTTACGGCTTCAAGCGCTGCACGTTTCAGCAGTTACCTTCATAGAATCATTGAGGAAATACTGGAAAATGAAAACCAGTTAATAAGTGATATTACAATTTTATCTGAAGCAGAGAAATCGCAGCTACTGGTTGACTTCAATGATACTTTTGCAGATTATGACCTACAGCAGACAGTTCTGGATATGTTTATCTCGCAATGTGCTGAAACACCAGATTCAGATGCAGTTGTTTTTGGAGAAGAACGTCTTAGCTATCGTGATCTAGATACCAGATCTGATCTTTGGGCATCCCATCTTATTGACTGCGGTGTAACTGCCGGTTCAATAGTTGGTTTAATCATGACCCGTTCAAGTGAAATGATAACAGCTATCCTTACTGTTATGAAAGCCGGGGCAGCTTATGTACCGATTAACCCGACCCAGCCTGTATCGCGTACAGCTCATATGCTGGAGGAATGCGGCTGTGAGTTTGTGATCAGCAATTTAGAGTCAGATGACCTGCAGGGATATACTTATCTGTCTGTAGAAGATCTGGATAGTGAGCAGATCATTAGAAGCCTGGAAAAAAAGACACTTCCAAAAGTAAATCCACAGAGCCTTGCTTATGTAATTTATACTTCGGGTTCTACCGGAAATCCAAAAGGGGTTATGGTAGAGCATGAATCGGTTACCAACCTGATCAATCACGAACGTGAGTTTTTAGCAATAGAATCCAGTGATAAAATCCTGCAGTTTTCGCCTTATTATTTTGATGTTTCTGTAGAACAGATCTGGTTATCCCTGACCACAGGAGCAAGTCTGGTGTTAATTGATTCTGTGGTATTAACAGATCAGGATTTGTTTACAGCATATTTAGAGGTACATTCGGTTACACACCTCAATGTTACACCGTCATTTTTAGAAAGCTTATCACTTCCTGTTTTACCAAGCCTTAAACGAATAGTAGTATCCGGAGAGGAATGTAAATTAGGACTGGCCAGAAGGTATAATATAGATTATGATTTTTATAATGAATACGGGCCAACAGAAACAACGGTTATCTCGATTTCCCAAAAATTAACTCCGAAGACATTAAAAGGAGATAAAGTTTCTATAGGCCGTCCTGTAGCCAATACTCAGGTATATATTCTGGATGCACAGATGAACCTTCTGCCAGTTGGGGTAAAAGGGGAACTTTATATAGGCGGTAAAGGTTTGTCAAAAGGATATGTGAACCGTTTGGATTTAACCCAGGAACGTTTTGTAAAGAACCCATTTGGATCAGGGCTTTTATATAAAACAGGAGATCTGGCCAGATGGCTTGCAGATGGAACTATCGACTATTTAGGAAGGTTAGATGGGCAGATAAAACTTAATGGTGTTAGAATTGAATTAGGTGAAATAGAAAGCCATTTAAAATCTTTTAAAGGAATTAAGGATGTAGTTGTCAGCCTTCGTGAAATTGAAAATAATAAAACGCTGGTGGCTTATTATGTAGCAGAGGAGATGATAATTAAATCTGAATTAAAAGATTTTTTAATCGACCGACTTCCATTTAGCATGATACCAAGTCATTATATGCAGCTAGATAAATTGCCATTAAGTCCAACTGGTAAACTAGATCGCAGATTGTTACCAGATGTGGAAAAGAAAGAAAAGATTTATGAAGCTCCATCAAACGAAATAGAAACGCAATTGGTATTAATCTGGTCTGAACTATTACAAATAGAAATTGAAAAGATCAATGTTAATGACGGATTTTTTGAACTGGGCGGTAATTCTTTAAAAGCAATTGCTCTTGTAAATACTGTTTCTAAAATGTTATCTGTAAAAATAACATTGAAAGAGATTTTTACGAAACAAAGTATTAGAGAAATAGCGAACTATATCATTACAATTAAACAAATAACAGATACAACAGAAGAAAATAAAGAAGAAATAAAACTTATACTATGAGAACAGACGAATACATTACTCATTTGAGAGGAAAAGGAATTATGGTGTCTATTCAGGAAAATCAAGTAGAGGTTAAAGCTCCGGATGGAGTATTAACACCTGATATTATAGAAGACCTTAAATCAAAAAAAAGAGATATTCTTGATTTTTTTAATTCGATAATTGAAGAAAAAGAGTTTGAGTTAATTAAACCAGCTCCAATACAACCGCATTATCCATTGTCACGCGGGCAAATTCGTCTTTGGATTCTTAATGAGCTTGGAGAAACTCAGGGATTATATAATTCACCTTTAATTTATCCTATAGGAGAGTTAGATGTCGATATGGTTAAGGAAACGCTTAATGATCTGATTTTACGTCATGAAATCCTTAGAACAGTTATAAAAATTGTAGATGGCCAGCCTCGCCAATTTGTTAAGGAATTTAATGATTTTAAGTTAGATATTGATCATCTTGAGGCTTTTACGCCCGCTGATTATAGAACAATAATAGAGAAGGAACTTTTTTATCCTTTTGATTTAGCTAAGTCAGCAATTAAAGCATCTTTAGTTAAAAATTACGATGGAAAAATGCTGCTTGTCCTTATTTTTCATCATATTATTATTGATGCCTGGTCATTAAATGTACTTAGCAACGAGTTTACCGAAATTTACAAATCAAAAGCTACAGGATCCTTTGCCTATACTCCTAAATTAACAATTCAGTATAAAGATTATGCTGTATGGCAAAACACTTTACACGAAACAGGAAATTTTGATGGTGCCAGAAAATATTGGATTGATAAGTTTTCAGGTAAAATAGCCAGATTAAAATTACCGGTAGATTTTTCATCTGAGGAAACTCAAACCTATGAAGGAAACAATGCTAATTTCGAAATTTCAAATAAAATTTCAAATCAGCTGATAGAATTTGCAAAACAGCATAATGTTTCTCTATATATGATATTTATAGGGGTTTTAAAATCCTTATTTCACAGATATACCGGTGAAGAAGATATAATTTTAGGTTCTGTTGTAAGCGGGCGAGATCATGCCAGTTTAAAAGATCAGGTTGGTTTTTATGTAAATACCATTGCTCTTAGAACTGCTGTTAAGGGGACAAGTTCGTTTAAGCAGATTCTTCAGGATGTAAAAACGACAACGCTGGACGCTTTTGAACATCAGTCTTATCCATTTGATTTATTAGTAAATGAAATAGAAAGTGAAGTTAATGCAGAAAAAAATCCATTATTTGATGTATTAATATCCTATCATGATTCTGATGATTCTATAGATCCGTCAAATAAAATTACAGACAGCTCTTTAGGAGATGAGATTGAATTTTGTAATACAATTGCCAGTAAATTTGATTTATCTTATACTTTTCAAAGAAAACCAGATGGTACAATAATGGGAACTTTAGGATTTAATGCAAATCTTTTTAGCAAAAATAAAATTACAAGAATGATTCATCATTTTAAAAATTTGCTTGAAGAAGTATTAAATAATCCAAATGAACCAATTGCTGATATTTTTTATTTAGAGAAAGAGGAAGTTAAAACCTTAGCAGAATTTAATAATACTGCTAAAACACTTCATTTTAATAAAGGGATGAAGCATATTATTGAATCCCGTGTTGAAAAAAATCCAGAATCAACAGCTATAATTACTGACAATGGAGAAGTAACTTTTGAGGAATTAAATAATAAAGCAAATCGTTTATCTCATTATCTCAAAGATACATTTAAAGTTTCTAAAGGAGATTGTGTAGGGGTTATGATGGATAATACGGTCGATAGAATGGTGACCCTTTTAAGTATTATCAAACTTGGAGGAGTTTACGTGCCTATTGATAAAGAAAATCCATTTGAAAGAACATCTTTTATACTAAATGATACCAATGCTAAACTTTTAATAACCGAAAGTTTCTGTAAGGTAGTTCAGGAAGAATCACGATACAATGTTGCTTTTCTAAAAGCGGATCAGATCAAAAATGATTTAAATGAGTTTTCATCAGAAAATATTAAAGTCAATGTTGATTTACAAGATCTATTTTCAATATTATATACTTCCGGATCAACTGGAAATCCAAAAGGAGTATTAATTAAAAATGAAGGGTTAATCAATAGAATAAATTGGTTTTGGGATCATTATGGATTTACAGAAAACGATATTATTTTTCAAAAAACGCCATTTGTTTTTGATGTTTCAATTGGAGAAATATTCATGCCGCTATGTTTTGGCGCAAAATTAGTGCTTGCTACCGGCGAGGAAAATTCACTTCAGCTGACAGAAAGTATCATTAAATACAATTTAACTTATATACATTTTTCACCTACTCAGTTAAATAACTATTTAGATGCTGTAGATAATGATTTTTCAAAAATTACTTCTTTAAGAAGGATTGTTTGTAGTGGAGAAGAATTAACCAAGACTATATTGACGAAGTATTATAAGCATCTTCAGATTCCATTATCAAATCTTTATGGACCTACAGAAGCTTCTATTGAAGTTACTTATTTTGATGCATTTCCTGCTTTTGTACAAAATAACAGTTCAAGAATTCCTATTGGAAAACCAATTAATAACGTACAGATCTATGTATTAGATCCTAATCGTAAAATAGTTCCTATTGGTTTTGTTGGCGAGATTGCAATAGGAGGAGTATGTCTTGCAGAAGGTTATCTAAATTCACCAGAGAAAACTAAAACGCAGTTTATAGAATGTGAATTCAATTTAAATGAGAGCACAAGGGTTTACAAAACCGGAGATTTAGGAATGTGGTTAGAAGATGGTACGGTACAGTTTTTAGGAAGAAAAGACAATCAAATATCAATAAACGGTTCCAGAATTGAACCGGGAGAAATAGAAAGTGTTATTTCAAAACATCCTAAGGTTCATAATATAGCTGTAGTCCCTAAAAAAGATGAGTTTAATAATTGGCACTTAATGGCTTATTATACGCTTAAAAATGAAGAACTTATTGAAGTAAAAAAGAAAAAATCTGTAGAAAAAGATTTTCCAATAGTTAAAAATCAAAATTTTAATTATGAAAAAATATCCTCTAACAAAACGAATGTATATCAATTATTTCAAGATTCATTTGATAAAAATGCAAATAATACCGCAATTGTTTTTAAGGGTAAGAATTTGACTTATAAGGAACTAAGTTCTGAAGTTGACAAGCTTGCCGCCTTATTAAGAGTAGATTATAACCTGGGCGTTGGAAGCCATGTAGTTTTAATTGCCGGAAGGTCTGAGCAAACAATTATATCCATTCTTGCCATCATGAAAATTGGTGCAGCTTATATCCCGGTTGATCGAGATTATCCGGAAGCAAGAATAAATTACATTGTAAACGATTGTGCTGCAGATTTAATTATAATAGATCAGGATGTCGAATATGAAATAGAGAATGATGCTGTTCCTGTTTTATTTTATGATTATTCAAAACACCATTCAGGAGATCATTATCTGCATGAAGATGATGCATCTGCAGACTTAACAGACCTATGTTATATTTGTTATACTTCTGGCTCAACAGGAGAACCAAAAGGAGTAATGATTGAACAACGATCTGTTATTGATTATGTTGAAACATTTTCTAATTATTTTGAACTATCAAATAAAGATGCAGTTATCCAGCAATCGTCTATATCATTTGATACATCTATCGAGGAAATATTCCCAATATTATCCACAGGAGGTACTTTAGTTGTGCTTTCTGAAGGAGGAAGAGATATTGAAGGGATTATTGATGGGATAAATAACCATAATGTAACAATCCTGTCGACAACACCTTTGGTTATTAATGAACTTAATATTAATTCAGATAGATTACAGTATATTCCAAGAGCCATTATTAGTGGTGGAGATGAATTGCGAAAATCTTATATTGATAAGTTAATAGAAAAAACAGCTCTATTCAATACATATGGACCAACAGAGTTTACAATATGTTCTTCTTTTGCTCAAATTGATAGTGTTGAAAATTGTAATGTAATAGGAAAACCTATAAATAATCATACAATTTACTTATTTGATGATAACTTAAAAGAGGTTGAGACTGGAGAAATTGGTGAAATCTTTATTGCCGGATCAGGTATGGCCAGAGGATATCTTAATAGGATTGATGAAACTAAATCACATTTTATATCTCACCCTTCGGTTGAAGGACTAATCTATAAAACAGGCGATTTAGCGAAATATAATGAAAATGGAGAACTGGAATTTTGTGGAAGAAAAGACAGTCAGGTAAAAATTAAAGGATATCGTGTTGAGCCTATCGAAATAGATAATACCCTTCAGAAATTTACGGATATACTAAATAGTGTTTCTGTTGCTAAAAAAGATTATAATAACGACAAACATTTAGTAACCTATTACAAAGGATCTGATAAAGTTGAGGAAAAGGAAGTTATTGCATTTTTGCGAAATGAACTGCCTCATTATATGGTACCTGATTATTTGGTAAGAATAGAAGAATTTCCAATAACTTCAAATGGTAAAATTGATGTAAAACTGTTACCTACTCCAAACAGTCTTTTGCATAATAAGTTATTTTATCTTGAGCTAAAAGATTTTATGAAGCAATTCCTTCCTGCATATTTAATCCCTTCTCAATTTGTTTTAATGGATAAGCTGCCATTGACTGTGAGTGGGAAAATAGACAGAAAATTTTTGGAGAATAAAAAAATCGAAAAAAGAGAGGATAAAAAATATGTAGCTCCTCAAAATATAACCGAGGAAAAAATTCAAAAAGTATGGGAAGATAATTTGAAATTATCTAAAATAAGTATCGACACCAACTTTTTTGAAATAGGAGGAAATTCAATAAAAGCTACGCAGATAATGGCAATGATATCGAAGGAACTGGAAATATATGTTCCTTTAAAAGATATCTATAACAACCCAACAATTTTAGAGCTGGCAAGAAAAATCAATGACAATTTTACAAGCGAAAGTTTACTTATAAAGCTTAATAAAATAGTAGATCATGTTCCTAACGTTTTCTTCATTCCTCCGGTTTTAGGATCTTCAATAATCTTTAAAAATTTAGCTACAGATTTGAATAATTTAGCTAATGCATATGGACTGCAGTATCGAGGTTTTGATAAAAATGAGCCATTTGATGAAAGCATAAAAGTTATGGCCAGATCATTTGTTCAGGAAATAAAAACCATAAAATCAGTAAATCAGCCAACTGTTTTAGTGGGGTACTCAATGGGTGCAACAATAGGTTTTGAAGTCGCAAAAATTTTGGAAGAAGAAAATGTCGATGTCAAATTAATATTAATTGATAGAGGTGCATACGAAACGGAAGAAATTTTATTTGATCAGAAAAAATCAGATGATGTAATTGATAATGAATTAGCGCACTGGGGCAAAGAAATTAGAAAAGAGGACTTTGATCGAATTAAACAGTTAGTTTTTCATAACATAAAAATATTAGCCTCTCATAAACTTGAAGGTAAAATAAGCAGTGAAATCATTGCAGTAGAAGCTAATAAAAATTCAGATAAAGTTAAAATGAAAGGATGGCAAGGATATACTAACGGTACTTTTGAGCATCATTTCTTAAATACGACCCATTATGAAATAATCAACGAACAAAAAGACGAACTGGCATCACTTATTAAAAAAGCATTACTGTAATTTTTACAGGATGCTGCAGAAATATCAAATTTAATTTAAATAAAGATATTTTTTAAAGTGAATGTTGACGTAAGTAAATTAGATAATAATCCTATAAAATTAATATGCAATGACAGAAAAAATAAAACTCTTTTGCTTGCCATTTGCCGGAGGAGCATCAAGTATTTACCGAAATTGGGGAACAGGATTAGCAGATAATATCGAATTATGCCCTATTGAACTAGCCGGGCGCGGTATTCGAATAGCCGAAGATTGTTATGCAAATTTAGAGGAAGCAGTAGAGGATATTTTCAATCAGATATCCGATGATATTTCTAAATCTGATTATGCAATTTTTGGACATAGTATGGGGGCTTCGTTAGGTTACGAAGTCCTTCAAAAAATTATGTCATTGGGCATGAGGCCGCCGATACATGCTTTTTTTTCCGGAAGATATCCGCCAGATGTACAAAGAGTAAGGGAATTGTGGTCACTTATGGGGCCACAAGAGTTTCAGGAAAAAGTCTTAGCTTTGGGAGTAACACCTCCTGAAATTTTTCAACATCCGGAGTTAAGTAAAATATTTATTCCTTTACTGAGAAGTGATTTTGCCATAGCTGAAACAATGGTTCACAGACCGGAAATAATCCCTTTGAAAGTAAATATTTCAGTATTAATAGGGGAAAGTGAAGGGATTTCACGCGACACAGCGGTTAAATGGAAAGCACATACAACAAAAAGATGCTCGATATATTATATTGAAGGTGGACATTTTTTCCTTTTAAAAGAAAAAGATGCGGTTATTAAAATTATTAATGCCAGCTTAGTGCAGCAAAACTTAGAATTTTTAATTTAAGAGTAACTATTGTATTTAAAAACAAAATAAAATGAGTCTTACAACAGTAAAAGAAAATAAACATGTCATTTCTCTGGTAGATTTGTCAGTACAGGAAACACTTGATATAGTTAATAGAGGTATCGAATATGCAAATGGTATGGTCGAACTTGGCCATCAATTACAAGGTAAAATAGTAGGGATATATTTTACAAAAACTTCTACAAGAACAAGAACCTCTTTTTCTACGGCGGCGCTTAGACTAGGGGCACAAGTTATTTCGTATGGCCCAAATGATTTACAGATAAATACAGGTGAAAATTTGAGTGATACTTTGCAGGTACTTTCTCAAATGCTGGATGGTTTAGTAGTAAGAACCGGAGAATCTCCAGCTTTGCTCAGAATTTTTGCAAATCAGCAAAGAATGTCAATCGTGAATGCCATGACCGAAGATGAACATCCAACACAGGCTTTAGCTGATTTAACAACAATGAAACGCTATTTTGGAGAAATCAAAGGCCTTGAGATTATTTATCTGGGAGAAGGAAATAATACAGCATCAGCATTAGCTTTAGCATTTGCCAAATTTTCAAATGTAAAAATCAGCTTTTTTACACCGCCAAATTATCAAATTGATCCTCAAATTTTACATTATGCACAAAAAGAAGGAGCAGGAAGAAATACAGTTATCGCTGAATATCATGATCTAAAATTTCTGCCGGCAAATGCAGATGTAATCTATACTACACGCTGGCAAACAACAGGAACTGTAAAATTAGATGTCAACTGGAGAGACATATTTGAACCTTTTGCAATCACACAAAAACTTATGTCAAGATATCCTAACGCAATTTTTATGCATGACCTTCCAGCTCACAGAGGAGAAGAGGTTGAAGCAGAAGTAATTGATGGAGATAGAAGTATCGTTTTTGAACAGGCAGAAAACAAAGCACATAGTGCAAAAGCAGTTCTTGAATGGTGTATGCAATAAATGTATTGATATGATTTTGAAAAAAAAACGAGTTTTTTAAACAAAATACTACAATTTTTTTAGCTTTAAAGAATAAAAGGCAGGACATATTTTGAGTATGATTCTGCCTTTCTTAATGAATTAATTTTTCCTTCCTTTATGACAATAGTTTATTATACGCTTTGCAAGCAATTAACGGATGAAAAGTATATAAAAGCAGTTTCGTTGCTTCCTGATGATATGCAAAATAAAATTGAGAAATTCAGACGCTGGGAGGATGCACATTCTTTTTTATATGGAAAGCTGCTGTTAAAACAAGGCATGCTTAAATTAGGATATCAGGATTCTTTAGCGATAATGAAGAAAAACCAATATGGGAAACCTTATTTTTCTTATGACACTTTTAGTTTTAATATATCACACTCTGAGGATTATATTGTATGCGTAATAAGTACAGATGAAAAAGAGAATATAGGAATCGATATTGAAAAAATAAAAACTATCGATATTGAAAATTTTAGTTCTGTTTTTACTTCAAAGGAGAAAAATAATATTACCAGCGAGAAACATTTTTATAAATACTGGACACGTAAAGAAGCAGTAATCAAAGCCGATGGCAGAGGATTACAAATTCCTTTAAGGAATGTTGATACAACAGAAATAAAGGTAGAAGTAGAGGATAAATTTTATTATTTACTCGAAATTGCAATTGATAAAGAATATGCAATGCATTTGGCATCTTCAAAAAAAATAGAAGAATATGCACTTCAATATGATTCGTTAGATTATCTATGATGTCAAACTTTTAGTAATCCCTCTTTTGTCTGGAAATAGTTATTTAAAAATTTAAAACAAACCTTGTTTCTATATTTGGAATCGAATGTACTTTAATGGTGCCATCGTGTAAACGCATAATTTGTTTAGACAAACTTAGTCCTATACCTGTTCCTGTAGTTTTTGTAGTAAAGAAAGGAACAAAAATTTCTTCCATTAACTCTGCCGTTATTCCAGGACCATTATCAGAAAGCATGATGAATTTTTTATCCTGATTGTTTATACCGGCAGAAATTTTTATAATACCATTTTCCTGATCGTTCAATGACTGCAGCGCATTTTTACCCAAATTTATCAATACCTGAGTAATTTGTTTTTTATCTATATACAATTCTAAATTTTCAGGAACTATCTCAATATCTATTTTTACAGTATCATTATTTGGATTTATTAGTAAAAATATATTGTCTAATAATGTTTTAGCGGGAACCATTTCTTTTTCGGGTACAGGAACACTTAATAATGTTCTGTAAGATCTAACAAAACTCATCAAATTATCACCCTGCTCACTAATAATTTCTAAACCTTTAGCAGTATTTATTATATGTTTTTCGTCAAACTCACTAATTGGAATTAGTTTATTATTGACTTTATAATACTTTAAAATAGATTCAGAAATTGATGTAATTGGTGCTATTGAATTCATAATTTCATGCGTTAAAACCTTAATAAGTTTTATCCATGAATCTGTTTCTTTCTCCTCTAATTCCTTATTAATATCCTGTATAGTAACTAAAAAAAGATTTTCCTTATGCATGTTGATAGTGCTGGATTTTATTGAAAGCTGTTTTTTTTCTCTCTCATTTGTTATCTGAAAAAGTTTCTGTTCAAAAGGTTTTAAGTTATCAAAAAAAGAAAATAATTTTTCATCAACCTGCCTCAGTTGTTTAATATGATTTAGAGGTCTGTAGTTAAGTAAATTTTCTACAGTAGGGTTTGAGTAAATAATATGACCATTTTCATTAAAAGCAAAAATTCCAATATTGGCTTGTTTTAATATTTCATGATAAAACTGTTCCTGAGCTTGTTTTTTTAAATGCAGTTCATGGATTAAGCTATTAACCTTATTAAGACTCTGGTTAAGGTTTTTAAAAGGTTTTATAAGATCTTTTTCAGGAAAGTGCAGTGTAAAATCTTCATTTTCAATACCATTTAAAAAATGGGATAATTTCCTGTTTGTATAATTGATGTATCGTATAAATAATAATACTTGCAATATTAAAATAAAAAGAAACAGAAAAGAAAATATATAAAATTCTCTATCAAAACAGAATGCAAATCCAAGAGAAGATATCGTAATAAAAACAATCCGTAATACAATATTTAAATAAAAATTTATGTTAACCATTGCTTTTTCTTTTCTTTATTTTATTGTACAAGGTTTGCCTTGAAACACCTAGTTGGTTGGCAGCAGCACTTAAATTAGAATTGTTTTCATTTAAAACCCTGTTTATCATTATCTCTTCCATTTCGTCCAAAGTATTTGGCTGAGTGTTTGGAGATGCTGAGGATTTATTGATTAACAAAAAGTCATCTGGTTTTAAAACATTGCTTTCGCATAAAATTATAGCTCTTTCAATGGTATGCTGTAATTCCCTGACATTCCCTGGCCAGGAATAAGCCATTAATTTTTCCTGAGCTGCAACATCAATTTTCATGTCTGGTCTGTCGTATTTAGAAGACATTTTTTTTAAATAAAAATCTGCCAAAAGTAAAATGTCTTTATCACGATCTCGCAATGAAGGAACTTCAAGATGAATAGTGTTGATTCTATAAAGTAAATCCTCTCTAAAAACACCGTCGGCAACCATTTGATGCAGATTGCAGTTTGTCGCACAAACTAAGCGAATGTTAACAGGAATAGGCTTATTAGAGCCCACTCTAACAATAATTCTGTTTTGTAGTACCGAAAGAAGTTTAGCTTGTAATTGAAGTGACAGGTTTCCAATTTCATCTAAAAATAATGTACCTCCATTTGCAGCTTCAAATTTACCAATTCTGTCCTGTTTGGCATCTGTAAATGCCCCTTTCATATGTCCAAAAAGTTCACTTTCAAAAAGTGACTCAGAAATAGAACCCATATCTACCGAGATAAATATTTCATTTTTTCGGTTCGAAAGTCTATGCAGTTCTTGAGCAATTACCTCTTTTCCGGTACCATTTTCACCGGTTATTAAAACACTAACATCAGTCTTTGCTACTTTTTGAGTTAGATGAAGAAGGGATAATAATTCTTTAGAATTACCAATAATAGAGCTTTCATTCTGATCATTAATCTCTTTTAAACCTTTTTCATTCGTTTTTGGTTTATTTCTTTCTTTTAAAGATTTTTTTAATAAATAAACTGATTTTATGGTGGATAAAAGTTTATCGTTATTCCAAGGTTTAAGTATAAAGTCAGAAGCCCCGGCCTTCAAAGCATCTACAGCTAAATCGATAGCTCCATAAGATGTAATCATAATAACCGAAATGTCTGGAGCCTTCTTTTTTATCTCTTTTAGCCAATACAGCCCTTCATTTCCGTTATTAACACCGGCTAAAAAATTCATATCTAATAAGACAATATCAAAATCAATTAAATTTTTAAAAGATGAAATTTGATTTGGATTAGATAACGTTTCAATGTGCTTGTATTCAAATTGCAAGAGAATTTCTAAAGCACTCAATACACTTTTGTTATCATCAATTATCAAAATTTTTCCGTCAATCATAAAAAAGGCTTATTGAGAAGTTGTTTTTAGGAGAAAATCAGAACTAAAAAAGTGTGGTTCGTTGTAACAAATATAAAAATAATAAGCGAATTCTGATTTTAATTGTTAAGATATTCGACACTGAGTGTAAAAATATTTGACACTTTTAAAAAGGTGTTTTTTAAATATTTGTTGTAAGTGTTTGATAATGAATTGTGTATTTTTTTGGCACGACGCTTGGATAAACGGTAGCAGTAGAAAAAGAATAATTTGAATTCCGTTATAAACAACTAATATATGAATATTAAAAATAATATTAAAACTGTAATTATACTCTTTTTGATTTCTAAATCAGCAATCGCTCAACAATCTTGGACATTAGATCAATGCATAGACTATGCAGTTGAGCACAATCTTAAATTGAATGAGTACAAGTATAATTTTGAAGCAAATAAAGAAACTCATAAACAATCTGTTAGAAGCTTATTGCCCGCAATTGAGGGAGTTTTAGGTTATAGTACTCGATATGGGCGTTCTATTGACCCTATTAATAATAATTATACAACTACAAGCTTTTTTACAAACGAATATACTTTACAGTCTTCTGTTGATTTATTTAAAGGCTTCCAAAAAATAAATACAATTAGATTGACAAAGTTATTACAAAATGCTGCACAACAGGATTTATTACATGAAAAATATATGCTGGCTTTTAGAGTAATGGTCGCTTTTTATGATATTTATTTTTATCAGGGGTTAGTAGTTATATCTAAAGAACAATTAGAAATCTCACAAACTAATTATGACCTTGTTAAAAGAAAAATAGATTTGGGCTTAAAGGCTGGTACTGATTTGTATGAAGCAGAATCTACATTAGTTTCAGATAAATTACTGCTTACTCAACATGAGAACAGCTTAGCAATTGCTCAATTAAAACTTATTCAGGAAATGAATTTAGGGGATATAAGCAAGATTTCATTAGCAGAACCATCAAATGAATTTGATATGCCTGATAGCGATCCTGCTTTAGAAGATTATGAATCAATTTTTAAGACGGCAAAGAGTTTTGTTCCGCTGATAAAATCTGAAGAATTTAAAACTCAGGCAGCGATGAAAGATGTTTCGATAGCGAAAGGGGCCTTATATCCAACTTTAACATTATTTGGAGCGTATGGTACAGGATATTATGAAACTTCCTTTGATGAAAACGGAAAAACGATTCCATTCAAGAACCAGTTCAGTAATAATGCAGCGCAGCAGGTTGGTTTTTCATTAAAGATCCCAATTTTTAACGGTTGGTCTGCCCACTCAAATATCAAACAAAAAAAGATAGAATTTGAAAGGGCTAATAATAATCTGAATCTACAAAAACAAGAACTCTATAGACTGATTCAGGAATTAGTGCAAAATCAAAAAGCTTTTGAAAAAGAATTCGAGCAAAGCAATCAAAAAATAGCAACAAGAGAACTTGCATTTAAGATAGAACAGAGAAAGTATGAATTAGGATTAATAAGTGATATAGACCTGTATCAGTCAAAAACTCTGTATGCTAACTCCAAGAATGAAAATTTGCAGGTAAAAATAAAACTAAAAGTCAACAAAAAAACATTGGATTTTTATAAAGGATTATCAATTTTTAACATCAAGAACTAATTAATATGGACATTCGAATTGAAAAGAAAAAAGGCCTAAAACTTAAGCATGTGGGCTATGCGGTACTAACAATCGTAGTGATTGCTGTAGTGTTTAAAGTATTTTTAAGTGACTCATTAGGCACATATGACATTGAAAAAAATAAATTATCAATCGCTCAGGTTACTCAGGGCAAGTTTGATGACTATATTACAATCAATGGTAATATTGCCCCAATTTCTACAATCTACCTGGATGCATACGAAGGAGGAAGGGTAAAAGAAAAACTAGTAGAAGAAGGAAATATGGTTAAAAAAGGGGATGTAATTTTAAAACTGGAAAACTTAGACCTGTACGAGCAAATTCTAACAAGCGAAAGTAATCTTGCCCTAAAACAAAACGATTTAAGATCTACAAAACTGGCTTTTGATACAAGACAGTTAACAGATCAAAAAGATCTTGTTAATTCTCAATATGATCTTCAAAAGCTTAAAAGAAATTACGAGCAAAATGAATCTTTATATAAAGAAAAACTTATTTCTAAAGAAGAATATTTACTATCGAAAGAAAAGTATAACCTTACCAAAGAACAGTACGTTATAAATAAAACACAAGCAGATAGTGACAGTAAACTAAGAAACACATCGTTTAAAAGTTTAGATGCCGATTTAGTACGCATGAAAAAAATATTAAATATGGTGTATCAACGATTGGATCATTTAAATGTGAAAGCTATTGCAGATGGGCAGCTTGGACTTCTTAATGCAGAAGTAGGACAAAATATTAGCCCTGGTGACCGTATAGGACAAATAAATGTACTAACCAACTATAAAATTGAAGCCACAATAGATGAACATTATATTGATCGTGTAAAAAATGATTTATCAGCAAGTTTACAGCGTAACAACACAGAATATCCTTTAAGAATACAAAAAGTTTATCCGGAAGTTCGTGATGGAAAATTTAAAATTGATCTTGTTTTTGTAGGTGGCAAACCAGAAAATATAAGAACCGGTCAAAGTTATAATATTAAATTACAGCTGGGAGAATCTAAAAAAGGGATTTTGTTACCAAAAGGCAGTTTCTTTAACAGCACGGGCGGACAATGGGTTTTTGTTGTAGATAATAAGACAGAACAGGCATTAAAAAGACCAATTAGAATTGGAAGACAAAATTCAAAATATTATGAAATTTTAGAAGGTCTTAATGGTGGAGAAAATGTTATAATTTCTGGTTACGAAGGATTTAAGGAAGTTGACAAAATAATATTAAATTAGCAAACAATACATTAACAAGATAAATTGCATACAAATACTTAAAAAATATAGAAAGATGATAAAAATTAAAAATTTAAAAAAGAGTTTTAGAACAGAAGATATTGAAACTCTAGCGTTGAATGATATCAATTTGAATGTAGCAGAGGGAGAATTTCTTGCTATTATGGGACCGTCAGGCTGTGGAAAATCAACATTGTTAAATATTGTAGGTATGCTGGATAATCCTTCAGAAGGAAGCTATAAATTTAATGATATTGAAGTAGCAGGTTTTAAAGAGCAAGAACTTACCACTTTGCGAAAAGGAAACTTAGGTTTTGTATTTCAAAGTTTTAATCTAATTGAAGAATTAACGGTTTTTGAGAACGTAGAATTACCCTTAATGTATCTTAATATCAGTAAAAGTGAACGAAAAGCAAGAGTATTAGAAGTTCTTAAAAGAATGAAAATTGCTCACAGAGAAAGCCATTTTCCAAAACAATTATCTGGAGGACAGCAGCAGCGTGTAGCTATATCTAGAGCTGTAATAACAAGACCTAAATTAATTTTAGCAGATGAGCCTACAGGTAACCTGGATTCTAAAAATGGAATTGAAGTGATGAATTTGTTAACTGAATTAAATAAGGAAGGTGCTACTATTGTAATGGTAACCCACTCAGATAGAGATTCTCATTATGCACATAGAGTAATTAATCTATTCGATGGACAAATAATGAGCGAAGTAAAAACATCTCCGTTAGCAACAGCAGCTGTGGCTCAAAGTTTAGTATAAAAAAGTACTGCATCAAGTGAAAGCAAAAGATGCTGTACAATAAAATTTTTAGATAATTGAGTGAAAAAACCTGCAGATCTGCAGGTTTTTTTTTATCTAATCCAGGAAAATTATACTTTGATTAATTTAAAAACTCGTCAATTTTGATACTCCTGTTTTCATTATTTGCATTTTCTATAGCTTTCAAAATACTTGTGATTTGATTTTTATTCATCATATATTTTCCAAAGAAAACACTTTCTATAGTTTTTGTATTTTTAATATTTTCTAATGGATTCTTTGAAAGAAGAATTAAATCTGAATTATATCCTGTTTTTATTTTTCCTGTTTTGCTTTTTAGCCAATTGCTAGGTTCAACAGTTGCAGAATAAAGTACTTGTGAGTTTGTCATTCCTGCCTTAGCTAAAGATTGCAGCTCATTATGAAGCGAAAAACCCGGAACAATAGTAGCAACGTTTGCATCTGTCCCTGCCATAATTGTAACGTTATTTTCAATTAACGCTTTTGTCATAATATGGATAGCTTCAACATACGTGTTCCAGAAAGTTAACGACGATTTTAATGCTTCAGGATTATCCTCGCCATCATATTCGTATCCATTTTTACCAGGTAACCAGCCTAACTTATATATTGGACTGCCTTCAATAATTTTAGGATTAGCGTATTTTAATTCTATTTCTCTGAGTCTGGATTTTAAGTCGAATCTCTGTTTTGGAAAACTTTCAACTAACGAAATAGTTGAGGTTACACAAATATTGTTTTCCTTTAATTTTTTGGCTATTAGCTTTGACTGTATTTTTAAGAAATTAATATATTCTTTTGGATTTTTAGAAATTGATTTTCCAAAATCATCCATATTTTTGATGGTTAATTCTTCAACGTGAGCAACCTCTTTTTGACCTGAATGGTACAAAGTGTCTAAGTTAACCAAAGGAATGTGTCCTATAACAGGAAGGTTGTTTTCTTTGGCAAACTCAATTGTCGTTTTATACATTTCGGGATTAACAAAACCGTACATTTTAACGGCATCGTATCCTTGTTCTTTTATCTTTTTAATTTCTTTTTGGGCATCCTCTTTAGTTGAATAATTAATAGCCTGTCTTGTCCAGCTAAAATAATAACCGCTTAATCCACTTTCGCTGTATATTGGAGGAGATGCAATAAACATTCTGGGGCCAATGCCATTTTTCTTTTGTTCCTTTCTCCATTCTAAAGTTACAGGTCTTCCGGCCATTTCCCTAATATAAGTGATACCATTAGTTAAATATAGAAATAGGTCGTTTTGACTTTCTTTTAAATGAACGTGTGAATCTATAAGACCTGGAATTAAAAATTTATTTGTTCCATCTATTATAATAGCTGTGCTGTCCAAAGGTTGATTTTTTCCCAAGCTGACTATCTTTCCATTTTCAATGACTATTGTCTGGTTTTTAATAAAAGAAGTACAATCTTCTGAAAGTACATTGACATTTTTTATTTGAATTGTTTTGGAGGGCTTTACAAAAGAAGAAATGGGAATGACTTTAGTTGATTTACCTAAAACTTTATTTAATTCATTATCTGACCAGATAAAAACGCAGATAATAAGGACTAACAATATTATAATGGCATATATAAACCTCCTGAACCATATTTTTTTCATGAATTAATTATTTGGATTTTAAATGTAAATATACATTAAAAAGAGCGGTAATTTAAGGTATAAACGTTTGCTGTGTGAGTTTATTCTGTGCATAAATAAAAAGATGGAGAACCATAGTTAGATAATTTACCAGCAGATGAAAAAAGTAATGTTCAACAATGTAAGGATATGTAAAGCTTGGAGAAACAGATTAGTTTAAATAGAATAAACTAATGGTTAAGCTTATAGAAGATGCACTTTTTAAGATATAGATAATAAAGAAAAAACCTTTAAACATTACTGTTTAAAGGTTTTTGATTTTAAAGTTTCTTTTGAAACTTCTACTGGCGGAGAAAGAGGGATTCGAACCCCCGGACCTGTTACAGTCAACAGTTTTCAAGACTGCCGCATTCGACCGCTCTGCCATTTCTCCAGTATGTCGCTATCATTTCGTGATTGCGAGTGCAAATATAAGACGGTTTTTCGGTTCTGAAAACTTTTTTGGAAACTTTTTTTAAATAATTTTCAAGTGCTTAATTATCAGTATTTACGAAAAAGAGATTTTTGAAAAAATTAATCCAAATTGTCCAAAATTGGCGTTGGTTTCTTGTTTTCATCAACAGCAACAAACGAAAAAGTTCCTGAAACTACTGTTTCGCGAAGCTCGGTATACATTTGTTCCATAAAAATATCAACGTGAATTTTACAGCTTGTTCTTCCCACGCTTACAACTTTTGCAACCAATTCGATTAAAGTTCCAGCAGGAATTGCTTTTTTAAAGTCGATTTGACCTGTAGATATCGTAACTACTTTTTTACGGCTGAAACGTGTAGCACAAATAAAAGCCACTTCGTCCATTAAATGAAGCGCAGTTCCTCCAAATAAAGTATCATAATGATTCGTTGTACTCGGGAAAACCGCTTTAAAAATATGTGTTTCAGATTTTAAAATTCTTTCTTCTAATGTACCCATAAAGATTAGTAAGTTACGTATTCAGTTATTTCAAGACCATATCCAATCATTCCGACACGTTTTGTTTGTTCCGTGTTCGAAACCAATCTAATCTTAGAAATATCAATATCATGAAGGATTTGAGCCCCAATTCCGTAATCTTTACTATCTATGATAACTTTTGGTGCTTTTAATGTTCCTTGTGCCTGCAAAGTTTTAAGTTCAGAAATTCTGTTTAATAAATTTACAGCCGTCATATCTTGGTTAATAAAAATAACCGCACCTTTACCATGTTCATTAATAACCTTAAACATATCGTCTAACTGCTGTTCTGCATTATTAGTCAATGTTCCTAATAAATCATTATTAACCTGAGAAGAGTGGATTCTCGTCAAAATTGGTTCTCCAAGATTCCATGTTCCTTTCGTTAAAGCAATATGAATTTGTTTATTTGTAGTTTGCTCGTAAGCTCTTAATCTAAAAGTTCCAAAACGGGTTTCGATATCAAAATCTTCTTTTTTAATGATAAGACTGTCGTGCTGCATTCTGTAAGCAACCAAATCTTCAATCGAAACTAGTTTTAAGTCAAATTTCTTTGCCACTTTTATAAGTTCAGGCAAGCGAGACATTGTTCCGTCTTCATTCAAAATTTCACAGATAACACCTGCAGGTTTAAATCCTGCTAATCTTGCAAAATCAATTGCAGCTTCTGTGTGCCCTGTTCTTCTTAAAACCCCACCTTGTTTAGCAATTAAAGGGAAAATATGTCCAGGACGCGCTAAATCATGTGGTTTTGTATTTAGATCAACTAGAGATTGTACCGTTTTAGATCTGTCAGCAGCAGAAATTCCGGTTGTAACACTATTTCCTTTTAAATCTACAGAAACTGTAAAAGCAGTTTCCATATGATCTGTATTATTAGTAACCATGGCGCGTAAATCAAGCTCCTTGCAACGGCTTTCTGTAAGTGGTGTACAGATTAATCCACGTCCGTGTGTAGCCATGAAATTGATCATATCAGGAGTAACTTTTTCGGCAGCAGCTAAAAAGTCACCTTCATTTTCACGATCTTCATCATCAACTACAATGATTACTTTACCTTGACGAATATCTTCTATAGCTTCTTCAATGGTATTCAGTTGAATTTTTGTTGACATAATTATTCTTTGTTTTGAGCTGGTGAAAACCGCTCGGAAATTTTTTGAAATAGTTGTGAGATTGGGGTAGTTATCGCATCAAAATTAATTAATCCGTTGTCATTTGTGGCACGATAAGTCAGTAATACCGCTAATGGAGAAAGAATAAACGACGACATCCATGAACCCATAAAAGGAGTCATTCCGCCTTCCTGCGATAATCTTTTTCCAAAAGTATTAATGAAATGAAAAGTAATAAAAATTAAAACCGCAAAAACAATTGGTAAACCAAGTCCGCCTTTTCTAATAATAGCTCCAAGAGGTGCACCAATAAAGAACATTAAGAAGCATGCAAAAGCAATAACAAACTTTTCATATAATGCTGTTAAGTGCTTGTTGATTTCTCGCTGTTTGTCTTTTAAATCTTTTTGGGTTGATTCAATAGAGAAAACATTGCTGGTAACATTGCTGCTTGCCATTTTTAGAACATCAACTTTTTCTTTATTGTTGTATAAAGACAAAAGATCACTTGGTAAAGCTTTTTTCTTTTTTGCTTTATCAGTAACAAGAGTGCTTGATCTTCTAAATCCAACACGTTGATTTATATTCTCAGAAAATGAAATAATTTCATTATCAAGATTCTTGTTTAATGAATCTAAAGTATAACGTAATTCATTAACATTAAGCATAGCATTTGTACCGGCAATGCTTTCTTTGCTGTCGTCAACCTTATTTAATTCGGATAAATCAATGTTAATAATATGCTTTTTAAAAGCGCCTTTTATAAAAGGAAGTTTAGCACGGTCTTCGTATTTTTTTGGAGTAACATCCTGATAATAATAACCATCATTTAAAACCAGTTTCAAAATACTCGATTTCTCATTACTGATCAATTCACCATCTTTGGCTTTAATAACCGTTTTGTTTTCTCCAAAATTGTTTGCCTTTTCGTGAATAGTAACACCAGTAAGAATATTTCCGTTTTCGCCAGATTTTTTGTTGACTTTAATGTTGTACGTTCCAACATCGTTAAACTGACCTTCGGCAATTGCCATGGCTGGTTTTGCCTGCGCGATATTTTTTCGGAAGTTCACAAACTTATATTCGGCAAAAGGAATAACATTATTGGCAAACCAAAATGCTACAATACTCAAAACGAATATAAAAATAATTAAAACCCGCATTGCTCTTTGAAGTGAGATTCCGGAAGATTTCATGGCAGCAAATTCATAATTCTCGGCTAAATTTCCGAAAGTCATAATCGAAGCCAAAAGAACCGATAACGGTAAAACCAGCGGTATAATACGCGGCATAGAAAAAAGCAGGAATTTCACGACCAATATTAAGTCGAGATCTTTACCTGCTAGTTCTGATATAAATAGCCATACCGTTTGAAGTATGAATATGAAAAAAAGGATTACAAATACCGTGGTAAATGTAACTAAGAATGTTTTTAATAAGTATTTGTCTAGAATTTTCAACCTTCTGATTAATCTAATTTGTTGATGTAGTATTTCGGGTATTTACTCGCTACAAAGGTAAATTGATTTTTTGATAATGGCTGATTGGTTTTAAAAGAATTAACGGTTAAAGTTGTTTTTGTTCCGTTTTTTCCAGTTTCAATCAAATTATAGATGTGTTTTGTCTGAACATCAATACCTAAAAGAATTTCTTTTCTTTGATCTTTTCCAGTAGTTGGTACTAATTTAATGTATTGAATCTTTCTTCCTTTTACATTTTGTACGATATCCATATTGTATTTGTAACCAGAATTAAAGAAAGTAAGCATTTTTGAAGGCGTGATAGCATTATCATCCTTTTCATTTACTTTAGAAACCGTAACTTCTTCGTCTTCAGGAACAATTGTGTATGTTTTTTGTCCGTCAAAAATTTTAGTAACACCCATAAAATTCAATACATATTGATTCCCTTTCATGGTTACATTTCCTTTACTGTCCTGGTTAATATTCTCTTTTGCATTATTTAGAGAATATTTAAAATCAATAACAATATTATCGTAGCTTTTTATTTTAGCAGTCACTTCGTTCAATAAATCTTTAGCTTTTTTATCCTGAGCTTGAATAGAAGTGAAGCTCAAAAGCAAGATAACTGCCATTTGAAAACACTTTTTAGTCATGTTAGTGATAGAATTGTTTTTGATTTCCTGAATGTTTGTTCTCATGATTGGATTAATTTTGTTCATTATTAAAGAATTGATCAAGAGCACTTAAGTCTAAAATGTTCACACTTCTTGCTTTACTGCCTTCAAACGGTCCAACAATTCCTGCTGCTTCCAGCTGATCGATCAAACGACCGGCTCTGTTGTAACCTAATTTTAATTTTCTTTGCAGTAATGAAGCAGAACCCTGCTGCGCATTAACAATAATCTCGGCAGCTTCTCTAAATAAGGTATCTCTTTCGGAAATATCCATATCAAGATTAATGCCAGTTTCTTCTCCAACAAACTCCGGAAGCAAATATGCTGTGGCATATGCCTTTTGTGAACCAATAAAATCTGTGATTTTTTCAACCTCTGGCGTGTCAATAAATGCACATTGTACACGCGTTACGTCATTTCCGTTTGTGTACAGTAAATCTCCACGTCCTATTAACTGGTCAGCTCCCTGAGTATCTAAAATTGTTCTTGAGTCAATTTTTGAAGTTACCCTAAATGCAATCCTCGCAGGGAAATTGGCCTTAATTAAACCTGTAATAACGTTTACAGAAGGTCTTTGTGTTGCAATAATTAAGTGAATACCAATAGCACGCGCCAGCTGAGCCAAACGGGCAATCGGAACTTCAACTTCTTTTCCTGCAGTCATAATTAAATCGGCGAACTCATCGACAACTAAAACGATGTAAGGTAAAAATCGGTGTCCGGCTTCCGGGTTTAATTTTCTTGCTTTGAATTTTTCGTTGTACTCTTTAATATTACGAACCATCGCATCTTTTAATAAAGAATAGCGATTGTCCATTTCGGTACAAAGTGAATTCAAAGTATTGACTACTTTTGCGTTATCAGTAATAATAGCGTCTTCTGTATCAGGAAGTTTCGCTAAATAATGTCTTTCTATTTTATTGAAAAGCGTAAGCTCTACTTTTTTCGGATCGACCAAAACGAATTTTACTTCTGCCGGATGTTTTTTGTATAAAAGCGAAGTCAAAACCGCATTCAATCCAACCGACTTTCCTTGTCCTGTTGCTCCCGCCATCAATAAGTGAGGCATTTTGGCAAGATCGACAACAAAAGTTTCGTTTGAAATGGTTTTTCCTAAAGCAATTGGCAGTTCCATTTCGGCTTCCTGAAATTTAGCGGCACCAATAACGCTTTTCATTGAAACCATAGTTGGAGTCTTGTTTGGAACCTCGATACCAATTGTTCCTTTTCCAGGAATTGGTGCAATAATACGAATTCCTAAAGCGGATAATGACAATGCAATATCATCTTCTAAACTCTTAATTTTAGAAATTCTGATTCCGGCTTCCGGTACAATTTCGTATAAAGTTACCGATGGACCAACGGTTGCTTTAATCTGAGCAATTTCAATTTTGTAGTTACGAAGCGTATCTACAATTTTATTTTTGTTTTCTTCTAATTCTTCCTGATTAATGGTAATTCCACCCGTCGAATATTCTTTTAATAAATCGATAGTTGGGAATTTATAATTGGATAAATCCAAAGTTGGATCAAATAACCCGAAATCAGCAACTAAACGAGATGCTAAGTTTTCTTCGATAATATCTTCTTCTTCCGCTTTTTCAATTACAAATGCTTCATCAGGAGAAACTAATGGAAGTTCTTGTTTTGGCTGAATTGGTTTTAAAATCGGATTTAATTCAATTTCTGACGAATGATTGATTGTTGGTTTTAAAGCTTCTTTGTTGATTTCGAATTTAGAATCATCTGTTTTTAAATGAATGTTATCCAGTTCAGGATCTTCTTCAATTGCAAATTCTTCTAAATTATAAGCGCTTTCAGGTTCTAAATCCTGCTGCGGTTTTTTGATCGAATTTAATTCTGATTTTAATTCGTTTTTAGTGGAATCAAAATAAGACTGAATTTTTTCCGGAGATACTTTTATTTTGAAAATCAAATAAACGATCAATCCAAAAAGCAAGGTCAATAAAGTTCCGGTTTTCCCGATGTAATCCTGAAGGAAAAGATTTAATTCATAACCAATTGTGCCTCCTAATTCTGGTGCCGAAGTAGCAAAAAAACCAAATAAAATAGATACTATGATAATGGCAAATAAATCCCAAAACCATGTATTTTTTAATTTTTTAGTCGAAAGTTCTAATGCCAGAAATAATCCGGTTAAAAAGAATAAACGAACAATTATAAAAGAGGCAAGACCGAAACCTCGGTATACAATTAAGTCTGCGAGAAAAGCCCCGAATTTTCCGAGCCAGTTTTGCACTACTTCTTCACGATCTCCAAGCTGACTAACCGCACTTTGGTCTGTCTGCCATTGTCCGTTGACATAAAACGAAATAAATGCAACTAATAATGCAATAGAAAAGAGTACCAAAAGGCAGCCCAAAACAAATTTTTGTTGTTTGGATAATGACCAGGATCTAATGCTGGCGACTTTTGATTCGGTTTTTTTGTCTACAGTTTCTTTTTTTGTTTTTGCCATTCTTGCGTTCCGCCTATATAAATTTTGGAATATAAATTATCAAACCAATCGCTATTGCTGTCATGGCGGCAAAAAATACCGCTCCTGCAGCAATATCTTTAATAAACCCAATTCGTCTGCTGTAATCGGGATGGATAAAATCGGCGATTTTTTCAACAGCCGTATTTAATCCTTCAATGCTTAAAACCAAACCAATGGCTAAGGTTTGACATAGCCATTCGGTTTGAGAAATATGAAAATAGAACCCGGCAATGGTCATAATAATTCCCAGTGAGAATTGAACCATAACGCTGTGTTCTGTTTTTATCAGTTTTACAGCTCCTTTAAAAGCGTAAGTTACACTCTTTAAACGACCTGTAACAAAAGTGTTATCTTTTTGAAACTCCATTTAGTGGAAAATATTATAGTGCTGCTAAAGCCGCTTCGTAATTTGGTTCGTTTGCAATTTCAGCAACTTGTTCTGTATGAGTAATTGTTCCGTTTGCGTCAACAACAATAATAACTCTTGAGTGTAAACCTGCTAAAGGTCCGTCAGTGATTTCTAAACCATTTGCTTTACCAAAAGCTCCTGTTTGAAAATCAGATAAATTCACTACATTATCTAAACCTTCGGCACCACAAAAACGTTTTTGAGCGAAAGGTAAATCTCTTGAAATACATAAAACAGTAGTATTTTCTAATCCGCTTGCACTTTGGTTGAATTTTCTAACAGATGCTGCGCAAGTTCCTGTATCAACACTTGGAAAAATGTTTAAAACTAATTTTTTACCAGCAAAATTGCTCAAAGAAGCAACTGATAAATCGTTTTGCACTAATTTAAAATCAGCAAGTTTAGAACCAACTGCTGGTAATTCGCCTGATGTATGAACTGGATTTCCTCCTAATGTTATTGAAGCCATGATAATTTTTTTTAATGAGGTTCAAAAGTAAGGATTAATATTTGAATCTAAAAGTATTTGTTAAGGGTTTAAGGTGAGATTAAGGCAGAAGTTTATTCGTATTGGTTTGCGTATATATGGCACACAGATGACACAGATTTAACGGATTTTTATTCTCATTTTTGTCAGGCTGAGCGAAGTCGAAGCCCGCACAAAGTAACTCCATAATCTAAATCGATAATCTTTGCGTGGGCTTCGACTTCGCTCAGCCTGACAAAGATTGGGTAAACTGAAAACTGCGACCGAAAACTGTAAACAAAAAAAAGCGTCTCAAAATTGAAACGCTTTTTCAGTCATGTTTTTTTGTTTTTTATTTGAAAAAGAGGCCGATATTATTTATCGATAGAACCTAAAACACGTTTCATGAATGCGTTTAAAGCTTCTTTTTTATCAGTTCCCTGAGAAACCATTTTGTGTACCTCAAGTGCACCGTACATATTCGAAATCAATTCGCCAATTACATCCAATTCTTCATCTTTAAGAGAAGGAATTTCGGTCATAGCTTCAAGAACTTCAATCGTTTCAATTATATAATCCTGATCGTTTTCTTCGATGAACTGCGTTAATTGCTTTATTACTGGTAATTTCATGTTTAGATTTCTTAGATTTTTAGACATTCTTAGATTTTAGACCTTTTTAAAGTTTATAGTACTTCTAAGAAGTCTAAAAATCTAAGCCAGTCTAACTAATCTAAATTTAAGCAATTGCGTTTACAAGATCGATTAAAACTTCTTGTTTATTAGTCTGCGTTTCACCAACTAATTGCCCGTTTACGAAAGTTGCAAATGTTGGCAGGTTGCTCACATTAGCTAATTTTCTTGATTCAGGAGAATTTTCTGCATCAACCAAAACAAAAGTGATAGCTTCATTTTCTGTTGCTAATTTTTTGAATTTTGGTTTCATAATACGGCAGTTTCCACACCATGATGCTGAATATTGTACTACTACTTTTTCGTTTTTAGCAACTAAATCTGCTAACGTATCTTCGTTTAAGTCGATTAACATAGTTTTTATTTTTAAGACACTAAGTTGCTAAGGTTCTAAGATGCTAAGTTTGCTCTCGAACCGAATAACTTTGTGTGGATTTATTGATGTTTTTTTTTAAAGTCGTTGAGATTCTAAGATCTAAGTTTAATCTTAGAATCTCTTGACTTTTATTGTAGAATTATATTTAAGATTCAAAAGTTAAGTTAAAAAACTTAGCATCTTAGAACCTTAGTATCTTTGAAACTTAATTAGCGCTTAAGTATTCAGCAGTACTAACTCTGTCTGCAGACATAGCTTCTTTACCAGCTTCCCAGTTTGCAGGACAAACTTCACCTTTAGTCTGGATGTGCGTATAAGCGTCAACCATTCTTAGGTATTCGTTTACGTTACGTCCTAATGGCATATCGTTTACACTTTCGTGAAAGATTTTTCCAGTTTCGTCAATAAGGTAAGTAGCTCTGTAAGTTACGTTTGAACCTTCGATGATAACTGAATCAGTATCTTCGCTGTAGCTTGTAGATTCGATATCAAGAATACCTAAAATGTTAGCTAAGTTACGGTTTGTATCAGCTAAGATTGGGTAAGTAACACCTTCGATTCCACCATTGTTTTTTGGAGTATTTAACCAAGCAAAGTGAACTTCGTTTGTATCACAAGAAGCACCAATTACGATAGTATTTCTTTTTTCAAATTCTGGTAATGCAGCTTGAAAGGCGTGTAATTCAGTTGGACATACAAAAGTAAAATCTTTTGGGTACCAAAATAAAAGTACTTTTTTATTGTTGTTTACTGCTTCTTCAAAAATGTTGATTTTTAAATTGTCACCCATTTCTGAGATAGCATCTACTGCAATACTTGGGAATTTTTTTCCTACTAAAGACATATTTTTCGTTTTACGTTAAAAATTTATTTGATGCAAAAGTAGGGTATAAGCACATATTCTTACAATAAGATGTGATTATAAAAACTTATAAGTTGATAAATTTTGACTATTTAACTTTTAACTTATTGTATATCAATGTTTATTGGGAGAATTCCGTTTGAAGAAATTTTAGCTAAAAATTGAATTGCTGCCGTTTTTTGAAATTCTTCAAAATCCTGATACGCCTGAACTAATCCTGAAGTCTTTTTTAGATTCGGAATTATGGGTAAAACATACGGATTTCCGAAAACGTAAACAATGCATTTTTTGGTTTGAAGTAAATCAGAAAGCAGTTCTAAAACTTCATCGTTAATTTCAAAATTATTCGCTGGTTTTGCTTTGGGAACAAATAATGAAATGATAATAGTTTCGAAATTCTCTAATTGTTTTTTGATTGCAGAAATATCCGAAACTTCTAAATTTTCAAAAGCAAATTCAGGAGATTCTAATTTTGAATTTAAAGTTTTGAAGAAAGTGTTTTCGGTATTTTTATATAAACTTAATTTAGCTAATTTGTTGTTTTTCTGAGAATCAAATGCCAATTCCGAATTTGAATTATCAATAATTGTGGTAATAGCATTTTGAGCAATTTCCAGATTTAATTCAGATGCTTTTTCGAAATTTAATTCGCCCGAAGCAGCAGTGTTTCCAGAAAGAATTCCTGCTTTTTCTTTAGCCTTCATGATTCGGCTATAGCTTTGGAAGATGCGATCTGGAGATGCATTTCTAAAGATAGCTTCGATTCCTTCGGGAACATTTTCGGCGAAGCATAAAATATCATTTCCGGCATTAAAAGCTTCCCATTCCAGCTGACCTTTGGTTTCGTATAATTTTGAAACACTGTGCATATTTAAAGCATCAGAAATCACCAACCCATCATAACCTAATTTGTCGCGTAAAAGATCCTGAATCACAGCTTTTGATAATGTTGCCGAGGTATCTTTTCCATCATTTAAACTTGGAACGGCTAAATGTCCAATCATAATCGAATCGACATTATTTCCAATTCCTTTGATGAACGGATATAATTCGTTTTCTAATAATTCTTCCAGCGTTTCTTTTAAAACCGGTAATCCTAAATGCGAATCGACATTAGTATTTCCATGTCCGGGAAAGTGTTTCAGACAACCTAAAACGCCAACTTCCGACATTCCGTTTAAATATTCAACTGCAAAATTGGCTACTTTTTCTTTGTTTTCACCAAAAGAACGATATCCAATAACAGGATTATTTGGATTATTGTTGATATCGGCCAAAGGCGATAAATTATACTGAATTCCGGCTGCTTTTAAATCTAAACCTATTTGTTTTCCAACTTCAAAAACCAAATCAGATTTGTTTTCAGGTAATGCGCCAAGTGTAATCGCATAAGGATATTGTGGCGTTTTTTCGATACGCATTGCCAATCCCCATTCGGCATCTATGCTGATTAAAAGTGGAGTAGAAGCAGCTTTTTGATAACGAACAATAAGTTCTTTGATTTTTTGATAGCTGTCATCATTAAAAACAACTTTTTTCTTGCTTTCATAATTCGTTGCAGCGCTCGCACGACTATGAAAAAAGGTCAGTCCGCCAATGTTGTGTTCTTTTATTAAACGTTCGGTTTCCTGAATATTTTCTTCGGTATCGTTTATAAAAACGGCAGGAAAAAAGAATTGTCCTATTTTTTGTCGTAGTGCTTCGGCTGTAATTTTCATTATTATAAAGTCTTTTTCATGCAGACGCTGTTATCCATTTTTTCATAAGGCGGATAATTTGGAATGATTGTGTAACCTAATTTTTGGTACAAATTTATGGCTTCGGGCTGGTTTTTACCAGTTTCGAGAATAGTATAAGTATAGCCGACTTCTTTCGCCCAAATTTCTAATTCGGCTAAAACTTTAGAAGCAATACCTTTTTTTCGATAATCAGGATGAACGTACATTCGTTTGATTTCGGTTTTGTCGCTTTCTTTTTCGCGAAAAGCGCCGCAGCCAACAGGAATGCCGTTTTCATAATAAACAATCGTGTGTTTTATTTTATCGGTTTTATTAAACTGATTGTAAAACGCATGATCATCTCCGTCCCGAATCGCTAAATCCTGATCTAATAAAACAACCAGCTTTATAAAATCTGGATCATCTGAGTTTGTTCGTTTTATGTTCATGATTTAGAATGCTTAGATTGTAGTATCGTTTAATTTTCTAACACATAGAAACATAGTATTTAGTTCTTGGAAAAGGCGTTTCACTTTATTTAAATACATCCCGATGCTTCGGGACTATGTGTTGAGAAACGAGTTTCTCTTTTTTATTCTTTTTACACAAAAAATCTATGTTTCTATGTGTTTAAAAGAATGTTTTATTTCAATTTTGCTTTCTTTTGTTTAGCCAATTGCTTTTTGGTTTCAATTGCTTTATCCAATCGGTTTTTAAAACGGAAAAGTTTTGGTAAACCTTCAAGTCGGTCTTCGATTGTAATTTCTTCATAAACCACAATTGCTTTTTCTAAAACCCTGATTTCATTGTCAAGATCATTTTGGTTTTTGTAGATTGTTGCTAATCTATCGTAAGGATGATTCCCTTTAAAGCTTTCTGCGACATTTTCCTCATATAATTCAATTGCTTTTTCAAGATTTCCGGTTTTTTCGAACTCAGCTCCTTTTAAGTTGCGTTCGGCCTGCAAATTTTCATTGATTTCCATAAGTAAGAGTTTGATTTGGGGTTAAACTTCTTCTGATTTTTTCCCAAAATCTTTCGGGAAAATTAAAAAACGTGATAAAATAAGACCTGGAATTGTGGCTATAAAAACCCAAATAAAGAAGTTTTGATAACCTAAAAATTGTTGTATAAAACCGCTCAACATTCCCGGAAGCATCATTCCTAATGCCATAAATCCGGTTGCAAGTGCATAATGTGCTGTTTTTGATTCTCCTTCGGCAACATGAATTAAAAACATCATAAAACCTGTAAATCCAAAACCATATCCAAATTGTTCCAAAATTACGGTAATACAAGTATACAGATTTAATGGAGAATTTATTTCAAAAAAATATAAATTTATATGAAGGTGGAAAAGTTCCTGCGGCTGAAAATGAGCAAGTCCAATAAAACCAAGTATTGGCAGATGCATAGCCAAAAACATAGGAAGCATCCATTTAGTAAGACCGTGTTTTGAAATGGCAATTCCGCCTAAAATTCCGCCAATTGTTAAAGCAAAAATCCCTAAAGTTCCATAAATAATCCCAACAGATTCAGTAGTTAAGCTCATCCCGCCAACTTCTTTTCCGTCTAATAAAAATGGACTTAACATTTTAAGCAATTGTGATTCTCCTAATCTGAAAACCAGAATAAAAGCTAACACTAAACCAATTTGTTTTTTCTTAAAGAAACTGGTAAATATAGAACCAAAATTTTGATGATGATCTTTATTATCTGCTACAACATTTATTTCATTTCTTGGAGTAAAAACAAAATTATAAATCGTTATAAAAGTCATTAATAAACCAACGCCAATCATTGTATACGACCATGCTTTGGTATTATCGCCATATTTTTGTTCCAGATATCCGGCTAAAAGCACAATTAATCCGTTTCCGGCAAGCATTGAAAGCCTGTAGAAAGTACTTCTGATTCCGAGGAAAAAAGACTGCTGATTTTCTGGTAAAACCAATAAATAAAATCCATCACTGGCAATATCATTTGAAGCCGAAGCAAAGGCGGCAACCCAGAAAATTGCTAATGTCATCATGAAAAAGCCATTGGTTGGAATCGTAAAACCGACTAATAAGAAGGCAATCGAAATCAATAACTGCATCGATAAAAACCATTTTCTTTTGGTTCCGTTCAATTCAATAAAAGGGCTCCAAAGCGGTTTTATAACCCAAGGTAAGTATAATAAACTGGTGTAAACGCCAATATCTTCATTTGAAATACCTAAGTTTTTGTACATAATTACCGAAACCGAGATAATTACGGCGTAAGGCAGTCCAGACGCAAAATTAAGAAGAGGAATCCAGAACCAGGGTTTATTATCTGTTTTCATTAGGCTGAGCAGGTGAATAGATTTTAAAATTCTTTTTTAAGTCGGCAGCAGTTGGGGTGCTTTCGTTTGCAAAATAATCAATAAATGTTACAGCGCAAGCTTTATACATATCGATTTTTTCTGCGGGAATAGAAAATGATATAACGCCGTCTTTTTCAACAGCTCTTACTTTGTCGATGATTTTTTCGGCATCGTTTGTATTTATCTTTGAAATATGCTCTCCGCCATAAATTACAATATAACGCACTTTCGTATTCAGCGGATTTTTGATGCTGAAAGAATATTTTATGGTGTCTTTTGCAAAATCTGTAATAACCGGCGTATCAATAATAATACGTTTTAAATTTGGAACCGCGGCAGGAAGCGCAGGAAAACGATATTGATTGTCTTCCAGAAGGCGAACAAGATCTAAGTTTTTGTTCATGAACCATTTTGCACTGAAATAAGCACTTCCGGAAACATTTTTAGTACTTCTGGCAAAATCAATCTGGGTTGGAATTTCGCTGATATAATTCCAGCTTTTATCGCCGTCGGCTCTAATTTTATAAGAAGCGTGACCGATATAAACAGCTGTATTATTAGAATTTTCTGCCCACCATTTTACTAATTTTGAATAAGAAGCTCTAGGATTATACATGCTCCAATACAATTGAGGCAAGATATAATCGATCCATTTTTGATCCATCCATAAAAGCGGATCGGCATATAAATCATCGTAATTTGCAGTTGACTGCGTTTCTGAACCTTTTGGGTCAACAGATTTATTTCGCCAAACTCCAAACGGACTGATTCCAAATTGAACCCACGGTTTGCTTTCTTTTATAGTTGTTGAAATCGTATGTACAAAGTTGCTCACATTGGCACGACGCCAATCTGCTAGACTTAAACCTGAACCATATTTTTTGTACGAAGCCGAGTCGTTAAATACTTTTCCGGGAACGGCATACGGATAAAAATAATCATCAAAATGAATCGCGTCGATATCGTATTTGTCAACGACTTCTTTTACGACTTTTGTTAAATGTGCCTGAACTTCTGGCAATGCAGGATCGTAATAGTATTTTCCGCCATATTCGATCATCCATTCAGGATGTTTAAAAACGTCGTGATTTGGACTTAAAAGATTTTTATTTAAATCGAAAGTCGCTCGATACGGATTCAGCCATGCATGAAATTCAAAACCTCTATTGTGTGCTTCTTCAATCATCCACGCCAAAGTATCATAATATGGACTTGGAGCTACACCTTCTTTTCCTGTTAAGAATCTTGACCAAGGCGCAAGCTCTGTTGGATAAAAAGCATCACCAACACTTCTTATCTGAACGATAACAGCGTTGTAATTTAATTGTTTGTAAGTTTCAAGGATTTCTAAATAATCTGCTTTTTCTTTTTCAACATTATCTGTGGCTGTTTTTGGCCAGTCAATATTTACTACAGTCGCAATCCAGACACCTCTAAATTCATTTTTAGGATGCATTATTTTTTCTTGTGCGTTAGATTTTAATCCAAAGAAAAATAAAAGAATGATTGAGTATAGTAAGTGCTGATTTTTATGCATTTTAATCTTTAATTTTAACAAGAACCAAAAATAGTTTGTTTTGCTAGGAATTCAATGAATTCTGCTAAATTTTATTTTAAATGTTTTTTTGCCACGAATTACACAAATTTCCACCAATTTTTTATTCTCAAAGTATTAAAAAATAATTCGTGAAAATTCGTGTAATTCGTGGCAGTTTTTTTGCCACAGATTGAAAGGATTATTTTGATTAATCTTTTTAATCTTTTAATCTGTGGCAAACTTTATTATTTAGTCTGGAAAAGAAATTTTCCCCATTGTTACGGATGGAATTCCTTTTTTTGAACCAAAATTATAATTTCCTCCTGCTACGGTTTCATTAGCCAAAACGGCAAATAAAACGGCTTCTTTTGCATCGCCTGAAATTCCCAGAACATCGCTTTTTTCAAATTTACAAGACAATAATTCTTGTAACCATTTCACCAATAACGGATTTCGTGCGCCTCCGCCAGACATATAAACTGTAAACTCTTCGATTGGAGTTTTAGTATTTTGTACAACAAACAAAACCGCTTCGGCAATTGTCTCGGCACTAAGGCGTGTTAAACTCGCAAGCAAATCTGGTGCCGAAATGTTTTCTAAACTTAATTTTACTAAAGCCGAGTTCACAAAATCATGATTGAATAATTCCTGACCAATTGTTTTTGGAAAGCTTTTTTGGAAGAAAACATTACTTTTTAATTCGCTTAAAAGTTCCTGATTTACAGTTCCGCTTTTAGCGATTTCAGCATCTTTATCGTAACTTTTTTCAGGGAAAAACTGTTTGGTAAAAATATCGATTAAAGTATTTGCGGTTCCGGTATCGGTTACAAAAACCTCTTCTGCGTTTTGAGAAGCTGGTAAATAAGTGAAATTTGCGATTCCGCCCATGTTGAGCATAATTCGGTTTTCGCCTTTTTTGCTGAATAACAAATAATCGCCATAAACCGCAAGAGGTGCACCTTCGCCGCCCGCCGCAACATGTTTTTGCCTGAAATCAGATAAAGTGATAATTCCGGTTTTTACCGCAATATGATCGCCGTCGCCAATTTGTAAAGTTGCATTTGGAAATTTTTCCTGCTGATGCAAAAACTTCGGCGCATGCAAAACTGTTTGTCCGTGCGAAGCGATTAGATCAACTTCGTTTGCGGGAATGTTCCATTTTGAAAGACAATCGTTAATCATTCCGGCGTGCAAGTCTGCAATCCATTCGTTTAGTAAAACCAAATGCTGAAAATCGATTGTTTTTTTAGCAAATACTTTTCTGATTTCGATTTTAATATCCTCGCTGTAATCGATAGTTTCAAATTGTTCGATTTTCACAACCGTGTTTTCGCCTTCGCCAGAAATTTCACAAAGAGCCAAATCGAGTCCGTCGAGTGAAGTTCCTGACATTAAACCTAGTATTTTTCGGGTTTCTTTTTGAGCGATTTCATAAAGAGCACTTACATTTTTATTCATTAAAATGATGTTTTAAAAAGCATTTTATTTGGAAACGCTAAAATGGGATTTTTTACATATAAATATAAGTAAACTTTGAGATTTATTTTTTAAACGCTGCGGGTAATTGTTTTTTAAACACATAGAGACATAGTTTTTCTTTGTGAAAGGCGTTTCACTTTTTTAAAACAAACATAGAGAAAGGTGTTTTAAAATGAATATAATAACATTGTATTTAATATAGCCAGTGGTTTCAACCACTTTGACACAGAATAATTCACGATGCGTTTCCAGTGGTTAAAACCACTGGCTATGTTTTAAAAGGAATGAGAATATTATGCGACTATGTGTAAAATCTTGATTTTATTTAATCCTTTTATTCACTCCCAAAAAACTATGTTTCTATGTGTTTAAATAAAAACACAATGCTAAACAAAACTTATTCCCGTTTTTATATATTTGTTTTCAAACTAATTAAAAATTAAACCAATGATTGTTGTTATTATTCTTTTTGTTTTCATCATAATCGGAGTGTTCATTTACAATTCACTTATCGAAAAAAGAAACCAGGTTACGAATGCTTTTTCTTCTATTGATGTAATGTTGAAAAAACGTTTTGATTTGATTCCGAATTTAGTTGAGATTGTAAAACAATATACTAATTACGAACAAAGTACCTTAACTAAAATCGTAGAACTTCGTTCAAGAGCAACTTCAGGTTCTTTAACCGAGGCCGAAAAAGCAAGTTTAGATACTGAACTTAGCACAGCTGTAAAAGGTTTAATGGTTACGGTTGAAAATTATCCGGACTTAAAAGCAAATACCAATTTCTTAAACCTACAAAGCACTTGGACAGAAAGCGAAGAACAAATTGCGGCTGCCAGAAGAACGTATAATGCTTCGGTTACGAGTTACAATAACGCTATTATGATGTTTCCGGGAAATTTGTTTGCAGGAATGTTGAATTATACTAAAATTGATGTTTTGGCTACTCCAGAAGAAGAGCGTAAAAATATTAGTGCAAAAGAACTTTTCAATAATTAATGGATTCAGGAATTAGCAACAATTCAGCCTTGCATGAGGTTTTGAATACATTAGAAGTTGAAAGAAAAAAAATAGCCGAAACCTATAAAACCACTTACATTTTATTTGGCCTTGCCATTGTATTTATGATAATTGGTTTATTGATTAGATTTCCGACTTTAGGTTTTCTGGGATTTGCCGTTTCTGCCATCACTGGTATCGTAATGCATTTTAGAATTGGCGACGATGTTAAGAAATACAAAATGGCTTATAAAACTAATGTTGTAGGATCTGCATTAAAAAATATAAATGAAAGTTTGACGATAACGCCGCAAAGCGGACTTCCCGAATATGAATTTAGAAGTTCTGAACTTTTTACAACGGAATCTGATCGTTATAAAACACAGGATTTAATAAGCGGAACAAACGATAAAACTTCTTTTTGGTTTGCCGAAGTTCACGCCGAATACAAAACCGAAACTAGTACAAAAAACGGAACCCGTACAAACTGGCATACCATTTTTAAAGGAATTGTTTTTGTGGCCGATTTCAATAAAAACTTCAATGTTTCGACAGTTGTTCGCCCAAAAGGTTTTGGAGAAGCTTTTGGTTCCTGGTTTTCTAAAAACGTTTTTAGTTTTGGAAACACCGATGTTATCGAATTAGAAAACATCGATTTCAGCAATAAATTTGTAACCTATTCCAGTAACCAAATCGAAGCGCGATACATTTTAACGCCTGCCATGATGGAAAGAATTCTGGATTTAAACGGTAAATGCGACGAAACGATTTCGGTTTCGTTTATTCATTCTAAAATGTATATTGCTTTTCCGTTGTCCGAAAATTATTTTGAAGCGCCTATTCATTCTTCGCTTTTAGATCCCGATTTACTTTCCGGAGATCATTCAATTGTGAAATTCATGCATGATATTGTTCATGAACTGGATTTGAATACTAGGATTTGGGGGAAGGAGTAGAGTTGAAAATAAAGAGTTTTTAGTATTTTTGAACTTTATAAATAACATGATATTTATAAAGCTAATTCTACTTCTGGTTCCTCATTCCATTCTTTACCAAGTAAAATTCTTCCGTTCGCTTTTTTACTTCTTTTAACGCCATCTTCTCCCCATGTACCCCATTGTTTAAAGAAGAAAGCAACACCCTGTTCATCACATTGCCTCTGAATATCAATTGCCCATTCTGGCTTCATTGGTCTTGCCTTATGTCCACTTTCTCCACCAACAATAACCCAGTGAATATTTTTTAAATTTAATTTACCAACACTTCCAATTAAAGGTTCGATAGATAAAAATCTGATTTCTGCATCAATATTTCTTAAAACATCTATTCTGTTTTTACATTTTGCATTTTCTACAGTTACACCTAACCAAACATTTTTAGGAACTATACGATTTTTAAAATAATCCTCTAAAATATTTTCTCTTTTTGTTAATATTTGATATTGATGTTTTGGTGTGACTTCAATTGTTTGAAAAACTTTATCTAAGAAAGTATATGGCATTTTTTCATGAAAAAGATCACTCATTGAGTTTACAAAAAACTTTGTGGGTTTTTTGATTTTTTTTGGAAGTTCAAGCCTATCAGGCATTAATGTAAATTCAAAACCATTTTCATATCCAGGAGCACCCATTGCTTGAAGCCTTTTTGCCATAACTTCAGCATAACAGTTTTTACATCCAGATGTAATCTTATTGCATCCGGTGGAAGGATTCCATGTGGCATCAGTCCATTCTATTTTAGAATATTTCACTTTAAATTTATTTTGATATCATTTGGAGTTGCTAAGTTATGTATTTTTTCAGTTTTAGTTTTGACACTCATAATTTTATTCTCTTTTTCAAGTTTTTTCAAGACCTCATTACAGTGCTTAGGTAAACAACCAAAATCTAATGTACATAAATAAATTTTATATAAGGAGGTTTCTCTTTTATTCAATATAAGATCTCGCAACATACATTCTAAAACCCCTAATTTCTTAATTGTATTTTGTTCTTCAAAAACTGATAATTGTCCATCAACAATTTTTTCTTCATCTATATTATAATTTGCATCACCTGTGTGTGGATTAATTTTCCAACCAACTTTTAAGAATTTTTCTAATCCTAAAGTATGATTTGAACCAAAAATAAGGCCATATATATTTATACCTTTTTTTATTGAAAAAGGTGCTAACATATAATTTGTATCAACTAGAGATTTGTAGTATTCAAAAACAACTTTATGTGAATGAAATGGTTTGGAATCTTCAAAATTTTCTTTTGTAATAGTCAAATAAGATTTGAATTCAGGAAGTTCATTAAATCTTCTAACAAAAGAAGATGATATAAAAAAAATAAAATCAGTTCTTTTGAAACTTATTAATTTTTTAAAAATTTCATTTGTAATTTCTTTAATTCCAAATTGATCTAAAATCATTAATTTAGGAAGACTATCATGAATAATCATCTTTGGATATAAATCAAGAAACAATTCCTGAAACGATTTATTATATAAATGAACAAAGATTTTATTTTTATTGTATGG
>NZ_CAIJDE010000048.1:20996-144332 GCF_903819335.1 Flavobacterium panici | reverse complement strand
CCATTGTCCAATATTCCTCACTGCTGCCTCCCGTAGGAGTCTGGTCCGTGTCTCAGTACCAGTGTGGGGGATCTCCCTCTCAGGACCCCTACCCATCGTCGCCTTGGTAAGCCGTTACCTTACCAACTAGCTAATGGGACGCATGCTCATCTTTCACCGTTGTGACTTTAATTATAAAGTGATGCCACTCCATAATACTATGAGGTATTAATCCAAATTTCTCTGGGCTATCCCTCTGTGAAAGGCAGATTGCATACGCGTTACGCACCCGTGCGCCGGTCTCTAAATCCGAAGACTTATACCCCTCGACTTGCATGTGTTAAGCCTGCCGCTAGCGTTCATCCTGAGCCAGGATCAAACTCTTCATCGTATATTTTAATATTATTATTCGATGCTTTATCTAGTGGTTCTTTTCAAATCTTACGATTCTATTACTCTTATTTTGTTGTTCCGATTTGCATCGGAACGGCTGTCAATTCAATATGTCTACGAACGTGTATTTCTTTTTATCTTCGCTTGTGTTTCAAAGCGGGTGCAAAAGTAGTGAGTTTATCAGCATTTACAATACTTTTTATCGCTTTTTTTTCAAATATTTTAGCAACTTTTTCTTAACTCTCTGATAACATTAAGTTTGCGTGGTAACTTTTTTTTTAAAACCTTTAAGGTTTTTCTTGTTTTTATTATTTTTCAGCAAAAAAAATATTTTTAAAAACAATATGTCTGCATGTTTCGTAACAAATATTCTGTTTTTAAGCGAGACTTGTTAGCTTTTTTTATTTCGTTTAGGAATGAAATCTGAAACATTTGATCTTTTTAATCTCTATTTTTGCAAGCAGTATAAATGATACTATTATAAGCTTGAAAAATCAAAATCAAAACATTCAACAATTTGAACTCCCACCTTCTGCAAGAGCAGGAATTATTATTGTTAATATGGAGGATAAAGAGATAGAGAATCACGACATCTCTAAACCTCATCGGGATGATCATTGTCAATTAATGTTCGCCTTAAACGGAAAGTTTAAATTAAATATTGATTTTGAAATTATAGAATTTTCCGGACCTGCCTTACTTTGTATCTTTCCTGAAGAAGTACATCATATTATATCAGTAAGAGACCCGAAAGGATGGATGATTAGTTTTGATTCATCACTGGTTAATAAAGAGCTCCTGCAGCTACTAGAGAATAAAATCAATAATCCATTTTTATTACGAGAAGAATCTCCCTTTTTTCAACAGCTTACAATCCTGATGGATTTAATTGAAAAAGTGCAGTCTGAAAATACAAATAGCTACATTCAAAAAAGTATTCATTCTTTATTAAATGCACTTCTAAATTTAATTTCAGGAGAACTCGTTTCTAATTTACCTCTTAATAAATCTAAAGAAAGTCGCAGTATTATCATTAAGGAAGCTTTTATAAAACTAACAAAAGAACATTATAAAACATGGAAACAGCCAGCACAGTATGCTTCGGCTCTTTCTATTTCGGCTGCACATTTAAATGATACTGTAAAATCATTAACGGGAAGTCCGGTTTCGGCTCATATTCAAGAAGCATCAATAATGGAAGCCAAAAGACTTCTTTACTTTACAGACAGCAGCGTAAAAGAAATTGCTTATCAGGTTGGTTATGACGAGCCTGTTTATTTTGGAAAACTTTTTAAAAAGCTAACCAATCTTACTCCTCTTGAATTTCGGAAAAAATTCCGTGATTAGGACTATCCTTCCCTTCATTCAAACTACATTAAAGATCATCCTCTAATTAATTTTGCATTGTAATTAATATATAATGATATGCAAAACGAAATCAATATCCCAATTATACTCGATGCAGTACGAAAAGTAGGGAACGTCTTTTTAAAAGACTATAAGCAAAATGCGATTCCACAAACTATGGATGAGCTTTTACAAAAATTAGAAGATATCGATACTTTGTGTCTGAGCTCTTTAAAAGAAGATTTAGCGCTACAGTATCCAAATATTCCCTGGCATATAGGCGACGAGTTTGATACCGATTCACAAAGAAATCCATCAGATAATGAAGAGTACTGGCTTTGCGATGCCATGGATGGTGCCATACAATATGTTCAGCATATTGCAGGATGGACAATAAACCTGGCACTTATTCGTCATGGAAAACCTTTATTTTCTGTAATTTTTGATCCATTGGCTAATGAAATGTTTTGGGCAAAAGATGGTGAAGGCGCATTTATGAATGGCAGATTACTTGAACTTAGCAACAAGACAGATCAGTCAGTTATGCTTGCTGTTTTTGAATATGGACATCAGGACAAATCAGATAATGATTTAAATAAAAAAATAGGTACTACGGTCACTAATTTGATTCAGAATTTTGGAATTGTTAGAAATTACGGACCACACGGATTGCAATTGGCTTATGTTGGTGCAGGCAGGATTGATTTGTTTGTTCAGGAAGATCTCGACACTTATAACTGGATTGCAGGATTGCTTATTGCCAAAGAAGCTGGTGCCGAAATCATAACAACGACAGGAACTCCATGGAAATGGGGAAGTGAAAGCCTGCTTGTGGCACAAAAAAGTATTACTGAAAAATATCTGCAAATTAAATCAACAAACTAATGAATATAGCAATTATTGGAGCCGGAGCAGGAATTGGACTGGAATCTGTTATACTAGCTCTTAAAAAAGGCCACATTGTAACGGCATTATCAACAAATACGGATCACCTTCCAAATCACCCCAATCTTATTAAAATAAATGGCAGCGCTACATCGCTAATAGATTTAAAACATGCCATAACTGGATCTGATGCGGTACTTATAACCGTTGGAACAAAAAATAAAAAAGCAACTACCTTATTTTCTGATATTGCCAATGCATTGGTTAAAGTTACTAATGATTTAAAATTCTCTTCGCCAGTTTTGGTAATTACAGGTTTTGGAGCGGGAGAAAGTAAAAATTATTTGAGCTTTTTTATGCGAACGGTCATTTCGTTATTCCTAAAAGACCAATACATCAATAAAACAGTAATGGAAGAAATAATTACCAAAAGTACTATGAAATGGGAAATCATAAGACCTGGAATGCTTACCAACGGAAATGCACAGTCAACTTACAAAACAATATCAAAACTTCAAAAAGGAATGAAAGTTGGAAAGATTTCAAGAGTCGATGTTGCTCAATTTTTAATTACTGAAGCAGAAAATCCATTGAGGCTTTATCAATATGTTGCTCTAACAAATTGATTATAAAAAGGAGTAACAGCACAAATACTGTTACTCTTTTTATATACAAAAGAAAATTCAAAAGAGAATTTTGTTTAAAAAGCTATTTTATTTCCGGAGTTATTATTTGATATTTTCCGCTGAGATGCATTAGACTAAAAAGACACATTAGCCCGTCATAGTAAGGATCAAAATAACCATCTTCATAAGGCTCGAGTTTAGCATTCCAGACAGCATGAACAAAATCCATACTTGATTTATCTTTATTTACCAGCGATGCCGTCGCTGCTGTCGCTACTAACCCAATTGAATGTCTTAGTTTTTTTACCGAACCTGCCTGAAGGATAAAGTCAGGTGTAGAACCATCCAGATTAAACTGATCTTCATAAGTATCTAGTCCTTTTGATCTAAGAAAATTTTGAAATCGTTCGGCATAATCTTCCTGCCATTTTTTATCTTTTCCATACCACGTATAATCCATTGCAATATTCATAGGAACACGCCAGGAATCATAACGAAATCCGGGCGGCATCCAGGGCGTTGGATGTGGCTCTCCATTAAATTCGGTATAATCTGAATTTAGACCTGTTAGAGGATGACAGGCTTTATGTAAAAAATTACGCGAAACATCGGCACATTCTTTATAAAACTGTTCATGGCCGTCTTTGGCATATAATGCCCAGATTTCGTAAAATGCAGGAACATGATAAGAAGGATCAGTCCAATTGTAGCCGCCTCCTTCCGGTACAAAAGAAATCTGCTTATGTTCGGTATTTATAATATTATAGATATTCCCTGTACCGTCTTTTTTCCACATGGCATCTAATATTCTTCTGGCTTCTTTGTAATAATTTATTCCTGTATCATTGCCCCATTTATTTGAAGCAAAGAGCAGACTTGTTATATAATATAATTCCCCATCAGATGCAGAACCGGGAGAATTTTGTTTTTTGGTCTGCGGATCTACACTCCATGCAAAATAAGCTTCTCTTGGTCCGTCCTGATGCTGCATGTATTTGACAGACCAGCGCCAGAGACGATCAAAAACTTCTTTTTTGTTGAGCTGAACAGCAACCATCATTCCGTATGACATCCCTTCGGTACGGGCATCTTTATTTTTTACATCAGAAACATATCCTAACGAATCTCCTTCTTCAAAATATACTTTATTTGGCCCTTCAAAAACATCATAATAAGCTTTCGTTAATTTCTTATCAATATCAATTTGACTATAACCTGCTGCTGCAAAAAGATTACGGTATTGAGGTTTATCTGCCTTGTTTTTGTTTTGACTAATGGTAAAGGCCGGAATAAAGGCAAAAAAGATAATAAAAAGTCGGATTTTAATCAAATATTCATTTGTAATAATCTGATATACAGTCATATTTTCTGGGTTTATTTGTTAGTCTTTTATAATAATTTAAATATACACAAAAACAACAAATACACAACTGGTTGTGTAAAAATAATATCAATAATTAAAAGACATAAACATCAAGTATATGTCATAATATAGAATATAAAAAACAACTGGTTGTGTTCATGATCATCATTTAATAGATTTACTTAAAACAAACTCATGCTTCAAATATGTTAATATAGGCTTCAAAAATGATACACATTTTTTCAACTTTCAAGCTATTTTTACATTAAACATTCCATGTCAGATAGAGCAAAATGAAGTGTTATTTTTTTATAGAAATGCGCCTCAAAAATAATCTGCAATTAATATAACAGGATATAAACCTGTAAAAAGCAATCCTTAAATATTTATGAGTAATACATCCCAAAAGCTTTCTATACTAGAAAAAACAGGTTACGGTTTAGGTGATTTTGCAGCGAATTTGATTTTTCAGACTCTGCTGACTTTTTTAGCTTTCTTTTACACAGATGTATATAAAATTCCTGCTGGAACTGCAAGCGTTATTATTTTTACAGGAGGTTTTATTGGTGCTTTTTTTAATATCATTATGGGCGTTATTGCTGATCGTACTCAAACGCGATGGGGAAAGTTCAGGCCTTGGATATTATGGACTGCTTTGCCTTTTGGAATTGCCGCTGTGCTTTCTTTTTTAACTCCGGATTTTGGATTAACGGGTAAAACAACTTATGCATTACTGACTTACTTTTTTTTAGTCTTGCTTTATTCAGCAAACAATTTGCCGTATGTTGCTTTAAGCGGTGTTTTAACAGGTGATATGAAAGAACGAAATAGTCTTTCCTCCTATCGCTTTGTTGCTGTTATGATAGCTCAATTTATAGTTCAGTCGCTTTTACTTCCCTTTGTTTTAATTTTAGGAAATGGAGATAAAGCAGTTGGTTTTAAAAACACCATGATACTATTTGCTTTTGTTGGGATAATTTGTTTTTTGATTACTTTTTTTACTACCAAAGAAAGAATCATTCCTGCAAAAAACCAGGAATCATCTGTGAAGCAGGATTTTATCGATTTGTGTAAAAATGGTCCGTGGTTGGTTATATTACTAGTTACTATTTTGGTATTTATAACTTTGTCTTTAAAGGGCGGTATGTATGTTTTTTACTTTAAATATTACTTAGATCCTGCCGCTCTGACTCTTTTTTTGAATGATATTGGTTTTACAGCTTTTATTGAAAGAGTAAATAATTCCTTAAAAGCAATGGATTTTGTAGATCTTCAATGGCCTAAAGATGCTCCAACTTCTGCTTTTAGCCTTTTTAATGGCGGAGGAATTATTTTTATGATATTCGGAATCCTGTTTTCAAAATCTCTTGCAGATTCATTTGGTAAAAGAAATATTTATATCGCTTTCATTTTCTTATCTGCTTTGAGTTTACTGCTTTTTAATTTTTATAGCAGAACCGCTATTGCAATGGTTTTTTTAACCCAATTATTGCATGGATTTATTTATGGCGTAACCATTCCTTTATTGTGGGCTATGATTGCTGATGTGGCTGATTACAGCGAATGGAAAAACAACCGAAGAGCTACTGCTACTGTTTTTTCGGCTATGATTTTTGGATTAAAAATCGGAATAAGTATTGGCAGTGCTTTAGGTGCCGCTTTTTTATCAAAGTATGGTTATGTAGCCGAAGAAGTCAATCAGGTTCCGGCTGCTGTTGAAGGGATTAAACTTTCAATAAGTATTTATCCGGGCTTTATATTTATTATAAGTGCAGTTCTGTTATGCTTTTATGTAATAGATAAAGAAATGGAAATTCAAATTGAAACAGATTTGAAGGAAAGAAGGGTATAGATTTTAGATTTTAGAATGTAGATTTTAGAATGTAGATTATGGATTGTAGATTATGGATTGTAGATTATGAAACCTGAAACTTTTTATTTAACGCAAAGCACACAAAGATTTTTCTGCATATAAAGTTTTTATAAAAATGCAAAGTTCGCAAAGCTTTATGTTAATGGGATTGCTTGTTTTAACGCATAATTTTTTTAACGCAAAGGGCGCAAGGTTTTTTAATATACGAGGTTTTATAAAACGGCAAAGTTCGCAAAGCTTTGTGTTGTTTGGATTGTTTGTTTTAGCGCGTAATTTTTTTAACGCAAAGCACGCTAAGTTTTTTTGAAATATATTGCATTTAGAATGCACAAAGTTCGCAAAGATGTATCAACATAAAGCTTTGCGAACTTTGGTTTTATAAAAACCTAGCTTATCAAAAAAACTTAGCGTCCTTTGCGTAAAAACCTTTGCGAACTTTGCGTTAAAATATCCTCAGTTCAACCTGAAACTTGAAACTTTAGATCTGAAATCTAAAATTAATTACGCCATTGCATAAAAAAATAAACAGTGCATTACAAGTGCACTGTTTATCAAAAATACTAACTTACTTAACTCAAACTAACATAATTTAATCATTTAGTACCCAGGATTATTATCACTTGGTTTTATATTGGGATTAGAAGATGTTTCTCTATTAGGGATTGGCCATAATTCATTTTTACCTGCCTGAAAACCAGTGTTTGCTAATTCTGTACTGGCATTTCCCCATCTCATAATATCGTCAAAACGGCTTTGTTCTCCTGCAAATTCTACTTTACGTTCATGAACAATTGCAGCGAAAACAGCTTCTTTTGTAGGCGTAATATTAGTTGTTAAACCTGCACGATCTCTAACTTGTTTTATAAAGGCTATGGCTGCTGTTTGTGAACCTCCGTCTCTTTGGTTTTCACATTCGGCTTTCATAAGCAGTACATCTGCATAACGCATAACTTTAAAGTTAATACTGGATTGTGTAGCCTCATCTTCTTTTTTATAATAGTTCTGGTATTTTTTCCAGCCTGCATTTCTAATACCTGCAGATGTATTAAAGTTTTGCGCTGTCATTGTACGTGTTCCGTTTAAATATTTAGAACCCGGTACATAAAAAGTATCTCCAAAACGTAAATCCCCTGCTTCATAGGAATTTAAAAGTGCATCTGGCGGATATACGTTGTACCAGCTTAAATTACCATATTCCTGTCCTCTCAGCGTTGACTCGGCAAAACCAGTTCCGCCGCTGTTTCCTGCATCATCCCATTTGTTCCCAGTTCCGTTGTTTTCATTAAATTCAATCTCAAAAACAGATTCTTTACCATGCTCCGTTTCTTCCATGAAGTTGTTGTAAAAACTGCCTTTATCTTCAAGACTGAATCCTGTAACGTTATTAAGGGCAGCCAAAGCCAGATCGTATTTCTTTTCGTATAATAATACTTTCCCTAAATAAGCATAAGCCGCTTCTTTAGTCACTCTACCTACAACTTCTGTACCTCTAGGCAGTAAATTTTGAGAGGCAAATTCTAAATCTGCTCTGATCAAATCAAAAGCTTCTGCTTTAGGACTTCTTGCGGCGCCTGTAATAGTTCCGGTTTTATAAATGGGCACATCCCCAAAACGATTCACTAAAAGAAAATAATAATAAGCTCTTAAAAAATGTGCTTCGCCTAAAAATTTATTCTTCTTCGCTTGTGATAAAACTGAAGTTGGTAAATCATTAATCTTACCTTCATTATCTAATACAAAATTAGCTCTGGATATTCCTAAGAAACAAGATTCCCAGTAATACTGAATAATGTCATTTCCTGCATTAAAAGAAAAATCCTGAAAAGGTTTTTTATTACCTTCTAACTGCGGATTTCCTGCTGCATCCTGCGCCATAAGATCCATGGCAAAAGCAAGATTTCGGGCATACAATCCTCTTGTCTGTAAATTTGCATAAGCTGCATTTACAGCAGATTCTACCTGCGCTTCGGTTTTAAAGAACGTGTCGGGAGATAATGTGTTTGGATTAGTTAATTCTAATTCCGAAGTGTCACATGAATTTATTGCGAAAACTCCCAACAATGCTGCAACTATATGTTTTATTTTTTTCATCATCTTATATATTAAAATTTAACATCAAGTCCAAAAATTACTGATTTAGGCTGTGGATATCTTCCTAAGTCGATACCCGCAGAATTTGCATTAGTATCTGCACGTGCAATTTCAGGATCTAACCCAGAATAATTTGTAATCGTAATAAGGTTTTGACCACTTATGTAGAATCTAATATTTGAAAAATGGCTGTCAAATGTTTCTCCAGATAAGGTATATCCTAAAGTGATATTTTTTAATCTAGTATAAGAACCATCTTCAATATAGCGTTGATTAGCCGAAGACCAGTTGATATCTGCTCCCTGCGCCCTTGGCAAAGTAGCCGATGGATTGGTTACAACACCATTTACAACAATTGCTCTGTCTAAAACTTCTGTACTGGCATTGAACAAGCGATTCATTCCTGTTAAATCAAATTTATTGGCATTGTAAATATCATTTCCCTGAACTCCAGTTATGAAGCAGTTGAAATCAAAATTTTTATAAGCTGCCGTAAGGTTTAAACCATAAGTAAAATCCGGATATGGATTTCCAATATTAGTTTTGTCATTTGAGTTGATGATTTTATTACCATCACGATCCACAATGCGAATATCTCCCGGTTTAATATTAGTTTGACCCGGACCAAAAACGGCGTCTACTTCTGCCTGATTTTGATAAATTCCATTTGTTTGGTAACCATAAAAGTAAAATAACGGCTGACCTACTTCCAGTCTTGAAAAGTTTTCCAAACCTGCTCTTGCAGTTGGACCGCCTAACACACTGGTTACTCCCGGCGCTAAACTTGTTACTTCGTTTTTACTTGTTCCTAAATTAGCTACGGCAGACCATGTAAAATCTCCTTTTCTGTCATTGTAGCCTAATGAAATTTCATATCCTGATACCTTCACATCGGCAATATTTTGAATTTGAGTTCCACCGCCGGCAGATCCTACAGAGGCCGCTAACGGAACTGCAAAAAGAATATCACTGCTTTTATTATTAAAATATTCAAAAGATCCTGTAAATTTTTCGTCAAACAAACCAAAATCTAAACCTATGTTTCTATCTTTTTTAGACTCCCATTTCAAGTCAGGATTAGAAGCAACTCCAAGAGAAACACCTGGTGCATTTCCTCCGTTAATTGGATAATTATAATCAGCAAGTAATGTCGCTGCATATTGATAATTGTCTATTCTGTCATTTCCTGTTGTTCCTGTACTTGCTCTGAGTTTTAGTGTACTAAAAACAGAATCTGCCATAAAACTTTCTTTGGCTATATTCCAGCCCAAAGCAAATGAGTAAAAATTACCCCAGCGGTTATTTGCTCCAAAACGAGATGAAGCATCTCTACGTCCTGAAACTGCAAGTATATATTTATCATCGTAATCGTAATTGATACGGGCGATATATCCAATATTTTTTTCTTCAAAATTTCCTGAACTCAAACTTCCTTCATTGTATCTCAGCTGATCAATTTCGTTTGAAATATAGTAACGGCTTCCTGCTGCTAAATTCTGCCCTTTTCCGTCAATTTTAGTGATAACTCCTAATACCTCAATATTATGCTTTGCAGCGATAGTAGTTTTATAAGTTAAACTATTATCAAAAACAATATTTTGACCTTGGGTATTTGTTTCATTGGTTGTTGAAAATGCTTGTTTATGATAGGAACCATCATTAAAACTAGGAATAAAGGTATGATCCTTGCTTGTAAAGTAATCTAATGAAACTTGTGATTTAAATTTCAGGCCTTTGTAAATTTCTAATTCAGCGTAGATATTTCCTATTATAGATAAATTATTGATTTTTTGATATCCTAAATTAGCTACACGAACAGGATTTTCGGCATCATTACCATCAATTGCGCTTGGGCCTTGATAGCCTCCTAAATTTGCTCCATTGTAAACCGGTAAATAAGGTGCCATTTTAATAGCATGTTCTAATAATGTTCTTCCTCCTGAGTTACGCTCGGGATTGATTTTACTAAAAGATATTCCCATATTGCTTCCTACCTTAAGTCTGCCAATATCCTGTGTATTATTTGCTCTAAACGAATAACGCTCAAAACCAGTATTGATAACAGCTCCTTCCTGTTTCAAATATTCCGCAGAATAACGTGCTGTAGAAGTTTCAGTACCATTTGAAAAACTCAAATTATAATCCTGCATTACACCGCTTTGAAAAATCTGATCCTGCCAGTTGGTATTGGTATTGCCAAATTCAGCAGCTCTTGCTGTTAAATCACTTCCTAAATCTTTAGCATACTGCAGATATTGCTGCGTATTTAAAACATCATATCTTTTTGTAATAGTCTGAAAACCCGCATAAGTGCTAAAATTCAACTGCCCAGGTCCTTTTTTACCTTTTTTAGTAGTAACCATAATTACTCCGTTAAAAGCTTTTGAACCGTATAAAGCTGTTGTTGAAGCATCTTTTAAAACAGACATCGATTCAATATCATTAGGGCTCAGTCCAGATAAGTTACTGGTTAAAACTCCGTCAATTACATATAAAGGAGCACTATTTCCCATTGTAGCCAAACCACGAATGGTAACCGTAGGATTAGAACCCGGAGCACCATTTACAACTGTAACACCCGCGGCTCTCCCTTGTAAAGCTGACTCTGCATTTGTAATTGGCACTGCGGCAATATCTTTTGAACCTACTGTTGAAATTGCTCCGGTTACCTTGGTTCTCTTTTGAGTTCCGTAACCTACAATAACTTCATTTAAGCTTTGTGTGGATAAAGCTAAGGTAACATCAATAGTATTTCTGGTACCTACAGTGATCGTTTGTGAAATTAGGCCAACAAACGAAAATGTAATTTTGTCTGTAGGGTTCACACCTTTTAAAGTATACTTCCCGTCAAAATCTGTAGCGGCACTGTTTTGTGAGCCTTCTACGTTAACACCGGCACCCGGTAAAGGAAACCCCGAGGGATCTGTAACTACCCCTTGTATGGTCTTTGACTGTGCCATCATATTATGACTGCTGATTATCAGCAATGTGATTATTGCATATTTCAATTTTAACATCATTTCAATTGGTTTTTTGATTAGTTTAAATAGTTATTTGGTTGTAAAGTTTTAGTTATTGTAATGCTTATTCTAAAACTTAAAAGTGGTTTTTATAGCTCTTAAATTTTAATACAAATAAGGATTCAATACATAATTTGGTTTTCAATTCATACTGTAATTTTTAAAAAGGTTAATACTTGTTTTCCTGGGTTATTTAATTTTTCTTACATCCAAAAATATAAGGTTAGCCTAAATTTTGTCTATTAAAAATGATGCAAAAACTATCAATTTTGTAGCATGAAAACTACAGAAACAGCCATATTGACGGTTTTTGAGCGATTTATCGAATAAAACAGAAATAGGATTTTAATAATTATGTTATTCCTTTTTTAAGCATGAAATAAAAAAGGCTTTAATTACAATTATTTCATAATTTCTAAAAATGACTTTTACTGTTTATTACTTTGATTTTTAATTATTAAAACAAAAAAAAGACGGTATAAACCGTCTTTAAGTGGAATTCAAAATCAATAAATTATTTGCTGTGCGTAGGCAGCTGCCCGTATTTTTCTTTATAACATTTTGTAAAATAAGAAGGAGAACTAAAACCCGTTTTAATACTAATTTCAGTTATATTGTCATTGCCCAGTTCTATCAATTCTTTGGCTTTTTCTAAACGAACATTTCGTATAAATTCATTTACCGAAACACCGGTTAAGGTTTTAATTTTTCGATACAACTGGCTTCTGCTTAAAAATACTTTTGATGCCAGAACCTCAACACTCAATTCATATTCATTGATGTTTTCATTAATGTAATTCAGTACACTTTTTATGAATTCATTATCCAGTGTGGTCGTTTTTTCTTTTGCTTTTGGAGTAATCCCGTTATAGAATTTATTAAACATAATCTGCCTGCTTTTAAGCAGCTGCACTAAACTGGACCTTAAAATATCCATGTCAAATGGTTTGCTTAAATACATATCGGCACCGGAATCTATTCCTTCTAATTTATCTTTGACCAGTGCTTTTGCAGATAACATCATTAACGGAATATGACTGGTTTTTAAATCGGCTTTAATGTTTTTGCACAATTCTAAACCATTCATAACAGGCATAATTACATCGGTCAAAATCAAATCAGGCTGTTTTTGCAAAGCTGCTTCTAAACCAATCTGACCGTTTTCTGCCGTGATTACTTTATACTCTTTCTTGAGCTCATTTTTTAAATAATTCCGTAATTCTACATTATCTTCCACAATCAAAATGGTATAAACACGATCTTTTTGTTCCTGATCATCTGGTGATTGAACGGTTTCTTTTTCGATGGGTGGTGTGAAACTTATTTTTTTCTCCTTTTTAAATTCTTCCTGCAGTATTTCATTTTCATTGAAGAAATCTTTTCCAATCGGAAATATTAATTTAAAAGTGGTTCCGGCTCCCAATGCACTTTCTACTTCAATAACTCCTTTGTGCAGTTCTACAAATCCGCGAACTACTTCCAAACCTATTCCTGTGCTTCCGTAATACGCTTTATTTAAATTGTTTACCTGATAAAAACGGTCAAAAATTCGCTTAATATCTTTTTTATCCAATCCCGCACCGGTATCTTTAATAATAATCGAAAAAGAAGGATTACTGTAAGCAGGCTGTAATAATGGAAAATAAATTAACTCCTCGTCAATTACTACTTTTACTGCTATTTTTCCGTTATCCGGAGTAACCTTAAAAGCATTTGAAATTACATTAAAAATAATTTTTTCAAACATTTTAGGATCTACCCAATCGTTTAATGCTTTTTTATCTGATTGAAATTGCAGCTCAATTCCGCGGCTTTGCGCTTCTTCATCAAAATAGCTTACAATTTCTTTTGTAAAACCCACTACCTCTAATTGCTGCACTTTGAGCGGCATTTTATTAAACTGAAGCTGATTAAAATCCATCAGTTCGTTGATTAATCTTGAAAGTCTGTCAGAACTTTTTTGAATTGTCTGCAATTTATTCAAAACACCGCCTGAAAGTTCCTGCGTATTGTTCTTGAGAATATCTGCTAAAGGATTTAAAATTAAAGTAAGCGGTGTTCTAAACTCGTGGGAAATATTGGTAAAGAACTGTAGTTTTTTATCATTTAATTTTTCAATCTGAGCTGCTTTTTTCTGTTCAAATTGTATTAATTGTTTCTGTTTGAACCTATTTTGATAATATTGATTTCCGAAATAAATTGCCGCCAGTACTAACAGCGAATAAAATAGATAAGCAAATGATGTTTTCCACCACGGAGGTAAAATTTCAATTTTTAATTCTAATGGCTTTTGGCTCCAGGCTCCGTTTTTTTCAGATGCTTTAACTTTAAAAACATACTTTCCGGGAGCTAAGTTGGTGTAAGTTGCAGAGCTTTTACTGCCCACATAATTCCATGAATCTTCAAAACCCTCTAAGTAATAAGCAAATTCATTTTTGGCAGGGAAAGAATAATTTATACCAATAAAATCAATTGTAAAAACGGACTGATCATGTTTAAGAATTATCTTTTTTGTTTCTGATATTACTTTTATTAACGGTGAATTTTTTTCGAGCGGCTTTACTGATTTATTGAAAAGTTTCAGATCTGTAAAATAAATAGGAAGCTGCTTTTTGCTTTTTACCAGATTCTCAGGATTAAAATAGTTCAAACCTTCGTAGCCTCCAAAATACAGGATTCCGTTTTCATCTTTTAGAACCGAATTGTTGTTGAAATCATTTCCAAACAAACCGTCGTAAGTCGAGTAATTTACTGTTGTTTTACTTTTTAAATCCAGTCTGCTGATTCCTTTTTTTCCGCTTAACCAGATTCGTCCGTCATTCGATTCTATAATGGAGGAAATTGATTTTTCATGAAGCCCATTAAAATTTATATACCATTTTAGAGCATCGGTTTTTTTATTGTAGCTAAATAATCCTGCGCCATCAGTGCCAATCCAAATTTCTTTGTTTTTCGCCTGATACAAAGTATTAATAGTGTGGATACTTTTATGGTTTTTAAGCTTTTCTGACATTTTATCGCGTAAAGAAGTCACAGAAAAAGTAACAAAATCCTTTGTGCTTACTTTGTATAAACCTGTTGTTGAACCGACCCAAACAGCATCATCTGAATCTACCATTACTTTTCTAATGTCTAAATTCACCATTCCGTTGGCATAAAATGGTTTCGAATTGCAATGATGAAAACGACCGTCTGAAGGAGTAAAATAATGTAATCCTTTTGCAAAAGTTCCTATCCATATTACGCCTCTCGAATCTTCGCCAATACTCATAATATTATCTGAGGCAAGATCAGGAGTGTTTTTTGTGTTGTAATTAATAAAGTTTCGGCTTCCTTTCTTCAAAAAAAAGATTCCCTCATTCCAGCTCGCCAGCCAGACATTTTGTTTTTTATCTATAAAAACTTTAGTAATGTTATTATTCGTTAATCCCGAATAAAATTGAGAATCTGATTTTGTAATATGTTTAAAGTTATTGGTTTCCGGATTGTATACATCGACGCCTCCGCCTTCCATAGAAATCCACAACTGACCTTCATGATCTTTGGCAATTCCGGTAACACAATTGGTTTGGAGTGACTGCGGATTTCCGGCTAAACTTTCAATTCCTTTAACCTTATTGTTTATCCTGTCAAAAACACCTAAACCTTTATTATAATATCCCAGCCATATTCTTTTTTCTTTGTCTACATATAACGACCAGACAGAATTAGAACCTAAACTGCGATTATTGAATTTACTGTTTTCATATTTTTTTTGAACAACACCTTGTTCGTTTACAACAATTAAACCGTCATTTTCTGTTGCGCAAAGGATAGTTTTGTCATCAGCTCCCACAATCGACATAATTCTTTTTCTGGTAATAGGAAAAGTAACAGCCTGTTTTTCTTTAGAATACAAACTGGCTTTAACCAGACCTTTGTATCCGTTACCAATCCATAAGTTTTGTTTACTGTCAAAAAACATAGATATAATGGTCCCTGACAGCAATTCATTATTTTGGGTAATTTTTACCTTTTTTACTTCATTTTTTAGTAGGTCAACTACTTTTAAACCCGAATTAGTTCCTAAATAAATCGTTCCATTTTTATCCTTTACTAAACAATGAATCAAATAATTTACAGCATTTGGAGTATCGAGTTTAAGGCTTGTAATTTTCCTTGACTTCACATTTAGTTTCAGCAGACCATTATTAAATGTTCCTAAAAAGATATTACCGTTATTGTCTTCAATGATGCTTCTTACCGAAATTACAGTTTCTTTTTGGCTTGGTTTCCTAAGATCGATATTCTCAAAAGTATCCAAATTCCTGTTGTAAAGACACAATCCTTCATCTGTTCCTGCCCACAAGCGGTTTTGCGTATCTACATAAACCGTATAAATTAAATTGCTGTTAATAGAATTGCTGCGTTTTGAGTCCTGCTCGTAACCCACATAATTTATTCCATCATATTTATATAAACCTGCTCCATTTGTTCCCATCCACATAACACCAAATTGATCCTGCGCAATGGTATAAATACCGCTTTTTGAAGTCTCACTATCTACCAGACGAAATTGATAGTTTTCAAATGTATTTTGAGAAAACAAGCTGTTGATTATAAAAAACAAAATAGCAATGGCTCTAAAACATTTTTTTGAAGACATTATAAAATGATTATTAAATTAAAATTCAATGTATATTGTTTAATAAAACACAATTTTGAGACTATTTCTTTTTAAGATTAAAAGGCAAAAGACTGCTTGTTTTTTATTAGTTCACCAGCAGCATTCCTCCATTAGAAGGAATCTTTATTTCAACTTCCTGATTGCTTTTATGTTTGATTGTTTTTACTTTTCCGTTTAATTTTTCATCATCAAAATAACAGGTTAATAATGCATTGGTAACAATCATTGGGAGTTTCAATTTTAAACTCAATGTTTCTTTTTGAGCGTTTACTCCTGCTATGTACCACTTCGTTCCTTTTCGTCGGGCCAGGATTACATATTTGCCCGGATATCCTTCTAAAAAACGAACTTCATCCCAAGTCGTGGGAACTTCTTTCATAAAATTTACGGCCCAGACCGGAGCATCATTTAAATTGTTTGGTGCCAATGCAAAATGCTGTACGCCACTTTGAAAAAGTACAGCCGTCGCTAAAGCAAATACATCTGAAGTAATTCGTTTTGATCCTTTGTTGGGCGTGTTTTCACTATTGTAAAATTTGTTTAAGGCGCTTCCGCCAAAATCCATACTTCCTACAGTATTTCGAATAAAAGTATGTGTAGCGGCATTAATTGCTTCATTGTCGCAGCTTGCTTGTCCAAAATGCAGGTTTTCGCTCGCTAAAACTGCTTCGCTTGAGGCATAATTGGGATACATCCGTTCCCAGCCTCTCGGTAAGGTACAGCCGTGAAAAATAACCATCAAACCAAAATCATTAGCATCTTTTAAAATATCTTCGTATAACTTCATGGTGACTTGTTTGTCTCCTCCAAAGAAATCTACTTTAATGCCTTTTACATCGATGCTTTTTAACCACGCCATTTCCTTACGACGAATAATACTATTATCCATCATTCCTCTTGGTCCTTGCGGCGCATCGTTCCAATACCCATTTGAATTGTACCATAAGTATAAACCAACACCTTTTTCAGCACCATATCTCGACAGTTCTGCAATTTTATCTTTTCCGATTTGAGTGTCCCAAAGCGCATCAACTAAAATAGTCTGATATCCCATTACTGCACTAAAATCGATATATTCTTTTTGTACCGGAAAAGTAGTGTTATCATCCATTTTCATAATCCAGCTCCATGAACCTTTGGTATATCGGTACTCTTTTGAGGCTTCGTATTTTGGTTTAACCAAATCAAAAGGGATTGTTGTTTCTACAATCGGGCCCAGAGTTTCGCCAACTGTAATAGTTCTCCACGGCGTTTCACCCACAAGCGGTATGCCTGGCGAAGTTGTTCCGTTTCCGTTATTTTCTCCCGTCATTGGAAAACCAATGCTGTATAATCCTTTTTCATGTCCTATTAATCTGCTGGCGCAATATCCGCTGTCAACGCCTGTTTCTGATAGTAAAACCCAGCCGTTATTGTTGACTTTAAAAAGACATGGAAATGTGTAGCCTTCGCCAATTCCGTTTTTTTCCATAGAATCATCTAACGCATATGACATTTCATAACTAGGCATCGTTCTGGCAAATCCGGTCATTGGTTTACTTTGCGGACAAAGAAATGTTGTTGTGCCTTCCGGCAGAAGAAAACCTGAAGCTTCTTCCTGTATGACGCAGGAACGACTTTCATTTTGCGGATATATTTTATATTTGAAAGCTGCATTGTTATTGCTCACCCTAAATACAATATCGATCGCTGCTTTATTTTCTTTAGTAAAAGAAAATAAAGCTTCATTCGCTTCATAATGCACATTACTGTTTTTGATATTGGGAAGCTGGTATTTTTCGTCAATTTTATTTTGAACTGGATCTGTTTTTAAAACTAATCCTGTTGTAAAATCCCCAACATTAGTTTTTAAACCAAGCGGTGACTTTTCTAAAAACGTCTTTTCATTATAAGAAAGGCTGTAAAAGGGCTGACCGTTAGAAACAAAAAGAGAAACTTTAAGTTTTCCGTCGGGGCTTTTTACGACCGATTGTGCATTTAAGTTTAAAAAACTAAATAGACATAAACATATAACATATTTAAAACTCATAGCTCAGTTTAGATTAATTACTTTTTTATTGAGTTTCGTTTATTGAACGACCAATTTTACCATTTTTAAATCTTTAGCATCAGAACTACTGCCATAATAAACTTCGTATTCTCCAGAAGTGATATTCATTGCTCTGGTTTTAGTATCATAAAACTCAAATGAAGAAGCCGGTAAATTGATCGTTACATTTTGCTTTTCGCCTGCTTTTAACTCCATTCGTTTAAAAGCTTTTAATGTTTTTAACGGTCCGTCTGCGTCATTTAATTTTCGAACATAAACCTGAACAATTTCTGTTCCGTCACGTTTACTGGTGTTTTTTATTGAAAATTTTAGCTGCGTTTCTTCATTAGATTTTATCTTGTTCTTACTTAGATTTCCTGCCTGTATATCGAATTTAGAATAGCTTAAGCCAAAACCAAACGGAAACAAAACATCTGTCGTATAACGATACGTACGCCCTTTAAGAGAATAATCTTCAAAGCCGCCTAATTTATCTGAATTTTTATAAAATGAAACTGGGAGTTTTCCCGCTGGATTATAATCTCCAAAAAGAACATCGGCGACAGCCTGACCTCCCGATTCTCCCGGATACCAAGCTTGCAGAATTGCATCGCAGCTTTCTGTCTCAGGCGTTAAAGCAATGGCAGATCCTGAACAGTTTACAAAAATTACTTTTTTACCAGCTGCTTTCAATTCTTTTAAACATTTTCTCTGTACGGCAGGAAGTTCAATATTGGTGCGGTCGCCGCCTTTAAAACCGGGAAAAGAAACAGGCATTTCTTCTCCTTCCAGTAAAGTCGAAAGTCCGCCTGCAAAAATCACGGTATCAATACCTTTTAGTTTTTGAATTAAACCTTGAAAATCGATATCAAACTCTTTTCCAAAATCAAATTCTAAATTCGCCTGCCAATCGTTTAACTGGGCAAAAAGAATTTCGATTTTATATTTTTTTCCCGCTTCAACTGCAAACGGAATTTTGCCTGGAACAGTTCGCCAGTTTGTATATTTAGCTATCGATTTTCCATCTACAAATAATTCAAAAGCTCCTGTTGCTCCGGTTTTAAAAACAAGATTTTCAGTTTCTTTAGCTGTAAATTCGGTTTCGTATTTTGCCGAAAATCCTTCTAGTTTAACTCCCGAAGCAAATTCATGCTGACCTGCAGTGGTCATTTTTATAGGATTTAAAATTTGCTGCGAAACAACACTATTCCCTTCTCTATTGGAATTGTTCCAATAAGTGGCTTTCATTCCTTTTTTTCCTTCAAATGAAAATTGATCAAAATAAGTGTCTGTTACTTTATCTTCGACTAAATCACAAGATTTATCATATAGGACTTTATTTGCAGTGAGTTTTGTTTCAATTCCGTTTTTAATCGTAATAGTTTTATTGGGTGTTCCGTTATAATTTCCCCACAACATAGGTTCATTATCTGCATTTGGCCCAATAACGGCTACTTTATTTATAGCTTTAGCTAAAGGAAGAATATTGTTTTTATTTTGTAAAAGCGTCATTGATTTTTGCGCCATTTCCAAAGCTAACTGCTGATGTTCTTTACTGTTAAGCACCGTTGCCGGAATTTTAGTCCAGGGCACAATCGAGTCATCATCCATTTCGCCTAAATCAAAACGACCAATTAAAACACGAAGCAGACTTTTATTGATTTCTTCTTCTTTAATTAAATCTTTTTCAACGGCTTCGGATAATTTTTTAAAAGAGTATTTATCCCAAACACATTCAACATCAGTTCCTGCCAATACAGCTTTTGATGCGGCGTGCACATCATCTGATGAAACTTTATGGGTGGTATAAAAATCTGTAACTGCGCCGCAATCTGAAACTACCAGATATTGAAATCCCCAATCGTCGCGAAGAATTTGCTGTAAAAGTCTTGTATTACTGCAGCAAGGTTCGTCGTCTAAACGCTGATAGGCACACATTACTTGTCGAACATCAGCTTCCTGTACCAACGCTTTAAATGCAGGCAGATAGGTTTCGTATAATTCACGTGGGTTTACATTATTCAGGTTCAATTCATGTCTGCTCCATTCAGGGCCGGAATGAACGGCAAAATGTTTCGCGCAAGCCAAAAGCTTTCGGTATTTTGCATCTGCTGGTCCCTGAAGCCCTTTTACAACCGAAACTCCCATTCTTGAAGTAAGATACGGATCTTCTCCATAGGTTTCCTGTCCGCGTCCCCAGCGTGGGTCTCTGAAAATATTGACATTGGGCGTCCATACCGAAAGGCTTAAAAAGCGTTTGTTTTCATTTCCGTTTTGTATCCATTGATTGTATTTTGCACGGCCTTCATCTGAAACGGCATCAAATACACGAAAAACCAATTGATCGTCAAATGAAGCCGCCATTCCTATAGGTTCTGGAAAAACAGTGACATTGTCATTATTAGCATAACCGTGCAAAGCTTCACTCCACCAGTTAAACTTTTTGATTCCCAGTCTTGGTATAGCATCGCTCTGATCACACATTAATGTTGCTTTTTCTTCGAGCGTTAATCGGGAAATTAAATCTTCTGCACGCTTTTTAGAACTAAGCGACGGATCTTTATAGGGATACTGCTGTGCGTTTAAATTGAAAAAGCATAGTAAACTTAAAAGATATAGATAATTATTTTTCATGTTTTTTTTTTGATTAAAGATTTTACTCTTCGTTTATCATTTAATTTTTATTGTCAAGATGGAAATAATCAAAATCAACATAACCTCCTAAATCTTTCTCTGCATAATTAAAAAGACCAAATCGATAGCCCATAAAATGAGGAAGCGTATAGGGCAGTTTTATTACGTTTCCTATACCAATCCATTCTTTTCCATCCAGACTATAGTAAAACCGGCCCAAATCTGCTTTGTCTTTAAAATTGCATGCTGCTTTAAAATAGATTTTATTTCCGGTGAAGGGAACGCTTTGAATTTCTTTTGAAATGCCATCTATGGTTTCAACCATGACAATTCTTTTTGATCCATTTTCGGCTTTTATGCCAACCAGACCAAAATCTTTTTGAAGTAAAGAAAGCCCTGCAAAATCACCTTCTTTCATTTTAAAAACTTCCAGCAGAGTTATTCCTGAACATTCTGGCCCAAACGTTCTTTGTGTGAGCGTATTTTTAGCCTGGGTAAAAGTGTTTGTTATCGAAGCTGTTTTTAATCTTAAATAACCTTTTCTTTCTTTAACTGACCAAAATGAATTATCTGGATTGTGGTTCCATTGCCAGACTAAGGGCAAATCGTTGTCTCCTTTTTTTCGATTAAAATCATCTGAATTCACAATTCCCGGAATTAATCCTTTACTTTCAGGTAAATCTAAATATTGGGGCACTTTATTATTTTCGCCCAAAACTGGCCAGCCGTCTTCCCATTTAACCGGAACAAAATACGGAATACGTCCTACGCCTCCGTAGTCTCTAAATAAGTACGAAAACCATTTTCCGTCTGGAGTATCAATTAAACCTCCTTGTGCGACTCCTAAATCCTGCAAGCCAATCTTCCCTTCCCATGGTCCCGTAATTTTATCGGCTCTGTGAATAAGCACTGTGCGCATTCCGTTTTTTGGCCAGACAATATTAAATAGATAATATTTACCTTTTATTTTATACAATTGAGAACCTTCTGCGCCAAGCATAATAGCATTTCCTGCCGGACTGCTGGCATTTTCGATTAAAACCTGATTTAACCCGTTTTCTTTTATTCCTGATAAATCTGACTTTAGTTCTTTGATAAAAAGTTTACCATTTCCATAGACCATATAAACGCTGGCATCATCATCAAACAAAATACTGTGATCGTGATATGCCGGACTAAAACTAATTTCTTTCCAAGGTCCTTTTTCGATATCTTTTGTCGTGTATATATAAGTCTTTCCGGTAGTCTGGGCAAAAGTGGTTACATAAAATGTATTGTTGTGAAATCTAATATTACTTGCCCAAGAGCCTCGACCATAGTTGTTTTTGTCATTATCCAGATTTAGTTCGTCTGTATTTCCTAAAGTATTAGAAGCATAATTTATTATTTTCCAGTTAATTAAATCTTTTGATTTCATAATTGGAACGCCCGGGCTCATGTGCATCGTCGTACTGCTCATAAAATAATCACTGCCAATTCTAATGATGGACAAATCAGGAACATCTGCAAAAATTACAGGGTTCTGTGCTTTTTGTGCAGCTAATGAAATTCCAAAAAACAGTAATATGACACTTAAATATTTTTTCATCTTCTTTCTAACTGAATTAAAAACCTTTACACTTTCCTATTACTTTCGGACGCTGGTTATCTTAAAAAAAGATTTCAATTGAATAACAATGGGGCAAACTGAAATAAATCGTGTCTCCATACCGGCCAGGTATGCCCGCCCGGATATTCACTGTATTTATATTTAACTCCCATCTCGTCGAATTTCTTCATCATTATTTTACAATTTTCATAAGCGATATCTTCTTTACCGCCCATTGAAATCCATAATTCTCTAATATTTGAATTAATTGTTGCTGCATTGTTTTTCATAAATTCATATTGAGGTTCTGATAAAGCTGTATTATTGGCCCACCATCCTGAACTAAACACACCAATACTGGAAAACATATCTGAATTTTTAATCCCTGCATAAAGTGTCTGCAATCCTCCCATCGATAAACCGGCCAGCGCTCTGTTTTTAGGATCTTTTGCTGCTTTAAAATTACTTTCTACAAAAGGTATTGCCTCTGTTTTTAATTCATTTTCAAAAGCTTTAAGTGCATTTTCATTGAAGCCTGCACTTCCTGCTACATTTCCGTCAAGCATTACAATCAGCATTGGTTTTGCTTTATTTTCGGCTATTAAATTGTCTAAAATTAAATTCGCTTTACCTTGAGAAGCCCATCCTGTCTGATCTTCACCTCCTCCGTGCAATAAATATAAAACCGGATATTTTTCGCTGGCATTTTCATAACCGGGCGGTGTGTAAACATACATCTCACGCCACGAATTGGTTACTTTTGAAAAGTACTGTTTGATTCTTACCTCTCCATGCAGAACATTTTTTAAGGTATAAAAATCCCCTTCTTTATTGGGAATTTCAATACCGCTTGCCATACGTCCCATACCATAAAATGATTGACTTGCCGGATCAGCCACAGCGACACCATCAATAAGTAACGAATAGTAATTAAATCCCGGATTTATGACATTAGTTGTTACAGTCCAAAATCCTTCTGAATCCCTTACCATATCGTATTTTTTGCCTAAATCAATTTGTAATCTTGAGGCTTCCGGGGCTTTGATTTTAAAAATAACCCTGTTATCCGGTAATATTTGAGGATATTCAGCTTTACGGATATTAGTCTGGGCAGGATTGCCTAAAATGGTATATGCTGCAAATTTTGACTGATCGACTGGTTTAAATAAAAACTGTGAAAACATGTATAAGCCATTTTTCCATACTTTAAAATCATGCACACCCGGTTCGATATAGTAAATATGAGGCACATTATTTTTGAATAAGTAATCGTGTGTACGTGAGCTGTTTTCTATAAGCCAGTCCTTATCGCCGCATGAAATCCAAAGCAGTTTGAGTTTCTTTTTTGCTTCTTCGGGGTTAGGCAGTAATTCTTGTGGCAGCTTTGTATTTGGCGCTGCCGAAAATGCTCCTACCCAGGCAAACTTATCTAAATTCCCTAATCCGAAATTCAAAGATTGTCCGCCTCCCATAGATAAACCAGCGATTGCACGATGTTCTCTGTCTTTTAAAACCGGATATTTTTTTTCAATAAATGGAATTAAATCCTTTAAAAGATCCTGTTCAAAAACGCTGAAAGCTTTTACCTTTTCCGGGTCCATTATATTTCCTGTAGCGCTGTCATCTTTCATTGCCCTACCGTTTGGCATCACAACAATCATAGGTTCTATTTTTCCTGCCGCATAAAGATTATCTAATATAACCTGCGGATTTCCTCCGTTCAGCCATTCTTTTTCATCGCCTCCTATTCCGTGTAAAAGGTATAAAACAGGATATTTTTTCTTTTTATTGAATCCCGGTGGTGTATAGATTGTAGCTTTTCTAACGGAGCCTACCGTTTTAGATTCGTAAGTTACAGTCTCGATTTTTCCTTGTTTTGCATTTGGGTCAGCCACATCAAATCCAAGTGGAGCCTGAACTATAAAAGACTCTTTTCCATTAGATAATGCATAACCGGATAATGATAACATTTTTTCAGCGTAACGTCTGCCCAATTCTCTGTAACCATCGGCATTAAAGTGTAGAAAATCAGGTTCAGCTTTACATCCTTTTGAAGAAATAACATAGGAATTTGGTATAACCTGAGGCAGTTTTGCAATTATTGCATTCATACTGCCGCATTTACCGTTCTGGTCTTCATTTACGGTTTCTCCAGAAAGTAACGGCACTTTTTTAGGATCGAGATTTAAGTCTTTTATTAAATTATCGTATACAATTTTTACTTTTTGAGGCCAAAGCGTATCGCCTGTATTCGATTCTCCCTGATGCAGTAAAATACCTTTTATAACGCCTTTTTGCTGCGCAATTTTTGCCATTGCTACTAATCTTGCATATGGATTTCCGTCGTATTCTTTTACAATGTTTTTTAGCCAATCCGGAGAACCTGCAACATACGTTTCAAAATTATCTTTATCAAAAAGTTCTATTTTACAGCCTCCAACAGCAACATTTATAACGCCAACTTTTATTTTCTCAGGAAGATTAGATATCATCGTTCTTCCAAAATAGTCTATTGGAGTAAGTCCGGTTGTACATCTGCACAAAGGCGGAACTGCTGTATACCATTTTCCCATTTCACGTCCCATTTCAGGACAGTCGACTGCAGCTAAAACCTGAAAACGCGGATTAACATTAACTTTATCCTGCGGTTCAATTTTAGCGTAACCTTCCATATTGGATTGTCCTAAACTCAAATAAATATGAAAATCTGAATCTTGAGAATATCCTTTTTGGACTATTAAAAAAAGAATTACGAATTTTAAAAACCTGCTTATTGATTTCATTATTTACAAATTTGTTTTTGGTTTGAAGATTTAAAAATGAACAACTATTCCGGATGCGCATCATTGACAGCCGTAGCATATAAACCGATCAATGCTCCGGTAAAACCTCCGGCGATATTGGTTGAAAGAATATCTCCCGAAACTGCTCCGCCTAAGTTTTCAAAATCAACGCCGTTGGCAGCATAACTAAATTCATAGCGGTCTCCTTTGGCTTTTACCTGCAGACGTAATGAATTTGTTATTTTGATTTTAGCACTTGCTATAATTTTTGATTGTCCTTTTTCTGTTCTTTCTAATAAAATAAAAGTATCATTTCCTTTTTTTGTGATTCCAAATACATAATTAGAACGCTCATTCTGAAGACAAACAATACCGGCTAAATCCTTTTCTGACTCTGGTTTGTAATCTACCGTGGCAGTAAATGAAAATATGTTGTGCTGCTGTCTGTAAAAAAGTGTCGAAGTGGGTTTTACTTCTTTAATGTTTACTTCAAAAGGCGTTATTTCCAAGCCTTTTTTAGTCTGTAAAATAAAATTTTCGCGCGGCCCCCTTAATCCAATCCATCTGTAATCTAATTTTTTTGAAGTAAAGTTTTCGGTAAACGTGAAATTTCCGTTAGGAAAAAAACCATCTTTTCCTGTTTTATTTGTAACTCCTGTCGGCATTTTTAATTTTGGCTGCATTGGAATTAATCCGTTTTCAAAAACAGGAAAATCGCCCGACCAGTTTACAGGCAGTATAAAAGTTTCTCTCCCTGTATTTACCCTGTTTTGATTATTTGGGCGAATGCCTAAAAAAACGCCATAATATTTATTATTCGGACCTTGAATTAAATCAGCATGACCCGTCCAGTCTACTTTATTAGTTCTGTCATTTGGAAAATAACGCTGCGTAAGTATCGGATTATTTGATGACGGTTTGAAAGGCCCTTTCGGAGTATCACTTATAAAAATAACTTCGCTGTGGTTGTCTCCTGTTCCTCCTTCGGCACACATTAAATAATATTTTCCGTTCTTTTTGTATAAATGCGGCGCTTCAATCCAGATTGGTTTTTTAGAAAGATCTACTCCTCCGTCTACAATAATTTTATCGGTTCCGGGAATTACTTTATCTGTATTAAGGTCGTACTCCCAAACTTTTATAACACGATGTCCTTCATACAATTCTTTTCCTTTATCCGGCGCATCATTATGAACAATATAACCTTTGCCGTTATCATCAAAAAAGATGGAAGGATCGATACCGCCAAAGTCTAATTTTATAGGACTTCCCCAGCCTTTCACAGGATCTATTGTCTTCACAATAATATTTCCCAGTCCGCCGGAAAATGCGGTCACAATCATATAGAAGGTATCATTATGCGGATTATAAGTAATTCCGGGAGCATAAACGCCTTCGCTGATTCCGGTATTATGCGGATTAAACTCTGCAACATTATTTAAAATACCGCCCAAATCTGTCCAGTTTACTAAATCTTTAGAATGAAAAATGGGTACACCGGGAAACATGGCGAATGAAGAACAGACCATATAATAATCTTCGCCTTTTTTTGTAATGGCAGGATCAGGATAACAGCCTTGTAAAATTGGTGTATAAAATTCATCTGATTTTAATGGATTGTCATTATAAACCTGATCGTCACCAATATAACTAACATTAGAAAAAACAGCGGTTTTTTTAGCCTGTGTTTTTTTCAGATTCGTGCTTTGAGCTGTTCCTTCAAAAAAACATAAAAATAGTACTGCTGTCAAAAAAAAGATATTCCTTTTAATCATTTTATATACTCTTTATTTATTAGAAAATATTAAAAGCCGGGAGAATGCCTCCCGGCTTCAACTAACAAACCTAAAGCCAGTATAAGGTAACTGTAAGATTAACACTCATTACTATAATTAAATTTGCTGTATAAGTTTAAATAGTGCCCGAATTTTAATAACCGCTCTTCAGCGATTTATGATAAAATGTTAATCCTAAAATTGATTTAAATGAAGTCAAATATCAACTTATTCAATAAGTGTATTTGAAACAAATATAACAAAAAACAAACACAACACAATCGGTTGTGTAATATTTATATTGATAATATCAAAAAAAATAGCTGTAAAAAAAATATTAATTAAATTTTATGGCCACAATACTAAGTTTTATTTAAAAAAAGTATTTGTAAGAAGTAAGATGATTATTAAATGTAAAATGATTTGCTATAAATTTTAAGAAAAGAATAAAACATTAAAAAAATATTACTTTTTTGAAAAACGAAGTAAAACACATTTAAAATATAAGATAGAGGTAAATTATCTATTTTACAATAATCTTTGAAAAGTCCTTAAAGCATAAAAAACTTTCCAAACCCATAAAAAAAAGACAAAAAAAGCTCCTGACACAGCAGGAGCTTTTACTTGGAAGATGGTTTACTTACTTACATTTGTATTCAATACTTAATTTCACAGTTTGGTTATGAGGTGTTGTGGTAATGATCTCAGCACCAAACAAACCATTGGACTTCCGTCTTGTAATGTTTTTTAATACTGCTTTTTCAAACGTAGGAAACCCATCGGCGTCATACTCGTAAGAATAATCAATGTTCATTGTATCACGTGTTCCGTAACGGTGGGCAATAATTTCAATATTTTTAAGCATATTTTTGCTGGCACTTGCTTCATGCACCTGAAAATACTGTGCAATGTAATCCACAGACTGGTACTGCAGCGTAGGACTCTGCGCAATATTGGCCAAAATACGCAGTCCTAAAGGGCCGTCAAAAATTGGCTTTACTTTCATTTCTTTATCCTCATAGGTATACTTGTAATCTGCGTTGTAGTATTCCTTGGAATCATTGTCAAACAAATTCTTGGTTGTCTTTTTAATCAGATTGCCATCATTGAATTCATAAATATTACTCAAATGCATACCATTATCATTGCCTTGTTTAAAAGTGGTAATCTTGCTTAGTAGACCAGCGGCGTCATACTCCGCGTTGGTGTAATACACCAGTTTACCCTCTGCATCATACTCTGATTGTTTGCTTAACTGATCCTTAGTATTGTATTCCAAAACATAATAGCCATCAGCCTTGTCTGCAGTTGAATTGTTTACTTTCTCGGGCTTGCCCTGTGCATTATAGCTAACAGTATAAACTGTCTTAATCGGCGGATCAGAAAGTTTTCTGTCATTGACCATATTGGTTGTAAATTCAACCACCTGATCCTTATCATTGTACTTCACATCGATTTTATGAAGACCGTAGATAATCTGGCTTGGCTTCTTTCTGCACGCCAGCGGATCAGCAGCTGGATTGTTTACTGGCTCGGCCGGGGTTGTAACTTCTTCCTTTGGATCCGTTTCGACATCAGAAGGTTCACTGCTGCAGGCCACAGCAAACAAAACACTGACAAAGGCTGCGACTAAAAAACGAAAAGAAAATAAAGAGATTTTAAAGGTTGTTTTCATACAGGTATTTTTTTAGATTTTTTAAAGATAAATTCTGAATTTTTCATTGTAATTTTAAGGGCCTTTTGGGTTTACAAAAAACTTCGGCAGCAGATCATCAAGGGGCGGTGGTCCCAATGGAATTTTTATCATCACAGGCCGGACAAAAAAAGAAGTCCTGATAAAGGAAAATGGCAGTTTTTTCATTAGTAATAATTTAGGGTTTAACTTTTAATGCATGCAAATCTAAATAGGGATTCTGCAAAAAGAGTGGGACATATTTCTCAAAGACTTGACGAATTTTCCCAATTTCATTTTTTTGAACAGATTATCAATAGTTTTGCAGCCGCAGCACCAATAATCCATTGATATATGCAGCTTATACACCATTGTCCAAAAACCAAAGCCAAACTGATTTTTACACATCAGGAATCCACGCCATCTTATTTCAATAAAAATGGACTCAATGAAGACTTATTGCTCACCATTGCCCTTAATGGGGAACAGTCCCAGCAGATTGTAATTAATGGGGAACTTCATCAGTTTCCTCCTTATAGTATTATACCGTTGGTTTCTGCTCAGGATTACAGTTTTGAAAAACCGGAGCAGATCACAGCCTGGCAGTATTCAAGAGATTTTTACTGCAATGTGGACAGCAATTTTGAAATCAGCTGTTTTGGTGTGCTGTTTTTTGGTTTTAGAGGAAATCAGTTCTTAAGTCTAAAAGAAGACTGCCGGGAAAAATTCAATGTATTAAAGCAGCTCTTTATTGAAGAATTTCAAACCATCGACACCATTCAGACCGATATGCTGCAGATGCTCCTCAAAAGACTTATCATTTTAACTACACGGCTGGCCAAAGAACAGTATCTGGCAGGGAAAATTTATGAGGAAGAAAAATTTGATCTTATAAGACAGTTTAATATTCTGGTCGATAAGGAATTTAAAAACCAGCATCAGGTACGTTATTATGCAGGTCAGCTTCACAAAACACCCAAAACGCTTACCCGAATTTTAATGGATTTAATTACAGCTCCCCGTCAGTCATTATTCAGGACCGAATCATAATGGAAGCCAAACGGCTTTTTACCTATACAACGCTTTCTATTAAAGAAATAGCTTATGAACTGGGTTTTCGCGATGCAGGGCATTTCAGCCGATTTTTTAAAAATGCCACTAACCTGAAACCTTCTGATTTCAGGAAGCAGCAATAAGTAAAGGCGCCGGTTTTATTTCTCTATTCCGGAATACTTTTTATAGACCGCTCTATACCCTAAAATACGCCCAAGGGGTGCAAGCGCATTCACCAGAGCGTTCTGAAGTCCCAGGGGAACATCGGCCAGCACCCTTTTACTTTCTATGTACTTCAGCAGTACCATCTGCTGCAAAAAACCAATTTTTCCTTTTCTAATTTTACCATCACAGCTGAGCCCGTGCAGGGTTTCCAGCAAATAATCAAAGTCCAGCGCCGGAGAAACAGTCTGGATAAAAATCACTTTGCCCAGATGATTGTTATAATGATTGTGCGGACGGTCTTTTGGAAAAAAACGTTCTCCACCCGGATAAATAATTATTTTCTCTCTCCTGTCTATAACTGTCAATTTACCGGACAGTACCTCAAAAAACTCATCCTGCACGGTATGGATATGATCTGGCATCCTGACTCCCTTTGATTTCAAAGTAACCATCACCTTGATATAATTCCCATTGGTATCGGCAGCCGTTTCTAAAAATTCGTAAGTATCACCCGTGTGAGGATTCTCAAGTTTCTGACCTTTACTTGGCATAATCGTAGTCGATATTAATTAAAAAGTATCATCTGTAAGTTCTTTATTGATCATAGCTCCTGCTACCGTGCCAGACGCAACAGCATTGGAAACAGATCGAAGCGGATTTGCACTGTCACCGCATGCAGATATACCATATACAGACGTTTTCTGAAATTCATTAACTTTTATAAGTCCCTGAGCCGTGAAATCACAGCCAAGAGCTAAAGGCAGTACACTTTTCTGTACAAAAGGCAGCTTGGCATATAAAACTTTCAAAGGATAGTCTGTTAAATCCGAAAACACAATATGTTCCAGATAGCCTTCTTTATGTTCAAAATAAGCAATTGGCTTTTCAATAATGCTAATATTATATGATTGTAATTTTTGCATCTGAATTGGTGTAAGCGTAGAAGGACCATTGGTAAACAAAATCAGATCCTGTGTCCAGTTCGAAATCATTTTGGCGAATTCAAATCCCGCATCCCCATTTCCAAGAATTCCTGTGGGTCTGTTTTTAACCTCGTATCCATGACAGAAAGGGCAATGAATTATAGATTTACCCCAACAGGCTGAAAAACCATTCAATTGAGGCTGAATATCCCTAATCCCGCTGGCAAAAATAAGCTTCTTGGCTTTAAATATAATTCCTGAGAGCATACAGACTTCAAATCCGCCGCTCACCTTGCTGGCCATCACAGCCTCTCCCTCATGAAACTGCACAGTTTCGTATTTTAAGACTTCATCTTTACCAAGAGTTGCAATCTCTTTTGGCGCTTTACCATCCTGAGTCAGGAAATTATGTGAATGCGGCGTCTGTATATTACAGGGATAACCGCTGTCAATAATTAAAACCTTTTTGAGCGCCCTGCCTAAAGCCATCCCTGCAGATAGTCCGGCATAACTTCCCCCGATAATAATAACATCAAAAAAAGAAACATCCTTCATAGTATATTGTTTTTTAAACGAAACCAAACTCAAAGGCAGCATTACTGCACCCAGCGCAAGCCCTGTTTGTTTTATAAATATTCTTCTCGATCTGGTCTTCATAACAGTATCGTATAATGTATTGGTGGTAACGCTGGCAAATTTCAAGAAATAAAAAATCTGAAAAAATGGATATATAGCCTAATGTCTTGACAATATGGGACACCGATATTTAATCGAAGAATGGCTCGTGATACTTTTAGAATCTGTTATTGATACAGCTCTCTTTACTGCTTATTTGATCAGAAAAGAATACAAATACATCATTTCTATCATATAATGCTTCAAATCTATTATTCTAATTAATACTGCAAAAACTACATTTACAACCTTGTATTCAAACTATCTAGTATAAAACCAAAAACACAATGATGAAAAAACAAATTAAAAGATATGCATTTTTAGTGCTGATCGTTTATGGAAACAGTTATGCTCAAACCAAAAAACATATGGATGCTAATAAACCTATTGAAGACCGCATTACACTTTTGATGAAAGAAATGACATTAGAAGAAAAAGTTGGACAAATGAACCAATACAACGGTTCATGGGATGTTACCGGACCAAAACCGGAATCTGGATCTAATGAAGAAAAATACAACAATATAAAAAAAGGATGGGTTGGTTCTATGTTAACCGTTCGAGGCGTTAAGGAAGTTCGAGCCGTACAAAAAATTGCCGTTGAAGAAACCCGTCTTGGGATTCCGTTACTATTTGGTTTTGATGTAATTCATGGTTATAAAACCCTAAGCCCTATTCCGCTCGCAGAATCTGCAAGCTGGGATTTAGAAGCCATTAAAAATTCGGCTCGTGTGGCTGCGCTTGAAGCTTCGGCATCTGGATTAAACTGGACTTTTGCGCCAAATGTAGATGTTGCCAATGATGCACGCTGGGGACGCGTTATGGAAGGCGCTGGCGAAGATCCATATTTAGGAAGTAAAATTGCAACGGCAAGAGTAAAAGGTTTTCAGGGCGAAAAATTCGATAATAACTCCATTATAGCTTGCGCCAAGCATTTTGCCGCGTATGGTTTTGTAGAAGCCGGACGAGAATACAACAGCGTTGATATGAGTAATTCAAAGCTTTATAATACGGTGTTACCGCCTTTTAAGGCAACTGTTGATGCGGGAATCCGCACTTTTATGAATTCCTTTAATACGCTAAATGGAGTTCCTGCAACGGGAAATGTTTTTTTACAAAGAGATATTTTAAAAGGTGCCTGGGGATTTAAAGGTTTTGTTGTTTCTGACTGGGCTTCTATAGGCGAAATGATTACACACGGTTACGCTGCTAATGCCGCCGATGCTGCTAAAAAAGCAGCCATTGCAGGTTCTGATATGGATATGGAATCTAATGTTTATGTGACGGAATTGGCTAAACTAGTAAAAAACGGATTGGTTAAAGAAAGTGTAATTGACGATGCCGTACGCAGAATTCTTCGTGTAAAATTTGAATTAGGTTTGTTTGACAATCCGTATAAATATTGTGATGAAGACCGTGAAAAAGCAAACATTGGCAGCAAATCTAATAATGACGGCGTTTTGGACATGGCAAAAAAATCAATTGTTTTATTGAAGAATGATAAAAATCTTTTGCCTCTGAAAAAATCAGGCGCTAAAATCGCTTTAATCGGCGCTTTGGCAAATGATAAAAATAGTCCGCTGGGAAGCTGGAGAATTGCTGCTGATGATAATACAGCCGTTTCTGTTTTAGAAGGAATGCAGCAATATAAAGACAACTCGTTAGTGTATGAAAAAGGAACAGATGTCGCTGTAAATAAGCAATCCTTTTTAGACGAAGTAAAATTGAATACGACTGATTTTTCTGGATTTGAAGCGGCAAAAACAGCTGCAAAAAATGCCGATGTTGTCGTAATCGTTTTAGGTGAAATTGGTTTTCAAAGTGGTGAAGGACGAAGCAGAACTGAATTAGGTTTACCTGGAAATCAACAGCAATTGTTAGAGGAAGTTTACAAAGTAAATCCTAATATCGTTTTGGTTTTAAATAACGGACGTCCGTTAAGTATTCCGTGGGCTGCAGAGCATATTCCAGCAATTGTCGAAGCGTGGCATTTAGGAACACAAACCGGAAATGCTGTTGCACAGGTTTTATACGGAGATTATAATCCAAGCGGAAAACTGCCAATGTCTTTCCCAAGAAATGTTGGCCAATGCCCTATTTATTATAATTTATACAATACCGGAAGACCTACAGATAAAGATCAAAATGTTTTTTGGTCGCATTATTCAGATGTGGAGAAAACACCTTTATATCCTTTTGGTTATGGATTAAGCTATACTTCTTTCGCTTATAAAAATTTAAAAATTGCAAAACCTTCTTTCCAAAAAGGAGAAAAAATTGAAGTTTCTGTTGATGTTACCAATACCGGAAATTTTGACGGAAAAGAAGTTGTTCAATTATATATAAATGATCCTGTTGCCAGTATTGTTAGGCCTGTAAAAGAATTAAAAGGTTTTGAACTTATCGAATTAAAAAAAGGAGAAACCAAAACAATTCATTTTACCTTAACCGATAAGGAACTTGGTTTTTATGACAACGATGGCAAGTTTTTAGTAGAACCGGGCTTGTTTAATGTTATGGTGGGCTGGAATTCAAATGAAGGACTTACGACTAAATTTGAACTAAAATAATTAGAAAAATCTGTTTTTATCAGCGTTTTCGCTTTAGCGAATCAGTAAAATCAGCGTCTAATTTTGACGCGGATAAAACAGATTTACTTCGTAAAGACGCAGATAAAAACGGATTTAATTAACAATAATTTTATTTTTTAAAAGCTTAAGCCAATGCCATTGTCCGAAGCATCTGGATTTATTCTTAAGCAAACAACCTAATAACCTGAGTACGATAATACCTTTTTAAGGTTATTAATCGGCTCAGGTTTTTTTGGTGACAGGCTAAATTTCTATAAAAAAGTAAAGGTTCAATTTAGTTTTATTAATATTGTTTCGTATATGCTTAAAATAAAATCAATTGCAAATTTTATTTTCAATTAAAATTGACCAATAACCACATTAAAAATGCAAATGAAAAATATCCAATATATTCTTGTATGCTTCTTTTTGCTTACAAACTGCCTGTTTTCACAAGGCAAATTTGACAGCTATCAATTTAGAAGCATACAGGAAACTACTTCAAAAAGAGCTGTTTCTTCTATCATTCAGGATAACAACGGTTTTATCTGGATTGGCACAAACGGCGCTGGTTTGTACCGATATGACGGCGTAAATTATTTTGGATATAAATATGATAAAAAACCCAGCTCTGTAAACAGTAACTTTATTTATACCACTTTTATTGATTCTAAAAATAACCTTTGGGTAGGAACTGATGAAGGTTTGTGTTTGTACAACAGAGATTTAGATAATTTTACCAAAATCAATATTGAAGATGTAATACGAAAAGGATACAGCGAACCTATTACCGTAAAAACAATTATTGAAGACAACAACGGCAATTTATTCTTAGGCGCGTATGGTTTCGGATTATTTAAATTGGATACCAAGACTTTAAAAGTAACTTTAGTTCAGTCAAAAGTTTTGGAAAAACCTAATTTTCTAATAAAATCTTCGGTAAAAAATAAGCAGGGTATTATTTATTTAGGAACCAGTTACGGCCTTTTAGAAATTGATTTAAACGGAAAAGTAAAACAGGTTTACAAAGATAAATTTAAAAGAGAACCTTTACTGGACGATATAGAAAGTCTTGTTGTAGACCAATTTGGATATATCTGGCTGGGAACAACAGAAAACGGCCTTATAAAAATTAAACCTGAAACCGATAATTATCAATTTGAAAAGTACGCCATTACCAAAAACAAAATCTTATCGATTGTAAAAAGCAGTCTGGATTACATTGTTTGCGGTACTGAAAATGACGGATTACTGGTTGTAAATTATAAAGGGCAAGTGCTTAAAAAATACCTGCATAGTAAATACAATAGTTTTAGTTTACAATCTAATTCTGTCTGGTCGTTATACGAAGACAAAGAAAAACGCCTTTGGTTAGGATATTTCAATAAAGGACTTGGTGTTTTTGATAAACCGAATAATAAATTTAATTCGCTTGAATCACTTGTCAATAATGATAATTCTTTACAGACCAGCTTTGTAACTTCGGTTATAAAAGATAAAAAAGGAAATTTATTAATAAGCAATGAAGGCGGCGGACTTGACATTTATAATCTTACGGATAAAAGTTATATTCACGTTAATCAAAATAATCAAAGCTATTACTCTGGTTTAGATGCGATTGATATTCAAACGATATTTATAGACAGCAAACAAAATATCTGGATTGGAAGCTGGGATCGCGGTATCTATTTTTTAAAAAATGGAACAACCAGATTCATCAATTACAATACAGCCAATACATCTGGATTAACATCCAATCGAATTTTCAGCTTTTCGGAAGATTCAAAAGGCCGAATCTGGATTGGAACTTTTATAAAAGGACTGCATTATTTTGACAATAAAACCAGCACATTTGTACATTGCGATTCTAAACCATTTGCCGAAAATGCTTTAGACAATGCTTTTATTCGTAAAGTTTTTGTTGATTCAGATAATGTGCTTTGGGTTGGAACAATTTTAGGATTGTATCAGGTAAATTTAAAAGACGAATCGAATTTTAAAGTCACAAAAATGCGTGACGCCATGTTCAGCGGCATTAATAAGCATAACAGTATTCAGACTATTTTATCCATTTATGAATCTAACGATAAAACAATTTGGTTAGGAACTGACGGTCAGGGATTGTTTAGTTACAATAAAAAAAATAAGACATTTTCTAATTATGATGATTTTCCGGGTTTTAAAGAGAAATCTGTTCGTGCGATAATTTCAGACAATAACGGTTCTTTATGGGTAAGCGGCGGATCTGGCTTAACAAAACTTGATTTTAAAAATAAAAAAAGCACCAATTTCAATAAAGATGATGGTCTTATTGACAACGATTTTAATAATAACGCCGTTTTTAAAGATGGAAATGGAGAGTTGTATTTTGGCGGTTATGAAGGTGTGAATTATTTCAATCCTAACGAAATTAAAAAGGCCGAAAAAGCGCCAAGATTGTATTTCAGTGATTTTAAATTATTCAACCGATCTGTAAAACCAAATGAAGAAGCTTCGCCGTTGACCAAAGTAATTTCGCAGACTAAAGAAATTACGCTTAACTACACACAATCGGTTTTTACGATTGAATACGTGGGCATTAACTACAATTATTCTAAAAAAAATCAATACGCTTATTATCTGGAAGGTTTTGAAAAAGACTGGAATTATGCCGGAAATAACAGAACGGCAACCTATACAAACCTTGCACCGGGCAATTATACTTTTAAAGTAAAATCCGCCAATGCAGATGGTTCGTGGAGTAATAACCAATTAGAACTAAAAATAAAAATCCTGCCGCCGTGGTGGAAAACAATCTGGGCTTATTTAATTTATGCCTCTATTTTAATTTTCCTGATTATATATCTTAATAAGATTTATCAAAATCGCTTTAAAGCAAAACAGGCAATCATTTTAGAAAAGGAAAAAACAATTCAGTTAGAAAAATTGAACAATAAAAAATTACAGTTCTTTACCAATATCTCGCATGAATTCAGAACGCCTTTAACGCTGATTATTAATCCGCTGGAAGATATTTTAAAAAGTAAAAAAATATCTCCCGAAATACATAATAAATTAAAAATCGTTCACAAAAGCTCTGACAGGCTTTCCAGACTGATTAATGAGCTTATGGATTTTAATAAATTAGAGTTCAATAAAATTTCGCTTCAGGCGAAGAAAATTGAAGTCGTAGCTTTTACCGAAGGAATTATTGGCTATTTTGATGAAGAAGCCGCTGCCCGAAACATTAAAGTTAATTTTGAATCATCACAAGATGAACTCGAAGACTGGCTCGATCCTAAAATGCTGGAAAAAATACTCTTTAATATTATTTCAAACGCATTCAAATTTACGCCCGATAATGGTTCCATAACTATTATTATAAATACTTCTGAAACGGAAAATGCCTTGATCATTTATGGAGAAAAAGTGCCTTCATTCTCTATAACTATTACAGACACAGGATCTGGAATTCGCAAAAAAGATTTAAACAGAATTTTTGATCGTTTTTACCAGGTTAATAATGTCAATAAAGATTATTATGGCAGCACCGGAATTGGTTTAGAAGTTGTAAAACAATTTATTGAACTTCATAAAGGAAAAATTGAAGTGGAAAGTGAAGTTGGCCAAGGCACAAAATTTAAAGTAACATTTCCTTTAGGCAATTCTCTTTATAAGAAAAATGAAATCGTTAACGAGGTTTTTAAAATAGAAAAGAATAAAAATCAGTTTTTATTTGAGCCTGTTAATAATCAAACAGATGAAGACGATTTTACAACTGAAATCATTGATAATGCTGCAGAAGAAACAACAAAATCATATACGGTTTTGATTGTCGAAGATAATCCTGAATTGCGAAATTATCTAAAAGAAGAACTAAGCAAATCATATAAAGTTATTACTGCCGAAAATGGTAAAAAAGGCTACGAGCTTGCGGTGCAGAAATTACCGGATTTAATTATTACAGATGTTATTATGCCGGTTATGGACGGGCTGCAGTTGTGTAAAAACATAAAAGGAGATTTAAAAACAAGCCACATTCCGTTACTAATGCTGTCGGCAAAAGCAATGGTAAAAGATCGATTAGAAGGAATTGATTCTGGTGCAGATATGTATTTGAGCAAACCATTTGAACTGGATATTTTAAAATCAAGTCTGGCGCAGCTTATTACAAGCAGACAAATCATGTTTAAGAAATTTTACAGCGGCATCACCAAACAAGGAAAAGATAAAACAACATCGCTGGATAATGATTTCATTCAAAAAATCCTGCACTTTATTAACGAAAATATCAGTGAACCAGAATTGACGGTAGAACTTTTATCTTCTAAAATTTACTTAAGCAGAAGTCAGCTGTATCGAAAAATAAAAACTTTAACCGGCGTTTCGGTTAACGAATTTATTCGAAATGTACGATTGGAAAAAGCAAAACAGCTCATCGAACAAGGCAACAATAATATTAATGAAATAAGCTATAAAGTTGGGTTTACTTCTCCCTCCTATTTTGCCAAATGTTATAAAGTTAAATACGGTCATTTACCCAATCAGGAAAAAAAGACAAAAGAATAAACTATACAAACATAATATTTAAACACATAGGAACATAGATTTAGAATGCTTAAAAAAGGCGTTTCACTTGTTTAAATGCCGATAGCTATCGGGACTATGTTTTAGAAACGAGTTTCTTTTTAAGCTCTTTCTTAGTAAAAAATCTATGTCTCTATGTGTTGAATAAAAACATATATGAATTACACCCAACAGGTAATAATTAATTACTAAAGAGCTTCAGTTTAAAACTGAAGCTCTTTTTTTTGTCAGTCAATTTTTTCAAAAATGAAGACTTTTGACTTCCAATAAAAATTAACATATCAAAAATATTCCTGTTCTTTTTTAAACAAACAATATTTTTTAAGTGAAAATTTTAGCAATACCTCAGCACTTGTTTTTCTGCCAAATGCGCTTATTTGGCTTATAATAAGGGTTCGGACACTTTTTTTGCATCATTTGTTGCACAATATGCAACATCTGTTCTACAATACAACACCTCTACAATTTACTTTCGTTAAGAAATATTTAAGAAAAAAATCTTCTTACCAAAACTCAAAACAATCAACCGGCAGAAGATCAAAATTTTAAATGTTTTTCAAAAACTTAACGATTAACTAATTATTTCAATTAAACTAACAACCAAATTTTATGCAGAAAAGAACATTAAAAAAACTATTGTGCTTAATAGTATGTATGTGGGGAAATTTTTTCTACGCACAAACTGTTAAAGGTAAAGTAACATCTGGCGGAGCCAACCTTCCGGGTGTTAGTGTAATAGTACAAGGAACAAAAAACGGAACGGTTACCGATTTTGACGGAAGCTTCGTTTTAAACAATGTAGAACCAAAAGCGTTGCTGCTTTTTAGTTATGTAGGATATAAAAATTTGTCAATTCCGGCAGATACAAAAGCAATTATGCAGATCATAATGGTAAACGATCTGGAGAAATTAAATGAAGTAGTCGTAATTGGGTACGGAACTTCCAAAAGAAAAGATATTAATGGAGCCGTTTCTTCTATCAAAGCTTCGGAAATTCAGGACAAGCCTTTTGTCTCTATCGATCAGGCGCTTGTGGGTAAAGCTGCGGGTGTAAACGTTACTCAAAATTCAGGAACTCCCGGAGGAGGAATTTCGGTGCAGATTAGAGGAATTACTTCTATCAACGGAAATGAACCTCTGTATGTTATTGACGGAACTCCGGTTTTTGCAGATAAAAACAACGAAACTTTTTCATTCAGCGCATTGGGCGGAGGAAACGGACAAACTAAAAACTCGGCTTTGTCTGGTTTGAATATTTCAGATATTGAAACTATTGACATCTTAAAAGATGCATCTGCAACGGCAATTTATGGTGCAAATGGTGCAAACGGTGTGGTTTTGATTACAACTAAAAAAGGAAAAAAAGGAAAATCAAAATTTGCCTACGAAACCTATTTAGGAACTCAGGAAATAACTAATACCGTTGATGTTTTAAACTTACCTCAGTATGCTAAATATCAGGCAAAAATTTACTCATTAAACGGTGAGCCTGTTCCCTATCAATATCAAAAACCAGATTTATTAGGAAACGGAACAAACTGGCAGGACGAACTTTTTAGAACGGCTACAATGTACAATCACCAGTTGTCATTTTCGGGAGAAAAAGAAGGAACACGTTTTTATACTTCTTTGAATTATTTTGATCAGGAAGGAATTGTTTTAAATTCAGATTTCAACAGATTATCAATGCGTTTAAATGTTGATTCTAATGTAAAATCATGGTTAAAAATTGGTAACAGCTTATCTGTAAGCAAATCATCTCAACAAGTAGTTCGAAACGATGACCGAGGCGGATTAGTAATGAACGCTTTAAGACAATCTCCAGAATTACCGGTTAGAACTCCGGATGGTTCTTATGCTGGGCCAACAACAGGTTTAGGATCTTCGGCAAATGAGGCAACTAATCCAATTGCTTTGTCTGAATACAATAATTCGACTACAGAAAGATTTAAGATCAACGGTAATTTATTTGCAGATTTTACTTTAATCAAAGGTTTAGTTTTTAGAACCGAATTAGGATACGATTTAAACTTTTCAAAAAGTGCCACTTTTGCCCCAAAGTATACTTTAGGAAATGTGTCTGAACTTTTAAACAAATCATTCAAACAACAGGATCAAAGTTATTACTGGAACATCAAAAATTATTTAACGTATAATAAAACCATAAACGACAAACATAATTTTACTTTCTTATTAGGTCAGGAAGCGCAGGAAAGCCGATACGAATACATCAGCGGTTACAGAACCGGAGAGTTTTTAAACAAAGATTTTACGAACTTAAACATTGGTGATATTGATACTGCATTGAACGGAAATGGTTCTGGAAGATGGTCTATGTCGTCTTATATTTCAAGATTGAATTATAGCTTTTCAGACAGATATTCTTTCTCAGCTTCTTTAAGAGCAGATGCTTCGTCAAACTTTGGCCCAAATAATAAATGGGGTTATTTCCCTTCTTTTTCCGGAGGTTGGACAGTTAGTAACGAAGAGTTTTTTCAACCTTTATCAAACAGTATCAATTATTTAAAATTTAGAGCAGGTTACGGTTTGGTAGGAAATCAAAATATTCCGGCAAACAGGTATCAAACAATTTTATCATTGCTTTCCTCTCCTTTTGGAGGCGTTTCGCCAACAATTGACAATTTAGGAAACCCAGATATTAAATGGGAATCTCTTAAATCTTTCAATGCTGGTTTTGAATTGGCGATGCTGAACAACAGAGTAAAATTAGATTTTGATTATTATATTAAAAATTCATCTGATTTCTTAACCAAACAAATTAACGATGAATCCAATCAAAGTGCCCTTAATTATTACCTAAATACGGGTGAAATTGTAACAAAAGGAATCGAGCTTACGCTGAATACCAGAAATATTTCGACTGAAAATTTTAACTGGGATACTACAATTATTTTTTCAAAATACAATAACGAACTGACAAGTTTTCAAGGCGAAGGAAAATCTTTATTAGGAAAAGTACAATTTGATTTATATACCGTTACCAGAACGACAGAAGGTGAACCTGTTGGACAATTTTACGGATATGTAACGGATGGTTTGTTTAAAAATGCTGCAGAATTAGCTGCAGGGCCAACTCAGGAAACTGGAACCGGAATTGGAGATATTCGTTTTAAGGATCTTAACGGCGATGGAAAAATTGACAGTAAAGATCAGGCACCAATAGGAAGTGCAATTCCTGATTTTACTTATGCATTTACCAATAACTTTAAATACAAAAACCTTAGTTTATCTGTGGTTTTAACCGGAAGCCAAGGCAACCAGATTTACAACTTTACACGTCATTATACTGATGGAATTTATCCGGGATTTGGAGATAGATTCGGAAATGTCAGCACTCAGGCCATGCGCGCTTTTGAACCTGGCGTAAACGAAAATACAGATGTACCAAGGATTACGCTTAATGACCCAAATGGTAACGGAAGAATTTCGAACCGATTTGTTGAAGATGGTTCTTATTTAAGAATTCAGAATGTTTCGTTGAGCTACGATTTACCAAATAAAATATTCGATAACTCTTTTATCTCTAAAGTAAGATTGTATGTAAACGTTCAAAATTTATACACGTTTACAAAATATACTGGCTTTGACCCAGCTCTTGGAAATTTAGACCAAAACATAACCTTAAGCGGAATTGATTTAGGACGTTATCCTGTGCCAAGAACGACTTCTGTTGGAGTGAATTTAGAATTCTAAGATTGATAAAAAAACACATTTAACTTAATGATTCATACTCATTAACATAAAAATATAGTTATGAAAAAACTTTTTAAACTTTTTATGATGGGAATGCTGATACCATTGCTGTCTTTATTTTCTTGTTCAGATGACTTTTTGGATGCACCATCTGAAAATCAATTAACACCAGCCGATTTACCCGAAGGAGTTACCGCTTTTGACGGAATTGCTGAGAGTTTGTACTTTAAACCGTGGTTTACTTTTAATGATAAATTCCTGATTGCCGTTGGAGATATGTACGCCGGAAACGCTTTTACATTTGACGGTGCTTATGCGCAGTTTAAAGATGCTCAGGTAACGTCACAAAACCCAATTTTGACTGAAGGATATGTTTCGTTGTTTTCGGTTATCGATCAGTCGAATAATTTAATGAGTTTAGTCGAAGACAGAAAAAGCGAACTTCCCGAAGCATCTTATAAAAATGCAATTGCAATTTCACGATTCATGAGAGCAAATGCTTATTTCTATTTGGTAAGAACTTTTGGAGCTGTGCCAATTATCAACAAAGCAGGTTCTGCAGCGCAGCCAAAAAGAAATCTTGTTGCTGATGTGTATAAATTCATCAAACAGGATTTAGAATATGCTGTCGCAAATTTACCTGAAAGAGGAGCAAAAAAGGGATATGTTACGAAATATGCCGCTATGGGTATTTTGGCAAAAGTGCATTTGACTTTGAATGAATATGGAGAATGTGCTGCTTTAACCCAAAAAATTATCGGAAACCAATATATTTTGATTCAGGAGTACGGAAACTTGTTCAGCAGTCCTGAGAATAATAATAGTGCCGAAAGTATGTTCGCTTTACAATGGAAAGCGATTGCTACAGAATGGGGAACGCAAAATACCAATCAGGCGTATATTGTTCCGGGAGGTACAGGAATCACAGGCGGTGGTGACGGATGGGGAGTTTATCTTCCTTCTATTTCTCTACAAAATGGATTCGAACCAAAAGATACCAGAAAGAAAAGTACAATCATGACAGATGGTGATTTTTACCCTGAATTATTAAAAAATCAAGGTGGTTTTACGTATAAAAAAATATACTCTTCTACAGCGGCTAATTTCAGAAAATACATTGTAGGTTCTGCTGCCGAAAGAAACGATGTGTTTTTTATGAGAACTTCTCAAAACACTATCATTTTAAGATATTCTGATATTTTATTGATGAACTCTGAAGCGATTTTGGCCGGAGCGCCTTCTACTACTTCTGCATCTGCTTTAAGTTCTTTTAATGAAGTAAGAGCAAGAGCCGGATTACCAGCTAAAACGGTATTAACAAGAGATGAACTTTTTAATGAAAGAAGAATTGAATTTGCACTTGAAGGACAATATTTCTTCGATTTAAAACGCCGTGGACTTTCTGAAGCAACAGCAATCATTTCGCAGCAAGAAGTTGGTTTTTATTCTGATGATGCCAGAACCGATTTGATTTCGAGAAAGATAACTCCGGGAAGCAATTATTTTGAACTACCGTTGCCGCAGTCTGCTATTGATACTAACCCATCATTATTAGAGCCTCCAGTTCCTTTTAACTTTAACTAACTTATTATGATCAATAAAATAAAATATACAATTCTAATTCTTTTCGTATTGACTGCTTTTACAGCTTGCGATAACGACGATGCGGTTACTGCAAACGTAGATGCAATGGTTGCAGAACCAGGAGATTTACTTAATCAGGCTTTTCCATTAAACAAAGTGAGAGTTGAAGGTAAAGGTTTAGAAGGATTAAAAAAGATAACGCTGGATAACAAAATTGACATCAGTTTCAATCCGAATTACAATTCAGATAAATCGTTTATTTTCACTATTCCTTTTGATGAAAAACTAGGAAGCCGATTTGGAAAACAGCCCATTACATTTGTAACCGGAACGGGGTCTCTAACTAAAGAGATTGAAATTTTACAGCCAGTTCCAACCATTACAAAAACAATTCCGGCAGTAGCAACTCCGGGGTTTCCGTTAGAAATTGAAGGAACATGGTTTTATAATATTTCATCCATAACCTTAGGAGGAAAAGCGTTGAGTTATACAGTAAAATCATCTACTTCTGTTATTATTGGTTTACCTGCCAATGCCGTTTCAGGATCTGAACTGGTGATTACTACACCGGGAGGCGCCGCCAAACAAATAATCAATTTTGCTACAATTGTTTTGGTTTCTGATTTTGATGGAAATGGCGTAAGAACCGAGTGGACTTCTTATGGTGATATAGAAAGTTTTAATGCGAGTACTCCGGGCGGGCCAACAGGAAATTACACCACATTAGTTTGGGGAGGTTCAAATGCAAATGGTTATAACGGAAGCAGCGCCGGCGGCGGAGCTAGTTTCTTAAGCACTTCAAATACAGATGCGACAAAAGCTTATATTGATATTGATGTAAGTGCCAATGTTGTTGGGGCAAATTTTGCCATTCAGTTAAATACGATCGACGGTGTAAACTATGGTTATAATTTTAAAATCACCGATGTAAACTGGACCACAAAAACCATATCAATAGCTGATTTTAAAGATAATTACGGTTTTGGTTCTAACACGGCTGCAGCACTTAATGTTTCTAAAATTAATGAAATTAAAGTTGGAGTTGCTCAGGGAGATTCACCGAATCCAAGTGCTATTAAATTTGATAATATTAAAATTCGTTACCAATAATTGATTGGTCTTTAACTAAAAAAGAGGCTGTTTCAATTACAGCCTCTTTTAAAAGTAAACCAAATAAATAAACTATAAATAAGGACATTCTTTCTAAAAGAATATTCTATAATAAAAAACAGTATGAAAATTAAATTTTTACTAATGCTGACCAGCGTCGTCTTCTTTTTAAATGCCTGCTCAAAAGACGACAATGAAGTTGCTGAAACTTTAGAAACGCCAGTTGCAAACGCTCCAAAAGATGTAAATGATAATGGTTTTAAAGCAAAATGGAATTATGTTTCCTATTCAAAAAGCTATCTTTTAGACGTTTCAACAACCGAAAATTTTGCCAGTTTTGTCCCAAATTACAATGCAAAAGAAGTTACTGATTTAAACGAAGTTGTAGTAGGTTTAACCGGAGGAACTCAATATTATTACCGAGTAAGAGCTAAAAATGAAACAGAAATTTCAGGTTATTCAAACGTGATTAGTGTTGTAACAACAGGTTCAAGCGGTATTCCTGAAGATCCTACTTTCTTAAAAGTAAAAGCAAATAAATTAGCCAATCCGTTTTTTGTGGGTATGGCGATAAAAGCTTCACAATTAACAAACGGAAGTCCTTATGATATTATTTTGAAGAATGAATTCAGCAGTATTTCTGCCGAATACGAAATGAAAATGGATCAAATTTCGACTGCAAGCGGTGTTTACAACTGGACTATAGCCGATAAAATTGTGGCTTACGGAAATGCCAATAACATCAATGTCCACGGTCATGCTTTAGTTTGGCACAATTCGGTACCGCAATGGTTAAAAGATTTTTCTGGTACTGATGCCGAGTTTGCTGCAGAAGTAAAAAAATACATCACGGATGTGGTTACGCATTATGCAGGAAAAGTAAAATCTTGGGATGTGGTTAACGAAGCTGTAGATGATAATGGCGGTACTATGAGAAATACTATTTTTCTACAAAAAATGGGGCCTAATTATGTAAAAGATTGTTTTCAATGGGCAAGAGCTGCTGCAACTGCCGCTGGTGATACTTCATTATTATTATTCTATAATGATTATGCAACCTCAACTAATATCTCCAAACAAGATAAAGTTTTTAGCATTGTAGATGATTTAAAAGCTGCTAATGTGATTGATGGTGTTGGTTTCCAAATGCACAATACTTATTTAAGTCCAACAAAAACTCAAATAGAAACTGATCTTAACAAAGCGGTATCAAAAGGATTAAAAATTCACGTTTCTGAATTAGATATTCAAGTAAACCAAGCTAATGATATCTCTAGTTTTACAAACGAAAGAAGATTAGCTCAAAAAGAGAAATACAAAGAAATGGTGAAAATTTATAATGCGCTTCCGGCAGCAAATAAATACGCCTTAACTATTTGGGGAATGAAGGATAATGAATCTTGGATTCCGTTTAACGCTGAACTAAATCATCCAGGAAATGACTGGCCTTTATTGTACGATTCTAATTTTGCAATCAAAAGTTCACACACCGGATTCCTTGAAGGTTTAGATTAAATCTTTTTAAAACTATAATACTTTACTTCAACTATTAATAAACCAAAAAATTAAATTATGAAAAAATTAAATTTGTTAGCATTAGCAGTTACATGTGTATTATGTTTAGGTTTTACATCCTGCGCAGATGATGCAAGCCCAGCTGAACAAGACCAATCAGCAAGTGCAAGTGCGAGTACAAAGAACAGCACAAGCAAAGTAGCCGGCGCGCCATGGGTCAAACAATTTGAAGATACATTTGATGTAGGTTCAAATTTGTCACAATGGACAAAAGAGCAGCGTGCAGATTATAACTCCTGGTATTGCGACTATTATAGTTCAGTACCCACAACACAATGGAGAGATGGAAAACAATGTTTGGAAATCAAGACTACAAAATTGAGCACGTATAAATATCAATCCGGATTCATTTCTTCTAATTATCAATATAAGCCTGAAAACAATACAGAGTATATGCTTTCTGCCAATATTAAATTAATAGCAATGGATGGCGGAACTTACAAGTCTTTTACAGAAACTTACGGTGCATGGCCTGCCTTTTGGTCTGTGCAGCAAAATGCATGGCCAACCAAAGGTGAAATAGATATTATGGAAGGCTATTCTTTTGCCCCTAATGCAAGTCGTTTTACTTCAAATCTTTTTTATGGAACTTCTTCAGGAGCAAATTTATTAGGAAACGCTGCAGAAAGAAGCTATCCGGGTAATTTCGATATTAACGGAAATGGCGGATGGCATTTATATGAATCATTTTGGAAAATGCAAAACAATGTTGTAACGGTGACTATAAAAGTTGATAACGTTACGGTTTCAACCTATACAAATAGTAGTGCAGGCAATCTTAACTTAAATAATTTTGGACCACACTCTATTATATTTAATCTGAATGTTGGATCAAAAGATTCTAACTTTATTGACCCTAATAAAATTAACTTATTTTCAACTGTAATGATGTGGGTAGATGATGTAACGGTTTATAAAAGACCAATTTAATTTGTATTATAAAGAAAATACGAGGGGTTCGAGTTTTAGGTTAGAATCCTACTCTCCCCATAAAATAATAAACCTGCAAATCTTTCGATTTGCAGGTTTATTATTTTACTTTTCATTCTTTTTATAACCGCTTAAAATCTCTATCGCAAAAGATGACTGTGTAAAATTTAGTCCTCAATTTCCTCATGGGTGCTGATTGCAATTCGATTCCACGCATTAATTGTGGCAATTGCTATAATGATTTCTGCAATTTGATCTTCATTAAAAAATCGAAGTGCATTTTGATACATTTCATCACTTAATCCATTTTGATGAATTAAAGTGATTTGTTCTGTAATAGTCAATATCGTTTGTTCTTCTTCCGTAAAAAATTTACTCGCTTCTCTCCATGCGCTTATCAGAAAAATACGTTGAAGACGCTCTCCATTATCTATAGCTTCCTTTGTATGCATATCTATACAATACGCACAGCCATTAATTTGTGATGCCCTAATTTTGATAAGGTCTTTTAAAGTTTTTGAAATAGTGGCCTGTGCCAGATAAGTTTCTAAAGCCATCATAGCCTTGAATGCTTTAGGCTGTTCAATACTGTTGATTTTAATACGTTTTTGCATTTTTTATTAAATTTAAAATTGGACTTTTTTAATAGATGTTATGATTAAAGAGCATCATTTATTTTCAAACTGGGCTAGTTGCAGTGACACTAACAACTGTTTTTACTGCGAATTATTTTTTTGAGCCGCCAGCAAAAAAGCAGCTGAACTTCCAACCAAAACCGAATAATCAAGTGGTGCTTTTACCCCTAATGAAATACTCATTGACAACGCAAACAGCAGAAGAAGAATCCCTGTAACAATGGCTGTCAATTTTACCTTAAAACCTGATAGTAATAATAAGGATAAGGCAATTTCAAGAAAAGTGGCGGTGTATGCCGAAAATTTATTTAGAATTGGCGGGAGAAAAAAAGTAAGTTGTGTAGTATATTTTTCAAAATTCTGCCAGTTTCCCCAAGTTGAATTTTCTCCCCAAAAACCAAACCTGTCTGCAACAGCTGAAAGCATTGTTACCGCAAGGGCAAGCCTTAAAAAAAGTTGCGGTAATTGTTCTATTTTTTTGTCCATTATTTCTTCCTTTTTAATTAACAATACAAAATTGAGAACTAAAAATCACAAAAAAATTAAACTGGTTTAAGAATCGCTTTTATTGCAAACTGTACACAAATGCAATGCACCCCCCTTGAAAGTCATAACATGCTCTCGTGGTATTAATTAAAAAACTACAGGTAAACGAATCCGATTTTGAAGTATGCAAAACAGACTTTTATGTAGCATAAGCATTTTGATAAACGCACTGCTTAAAGTTTTTTTTAAATGACAGATGAGATGAGATTTGCACTGGCATTCTTATTAATTATAAATTTATTTATGTTTGGTTTTCTCCTCTTTTTTATCCTCTATGTACGCCAGACCCCATGATGTGAGCGCATCAAAAACATTTTGAAGAGACAAACCTAAAGCAGTCAGCTGGTATTCAACACGCGGAGGTACTTCGGGATAAACAATCCTCGTTATAATACCATCCTGCTCCATTTCACGAAGCTGGGATGTCAGCGTCTTTTCAGAAATGCCTTCCAGTTTGTTATTAATAAGACAATACCTCACAGTTTCCCCTTTACTTAAGACATCATAGATTCTTAATTTCCACTTTCCACTAATCGTGGCAAGCGCCAGTTCAATCGCACAGGTGTCAGGATCTGTTATCCAATTTGATCTGAGAGTTCTATTGTAGGCCATGGTATTCTTTTTTGCAAAAATAAAGAAGAAACCTTGTCTCTGCATTCAAATCCCATATTAATATTCTGTTATATGCAAAAAAAAAAAATTTTTTTTTTACGGGATAAAGCTCTGAAAATGAACAATACGAACCTTAGAGAAAGTAACGAACTAAATCGTAAGTTCTTGTTTACTAAGTATATATAATTTTATTTTGTCTTAAAAATCGAGTATAAAAACTCCAAAATATAAATTAAAATGAATACTATTTCTCTGGTTGAACCTTATCAAATGGGTTCAACAAAATTAGAAAATCGTGTTGTAATGGCTCCTATGACCAGAACACGTACATCACCTGGCGATGTGCCAAATGCCTTAATGGCAAAATATTATGGACAACGAGCAGGTGCCGGATTAATTATAGCAGAAGCAGCTGATATTGCTCCTCACGCTAAAGGCTATTTATGGACTCCTGGTATCTACTCGGATACACAAGTGGAAGGATGGAAATTAGTAACTAATGAGGTTCATAAAAACGGAGGTAAGATCTTTTTACAGTTATGGCATGTAGGACGAATGTCACATACTTCCATGATGCCGGATGGACAAGCGCCTTGGGGGGTAACGGATGTACAGGCAATAGGATCTGATGTATTTGCACATGATGCCAGCGGTAAATTAACATTCGTACCTGCAGCAGTTCCGAGAATGCTTAGAACCGAGGAAATTTCTGGTCTGGTAGAGGATTTCAGACAGGCTTTTCGTAATGCCGCAAAAGCTGGATTTGATGGAATTGAGCTTCATTCTGCGAATGGCTATCTGATCGAGCAGTTTCTGAATTCAACCCATAATACACGCACTGATAAATACGGCGGACAAACTCCTGAGAACAGAAGCCGTTTCCTGCTGGAAGTAGTTGATGCGGCAATAGAAGAATTAGGTGCAGATAAAATAGGGATCAGGTTTTCGCCATTTGGCCGTTACAACAGTACTCCTCATGATCCTCTTGTGGAAGAAACATTCTTCTACTTATGCAAAGAATTGAACCGCAGAGGTATCGCTTATATTCATCTGCTTTATCAGCTTATGCCTATCGGAAATATGCAGGAAGTTACCAAGTTCGAAGAAACCCATCTGCCAGACGAATTTGTCAAAAAAACGCGTGAAATTTTTAAAGGCAGTATTATTTGGTGCGGAAGCTTTACTAAAGATTCTGCAATCGATGCACTGGCTACCGGCTGGGTAGATCAAATAGCTTTTGGAAGACCCTTCATAGGCAATCCGGATCTTGTTGTGAGGTTTAAAAATAATCTGCCATTAATAGAAGCCGAGCGATCTGTTTATTATACCCGAAATGGAGAAATTGGCTATACAGATTTCCCTAATTATTCGCCTGCATAAGAAATCTGTTTTATAAAATATTGAAGTGGTTACTTAATAAACTTAAGTAGCCGCTTCTTTTTATATTGAATATAAAACCAATTAACGGGCACACTAATGTATTGTGCTACGGCATTTTTATTTCTTAAATTTGTTTATGAAAAAATAGATTATGATAAATCCTTTACTGATTCATATTGAAAAAATCTGTTCCATTAAAATAAATGAAACTGATTTGTTTGATTCTTTTTTTGAACATAAAATCTACAAGAAAAAGGAGTTTCTGCTGATTGAGGGACAGCAATGTTTCGAAAAATTCTTTATTATCAAGGGATGTGTTCATTTGTTTTTTTTAAGGGAAAACGGAACGGAGCAGACTATTGATTTTGCTTTAGAAAATTGGTGGGCTTCTGATTTTAATGCTTTCTCTGGCGGAGGAATCACACAATTTTCAATTCGAACTACAGAGAATACAGAGGTATTATGTATTAGTGCTGAGAACCAGAATAAACTGCTTAGACAAATACCAGAAATGAACCTGTACTTTCACTTGGTTTTTCAAAGGGCTTATGCAGCATCCCAAATGAGAGTGAGATATCTTTATGAATATTCAAAAGAAGAACTATATCAGCATTTTCTATTTGATTTTCCGGAGTTTACACAACGTGTTCCTCAATATCTGCTTGCTTCTTTTTTAGGATTCACACCAGAATATTTGAGTGAAATAAGGAAAAAATATCTTTCTTAAACCAGTTTAAGAATATTCCGATTCGTGTTTTAGAACTTTGTAAAAACAAATAAAAACATGGATAAAGTCATTAAACATCGTCTTGACGTATGGGAAGAAGAGCCCCTATATTGGCAATTAATAGCACAAATTGACAAACGCCTATACCAATCAACCCTGACAAAAAGCCTCATTGAAATTATTAAAATCAGGGTTTCTCAAATTAATAAGTGTGCTTTCTGCATAGATTATCATACTGAAGATGCATTAAGGAATGGTGAATCTCCTCGCCGAATATTTGCCTTATCAGCCTGGCAGGAAAGCCCTTTATTTACTAATATAGAAAGGAGTGTTTTGGAAGTAGTTGAAGAAATGACATTGATATTTAATCATGGTGTTTCAGATAATGCATATGAAAAACTCAAATCCTATTTTACAAAAAAGGAAATAGCCGATATCATTATTTGTATCTGTCATATGAACTTTTTAAACCGTGTTGGCATTTCAACTAAAACAGAAGCTGTTTGATACTTTTCAAAATTATAAAATTACATAGTTATGGCAATTTCAGGTAAAATTATAGCAGGCATAAAAATGCCCGATAGCGCAATCGCTGTGCAGGCAACAGAATTATTACGCGAACATGGAAGCGATCTTTTGTACAATCATTCTTTGCGTTCTTTTCTTTTTGCTTCTTTAAATGCCCAGCAAAATAACATTCAGTGCGATACAGAATTATTGTACGTGAGTGCCGTCTTTCATGATTTAGGATTAACGCCTCACTATCGCAGTAATGATAAGAGATTTGAAGTTGACGGAGCTGATGCGGCCCGTAATTTTCTTCTTGGTCATGGTGTTTCACCACAATCACTGCAATTAGTTTGGGATGCCATCGCTCTTCATACTTCACCAGGTATAGCCGAGTATAAAGAACCTGAAGTAGCATTATTGAATTACGGTGTGGCGCTGGATGTAGTGGGAAAAGGATACAATTTGTTATCGGATACAGATCGCAATGAAATTTTAAAACACTTTCCACGAAACGAGTTGAAGAAAAATATGATACCCGCTTTTTTCGATGGTTTTAAACATAAACCACATACAACCTTCGGAAGTATGAATGCAGATATTTGTTCCTGCATGATTCCCAATTATAAACAACTAAATTTTTGTGATGCAATTTTGCATTCGCCCTGGTCAGAATAAATCTAATCAGTCATAACAACAAACCTGAACATTTTGAAACTAAATATAACTATTAAAAAATGGGCAGTAATTATAACAATATAATATAAAAAAAATGGAAAATTGGAATTTAAAAGGAAAACTGGCACTAATTACCGGAGCCAGCAAAGGAATTGGAAAAGCAATTTCAGAAGAGTTTCTATCTCTGGGAGCAAGTTTAATAATTGTAGCGAGAACTGAAAAAGATATTAGGTCTTTAGAAAAAAAATGGAAAAGTGAAGGCCATAATGTACATGCGGTAGCTTGTGATGTGAGTGATCGAAATGAGCTGGAATTAATAAAAGAAATAATTGAGCAAGAAGGAGGAAAACTAGATATTTTAGTTAATAATGTAGGTACAAATATTCGTAAAAAACTTCATGAGTACGAAGAGGAAGAATATGAAAATATTTTTAAAATTAATATGTTTGGTCTGCTTGACATGATGCGTTTGTGTTTCCCCTATCTTAAAAATAGTAAAAATGCTTCTGTCATAAATTTAGGCTCAGTTGCAGGGATGGTAGATGTTAAATCTGGTGCTCCCTACGGTGCTTCAAAGGCAGCTGTTTTACAATTAGCTAGAAATCTGGCACCAGAATGGGCCGAATATAATATAAGAGTAAACACTGTTTCTCCATGGTATACAGACACACCATTGGCGGCACCTGTATTAAATGATCCTGAGAAATTAAGTCACGTTTTATCCAGAACTCCGTTAGGCAGAGTTGCCCAGCCTTCTGAAATTGCAAACGCAGTAGCTTTTCTGGCAATGGACAAGGCTTCCTATATAACTGGTCAAAACATAATTGTAGACGGTGGTTATCTGGCGAAAGGTTTGTAAAGATTAAAACAGCGTAACACCAAAACTCCAGCCAACCCAACCGCTTATACCTTTGTTATTATCTTTTATGACATTATAACGTTTGGTTCGATCCTGAACAAAAGTTGAAGTATTGTTATCCAGCGTATTTTTATCTCTTTTTTCAGAAGTATAAATATTGAAAGACGGTCCGGCAGATATGGCTAAACCTTTGAATATACGAAAAGTAAAAGGCGAATCGAATTTAGATAACGAGTTGTAACGGTCCCAATTTCCTAAATAAAGGTATTGCGAACTAATTTCAGGATTATAAGTAAAGCGTTTTCCTAAAAGGATATTGGTTCCAAAACCTATTCCAAAAGAAGTTAGTTTTTCTTCGTCGCTTCGTTCGCTTCTTCCTGCCATCAAAATAGTATAGAGTTTATTATCTCCCGTTTTTACAGCAACATTTATATCGGATATTTCATTACTGGTAATACTTATTTTTTTGTACCCATTCTTTTTAAAATTCAATAATCCCATACTATAACCTGACGGTGAATCAGTAATGTTGATTAATCCAAACTGGAATCCATCTAATTCTTTGGCATAATTTAAAACTCCGGCAATTTGGGCACCGCGCACAATTCCGCTTCCTGAATTATAAATACCCGAAATCTGCAATCCGTTTTGAGTACCTTTTACCGTATTATAAATAGCAGACATTTGCATTCCTTTAGAATCCTTTTGTACACTGTTGTAAATACCCGTAAGCTGCAAACCATGTAGCGAGCCTTTTATACTGTTATTAATTCCGCTCATTTGCAGTCCATTTAGATCGCCGAAAACATTATTGTAAATTCCAGCTAATTGAACTCCATTTACAGAACCTCCCACCGTGTTGAATATCCCAGCCATTTGTAAGGCATTGACATTCATACGCGTAATATTGTAAAGACCAGCCATTTCTAAACCACGAACTCCTCCCGTATATCCTCCTAATAAGTTTAGAGAGAAACTGCTGTTTAATTGTGAATTCATCATACCGCGCGTGCTCAAACTCGGAATTATGGAAGCTTGTACCGGGACTTCAGAAATAAATCCTCCCAAATTGAGTGATTGTATTTTTTGTTTGGAAGAAATAAAGAAACGTCCAATTCCTGTTCGTTCAACGGCAGAGAAATCACCATCGACATAATCTGAGTTAGATTTTCTGGACCCCATTTGGATTTTAACTTCAGATAGAAAAATGGTGGTAATGGTTTTGTAGTTTTCTTTTACAACCGTCAATTCAATGGTTTCGAGTACATTTTTAAGTTTAAGCTCAAAAACCCCTTCCTTATCTGTTAAAGTTGACTGCAACGCATTTTTTTCGTAAACACTTGCGTTTTCAATACGTTTGTTAGTTTTTACATCCATAATGTAACCGCTAACCACCTGATGATCGCCCACAACGCTGTTTTTTTCTAATACAAGTGCGAGTTCTAAAGGCGCATAACGCAGAATAATAAATCCTTTTGATTCTTTATATTCGTACTTATTGCCTAGTAACTGGTCTAAAACATCTTTTATCGTAGATTGCTTAGAATGAATGGTAACAGCACTATCTTTTACAACTAGTTTACTGTAATAAGCAAACCTGAAATTTCCTTTTTGTTCCATTAAATCCAGAATATGGCCTAATGGTTTTTTATCTGCATCGATAGACATATCAGTATCTAAGATAGATTGGGCATGTGCGCCAAAAAAAGCACTCGAAATAAATAAGAATAAAATTTGTACAAAAGTAAATTTTGAATTGATGGGCATATAAAAAAGGAATTATTCTAATATAATTTGATTGTTTTTACGTTCAATTTCGATCCGGAAGGTTTCTTGAATTACTTCTAAAACCTGATCTAAGGATTGATCTTTAAATACAGTTGTTAAGGGTTTTTCTTTTAAAGAAGGATTTTTAATGATGATATTGACATCGTATATTTCATTAAGTACCTCAACTAATTCTTCTAATGGTGTTTCATCACAAACTAATTCTTTATTGCGATAATAATTGTACAATCTGCCTTTGCTTGTACTTTTTAATAATTCCGGCTTATGATCGGCAATGATTACTTTTTCGCCGTGTCTTAATTCTACCTGATCTTTATTTTTGCTCACTTTTACAATTCCGGTTTCAACATCTACAGTTGTTTTTCCGTTTTTGTTTTTCACATTAAAAGAAGTTCCTACGACTTGTACTGTAACATCATTAATTGTAATGATAAACGGTTTTGTTTTGTTTGGAGAAACATTAAAAAAAGCTTCGCCCTTTAAAGTAACCGGACGGGTTTTACCTTTAAACTTGCTGGCATAAGACAAAGACGAATTTTTATTTAAAGTAACCGTTGTACCATCTGGTAAAGTATCATTTAAAGTAGAATTTGAAGCATATATCTGAATTAAAGTGTTTGATTTATTTTCGAAATAAGAATAACCAAGCCATCCTAAAGTACTAATTAAGAGAATAGAAGCCGCAATACGCAGCCAATAGACGGAAGATTTTTTAGGCGTTAATACCCTCACCTCTTTATCATGAATGCGATTTTGCAGCCGTTTCCAGGCCGCATCTTCATCTATGGTTTTATTCTCGGCGGCAATTAAAAGGCTGTCTTCCCAAATTTTTTTAAAACCATTGTAGTAGTTCAGGTTTTTTTCATCGGCTTTAAGCCAAAATTCTACTGTTGCATTTTCGTCTGCATCAGTTTCGCCAACTAGATATTTCACTAGTAAATCATCGTTCATATTCATATTGTTTTGGCTCATGATCTTCGGATTAAATGTAATAAGGATAATAGAAACGGAAGATATTCAACCAGTTTTGATCGTAATACTTTTAGGGCTTTACCCATTTGGTTTTCGACTGTTTTTATCGAGATATTCAATTGATCGGCAATTTGCTGATATTTAAGCTGTTCAAAACGACTCATTTGAAAAATCGTTCGGCATTGCGGCGGCAATTCGCTGATTGCTTTTTGAATATCGTTTTCGAGTTCAGCTGCCATCATTTGGTTTGATGCATCTTGATTTGAGGATTCCATATTACCTGAATACTGGAGTTGAAATGAGTTTTTTATTTTAAGGTGTTTGAGGTGATTGAGACTTTCATTATGAACTGATCTGTAGAGATACGCTTTTAATGAATCGTCAATTTGCAATTGCTCTTTTTTTTCCCAAATCCTAAAAAATACATTTTGTACAATCTCTTCGGCAATGATATCATCTTTCATAAAAGTATAGGCAAAAGCATGAAGGTTTCTAAAATACGTTTTAAAAACCTTTTCAAAAGCAGCTTCGTTTCCGTTCTTTATAGAACTAATAGGATCTATATTACTATACTCCACTAATACGTTTTGACATTCAATCAAAGATATATACTTTTTATATTTAATATTATTTTTTTGATTAATTGTAAGATGGACTCGGCTGATCGTATATGATATTATGATTGGCCAATAGCTGAATAAAAGCATCAATCGTGGTATCGAGATCGAGATCTGTATTCAGGCTAAATTCATAACAGTGAACAATACAGCTGTGATCTGAGAGATAAGTAAACGATAATCCTTTGTCTGTTCCTTCGGTAATTACAATTTCGTTACCTATGGTTTTTACACAATTATCTTTTCGGCTAAAGTATTCGAATAACTGCTCTTGAAATGTTTGTTGTTTTTCTTGACTTGTTGGCATGATATAGATAGTTTAAGAGATTGAGTTGTTTCTTTTTTTAATTTGTTTTTAGCAATAATATCGGGACTGGCAAAAATGTAATACACCTTTTTCCGGAAACCTTTTGCTTTTTTTACATCGCTGATAATATCCTGAAATTCATGTATATTGAGATATAAAGGATTGAGTTTGCTTTTGAGTAAACTCGTAATGCCATAGCGCGGTTTTTCTTCTTCATATTGAAAAGAACCAAATAAATGATCCCAAATCATAAAAGTCGCTCCAAAGTTTTTATCAAGATATTTTTCCTGACTTCCGTGATGTACGCGGTGATTAGAAGGAGTTCCGAAATATTTTTCTATAAAAGGATGTAGTTTTCCAATGGCTTCAGTATGTACCCAAAACTGATATAAAACACTCAGCTGATTAGCAATGAAAAATACGGCTGGATGAAATCCGGCAAAAATTAACGGAATAAAAAGTACAATTTTTATATACTGAAACCAGCTCTGCCTAAAACTTACGGTAAGATTATATTGTTCTGCAGAATGATGTACAACATGAGTCGCCCAGAAAAATCGGCAGTAATGAGAAATTCGGTGTGTCCAATACGAACTAAAATCATACAATATAAAACACGGAATTAAGCTCCACCAGTTAAATTCCATTCGATACGGGAGAATATTATAGATTGCAACTACGGCATAAAGCAGTCCCGCTTTCATTATTAAGTTAACGGTTAGATTTCCTAAACCTATTAATACAGATCCCAGAGTTTCTTTTTTATCGTATTCTTTTCTTTCTAAAAAATAAAAAACAACAAATTCAAGTACCGTAAAAAACAATACAACGGGCAATGCATATACAATTAAATTGGGAGCGCTTTTTTCTACTTCATAAATTCTATCCATTGCAATGGGCTTTGCACCAAAAATGGTCAGCTTAACAAACAGGTAATTGATGATTTTGATCATGATGATTTTTTTTGATTGATTTATGCTTTTTGAATGTTGATTGTAAATAATGAATGATGCAATTCGACTTTTTGACATATACCATTCTGGAAATGATAATCATTATAATTTCCGTCAGGCAATTCGATACGATACGAGTGATTGTCTGTTTTTTTGATCGTTAAAAATTGCTGAAAACTATCTGAATAAACCTTTTCTTCACTTACAGGTTCTTTGCTGTAAAGCAGCATAAGGTTGTAGTTGATATAGGGTTGTTTGATTTCTCCTTTTTTGTTCTCGTCAAAAATTTTATAATTTGAATCTATGAACTGTGTCGTTTTATTGGCTTTTTCTTTTCCGTTAACATGACGCTTTACGTAGGAGGAAATTAATTTTCCGTTTTTAAAATGAGAACCTTCTTCTGTTTTTACATTGATGCCAACAATCAATCGGGTTTTTACTTCCGAAGAAATTTTCAAAAAGACTTCACCATTATTATTGTTTTGGTAAAACTGCATTTGCCCAATGACAGTACCATTTCGAAGTACATTATAGTTTACCGTTTTTTCCTGCGCCTGAGAGATAGCTGTAGAAAGAAAAAGGAACACGACAGATTTTGTCTTAAGATTTATGGTTTGAAAACTGAAAATCTCAGATAAAGACACATATTTTTTATATAACCAAAATAGTGATGCTACAGTGATAATTAAAAGTATCATAAGGCAATTGGAGGTTAAAAGTTATTAATTGTGTTCTTGCTACAGCAGTAATACAACCGAATAACACTTTACCCCTATTTCAAAATGAAAGTTTTTTTAATGCTCAAAAAAATAATGCGGGAAACAGCTCAAACTCCAGCTATGGATTTTGGCATAAATATTTATTTATTAGCAGTGTAATAAATGTACAGATTTTGCAGGATGCTGATTTTACGGCTATAAATCCATTAAATGATTTTAAAAAAGCATGATAGTCATTACAAGTCAGGTCAAAATCGTATTTTTTTATGTATTCAATATTTTTTTAATACTTTTTCTTACAATAATAAATTTTTAAAGCTAAAAAAATATCAAAAATGATTTCATAAGACTTTTGAATACCCTAATTCGTATTTTATTACTCCTTGCAAAACCCATTATTATTCATTTTTGCACAGTTAATCACTTATCCACTTAACCCAAACCATAGTGATTTTCATACTAACTAATTATTAACCAAAAATGAAAACCAAAAATGACAAATCTAATTAGGATCAAAAAAAGTCCTGATTGCGAATCTGTGTTTAATTTGAAAAAGAAAATGATGATGCTCTGTGTATTATTTTCTCTATCTCAGGTTCATAGCTACGCAATTAGTTCAAAGAGTACAACTAACCTAAAAAATGTACTGGAACAAAAAAACATCAAGGGACAAGTTAATGATGAAAATGGTATGCCGCTGCCGGGCGTTACTATTTTAGAAAAAGGAAGTAAAAATTCTACTTTAACAGATTTTGATGGAAAATTTACTTTAAAAACAGATAATGATAATGCTGTCCTGATAATATCTTATTTGGGCTATACAACCAAAGAGATTACTTTAAAAGGAGAAACTTCAATTACTGTAAAACTCCAAAAAGCAACAACATCACTAGATGAAGTTGTGGTTGTAGGGTATGGTAAAATGAAGAAAAAGGATTTAACGGGGGCAATTGTTCAGATAACACCTGATAAACTGGCGAACCAAAATCCGCAGACTGTTCAGGATATATTAAGAGGTACTCCAGGTTTAAGAGTAGGTTATGATCCTTCTGCAAAAGGAGGTGGAAATATCCAAATTCGTGGGCAGACTTCTGTATATACTGGTAATGATCAAAAAACGGGAGGACCTCATAATTCACCGCTTATTATTTTAGACGGAATGCAGTTTTATGGTGAACTTTCAGAAATCAATCCTGATGATATTGCCCAGCTTGATATTTTAAAAGATGCATCGGCAGCATCTGTATATGGATCGAGAGCGGCGGCAGGGGTTATCCTTATTTCAACTAAAAAAGGTAAATCGGGTAAACCTATGATTAGTTTTACTACAAACACAACAATTAGTAATAAGAGTGCTTATCGTGGTGTGTATTCTCCAGAGGGCTATTTAAAATATCGTGAAGATTGGGAAACTGCCCAAACTTATGGTATCAACACAGCAACTGGACAATACGAAGCATGGATATCAGGAACAGTTGCTAATGGTAAACCAGGCTATTTCTCAAATCCTAATGATTTAGGTAAATGGGGAATTACAGAAGCACAATGGTTAGCGTATCAACCAGCTGCTCAAACAAATGGAAAAAGTTCAAAAGAAGTATGGGGAGCACGCTTGGGATTGAATTTTGATCCTTCGCTAATGGCTAATTTCCTAGACGATAAAACACACGATTGGAGCGACAGTTCTTTTAGAACGGGTATTAATCGTGATAATAATTTGAGTATTTCCGGAGCAGGCGAAAGAGTTAATTATTACATGTCTTTTGGTTATTTAACCTCACAAGGAGCAATTGTTGGAAATGATTATAAATCAGCTCGTTCTAATATGAAAGTTGATGCTAAAATTACAGATTGGCTTGACTTTGGGGCAAACATTAATTTTCAGGATCGATCAGATGGAGATATTACGCCTTCTTTAGGTACAAATGCCGGGGATAATAATATGATGAGAACCAGCCCGTTTGGAACTTTTAGAGATGCAAATGGCAATTATGAGAGACAGCCAATGGGTAAAAATGTCTCTGGACAGAATTATAACTATTATTACGAACGTCAATTTATTGACAAGGAAACAGGATATACAACGTTGAATTCTATTTTTAATACAAAAGTAACTTTGCCTTTGGGTATTACATATTCATTTAACATTGCTCCTCGTTATCAATTTTTTCATGATCGTTATTTCAGGTCAACACAAAATCCAAACTGGCCTGCAGCTACTACAGGAGCAAATAGAAATAGTGCTATAAGATTTGATTACAACCTGAATAATACCATAACATGGGATTATACATTTGCTGAAAAACATCACATCGTTGCAACTTTTGTTCAGGAAGCTGAAGAGCGTCGTTATTGGTCAGATGGAATGGATGCCTATAATATTCAGCCTTCAGATGCTTTAGGGTTTCACCTTGTAAATACGGCAACAATGGCAAATAGTGCAATCAGATCAAACGATACGCATGAAACAGCAGATGGATTGATGGCAAGACTTTTCTATTCGTTTGATAATCGTTATATGCTTACAGCGACAATTCGTCGTGATGGATATTCAGCATTTGGAGCTTCAAATCCTTACGCAGTTTTTCCTTCTTTTGGGGTTGCTTGGAACTTTAAAAATGAAAACTGGTTTCCATTAGATGCTATGAGTACCGGTAAATTGCGTTTGTCTTGGGGCAAAAACGGAAACAGGTCGCTTGCTGATCCATACGTTTCTTTAGCAAACTTAGTAAACACAGGAACAATGGGATATTTAGATCCTTCTGGAAAAGCACTTGAGATTAAATATTTAGCACTTGATCGTTTAGCAAATCCAAATTTGGAATGGGAAAAAACAACCTCAACAAATATCGGTCTTGACTTAGGTTTCTTAAATGATCGTATCACTGCTACTTTAGACCTTTACAGGGCATCTACTCATGACATGATTATGAGCCAGTCCCTTCCTGGTTTTACTGGTTTTTCATCAATCGCAACTAACCTTGGAGAGGTTCAAAATCAAGGTCTGGAATTAAGTATCAACAGTCTTAATATGAAAAACACAAACTTTGAATGGCGCACTTCATTTGGAATCTCTTATAACGAAAATAAAATTGTGTCATTATATGGCAATATGGTAGATATTAAAGATGAAAATGGTAATGTTATTGGAACGCAAGAAGGAAATGATTCTGCTAATGGATGGTTTATAGGCAGACCAATCACTCAAATTTGGGATTACAGAGTAACTGGAATATGGCAAAAAGATGAGTGGAAAGAAGCTCGAAGATATGGACAGCGTCCAGGAGACCCAAAAGTTGCAAACAGCTATACAGCAGATGATGTAGATGCAGTAGATCCTGATGGTGTTCCTTATAAAAAAGCAGTTTATAATGAAAAAGACAAACAGTTTTTAGGGAATTCAAACTCTCCTGTACAATGGTCGATGCGCAATGATTTTAAGATTTATAAAAATTGGGATTTAGCTATCAGTATGTATTCAAATGTGGGAGGTAAATCACTTAGTTCAATTTATATGAACACTTTCAACGATGCCAGTTTGTATAAATTCAACTTCAATCCATATGTAAATCCGTATTGGACACTTGATAACCCAACCAATGACTGGGCACGTCTTGATGCTAAAGGGCCTGCAGGAACTCCGGTTGCACCGGGAAGATTGTATGATCGTAGTTTTATTCGTTTAGACAACATTTCGTTAGCCTATACACTTCCTAGAGATCTTTTAGATCGTGCGCATATTAAAAATATAAAAATTTATGCTTCAGTTCAAAACGTAGCAACATGGTCTGCTTCTAAAGAATGGAAATATTTTGGAGATCCGGAAACAGGAGGATTAGCTACGCGACAGTTTAATTTAGGTTTTAATTTCCAACTTTAATAATTATTCAACAATGAAAAAATATATAAAAAATAAAGTTACAAGACTAGTGCCCTTTATTCTATTGGCTGCACTGTCCAGTTCTTGTTCAAAGGATTTTCTCGACTCAGATCCGCTTTCGTTTTACGAACCTGAAAATACGTTTTCTACAGAAGCCGGATTACAGGCAACTTTAGCACTGTGCGATAAACAGCTGCGTAATAATTATATTCACTATGGTTTTTCTGGTGTGAGTGTGCCTATTGGTACTGAGTATCTTTTCTCTGACATGGCACAATATGGAAAAACAGACACAGGAAGTAATATTGCTGATTATGCCAATACTATTGTTCCTACCGGAGATTTTAGAAGAGATCCAAGCGGAGAATCTATTTATCTTGGGTTTATGTGGACTGAAGCTTATACAGGTATTAAAAATGCCAATACTGTATTAACGTATATTGGGAATGTGACAAGTTTATCCGAAGAGGTTAAAAATAAATATATTGGGCAGGCTTATTTTCACAGAGCATATCGCTATCTTAATCTGGTTTATCAATTTGGAGACATACCATTGATTACTAAAATTTTATCTGTTCCAAAGCAAAGTTACTATTCTACTAAAAAGGAAGCCATCATTGAAATGATTACAGCAGATATGGAGAAAGCTGTACAATATGTTCCAGAGCAGTCAAAAATAGGATATGTAGGTATGGTTAGCAAAGGTGCTTGCCGTCAGTTACTAATTAAATGTTATTTAGCATCTGGAAGATTTGCTGATGCCGAAGCACAAGCTAATATTTTAATTGGTCAATCAGGTTACTCTTTGGTACAAAATAATTTAGGAATTTTTGATCCGGGAGGAAATCCTACGGCTTGGCCTATTACCAGAAATGTAATCTGGGATTTGCACAGACCTGAGAACAAGGTAATATCTGCAAATACCGAAGCTATCTTAGTAGCACCAAACGGAGGAGCACAATCATTTTTAGCATTTGCTTCGATGAGAATTTTTGGACCTAACTGGAATGATGCCAATTTAATTACTCCTGATGGTAAAACAGCAGCACCGCGTTTTCCATTGACTGATAAAACTAATTATAATGCAAAATATGATTATCAAAGAGCAATAGGACGTGGTATTGGTACTATTAGTGGTTCTTATTATTCACAACATCCTATGTGGGTTGTAAACAATGTTGAAGACAAACAAGATCTTAGACATAACAGCACCGTAGGAAACTGGGTAAATATGGAAGACCTTAAATATGCTCCCGGAGCTGGTGGAAGTGCAACATGGGCCGGGCAAAATTTTAGAATGAGAGAAGCGGGCAAATTGTTAGCACAAGATTCTATTCGTGACTGGTTTGATTTTCCGCATTATAAAATCTATTATCATGATGTTGTAGCTGAAGCTAATCCTGCAGCAAATGATTTTCAGGGAGCTACGGCCGGATCAAGCGCGCATATGTACATATACCGTTTAGCAGAAACTTATTTATTACGTGCAGAAGCCCGTTTTTATCAAGGAAATGTTTCCGGAGCAGCTCAGGATGTAAATGTTGTAAGAGCTAGAGCAAAAGCTTCGCAAATGTATTCAACAGTAACTATTGGTGATATTTGTGCAGAAAGAGGAAGAGAACTTTATATGGAAGAATGGCGAAATGTTGAATTAAAACGTATTTCACACTGTTTAGCAATGAGCGGTAAACCAGATGAATGGGGCCATACTTACAGTTTAACAAATTGGGATAAACAATCTGGAACAGATGCAGCCGGAGGTAGTTATTGGTATCAGCGTATTGTGCATTATACCCTTTACAACAAATATCCGGCTGGTATTTCTCTTAAACCAGGTGTTAAGTTTTATACTATGGACAAACGTAATAATTACTGGCCAATTCCATTTAGACTTGCTATAGAGCCTAATATCAAAGGTCAGTTAAGTCAGAACTTTGGTTATGATGGTTACAATGCAGGAGTTAAAGTATGGGATAAATGGCAGGATGCTGTTGAAGACGAAAGCAAAATTTAAACCTCTTTTATTTATCTTAAATTAATGATATTAAGAAAAGAATAGATTATAAATAGCTTTATTCAAAAAGTTAAAGTAAAAGCGAGTTAATATATTTAACTCGCTTTTTTTATTTTCAGCAGAGATATTGTTTCTCTATTTACCAAGTAGAATTTAATAATCAAGTTCACTGTAATTCTTTGGTCAAAATGAATGTGTTTATTTTGAAACAATTATAAACGAAAAAAACATTCCCTGAATTAAGATTAAACTTCTACAAATCAATTAGATGAATATTTTTCAAAAGACAAAAAATACTAAATCCTTAATTATTTAAACTTTGTCAATTTTTCTCATACTTTTTTTATTGATATTGTTTTTTTAACCTGAAAAAAATACATAAAATACATACATAAGATTTTTTTGTACCCAATTACGTACTTTATTACTCCCCTTTCGAATTGTTTTTAATCAACTTTACATTATCAAATTACTAATTGTGTAACCACAACAAATGTGATTTGAATGTAAGGCAATGTCTAGACAAATTGCATGACCCATACGCAAATAAAAACATTTTTACTTACGTATACATTGATGCCGATTTCACGAACTGTAAGTTTTTGTTTCAGCAGCCAATGCTATTTTAACTATCAATTTTTACTAACCATTAAATTAATTATTACTAACCTTTAATTATTTAAAAATGAAAAAATTCCTAAAATTAACAAGTTTCCTATTTATTACAGTATTAGTATTTAATTCCTGCGACAAGGAGCAAGATTTAAATGAACCGCAAAGCGTGAACAAAGACGTACAGCAAACCAATAACAAAGAAGTTTCTTCAAGCACTGCAGCGGCAGATCCTCTTGCTGAAGCATTAGCAGGCAGCGCCGGAGCCAGAACGATTACATTACAAACCAATACACTATCGTGTCCGGGTGGTTTATGTACATCATATGGTGTTTGGTCAACGGGTGTTTATACCGTTTGGTTCCAGATGAGATTTAATTCTGGATTTTATTGGAGCCGAGGCGGAAAATGCGGATATGGTATCCTAATTGGTGACCAGAATACTGGCGGAGATCCGGGATGGGATGGTAATGGCGGAAGTGCCAGATTTATGTGGTATTGCCCAAATGGATCAAATTCTGCTAAAGGAAGCGGAGCTTATTTGCAGCCTTACGTTTATTACAAAGATCAGCCGGGACAATTTGGTAATGATTTTGGAAAAAAATACTATATCCAGGAAAACGTTACATATAACTGTCAAATATCAGTTAAGCTAAATACTGGATCAAGTACAAACGGATACGTAAAATATTATGTAAATGGTACAGAGATATTGAATCAAACTATTCGCTGGGTGACTAACGATGCAAAACGAAATGTTAATGCAGTAAGTTTACACACTTTCCGTGGTGGTAGTCAGGAATATTGGAAAGCTCCGGTAACAAGTTCTATTTATTATCCAAGTGCATCTTGGGATGCTCTATAATACTTATACGGTTTAAAACATTTTAGCCGGAATAAATAAAAATCACAACTTCGATATTGTTTATTATATACTAATAACACATCGAAGTTGTTGGTTTTTCTAACTATCTTTGTTATCACTTTCATAAACAATTCTGTCAAAAATTATGCTTTCTATATCAAATTTGGTTGTAGAAGAAGAGATTAAAAATTCATTCTCGATACGCTTTCTTGAAGACAAGAAATACGAGCAAAAATCAACGTACAGACTTGTTTATAACCGAATCTTACTAATTGAATCCGGCAAAGGAGAAATAATTATAGACGATCAGGTTTTTCAAATTTCATCTTTACAATTATTTTTAATCGCAAAAGGACAATTTATAAGTTTTAATGCTGAAACAAAATTTACTGGATACGAACTTAGTTTTGGCGATTGTTTTTGGGAAAGAACGCCTTCCAGCGCCAACAACTGTAAAGCTGTTTTGTTTAATAATGCTTCTGCCAATCAAACCATTCCGTTAAATCATCAGGACAATATTGAACTTATTTCAATTTTTAAATCTTTATGGTATGAATATCAAAAAGAGGAATACATCAATCAATTAGATGCTTTGGCTGCATATCTAAAAATTATAATGATTAAAATTGCAAACGTAAATCATTCTCTCTCAAAAGGATTTGACAGTTACGAAAATCAAACCTATGCACAGTTTTTAGAATTAATCAGCAAGAACTATAAAACGTCCCGAGAAGTGGCAGATTATGCAGATCTTTTAGGAATTTCGGCACGAAAGCTAACAGATTTATGCAAACGCTGCAGTAACAGAGGCGCAAAAGAATTAATAAACGGACAAATTCTTGCCGAAGCCAAAAGAGCGCTGCAGTTTACTTCTAACCCAGTAAAAGAAATTGCTTTTCAACTCAATTTTACTACTGCAGAGCAATTCAGTCATTTCTTTAAAAAGAATGCTCAGGTTTCTCCTCATGAATACAGATTACTTTTTTTAAATATCGGAAATTAACTCCTTAATAATAATCCTGTAATTTTTGACATGCGCTTGACGTAATTTGACATTCCTCAAACAAGTTTCTCACGATACCTTTGAAAAAAACAAATTATCATGTCAGTAAACAAACTAAAAACAGTTGCAGGAATAATTATTCCGGATAGTTCTATTGCACAGCAGGCTACAGAACTTTTATTAGAACACGGTACAGAATTTATCTACAATCATTCTTTGCGTGTATTTCTGTTTTCTTCTTTAAACGGAAAAAGAAAACAACTTAAATATGATGAAGAATTATTGTATGTGGCTTCCGCTTTTCACGATTTGGGTTTAACGAAACATTACAGCAGTACAGATCTTCGTTTTGAAGTAGACGGTGCCAATGCGGCAAGAGATTTCCTCAAAAGCCATAATTTACCAAAAGAGTCACTGCAATTGGTTTGGGATACTATCGCACTGCATACTACAATTGGTATTGCAGAACATAAAGAACCAGAAGTCGCGCTTATGTATTCTGGAGTTGGTCTGGATGTTATGGGCGAAGGATATGAACATTTAAGCGATCAAAACAGGATTGAAATTCTGGACGCTTTCCCACGTGATGATTTTAAGAATAAAATTATTCCAACTTTTTTCAGCGGATTTGAACACAAAACAGAAACTACTTTTGGGAACATAAAAGCTGATGTCTGTGCTTACATGATTCCGAATTTTCATCGCAAGAATTTTTGCGACTGTATTTTGCATTCTCCATGGAAAGAGTAATAAAAATTAATTTACAAATAGTAAGATGAGAATTTAGTAACTCATTCTCAAAATTGTATAAAATAAATAGCAGTAAAAAAATTTAATTTTAAGTTATGCTAATTGAAAAGTTAGATAAAGCTTAAACTATAAATTTAAACCTCTCTATTATGATTTTTGACGATTACTATTATATACCAGAAGAATCTACAGGCGACATGACTTCTTACGAAGAGCAGCTGCTTTTAAATTATGATGATTATCTGCAAGGAAATCTTTCGAACACATTAACATCGCATAAGCATTTCAATCTTGAACTGGATGATCTTGAAGATGAATTCCTAGATGATGATATGGAATCTGAATACGACGAAAATGACTGGGAAGAACTGGAGAATGAAGATGATTCTGAACCTGAAACTTTTTTAATGCAAAGCTGAAAGTGGATGCATAAATATTGGTAAAGGAGCCTTTGAAAATATTCATTGGCTCCTTTATCTTATAATTGATTTTGATTGAATTTATACTAATGAAGTTCCTCCATCAATAATTAAAGTCTGTCCAGTGCCGTATTCCTGTTCCAGTAAATACACAAATGTTTTAGCAACATCTTCGGCCTCACCTACTCTTTTTACAGGCAAAGCGTTTCCAATATTAGTATACATTTCATTTCTTTCATTCTCAGACATACCGCCCCAAAGTTCTGTTTTTACTACTCCAGGCGAAACAATATTAACTCTTATTGGTGCTAATTCCATTGCTAATGCTCTTGAAAAACCTTCCATAGCTGCACAAATACTGGCGCCTAAAGCCCAGCCTTTATTAGGTCTGTTGCTTGCAATTCCGCTGGTTAGTACAATTGAACCTGTAGAATTGATAAATGGCGCTGCATATTTTACGGCTGTAAAAGCGCCCCAATAACGAATATTAAAATAATTTTTAGCTGTTTCTAAAGCAGTATCTTCCACATTTGAAAGCATAATATTTTCACCCGCAGTAAAAATCAAATGATCAAATGGGCCAATTTTTTCAAAAAAACTTTTGACTTGCAATTCATCAGTCACATCAATAACATATCCACTTGCCTGACCTTTTATTTCCTGCAAAGCTTTGTCTATACGCTGTTGATTACTAGACGCAATTATTATATTTGCTCCTTTTTGTGCGATTGATTTTGCAGTTGCCAAACCAATTCCGGCACTTCCGCCTATTATAACTACTTTTTTGCCTTTTAGATTTTCCATTGTTTCTTGTTTACTATTATTCACTATTTTTTAGTCGAACAAAAGTAGAAAGTCACTTACGGAATGGATTTAACAAATGTTAAAAAGCAAATTTAGAATGCATTCTTTTTAATTCTGCTTAAGGATTGTTTGGCAATGCCGAGATAAGAAGCAATATCAGTTTGTGATACTCTGTAGGCAATATTGGGTTGTCGCTCAATAAATTTTTGATAACGGGATGTTGCATCTGTACCAAGATAAAAATTACGCAATTCTACTTTATTAAGCAGCGCTTGTTGAAAAATAGAATCGAGCATTGGTTTAAAATAAGGTAAATCTTTAATTAAAGACTCTAATTTACTTCTTTCCAAAACAATTATTTCTGAGTTACAAGCAGCCTGAACAATATCTTGAGAAACTATATTTTCGGTAAAACTTTTCAAAATAGTGCAAAAGTGATTTTCGCCGAAAAAGAAATGAATAACATCATTTCCTTTATCGCTAACGCTCGCAATTTTCAATACGCCATTGCAGACAAAAAAGATTTCATTGGCAATTTTATTTTCTTCAATTAAAATCTCTCCTTCTTTTACAGATCTATATTCTAAATATTGCGCAATACTATTTTTATCTTCTAAAGAAATTTCATGAAAAAGATCTAAATGATTACAAAACTGTTCCAGCATATTATTACAATCTTCTTTTAGCATTTTCAGTATATTTTAACTTTATCAAAGTTAGAAAGATTAATCGTCATTGATAAAAAAAAAATCCAAATCCCAATCGTAAAATTGGAATTTGGATTTTTATTATTTAGAATTTAAACTATTTAGTCCAAAATAAAACTTACACTAACATTTGCTGTAATTTCGATTTCACCAACTGCTAATGTTTCGTTTTCAGCACCTGCATTATCAGCAGCCATTGACTTCATAGCTGCGTACATTGGCTGCGGGTGATAAATTTGTGAGTTATCTGAAATAACATATGCTTTACCTACTTTTTGACCTAAAACTGAAACGTAATCTTCTGCTTTTGCTTTAGCATCTTTCATCGCTAATTTTCTGGCTTCAGACTGTAATGATGTTAATTTAGAAGATTCAAAAGAAACTCTGTCAATACGATTAATTCCTTGTTGAACCAAACCTTCCATCAATTCATCATATTTAGATAAATCTTTTAAAACGATTTCTACAGTTTGTGTCGCATTGTAGCTTGTTTTCTTTTTCTCGTAATCGTATTGCGGATTAAGTGCTACTTGCTTTGTTTTGAAATCTGCAGTTGGAAGATTCATTTTTTTGATGAATTTTAAAACCGCATCCATTTTTTCGTCATTTTGCTTTTTGACATCTTTAGCATTATTCCCTTTTGTTTCAACCGTAGCTGAAATACAAACCTGATCAGGTGCTACTTTTACTTTTCCTTCCCCATTTACATTAATTTGAGGAATTTGTTTGGTTTCCTGGCCGTAAGACATAGTCATAAACATGATTGTTAAAAATAATACTAGTTTTCTCATTTCTGTGATATTTTAAGTTATTGATTAAAGCATTTCAAAAGTTATGCCAGCATTATAATTTTCCCAATTTAGCCATGCCGAAAAGAATTAAAATTGGGACTAAAAGTAAAACAACGATGAAAGTATTATCATAAACTAATGAAGGCTCTTTTATCAAAGTAATTAAGTATCCGCCAATTGCGCCTCCAAAATGAGCTGTATGTCCAATATTATCATTTTTTGCTTTCATTCCGTAAATAGAATATAATAAATATAAAATTCCGAAAAGATAAGCGGGAATTGGAATTATACCAAAAATTCCAAGTGTCATATCAGGATGAAGTAAAATTGAAGAGTATAAAACCCCGGTCACGGCTCCAGAAGCTCCAACAGCACGATAGCTGTAATCATTTTTATGAAAGATCATGGTAAGAAGACTTCCGAAAATTAAACTTCCAAAATAAACCAGAACAAAAGAAAAAGTTCCCATCCAGTCTATAACCACCGGTGCAAACATCCAAAGTGTATACATATTAAAAACCAAATGTATAATATCTACATGCAAAAAACCAGACGAAAGCATTCTGATTTGTTCTCCTGCACGTATACTCCCAACATGAAATTCGTATTTTCTAAAAAAATAAAGATCATTAAAACCTTTATAACTAATCAGTACATTGGCCACTATAATTCCAATTAAAATGGTATTCATAAATAATATTTAATGTGAAGGGTAAAGATAAACAATATCAAACATAAGTTGATCAGAATCCAAAATATCGAGCTTATTCATTTTTACATTATATTTGTAGAAAAAAATTTTAGATGCAATTTATTGTTTATATAATAGCCTTCCCTTTACTTTGGCTAATCTCTATACTCCCATTTCGCTTATTTTATTTGTTTTCAGATTTTGTATACTTTTTAGTTTACAGAGTTATTAGATATCGTAAAAGTGTAGTACGCGAAAACCTGGCGCTTACTTTTCCTAATTTAAGCAAAGCTGAAAGAAAAGTCATTGAGAAAAAATTCTATCACCATATGTGTGATATGTTTTTAGAGATGGTAAAAACATTGAGCATCACACCCGAAGAAATGGAAAAGCGATTCCATGTAACCAATATTGAATTAGTTCAGGATTATGCAAGACGAGGTAAAAGTGTAATTCTTGTTGCTTCACATTATGCAAGTTATGAATGGCTTTTAACTATTAATCCAAAACTGGGTTTTCAGGGAATTGCAGTATATAAAAAAATTGCTAATCCTTATTTTGACAAATTGATTAGAAAAATTCGTTCCAAATACAATACCGAATTAGTTGAAACAAGAAAAGCGATTCCAACAATGGCCCAAAATCAGCGTGACGGAAAACTAAGTATGTACGGACTTGCAAGTGATCAATCGCCTAAACTCGACAGAATTTTTCATTCGATGAAATTTATGGGTATTGAAGTTCCCGTGCATACAGGAGCCGAAATGCTGGCAAAAAAATATGATTTAAGTGTCATAATGGTAAAAGTAAAAAAGGTTTCAAGAGGTTATTATGAAGCTACTTTTTTAACCATTGCCGATAATCCGCATGATTATAAAAATTTTGACATTACAGAGAAATACCTGAAAGAAGTAGAAAAACAAATTCTTGAAGCTCCTGAATTTTATCTTTGGACACACAAAAGATGGAAACATAGAGTTACTAAATAATTTACAAAAGAAAATCCAAAAAGCAGTCGTTACTTTTTGGATTTTCTTTTATCGTCAAAACTGTAAATCTTGCATATAAGATTTACAAAGGTGTTGAAATATATTTTGATGGGTTTTTGTAATATTTTTTTTTGACTTAAAAACTACACAAACCACATAAATTTGAAGTTAACTAAATCGAATAAAAAAACCTTACCAAAATTTTAATCATGATTAAAAAGTTACTTTTTACATTTTTGTTAATAACCGTTTCTATTACAGCATTTGCCCAGAGTCCGAAACGCGGAATTGCTTATGGAAATAATTCAACGGCTGATTTATTAGCACTTAAACCGGGGATTTCCTGGTGGTACAATTGGGGATCACTTCCTGAAAATGACGTTAATGCGAATTATGCAACTCTTGGAGTTGAATATGTTCCAATGATTTGGGGAAAATTAAGCGATGCTGAAGTACAAAATTTTATAAATAAAATTAAACCAGGTGCTAAATATTTATTAGCTTTTAACGAACCTAACTTTAATGATGGTGCTCGTTTAACTCCTCAGGAAGCTGTAAATGCATGGGTAAACGTAGAAAAAGTTGCTGCTGCAAAAAACTTAGAAATCGTAAGCGCATCACCGGCTTTTAATGGGCCTGATAATTATGGCGGTTACAGCAGTCCTACTGCATGGCACGATCAATTTTTTCTTTTGTGCCCTGATTGTAAAGTCGATTATATTGCTTTTCATACTTATGATAATACAGCTGGCTCTGTTATTGGCGTAACAAGTCTTTTAAAAAAGTATAACCGCCCAGTTTGGGTGACAGAATTTGCAAATCGAGTTATTCAGTCTGAAGCAGATAAAATTGCTTTTATGAAACAAATCCTTAATAGTTTTGAAAACGATCCGGATATTTACAGATATTCTTGGTTTACAGGCCGCGTTCCGGCAGACTGGACAGATATGCAGGAAGGACAATTGTTGAGCCCAACAAGTGGTGTTTTAAAACCAATAGGAACAGAATATATTAATGTTAGTTATACAACAAAAAAATTAAATGTTCCGGGCAGAATTACAGCCAATCAACATTACAGAAGAAAAGGAACCGGACTTCAAAACACAACAGATTCTGGAACAGGACAAAATGTATGTTTTATAGACAGCGGCGACTGGAACGAATTTATGCTTAATGTTGCCAATGCAGGAACTTATAACTTAACGTTTAGAGTTGCTTCGCCAACTATTCCGGGGAAATTTGACATTTTAGTTAATGATGTTGTAGTAAAAACAGATGAAACGTTTCCTGTAACTGGTGGATATCAAACATATGCAGATAAAGTTGTAAACGGAGTTACATTGCCAAAAGGCGAAGTTTATTTAAAAATTAAGTTCAAATCAAGCGATATGAATTTTAATTATATTGATGTAGCTTCAGGAAACTTAGGCGTAAATGATCCAAAAGCAGATAATGATTCTTTTACGATTTATCCAAATCCTATTAAAGTTGAGTCTACACTTCATATAAAATCTTTTACAACAGAACCTATATCTATAAAAATAGTGGATATGAAAGGAAGTGTATGTTTCTCTTCTAATGATTATTCTACAAACGAAGATATTAAAATTGGCGATAAATTAGCCACTGGAGTTTATATTGTAAATGTTTCTTATGGTTCGATTAACAAATCAATGAAAATTATAAAGAACTAAATTTAACTATACAAAAAGCGCCTTTCAAATAAATGAAAGGCGCTTTTTTATTTCTCATTGCAAAATTTATATTCCTGCAATCTCTTTTATTTCATCAATAATACGAAGTGCTAAAGTATCAGCTTCTTTTTGCGAAGGCGCTTCTGTATAGATTCGAATAATTGGTTCCGTATTCGATTTTCTTAAATGAACCCATTCATTAGCAAAATCAATTTTAACGCCGTCAATTGTCGAAATATCTTCGTTTTTATATTTCTCTGTCATAGCCGTTAAAATGGCATCAACATCAATTTGAGGAGTTAATTCAATTTTATTTTTGCTCATATAATATTCCGGATATGAAGCTCTCAATGCAGATACTGATATTTTTTTATTGGCTAAATGCGTTAAAAACAAAGCTACTCCTACCAAACTGTCACGTCCGTAATGCAATTCAGGATAAATAATTCCGCCGTTACCTTCACCGCCAATAACCGCATTATTCTTTTTCATTAATTCAACAACATTCACCTCTCCTACTGCACTTGCTTCATATTTTCCGTTATGTCCGTTTGTAACGTCACGCAATGCACGGGACGAAGACATATTCGAAACTGTATTTCCCGGAGTTTTACTCAAAACATAATCTGCGCAGGCAACCAATGTATATTCTTCACCAAACATTTCACCATCTTCACTAATAAAAGCCAAACGATCAACATCTGGATCAACAACAATTCCTAAATGCGCTTTTTCTTTTACAACTAATTCAGAAATATCCGTTAAATGCTCTTTTAAAGGTTCCGGATTATGCGGAAAATGTCCGTTTGGTTCGCAGTATAATTTTACCACTTCAACGCCCATTAGTTCTAACAAGTTTGGAATAATAATTCCGCCTGAAGAATTCACTCCATCCACAACAACTTTAAACTTAGCATCTTTTACAGCCTGAACATCAACTAAAGGTAAATTCAACACTTCGTCAATATGAATATCCATGTAGGCGTCATTCAGTGTAATTTCTCCAAGATTATCAACATCAGAGAAATCAAAAGCTTCAGCTTCGGCAATTTCAAGAATTTTAGCACCATCATCTCCGCTTAAAAATTCTCCTTTTTCATTCAATAATTTCAAAGCATTCCATTGTTTTGGATTATGAGATGCCGTTAAAATAATTCCTCCATCTGCTTTTTCAAGAGGAACCGCAACTTCAACTGTAGGCGTTGTAGAAAGTCCCAAATCAATTACATTAATTCCTAAACCTATTAAAGTATTTACAACAAGATTATGAATCATAGGTCCCGAAATTCTAGCATCGCGGCCTATTACAACTGTTAGTTTTTCTTTTGAAGTATTGTTTTTAAGAAAAGTTCCGTATGCCGATGCAAATTTTACAGCGTCAACAGGAGTCAGGTTATCTCCCACTTTTCCACCGATTGTTCCTCGTATTCCTGAAATCGATTTTATTAAAGTCATCTTTGTGAGTTATGGTTATTTTATTACAAATATAAAAAAGTTACTAAGCTTATGAGGTTCTACGAGGCTAAGTTTTTTTTCTACTTTAAATATTCAAGTAAAATCTCTGATTATTTTATCATAATTATCAAGGCTCTTAGATGATAAGATGCTAATGTTTTTTTAATACCTTAAATATTTAAGTAAAATAGTGACTATTTTATAACAAAATGATTTAAAAAAGTTTTTATACATTTACTAAAATAACTTAGTGACTGAGTAACTCAGAACCTTAGCAACTTTAGAAAAAATGAATTTCTTAGCCCATATATATCTTTCCGGTGATAATGATTTAATCAAAATTGGCAATTTTATGGCTGATGGCATTCGCGGAAAAAAGTTTGAGCATTTTCCGCAAGATGTTCAAAAAGGAATTCTTTTACACCGCTTTATAGACACTTACACAGACTCTCACGATATTTTTAGACAAAGCACCAGACGTCTTCACGAAAAATACCACCACTATTCCGGAGTAATTATAGATATTGTTTACGATCACTTTTTAGCTAAAAACTGGTCGAATTATTCCGATGAAAAATTAGAAGACTTCATCAATCGTTTTTACAATTCACTGCACGAAAACTATGCTGTTTTAACCGAAAAAACCCAAGGCTTAATGCCTTATATGATAGAAAGAAACTGGCTTTTAAGCTACAGAACTGTCGAAGGAATCCATCAAATTTTAACCCAGATGGACAGAAGATCTAGAAATGTTTCTAAAATGCAGTTTGCCAGTGAAGAATTAAAAGAATTTTATACAGAATTTGAACAGGAATTCACTCTTTTTTTTGAGGACATTCAACAACAAGCCAAACAAAAATTACTTTCCTTATAAACCTAACCATTTTATAAAATATGTTCTTGTTATGAAAAAAATTTCACTTCTTATTTATTTTATATCCTTTTACAATTTTGCACAACACACAGCCTCACCAACTGGTTTAACCGCTTCAAAAGCAATGGTCGTTTCGGCTCGTGCTGAAGCTTCAAAAATTGGCGTAGAAATAATGAAAAAAGGCGGTAATGCATTTGACGCCATGGCCGCAACAGAATTAGCCCTTGCAGTTGCCTATCCATATGCCGGAAATCTTGGCGGCGGCGGATTTATGGTATACCGAAAAGCAAACGGAGAAGTTGGAAGTTTAGATTACCGCGAAAAAGCACCGCTTGCCGCAACAAAAAATATGTTTCTGGACAAAGACGGAAATGTAATTCCCGGAAAAAGTACCGAAACTCCTTTAGCTATTGGTGTTCCCGGAACTATCGCCGGAGTTTTTGCCGTTCATAAAAAATTTGGTTCTCTGCCAATTTCAGAAATCCTGAAACCAGTTATAGCACTTGCAGAAAAGGGTGTCGTTGTAACCCTAAAACAACAAAAACAGCTTGAGAATTATCATGATGCCATTGTAAAAGCAAATGGGCCAACTACCTTAATGGCCGGAAAATTCAAAGAAGGTGACACAATAAAATATCCTGCGCTTGCCAGCACGCTTAAACGAATTTTAAAAGGCGGTAAAGATGAATTCTACAAAGGCAAAACTGCCCAGGTTTTAGTTGATTATCTGAAGAAAAAAGGCGGTATTATAACGCTTAAAGATTTAGCATCTTATGAAGCAAAGTGGAGAAATCCATTGCAGTTTGATTATAAAGATTTAAAAATTACTTCGATGGCTCCTCCTAGCAGCGGCGGTATTTGTCTGGCACAGATTCTAAAAATGATTTCTCCGTTTTATTTATCAAAAATGGGACACAATTCTGAACAGTCAATTCAGGTAATTGTTGAAGCAGAAAGAAGGGCTTACGCCGATAGAAGCCAATTTTTAGGAGATCCTGATTTTGTAAAAATTCCAATTAAAGGTCTTTTATCAGATTCTTATTTAAAAGAAAGAATGTCAAATTTTGATTCCGAAAAAGCTTCATTATCATCAGAAATAAAAGAAGGAAAAATTACGTATAACGAAAGTACCGAAACAACACATTATTCAATTGTCGATCAATTTGGAAACGCTGTTTCTGCAACTACAACAATAAATGACGGTTTTGGATCTAAATATTATTGTGATGAATTAGGCTTTTTCTTAAACAACGAAATGGATGATTTTAGTGCAAAACCGGGATCACCAAATATGTTTGGATTAGTTGGAAACGAAGCAAACAGCATTGCTCCTCAAAAAAGAATGCTAAGTTCCATGACGCCGACAATTGTAGAGAAAAACGGGAAATTATTCATGGTTGTAGGTTCTCCGGGCGGATCTACAATTATAACATCTGTATTGCAGACTATTTTGAATGTTTACGAATATAATTTAAGTATGCAGGCAGCAGTAAATGCACCACGCTTTCATCATCAATGGCTTCCGGATCTTATTACGTTTGAGCCAAATACGTTCAATTATAATACGATTGAAAGTTTAAAAGCAAAAGGATATTTGATCAACGAAAAAACGACACCTGTAATTGGTAAAGTGGATGCTATTTTGGTTTTGCCGGATAATACTCTTGAAGGAGGTGCCGATTTTCGTGGTGATGACAAAGCTGCGGGATTTTAAAGCAAAAAGATTTTAGTAGAAAAATTTGACAAAATCGAATGTTTAAAGCTAAATTTGCATTCTCCGTAACTTTTTTAAAAATACAATGATAAAAAAACTTTTCCGAAGATTAGAAAGCATTATTGCTTTGGCTCAATCTATTTTGACACCAAAGCAATTCATTTTTTTATCCAGTGTTTTGGTCGGAATTTCGTGTGCGTTTGCAGTAATTATTTTAAAAACATTTGCGCATAGCGTTTTTTCATTTGCAACTTACCTTAGCGGAATTTTAAAATTAGGTTTCATTAATAGTATCCTGCCTATAATTGGTATTTTACTGACTGTTTTGGTGGTTAAAAAAGTTTTAAACGGAACTATCCAAAAAGGGACTTCACAAATATTATATGCTGTTGCCAAAAAGGCAAGTATAATTCCGAAAAAGCAAATGTATGCGCAGATTGTTACAAGCTCTTTGACTGTCGGTTTAGGAGGATCAGCAGGTTTAGAAAGCCCAATTGTAATTACGGGAGCTGCTTTTGGTTCCAACTATGCACAGAATTATAAATTAGCTTATAAAGACAGAACTTTGCTAATTGGCTGCGGGGTTGCGGCTGGAATTTCGGCAGCTTTTAATGCACCAATTGCCGGAGTTCTTTTTGCTATAGAAGTTCTTCTGGTCGATGTTAGTATTTCGGCTTTTACGCCAATTATGATTTCGGCAGCGACCGGAGCTTTGGTCTCGGCAATTGTATTAGACGAAAGCATTCTTTTATCTTTCAAAAAACAAGAAACTTTTGATTATCATAATATTCCCTTCTATGTAATTTTAGGTGTTTTAACAGGCGCAATTGCGGTTTATTACTCTAGAAATTTTCAAAAAGTAGAGCATTATTTTTCAGAACTAAAAATGGGTCCTTATAAAAAAGCCCTGATTGGTTCTTCGCTTTTGGCACTTCTTATTTTTATCTTCCCAACATTGTTTGGTGAAGGTTACGAAAGTATCAAAATCCTATCAGAAACTGATCCCGGGCAATTATTAGACAATACTTTATTTGCCAGCTGGAGAAACAATCAATGGGTTTTACTGCTTTTTGTGGGCTGTACCATGATGATAAAAGTATTTGCTTCGGGACTTACAATTGGAAGTGGTGGAAACGGTGGAAACTTTGCTCCTTCCTTATTTTTAGGTTCTTATCTGGGTTATTTCTTTTCTAAATTTATCATTCTGACTGGTTTAGCAAAACTACCAATAAGTAATTTTACAATGGTTGGAATGGCCGGAATCCTGAGCGGATTATTTCATGCGCCGCTTACCGCGATTTTCCTTATTGCAGAAATTACCGGAGGTTATGGATTGATGATTCCGCTTATGATTGTTTCATCAATTAGTTTTGCGATTTCTAAACGTTTTGAAAAATATTCGCTTGACGTAAAAAATCTGGCTAAAAAAGGTCATGCTTTTACCAGCAATAAAGATTCTAATATTTTATCGACTTTAGATATCGACACGATAATCCAAACCGATTATTTAACGGTTTCTCCAGAAGAACATTTAAGTAAATTGGTAGATCTTATTTCGCACTCCAATCAGGTAATTTTTGCTGTTGTAGATAATGAACGAGAACTTGTTGGTGTGGTACATTTTAATGATATTCGAGAAATTATCTTTAATGCGTACCGCGTAAAATATACTTTGATCAAAGATGTGATGAAAACTCCGCCGGCTACAATTTCTTCAAATGACAGTATGGAGATTGTAATGACCAAATTCGAAAGATCTAAAACTGCTTTTCTTCCCGTTTTACGAAATGAAAAATATTTCGGTATGATCTCCAAGTCTATTGCACTTGAAGCCTACAGAATGAAACTCCGTTCCATGACAATAGAATAAGCTTAATATCGGATAAGTTAAAAATTTGGAGTATCCGATATTAAGAAGTACTTTTGTAGGATTATGTGGAACATTGACTTAACATACAGAGAAGAATTTCAATCGACATTTGATCGATTGTACCAAAAAAGGCTTGATTTGCAAAACAGCAGACCACTGCCCAATATCGCTTTACACAAAATTCGCGAAAGCCTATCACTCGAATGGACCTACAATTCAAACAGTATTGAAGGAAACACAATGAGTTTGCGCGAAACCCAAATGGTAATTCAGGAAGGAATCACCATAAAAGGAAAATCGCTTCGGGAACATTTTGAAACACACAATCACGATAAAGCAATTGATTATTTGTATTCAATTGTTGATGATAATTATAAACTTCGAAGCATCGATATTCTTTCCATTCATGGTTTAGTTTTACGTTCTATCGAAGATGATTTTGCAGGTCGTTTACGAAATGGCGGCGTTCGAATTTCGGGAGCTAATTTTATGCCTCCAAACGCCAATAAAGTTTCAGATCTTTTAGATGAATTAATTGAGTTTGTCAATACAAATCCTTTAGGTTTAAACGATATAGAACTAGCCACTATTTATCATCATAAATTAGTGTGGATACATCCATTTTTTGATGGAAACGGGCGTACTGTTCGTTTAAGCATGAATCTGTTATTAATGCGCTGTGGTTTTCCGCCGGCAATTGTTCTTAAAAACGATAGAAAGAAATATTACGAAGCACTAAATCAGGCAAACAATGGCAATTATCAAAAACTAACCCTTTTGATGTGTCAGGCATTAGAGCGAACTTTAAATATATATTTAACCGCAATGCCGGGTAGCAGTTATGATTATCAGCCTATCATAAATATCGTAAGCGAGCCAGAAGCCACTTATGGTCAGGAATATGTAAGTTTATTGGCCAGAACAGGAAAAATTGACGCTTATAAAGAAGGCCGAAACTGGTACACAACCAAAGAAGCTATCGAAGAATACATGGCAACAAGAAAAAGAAAACGCTAGTTTAGGCTAGCGTTATTTTGTTACAATTTTTAACATAAACTTCTATACTCTAGTACTAAAAGAACAAATCAAAGTGGTAACTTTGCGTTTTGCTCAAATTTATGCTAGATAAAGACAATACTATTGAAGTTCTTGGCGCAAGAGTTCATAATCTAAAAAATATCGATATTTCTATTCCGCGTGAAAAACTTGTTGTTATAACAGGTCTTTCAGGTTCGGGAAAATCATCATTAGCGTTTGATACGATTTATGCTGAAGGTCAACGTCGTTATGTAGAAACTTTTTCTGCATATGCGAGGCAGTTCCTTGGCGGATTAGAACGTCCAGATGTTGATAAAATCGACGGACTTTCTCCGGTTATCGCGATTGAACAAAAAACAACTAGTAAAAGTCCGCGTTCAACCGTAGGAACAATTACTGAAATATATGATTTCCTTCGACTTTTATACGCTCGTGGTGCTGACGCTTACAGTTACAACACCGGTGAGAAAATGGTTTCGTATTCTGACGAACAAATTAAGGATTTGATTATTCAGGATTATAATGGAAAACGCATTAATATTCTTGCTCCGGTAATTAAAGCCAGAAAAGGACATTATGCTGAATTATTCCAACAAATTACCAAACAAGGATTTTTGAAAGTCCGTGTAAATGGTGAAGTTCAGGATTTAGTTGCAGGAATGAAACTGGATCGTTACAAAACTCACGATATTGAAATTGTAGTCGACAGAATGTTGATTGAAAATACCGAAGACAATCAAAAACGATTGGCTGAAAGTATTAATACAGCTATGCATCATGGCGAAAATGTATTAATGATTTTAGATCAGGACACAAACGAAGTTCGTTATTTCAGTAGAAATTTAATGTGTCCAACAACCGGAATTTCGTATCAAAATCCAGAACCAAATTTATTTTCTTTCAACTCTCCAAAAGGTGCATGTCCGCATTGTAACGGATTAGGAACGGTTCACGAAATCAATGTTAAAAAGATCATTCCAAATCCGAAATTATCAATTAAAAGCGGTGGATTTGCTCCGCTTGGCGAATATAAATCTTCGTGGATTTTTAAGCAGTTAGAAACTATTGGAGAAAAATTTGGGTTTAAGATTACAGATCCAATTGAGAAAATTCCGGAAGAAGCCATGCAAATGATTTTGTATGGAGGAAAAGATAAATTTGCCATCAACTCAAAAGATCTTGGCGTAACAAGAGAATATAAAATTGATTTTGAAGGAATTTCAAACTTCATCAAAAATCAATATGACGAAAGCGCGACAACAAGCATAAAACGCTGGGCAAAAGATTTCATGGACGAAATTAACTGTCCGGTTTGCGATGGTTCCCGTCTTAAAAAAGAAGCCTTATTTTTCAGGGTTAATGAAAAAAATATCACAGAATTATGTGATATGGATATTTCAGATTTAACGGCTTGGTTTCAGGATTTGAATAAGCATTTAACTGATAAACAGCTTTTAATTGCTTCTGAAGTTGTAAAAGAAATCAAAGATCGTTTAAACTTTTTAATGAATGTTGGTTTAAATTATTTGGCTTTAAGCCGAAGTTCAAAATCACTTTCGGGCGGTGAAGCACAACGTATTCGATTGGCAACACAAATTGGTTCACAGCTAGTTGGTGTTTTATATATTTTGGATGAACCAAGTATTGGTTTACACCAAAGAGACAATGAGAAGTTGATCAAATCTCTGGAACAATTACGTGATATTGGAAACTCGGTTATTGTGGTTGAACACGACAAAGACATGATCGAGACTGCAGATTATGTAATTGATATTGGTCCAAAAGCCGGAAAATACGGAGGAGAAATTATCAGCATTGGGACTCCTGCAGAAACTTTAAAATCAAACACAATTACCGCTCAATATTTGAACGGTAAGATGAAATTAGAGATTCCGAAAGAGCGAAGAAAAGGAAACGGAAAGTTTTTAAAATTAACCGGAGCAACAGGAAATAATCTAAAAAATGTTTCGATAGAACTACCTTTAGGACAATTAATCTGCGTTACAGGAGTTTCAGGAAGTGGAAAATCAACTTTGATTAATGAGACTCTCTACCCTATTTTGAACGCTTATTATTTTAATGGTGTAAAAAAACCACAGCCTTATAAAAAGATTGAAGGTTTAGAACATATTGATAAAGTAATTGATATAGATCAAAGTCCGATTGGAAGAACTCCTCGTTCAAACCCAGCAACTTATACCGAAGTTTTTACTGAAATCAGAAACTTATTTACCATGACTTCTGAAAGTATGATTCGTGGTTATAAAGCCGGACGTTTCAGCTTTAATGTAAAAGGCGGACGCTGCGAAACCTGCGAAGGTTCTGGTGTCAGAACTATCGAAATGAACTTTTTACCAGATGTTTATGTAGAATGCGAAACGTGTCAGGGAAAACGTTTTAACAGAGAAACATTGGAAATTCGATACAAAGGAAAATCAATTTCTGATGTATTGGATATGACGGTTGATGAAGCGGTTCCGTTTTTTGAAAACATTCCGAAAATTCACAGAAAAGTAAAAACAATTCAGGATGTTGGTTTAGGTTATATTACGCTTGGTCAGCAAAGTACAACACTTTCTGGAGGTGAAGCGCAGCGTATCAAACTGGCTGGAGAATTATCTAAAAAAGATACTGGTAATACTTTCTATATTTTAGATGAACCTACAACTGGATTGCACTTTGAAGATATCCGCGTTTTAATGGATGTTATCAATAAACTGGTTGATAAAGGAAATACGATCTTGGTTATCGAACATAATATGGACGTTATTAAACTTGCGGATTATATTATTGATATTGGCCCTGAAGGCGGAAAAGGCGGCGGACAATTAATCGCTAAAGGAACTCCTGAAGAAGTAGCGAAAAATAAAAAAAGTTATACGGCTAAGTTTTTGAAAAAAGAGTTGGAATAAAATATTGTTATTAATGGAATGGTTTAAAATCCGTTGTGTAAAATCAATAACTGATTTTAAACCATTATATCGAAATCTCTAACGGATTGAAATTCGTTATATTGAAACCTCTAACGGATTGAAATCCGTTTCTACAATATGAACCGTTCCTTCGGAACTCTATTCTGGGGAACATTGATATTTTCAACGGATTAAAATCCGTTGCTACCGATATGTCGTTCCTATGGAACTTTATTTAAAACTTAAAAGCAAAATCATTTTAAGAATTATGAACAATGAAATTGAAATTCCTATTGAGCATCAAAAACTAGTTCTGAGTAGAATTGAAGCTAGTAAAGTTTCACCCAAAAGAATGTTAGATTGGGATGAAGTTTCAGAGGAAATAATCCAAACATAAATAACTTCAAATCTGCCAAAAGCTTAATGTATCACAATTTAGTTCCGTAGGAACGACAGATCGGTAGCAACGGATTTTAATCCGTTGAAAATATCGATACGCCCCTAGAATAGAGTTCCGTAGGAACGATACATATTGTAGCAAAGGATTTTAATCAGTTGACAATTTTAAGATACATCTCAATTTAATCCCAAGAAAACATTTTGTATTTCTTTGCAATTTTTAATCTCTTGATTATTAATCTTCAAGCAAAAGTCCCAACAAAGAAATGTTACATTTCAATTAATAAATCTACATTTTTATAACAATTCTTAAAAAAAGCACTAATTTAGTACGCCCTTTTTGTCAACGCTTTTTCATTTTGACGAAAAGACTAAGATATAATCTATGAATCTAAAAGACAAATTCAGTAATGTTGAGCAATATTTTTCGCCTAAAATAATTGACGAAGTAAACGATCAATATATTAAAGTGGCAAAAATAAAAGGTCAGGAAGTTCCATGGCATAATCATGAAAATGAAGATGAGTTATTTTATATTGTCGATGGTGAACTTTTAATGGAAATTGAAAATGAACCAGCCGTTGCAATGAAAAAAGGCGATTTATTTGTCGTAAAGAAAGGTGTAAACCATAGAGTTTCGTCGGTAGAAGAATGTTTGATAATGCTGATAGAATCTAAAACTACAGAACATACCGGAAAGGTAAAAAGCAACATTACAAAATCAATTGAAGAACAAACGTATTAATAAAGAATTCTTCGAATAAACCAATTGTTTAATTGAAACCTAATGCCCTAGCCCTGATGGGAACGGCATCTTTTTGTGGCGGGGTTCGCCACAAAAAATATAGTGGACAGCAGGATTAGCTCCTTCCTTCGACTACGCTCAGGATGACATAAAAGAAACAGCTTAATAAAATATAAATAATTAAAATACCTAAAATGAGATTAGAAGATTTTGATAATGATGAGGATAAAGTAATCCAGGACAGTTTAAAACAGAAAACCTGGAATGAAATTAGAACAAATGACAGCTGGGCGATTTTTAAAATCATGTCCGAATTTGTAAACGGTTACGAAAGCATGGGGCGTATTGGTCCGTGCGTATCTATTTTTGGTTCGGCGAGAACAAAACCAGATGACAAATATTATTTACTTGCAGAAAAAATTGCTTTTAAAATTAGTAAAGCCGGTTATGGCGTAATTACGGGAGGAGGCCCGGGAATTATGGAAGCCGGAAATAAAGGTGCGCATTTAGGCGGCGGAACTTCGGTTGGTTTAAATATCGAACTGCCTTTTGAACAGCATTTTAACCCTTACATCGATCACGATAAAAACCTGAATTTCGATTATTTCTTTGTGAGAAAAGTTATGTTCGTTAAATATTCGCAAGGTTTTGTAGTTATGCCGGGAGGTTTTGGCACACTTGACGAAATGTTTGAAGCGATCACTTTGATTCAGACTAAGAAAATTGGAAAATTCCCAATTATTTTGGTTGGTGTTGAATTTTGGTCTGGTTTACTGGATTGGGTAAAAACAGTGTTGGTAGAAAAAATGCAGACTGTAAGTCCTGAAGATTTGAACTTATTCAAAATTGTAGATACTGAAGATGAAGTTGTTGATGTTCTGGATAAATTCTACAAGAAATACGACTTGAGTCCGAATTTCTAAAATATTTGCAGGGTAAATAAATTTTGTAAGATTAAGTATTCTTAAAAAAATCCGCACTTATTTTACCTATAAGGTTAAATTTACACCTATAACGATATAAAAATTGAAAGCTGTTTTTTAAAACAGCTTTTTTTATGCTATTTTTACATAAAGCCATGAATAAATTTATGCACGAAATTTTAGGTCTATTTATAATTTTTACGCCAATTCTTGAAATCAATATATAAAATTGTAATTCTCATTTTTGTTTTATTTAGTTCAATAAAACAGTATGCACAACATCAGTCTAAGATGGAAGTGGCGGTTAATGTTGAGCTAAAAACACTGAATATAAAACAGGATATTACCTATTTTAATACTTCAAACGATACGTTGGTTACGATTGTTTTGAACGATTGGAATAATGCTTTTGCAGACAAAAACACGCCTTTGGCAAGACGTTTTTCTGATGAGTTTTATCGTGGTTTTCATTTGGCAAAAGCGATTGAAAGAGGAAATACGACCATTTTAAATCTAACCGATTCAGATTTTACGGCGCTGGAATGGGAAAGAACAGATAAAAACCCAGATTTTATCGTGGTTAAGTTAACCCAAAAATTATTTCCGGGTGAACAAATTACATTGCACATCAATTATATTTCGAAAATTCCGAGTGACAAATTCACGCATTATGGATTTAATCAAAACGGGATGAATTTGAAAAACTGGTTTTTAAATCCTGCACGTTTTGAAAATCATCGTTTTATAAGATACAACAACTTTAATCTTGACGATATTGCCAATGCGGTTGTTGATCATGAAGTTGAAATAAAAATCCCGAATGATTATTCGATTACGACAGATTTAAATTCGGTTTCAAAAGACGTTTCAAATTCAGCTTATACTAATTATTCTTTTTCTGGCAAAAACAGATCTGACTTTAATTTATTTATCGAAAGACAAAATAATTTTAAAAGTTATGATAATGGAACTATCGAAGTTCTTTCTGATTTAAAAAATAAAAAAATCAGCGAGGTTCAAAAAGCAATTATAATTGACCGTGTTGCTGCATTTGCAAATGAATTTCTTGGTAAATATCCTAATGAAAAAATTACGGTTTCGCAGGCAGATTATGAGCGAAATCCTTTTTATGGATTGAATCAGCTGCCTTCTTTTATCAGTCCGTTTTCTGATGAATTTATGTTTGAAGTAACGTTCTTCAAAACCTATTTGAACAATTATTTAAAAAACTCTCTTCGACTTGATCCTCGAAAAGACAATTGGGTTTATGACGGAATTCAGATTTATGCCATGATGAAGTACATGGAAGAAAATCATCTGGATGAAAAAATGCTGGGAAGACTTTCGAAAATGAAACTTTTTAAAAGTTACAATATTACCAACCTGACTTTTAATGAGCAGTACAGTTATTATTACATGCTGATGGCTCGCAAAAATCTGGATCAGCCGCTTGGAGATCCAAAAAATACGCTGATAAAATTTAATGAACAGATTGCGAGTAAATACCGCGCGGGTTTAAGTTTGAGTTATCTTGATGATTATTTAAATCATAATATTGTTCCGGAGAGTATTCAGGAATTTTATAATCTGAATAAAACACAGCAGACAAATCGTTATGATTTTGAAAAAATCCTGACTGAAAAAAGCACAAAAAATATTGACTGGTTTTTTAGAACGATAATCGATTCACGTGAAATTATTGACTATAAATTTACACATGTTTCTAAAACGGCAGACAGCATACAGTTTTCGATAAAAAACAAAACCGATATTTATGCTCCAATTCCTATTTATGGTTTAAAGAAAAATGAAGTTGTTTTTAAGGAATGGATTGAGCCTAAAAAAGCAGATTCTGTTTATCAATTTGATCGAAAAAATGCAGATAAATTAGTTATTAATTACAACAATGAAGTTCCTGAATTCAATCAGAGAAACAACTGGAAATCGTTAAAAAGTCTGGTGATTACCAATCGTCCTATAAAATTTAATTTTGCCAAAGATCTTGAAGATCCTTATTACAATCAGATTTTATATATTCCGACATTGACGTATAATTATTATGACGGATTAACGCCGGGAATTCGTTTTCATAATAAAACGATATTAGATAAACCTTTTACTTTTGATATTAATCCGGCCTATTCCATAAAAGCGGGGACAATTTCTGGTTCGTCGGCTTTTTCTTTGAACCAGTTTTATCGAAACAGTACTTTATATAATGTACGCTATTCTATAAGTCAGAACTATTTTCATTATGCGCCAGACGCCACGTACCTTCGATTAAATCCTATGGTGCAGCTGCGTATTCGTGAAGAAAATTTCAGGGATAATAGAAAACAGCTTATTTTGTTTCGTCAGGTAATTGTAAACCGAGAAGCAAGTGCATTTATTACGGATAATTCTAAACCTAATTATTCAGTTTTTGACGCCCGTTATGTAAACACAAAAACAGAACTGGTTAATCATTTTAATTTTATGACTGATATTCAGTTTGGCGGAGGTTTTGGAAAAGTTTCGGGAGAAGTTGAATACAGAAGGTTATTTGAAAATAATCGTAAAATAAATTTAAGATTGTTTGCCGGAAGTTTCTTGTATAATAAAACAAATACTGATTATTTTAGTTTTAGTTTAGATAAGCCTACAGATTATTTATTTGACTATAATATTTTGGGAAGATCTGAAACTAGTGGGATTTTCAGCCAGCAATATGTAATTGCCGAGGGAGGTTTTAAATCAAAAATAAATCCTTCATTTGGTAATCAATGGATGACAACTTTAAACGCCAGCTATGCTTTATGGGACTGGGTTGAAGTTTATGGCGATGTGGGACTTTTGAAAAATAAACGCCAAGATGCATTTTTTGCATATGACAGCGGAGTGCGGTTAAATCTTGTTCCAGACTACTTTGAACTTTATTTTCCTGTCTATTCTAATAACGGGTGGGAAATTTCTCAAAAGAATTACAACGAAAAAATAAGATTTGTTATTACTTTGTCACCAAAAGCATTAGTCACTCTTTTTACCCGAAAATGGTTTTAATTAAATAAATTTTAATCAAAAACATAAATTATTATCACAAAAAAGATAAAAATCATAAAAATAACACAATTAAAGTACGTAGTTTTCTGTTTTTAAATACAAATAATTAAATTATATTTATTTTAAAGAATTATGATTATTGATTGTTTTTAAGTAATTTCGCAGTCTTAACATGACCCACAAGATTATGATAACAGAAAAAAGCAATACTACTTTAACTTTTGAAGATTTCAAAACAGAGGTATTGAACGACTACAGAATTGCAGTAACTAGCCGTGAGTGTAGTCTTTTAGGTCGTAAAGAAGTATTGACAGGAAAAGCCAAATTTGGAATATTTGGTGACGGAAAAGAAGTACCGCAGCTTGCAATGGCTAAAGCCTTTAAAAATGGGGATTTCCGCTCTGGTTATTATCGCGATCAGACTTTTATGATGGCGATTGGCGAATTAACTCCTAAGCAGTTTTTCGCAGGTTTATACGGTCATACTGATTTAGCTCATGATCCAATGTCTGCCGGAAGGCAAATGGGCGGACACTTTGTAACGCACAGTTTAAACGAAGACGGATCGTGGAAAGACTTAACAAAACAAAAAAATTCAAGTTCAGATATATCGCCTACAGCGGGACAAATGCCAAGATTATTGGGATTAGCTCAGGCTTCAAAAATTTACAGAAACGTTAATGGAATTACCATTAAAGATAAATTTTCTGTAGATGGAAATGAAGTTGCGTGGGGAACAATAGGAAACGCAAGTACGTCTGAAGGTTTGTTTTTTGAAACTATAAATGCTGCCGGAGTTTTACAAGTTCCGATGGTAATGAGTGTTTGGGATGATGAATACGGAATTTCGGTTCACGCCAAACATCAAACTACAAAAGAAAACATTTCTGAAATCCTTAAAGGATATCAAAGAGATGAAGATTCTAAAGGTTATGAAATTTTTAGAGTAAAAGGATGGGATTATGCAGAGTTAGTTTCGACTTACGAAAGAGCGGGTGCAATTGCACGTGAAGAGCATATTCCGGTTTTAATTCACGTAAACGAATTAACACAGCCGCAAGGCCACTCTACTTCTGGTTCTCACGAACGTTATAAAAATGCCGAAAGATTAGCCTGGGAAAGAGATTTTGACTGTATTCGTCAAATGCGTTTATGGATGATTGCTATTAATATTGCATCTCCGGAAGAATTAGCAGAACTTGATTTTGAATTAAGGAAAGAAGTTCTTGAAGCTAAAAAAGAGGCATGGAATGATTTTATCAATCCAATTATCGAAGATCAAAAAAATCTTTTGGATTTATTGGAGCAAATTGCAGAAGCAAGCATCAACCATAAAGATAGAATCAGAAAATATATTTCAGAATTAAGTGCGATAAAAGCGCCTTTAAAGAAAGAAATTCTGGTTTATGCAAGAAAGATTCTTCGTTTTATAGAAGTACCAAACAGTAAAGTTCTTTTATCAAACTGGATTACGAATTTTATTGGAGAGACTCAGGGAAAATTCAGCAGTAACCTGCATTCAGAATCGGCACAAAATGTGTTTTCTGTAGAAAAAGTACTTCCTGAATATGCCGAAAATGCAAAACCGGATTTAGACGGAAGAATGATCCTTCGTGATAATTTCGACGCTTTATTCAGCAAATATCCTGAAACTTTGATTTTTGGAGAAGATGTTGGAAACATTGGCGACGTAAATCAAGGTCTTGAAGGCATGCAGGAAAAATACGGAGAACTTCGTGTTGCCGATGTCGGGATTCGTGAAGCCACTATTATTGGTCAGGGAATTGGAATGGCATTGAGAGGTTTACGCCCTATTGCTGAAATTCAATATCTTGATTATTTATTGTATGCGATTCAAATCATGAGTGATGATTTAGCTACTTTACAATACAGAACTGTTGGAAAACAAAAAGCACCATTAATTATCAGAACTCGCGGGCACCGTTTAGAAGGTATCTGGCATTCTGGTTCTCCAATGGGAATGATTATAAATGCTATTCGTGGAATCCATGTTTTGGTTCCGAGAGATATGACTCAGGCTGCTGGATTTTATAATACTCTTTTAGAGTGCGACGAACCTGCATTAGTTATTGAATGTCTGAACGGTTATCGTTTAAAAGAAAAAACGCCTTTAAACTTTGGTGAATTCAAAACGCCAATTGGTGTTGTTGAAACATTAAAAGAAGGTGCAGATATTACTTTAGTTTCTTACGGATCGACTTTAAGATTGGTTCAGCAAGCTGCTGAGGAATTATTAGTATTAGGAATTGACTGTGAAATTATTGATATTCAATCTTTACTTCCTTTTGATATTAATAAAGATATTGTGAAAAGTGTCGCTAAAACAAATCGTCTTTTAGTAATTGACGAAGATGTTCCGGGCGGGGCTTCGGCTTACATTTTACAACAGATTTTAGAAGAACAAGATGCTTACAAATATCTTGACAGCAAACCACAAACGCTTGCTGCAAAAGCACACAGACCTGCTTATGGAACTGACGGTGATTATTTCTCTAAACCTTCTGCCGAAGATATTTTCGAGAAAATTTACAGCATGATGAATGAAGTTAATCCTTCTAAATTTCCTAGTTTATACTAAGGATTTAGAATGTTTTAGATAATAAAAAAAGCTCCAATATTTTGGAGCTTTTTTTATGTTTTTACCCAAACTGACCACACTGTTTTGTCATTTCGACGAAGGAGAAATCTCCGCGAGAAACTACGCAATTTTAATCAATCTTTGTCGAGCTACTTACGGAGATTTCTCCTTCGTCGAAATGACAAGATTGTGGATATCTAATTTAAATTACCAAATTGATTAAATATCTCTCAACATAGCTCTGGCTCTTTCTAAATCCTCTGCCGTATCAATCCCAATTCCAACATGAGTCGTTTCGACCATTTTTATGCGTTTTCCGAATTCTAAATATCTTAACTGTTCCAATTTCTCAGAAGCTTCCAAAGATTTCATAGGAAGGCTGTAAAAATCTAATAAAGCTTGTTTTCTAAAAGCATAAATCCCGATGTGTTGAAAATAACGAACTCCAGCAGCTGCATCTCTCGGATACGGAATTACAGATCTTGAAAAATACAAGGCAAACTGCGATTGATCAACCACCACTTTTACATTATTCGGATTATTGATTTCGTCTTCATTTTTAATTTCACGCATTAACGAAGCCAAATCGATCTTTTTATCTTGATCATTTTTAAAAACAGATAAAACCTGTTCTAAAGGTCCGGCTTCTGTAAAAGGTTCGTCTCCTTGTACATTTACCACAATATCAACATTAAGATTGGCAACGGCTTCGGCAATTCGGTCGCTTCCGGATTCGTGTTCTTTGATGCTCATTATGGCTTTTCCGCCGTTAGAAACAATTTCGTCAAAAATTAAATCAGAATCGGTTACAACAAAAACATCGTCGAATAAATTTGTTGAAACCGCAGCTTCGTATGTTCTTAAAATTACTGTTTTACCTCCCAAATCCTGCATTAGTTTTGCAGGAAAACGTGTTGATGCGTATCGCGCCGGAATTACCGCTATTATTTTCATTTTTTAAGTCATTGCGAGGTACGAAGCAATCTCATCCTCATTATTAATTTATATTTTTTATTCTTTGTGAATCTCTGTGTAAAACTTTGCGAGTCTCTGTGAAAGTTATTATGCAAAGTCACACAAAGGTTTCACAGAGATTCGCAAAGTTTACATTATTTTTACCGAAGTCATACTCAATGAACCAGCCAGCAATTTATCATTAAACAAGTTCAATTCTTCTGATTTTTCTTTTAAACCTAAAGTATACAATAAAGGCAGATAATGATCCGGAGTTGGAATTGCAATTTGAACTGCTTTACTCATTTTTTCGTACTCAATTAACGGCTGAAAATTTCCATCTAATAAATAATTATTTACAGTTTCTCTGGCTTCAATTGCCCAATCGTAACCGTAATTATCTTTATCAAAATTCCTGAAATCAACTAAACGAAGATTATGCACAATATTGCCGCTGCCAATAATTAAAACACCTTTATGACGCAGCGATTGTAATTTCTGAGCCAATTCAAAATGATATTGTCCTGATTTTGTATAATCAATACTTAACTGAATTACGGGAACATCTGCATTAGGATATAAATGTTTAATTACGCTCCACGCACCATGATCTAAACCCCAATGTTCATCTAAATCAACCTGAACGGGATCTAATATTTTTTGAGTTTCTAATGCCAGTTCGGGACTTCCTTTTGCGGGATACTGGACATCAAAAAGTGCCTGCGGAAAACCTCCAAAATCGTGAATGGTTCTCGGCATTTCCATTGAAGTTACTTTTGTACCTTTTGTAAACCAATGCGCCGAAATACATAAAATAGCATTGGGCTGTGGTAGTGTTTTTGCCAGATTTCGGAAACCGGCTACAAACTGATTTTCTTCAATAGCGTTCATTGGGCTGCCGTGTCCTAAAAACAAAACCGGCATTTTATCTGTATTCGAAAACGTAGACGAAATCGAATGTAAGTCGTTTAGTGTTGTCATTTTCTAAAGTTTTTTTCGCCACGACCCGAGCGATAGCGAACAGGCAAAGCAATTTCACGAATTAGCACGAATTATTTTTTCTTGCCACAGATTAAAAGGATTAAAAAGATTAATAAAAAAATCAGTGAGAATCTTTTTAATCTGTGGCAAAAAAACTATTCTTCAAAACTTTCGTCTTTAAATCCTATCAAATATAATTTATTTTTCGCACGCGTCATTGCTGTGTAAAGCCATCTTATATAATCATGATCTATTCCGTTTGGTAAATACGGCTGTTCTACAAAAACCGTATTCCATTGTCCACCCTGAGATTTATGACATGTTATGGCGTACGAGAATTTCACCTGTAAACCATTAAAATATTCGTTTTCTTTTACCTTTTGAAATTTCTTATATTTTGTCGATTCATCTTCATAATCCTTCATTACTTCTTCGTACAAACGATTTGATTCTTCGTAGGTTAATGATGGAGATTCACTTTTTATAGTATCTAAAATCAAAACCGTTTCAAAAGGTTTTTGATCCGGATAATCGACCATTCTTATTTTTACTCTTGCAAAAGTAAATCCGTACAATTCTTTGATCCCGAACATTTCCAGAACCTCAATAATATCACCGTTGGCAATAAATCCGGCTTCATCCGTTTCTTTCAGCCAGAAATAATTGTTCTTTACAACCATTAAAAAATCGCCTACAGAAAGCTCGCTTTCTTTAAACAAAATTCTGGTTCTGATTTGTTCATTGTATTGATTTGCTCTTTTATTAGAGCGGACAATAAACGCCGTATCTTCAATACTATAATTGCTGTAAGCTGTATTTATCGCATCCTGAATATCATATCCATCGGTTAAACGAACAATATCTTTAAACTTTTTGACATTGAATTTAAACTCCGTGATAAAGCTTTCTTTCAATAGTTCACGTAATTCGGTTGCATTGAATAAAATCCCCGAACTTTCTTCCTGACGCATTACTTCATCAAGTTCAATATGTTCAATTTCTTTATCATAATGCACGCCTAAAGTATGCGTATCTAAAGCCGGGCTAATGTCTAAATTTACCGGAGGAAGCTGCGCTGTATCTCCTAAAAGAATCATTTTGCAATTGGTTCCCGAATACACATAATTAATCAAATCATCCAGAAGCGAACCGCTGTCTAAAGTACTGTCTGAAATCATCGAAGCCTCGTCGACTATAAAAATGGTATTTTTATGTTTGTTAACTTGTCTGGTAAAAGCCACTCCTCCACCCGATGATTTTTTAGGGAAATAGATTTTTTTGTGAATCGTAAAAGCTGATGTATTGGAATAATTCGCTATTACTTTTGCCGCACGTCCGGTTGGTGCGAGCAGAACAAACTTTTTATTAATATCGCCAAGATTGTTTACGATTGTCGAAATCACCGTTGTTTTTCCGGTTCCGGCATATCCTTTTAGTACAAAAATGGTGTTGTTTGCTGGTTCGGTCAAAAAAATGGCGATTTTTTGAAAAAAAATATCCTGTTTATAAGTGGGTGCAAAAGGAAATCTTTTTTGCAAAACGCCGTAAAACGATGCTGAATTCATAAGGTAAATTTGAAACACAAAGTTCGTTCTTTTTAATGGCAATGGCAATTTTAAACAATATAAGTAATATAAGTAAATTTAAGTTTTAGGCCTTGCGCTTAATTCCACGAACTTATAATTGCTTACATGATCTAAAAAAATCAAAATAAACATCCCAAAAGCTTAAATTTACTTATATCACTTATATGGTTTAGAAAAAGAAAAAAAAATAACGCAACGATAATGCTCTGCTAACCTTCTTGTAATATTGTTTTTTAAAATTGCAATTATATTAGTTGCTTTTAAATTTGTAAGTTTGTGGTCACCTAAATTCTTTATTGAAACAAAACAGGTAACGAATTGTAAATCAATTATGTCAATACACAATACTAATATTACATCAAAAAATTACAAAAAACTTTCGATTCAGGTTTCGCTGAACGGATTCTCTTTTTGTTGTTTTGATACCTTAAATAATACGATTACTGCTTTTAATGAAGTTCAGTTTGATAGTGCTCAAAAACAGAATAAAATTGAAGATTTATACGCTTCAGCTTTTAAAAATTATTCTGAATTAAAAGAAACTTACGACGACATTTTAGTCATTCACAATAACAATCTTTCGACTTTTGTACCAACGCCGTTGTTTGATGAGGATTATTTAGGAAGTTACCTGCAGTATACCACAAAAGTGTTTGAAACTGACTTTTTTACTTTCGATCAAATCACCAATTACGACATGCATTCGGTTTACATTCCGTATATCAATATCAATAATTTTTTAATTGATAACGTTGGTTCTTTCGATTACAAACATGTTAACAGTATTTTGGTCGAGAAAATTTTAGAAGGCTCAAAAAACAATGACGAGAAAAAAATGGTTGTAAATTTCAATCCGGAGCATTTTGAAATTATCGTGGTACAAAATCAAAAGTTATTGTTATTCAACTCTTTTGAATATCAAACTCCTGAGGATTTTATTTATTACATACTTTTTACAGCCGAGCAATTAAATTTAAATCCGGAGATTTTTCAATTGGAACTGCTTGGAACAATACACCAAAACGATCCGTTTTACGACATCGCTTACAAATACATCCGTAATATTTCTTTTCTTGACGTTAGCGCTTTAAAAGAAAAAAACAACTACACAACAGCTCAGAATCAAAAACATTATATCTTATTTCAATCATGAGAATCATTTCAGGAAAATACAAAGGGCGTAGGATCTTCCCACCAAAAAACCTTCCTGTAAGACCTACGACTGATATGAGTAAAGAAGCATTGTTTAATGTTTTGAATAATCATTTTAGTTTTGACGGCTTAAAGGTTTTAGATTTATTTTCGGGAACCGGCAATATCAGTTATGAATTCGCTTCACGCGGAAGCGCGCCAATTACCTCAATCGACGGTGATTTTGGATGCGTTAAGTTCATCAAACAAGTTTCATCAGAATACGATTTTGACATTGCTGCTACTAAAAGTGATGTATACAAGTTTCTGGAAAACTGCAAAACTTCGTATGATATTATTTTCGCCGATCCGCCTTACGGATTAGATCAGGCTGCATTTGAAAAAATTGTTCTTACTGTTTTTGAAAAAGAATTACTTTCAGAAGATGGAATGATGATTATTGAACATTCGAAATATACCAAAATGGATCATTTGAGTAATTTTTCATTTCAGAAAAGTTACGGCGGTTCTTTTTTCAGTTTCTTCGAATTGAATTCTACAGATGATGATGAAGAACTTCCGGGAGAATCTCCATTAAAAATAGTTGAAGAAGACGAAGGATAATCTATATCAATTTTCAAATTTTTAAAATCCCAAATTCCAAGCTTCAATTGGAATTTGGGATTTTAATTTTGGAATTTTTCATTTTATCTAATTCTATCTTCGTTTTCATTCACATTCTTTTCCTTAAATTCGGTTTCTTTCACTTTCCCAAAAGAATATTTAACCGAGATCGAAATTTCATGAGCATCCACAATATATCTTGCTTTTGAACTGGTATCATTAATCGTAAATTCTTCCGTTTGAATTACATTTTTAAATACATTATTCCAGCTCAAAGTACAATTCCATTTTTTTAGAAATGTTTTAGAAAGCACCATATCTACAACAAATCTAGGATTTCTTTCAAAAACACCTTTCTTCTGTTCCGTTAATCCCCAAAAACTTAAAACGAAAGTATATTCTTTTGGAAGCTTAAATTCGTTGTTGGAGTAATAATACAAATACGGTTTTGAGTCTAAAAATTCAGCCGATGGATCTTCTATTTTTTCGAGAATAAAAACCAACGAATTAGTTGTTGTCCAAAATTTATATGCGAAAGGCAATTCAAAATCAAGGCTTAAACCAGCTTCCTTATCAAAATTTATATCTTTAAAAGTCATTATATTTTGGCTTTTATCATAGAGAAAACTATTATAAACCGGATTTTTATTTTGCCAATAACTCACTTTAACCGATTTATCATTGTATTGAAAAGTCGACGAAATTTCATTATTAAATGTTGGTCCCAAATTGATATTACTCGCGTATATAAAATACGGATTTATATAAGTCGCAATATTACTTAACGACGAATAATTGGGACGCGAAATACTTTTGGCATAATTCAAACTAATATTTTTAGTGCTGTCTATTGCCATAGAAAACTGTACTTTCGGGAAAAGATTGGTATAATTTTTATCGATCAAAGCCGAAGCATCTGTTTTATATTTTCCGGATACATTTGTGTTTTCAACTCTAAGTCCGGCAGAAAAACTAATCTTTTTAATTTTTCCGGAAAGCTGTGTATAAGCCGCTGAATTCTCTTCTTTAAAATCATAATCTAAAGCCGTTTTTTCATTTTCTTCGAAATCAAAAATAGTAGTATTTGATTTGGATTTTGCTGCAGAATAAAGTCCGCCGTATTCCAGGTTAAATCCGTTTTTAAACTTTTTTTCTAAATCAATTCTTCCCGAAAAAACATCAACATTAAATTTTTGATTCCGGTTTTGAGACAAAGCAAATTCAGTATCGTTATAATTATTTTCGACCATAGTTACTAAATTCTGCTGGAAATTCGAATACTGAAAACCTGCAAAAAGCTGTGTATTAATTGCTTTTATTTTTTTAGAATAATTCAGAAATGAGTTTACATAATTCTTTTTACTCGAATTTTCACTCCAGGTTAAAACGTTGTTTTCTACATTTTGATTTTTATTGTATGTAAAAGTATCTATGGGAAAAGTGTCTGTACGAAGTCTGGAACTAACATTAAATGAAAAATAATCGTCGTCATTTATTTTATAAAATAAACCGCCGCCAAAAACATATTGCTTTCGTTTTGTTTCGGCCATAACATCATATTTTGAAGCAATATCAGCATTTTGAATTTGATAATCAATACTATGACTTTCCCACGGATTAAGTCGGTTGTAATTGAAATTCGCTTTCCATTCGAATTTGTTTTTCTTGAAACTCGTATTCAATCCGAGGTAATTATTATAGTTTTTCTTAAAAGAAGCAACTTCAGAAATTTCAGTTCTAAAACTGTCTTTTTTGCTGAATTTTCGAGTAATCAAAATTACCGAACGCCCTTCGGCTTCGTATTTTGCAGATGGATTCTGGATGATTTCAATCGTTTTGATATCGGCGGGAGCCAAAGCATTTAAATCGTTTATTCCCACTTTTTGATTGTCGATATAAATCAGCGGATTTCCTTTACCAACAACAGTAATATTTTCTTTGTCTAAACTAACCTGAACGGTTGGAAGTTTCGCCAGTAAATCGAATGTATTTGGAATTGAATTATAAACAGAATTAGCAACATCAACTTTTATATTTCCGTTTGTATTGGTAAAAGTTTTTTTGTTTTGAGTGATAACAACTTCTTTTAATTGTTCATTTGAAATCGAATCTTTTGGCCTTTCATTTTGAGCCTTTACAGTAAAGGAAAGACAAAAAAGTAAAAGCACGAGAAGAAGTTTTAAAGGCAGATAAATGTTCATTTTTAAAAGTTTTTTGATTTTGTGATGATGCAAAAATGCTTCTAAAAAAGCGCTGCGAAAGTTAATTGAAGGTTAATGCGGAGTTAACGTCATTTTTGATTCATAAAAGCATTATTTTTGGGTGAAGAAAATGGGCCGCGGATTTTACGGATTAAACGGGTTTACGCTGGTTTATTTTTTTTAAGATTTAGTTTAAATATAATCTGTGCAAACCTGTTTAATCCGTGTTATTAGTGTGCTATAATTTCTCTCGCAGATTTACAGATTAAGCAGATAATTTTTAATTTGCTTAATCCGCAAAATCGGCGAGAAAAACAAAAATAAAATCTGTGCAAACCTGTTTAATCCGTGTCATCCGCGGGCCAAAAAAATGAAACAAAGAATCAATTTATTAATAGCATTTTCAGTTGTGGCGTTGATCGTTTTGTCGACTGTGCAATGCTATTTGGTAAAAACAACTTACGATTATAAAGTGGCGCAGTTTCATACGCAGATTAAAAATGAAATTGCTCAAATTTCTAATAATTACAGCGATATTGATTCGGTTTTAGTTTCCAGAAAAGAAGCACTTTATACGCATTTATCAGAAAAATACATTCAGGGAAAAAATTCCAAAATCGACATTAAAAAAGGGATTTTAGAAAATGAATACCGAAGCGCATTAACGGCACAAATTCAGCGAAAATTCGAAAGAGATTTACCTAATTTCAAAATCGATTTTGCTATTGTTCTCAACAAATTCATTTTGTACAAAAACACAAAAAAGGCCGATACTATTTTTTCTGAAAAGCCTTTTATTCAAAACAAATTATACGGAAATCTGGCTTCCTTAAATCATGCTTTTTTAGTCCGAAATTATGTTGGAACTACAAACGGAACTTTTGAAAATCAGGAATATCAATTATTGACAGAAGATTCGATGTACGTTTCGGTTATCGATTGGGAAATGATTATTTTAAGGCGAATGGCTTTTATTTTGGTTTTGTCTTTATTCTCGATTCTCACACTTATTACTCTTTTTGTAATTGCCCTTAAAGCTTTAATCAAACAGAAAAAAGTAAGCGATGTAAAAACCGATTTTATCAATAATATTACGCACGAACTTAAAACGCCTTTGGCAACTTTAGGTATTTCGACTAAAATTCTGGAGCAGAAAAATATTCGTGAAAACGATGAAAATTTCAATGCAATTGTCAATACGATTTCACGCCAAAATAATCGTTTACAAAGTTTAATCGATCAGGTTATGGCAAATTCATTGGCCGAAAATAAAATTGAATTGCAAAAGGAGAAAATCGAAACCGAAGATTTCCTGCAGACAATTGTAAATGATTTTAAAATCACGTATCCTAAAATTGGTGTTAAAACTGATTTTCAGACTCAAAAAACGAATTTGGTCCTTGATAAATTTCATTTGACAACGGCTCTTTTAAATGTTTTGGAAAATGCTGTTAAATACGGTTCAAACACTATTATTGTAAAAACGAAACAAGTTGAAAATCAATTTTCAATTAGTATTGAAGACAACGGAATTGGAATTGCAAAAAACAAACAATCGCTTCTTTTTGAGAAATTTTATCGTGTAGAACAAGGAAATCTTCACAATACAAAAGGCTTAGGTTTAGGATTGTATTACGTTGCCCAAATCGTAAAAGCGCATCAGGGTTCTGTTAACGTGATTAGTGATTTAGGAAAAGGAACACAGTTTACTATTTTATTAAAAGTTTAATTACCCTATTTTGAAAAAATTACTTTTAGCTGAAGACGATCATGATTTTGCAGCGATTTTAAAACAATATTTAGAACTTCATCAATTTGAAGTAATCTGGGCAGAAAATGGCGAAATAGCTTTAGATTATTTTAAAAACCAGATTTTTGATATTTGTGTTTTTGATGTAATGATGCCCAAACTAGACGGGTTTTCACTAGCCGAAAAAATAATTACAATAAATCCTGAAACTCCCTTTATTTTTTTAACGGCAAGAAAGTTAAAAGAAGACAAAATCATTGGATTAAAACTTGGTGCAGACGATTATATCGTGAAACCTTTTGAAGTCGATGAACTGGTATTGCGCTTGCAGAATATATTAAAGAGAATCGAACAAAAGAGAAGTCTGGACGGAAATAATAGTATTGAAATTGGTTCGTATGTTTTTGACAACGAACGTTTAACGCTGAATAATAAAAATCACGTGCAGCAGCTCACAGAGAAAGAAGCCGCTCTTATTGAATATTTATATCTCAACCATAATCAGTTATTAAAGAGAGATGAAATTTTAATGTCTGTTTGGAAAAAAGATGATTATTTCTCTGGCCGAAGCATGGATGTTTTTATCAGCAGGCTTAGAAAATATTTTAATTCAGATCCAAACATAAGGATCGAAAGTGTTCGAAATATTGGTTTAGAGTTTAAGATTCTAAAGTAATCCTGCAAATCATATAAGTTTCTTAAACAATTGTATAACAACAATTAATAGTTATGACAATACATTTGTTAGGAACTTAAAATCTAAAATCATGAACCTAAAAAGATTTTTCGGAGGGTTGTTGACAATCCTCGGAATTGTAGGACTTATTTATACTGCCGTTATTTTTGCAGGTACTTCTGGAGAAACCAGAGATGTTAAATCATTAATTATATATGGCATATTAGGAATTGTTTTCTTTATGTCAGGAATTAGTTTAGTTCGTACTACAAAGGACGAAGCGTAATATTTTTTTTAAACACATAGAAACATCGTTCTCTTTAGTTTTAATTAAACTTTATTTCTATGTGTTTAAAAGAAATCTATTTTACCAAAACAGCGGCAATCTTTTCATAAAGCGGCGTTTTTACACCGTATTTTTTTCCTTCATTTACCACAAATTGTGTGAGTGACAGTGCTTCGGTATTTTTTCCTGTCAGTAAATCCCTGTGCATAGACGAAGTAGCTTCTTTTGGCGATTTTTCTAATTTCTGAATGCTCTGTGCTACAATATCATGCGGTAATTTTAAACCTTTTGCCTGCGCCACATCTTCAATTTCATGAAGCAGTTCTATGTATGTTACTTTGGATTCTGAATTGCTTAAAATTTCACCAATATTTTGGTTTAAATAAGAAGTCGCAGACGCTAAAGCTGAAATAAAAATGAATTTTTCCCAAACGGTTTCCTCTATATTCTCTACTAAATAACTTTCGATTTTTGCTTTTTGAAGGATGTTTTGCAATTCTTCCATTTTTAAAAACGAAGCTGTTTTAGATCCAAAAAACAGCTTTTCATAAAATCCGATTCTACGGATAGTTCCAGGTGAAAAAATCATCGAAACAATGTAAACGCAGCCTTGTAAAACTTCATTATCGGGTAGTATTTTTTTAATTCTTTCCTGCGCGTCAACGCCATTGTATAACGGAAGAATTAAGGTTTCTTTTTTAATGCAGCTTTTTAACGAGGTGAAACTTTCTTCAATATCATACGTTTTTGTTGCACAGATTAAATAATCCAAAACACCAATTTCTGACGGATTATCCGAAACCAAATTCGGGCGAGCAATCATTTCAGAATCATCAGTTACAATCTTTAATCCGTTTTCGGCAATCGCTTTTTGAGTTTCGCCGCGTGCGATAAAAATGATTTCAACATCATCAGATTTTTGATAGGCTTTCGCCAAAAGTCCGCCGAAATAACCTCCAACGCCCCCAAGTCCTAAAATTCCAATTCTTTTCATAAAATTTCAATTTAATGCTACAAATTAATGCCACAAAGGCGCTAAGTCACAAAGTTATTTTAACCCAAAAAGAAAAACAAAAACTTAGTGTCTTTGTGTCTTAGTGGGCTAAACAAATTATTCCTCCAAAACAGGATTCAAATCAAGTTCTGTAAAATCGTGTTCTGTTTTCGAAATTATAATCGTTGCGACTGTATTTCCAATCAAGTTTGTAATAGCTCTCGCTTCGCTCATTTTATCAACTCCTAATAAAAAAGCCAAACCTTCTACAGGAATTTTATGCAGCGCTGTTAAAGTTGACGCTAAAACAATAAATCCGCTTCCGGTTACGCCTGCTGCACCTTTTGACGTAATCATCAAAATACCAATAACGGTCAAAATTTCGAAGAAACTCAAATGCACATCATACAACTGCGCCAAAAATATTACCGACATCGACAAGTAAATCGAAGTTCCGTCGAGATTAAAGGAATATCCTGTTGGAATCACCAATCCCACAACCGATTTACTACAGCCCATTCTTTCGAGTTTAACCATAATACTTGGCAGAGCAGCTTCTGAAGATGAAGTTCCTAAAACCAGTAAAAGTTCTTCTTTAATGTATTTTAAAATCGAAAGTATACTTATTTTATAATAGCGCAGAATGGTTCCTAAAATTAGAAAAACAAACAACGCCATGGTGAGATAAACACAAAGCATTAATTTTCCCAGCGGAATTAAAGTTGCTAATCCAAATTTTCCAATTGTATAGGCCATTCCGCCAAAAGCACCAATTGGAGCGAGGTACATTACGTATTTTAAGCCGAGGAAAACGACTTTTGAAATTCGTTCTAATACTAAAATGGTCTGCTCTCTTTTTTGATAAAAATTCAAGGCGATTCCGCAGACAATTGCTGCGAGTAAAACCTGCAAAGTAAAATTGGAAAAGAAAAACTGAAGCCACGAAAAATCCTTTGCGCTTGAGTTTGTATATTGGCTAGCGTCGCCTAAAGTCAATCCCGATTTATCAATTTTTCCGGGCTGAAACAAATAAGCAACCGCAACACCAATTGCTAATGCAACAGTCGAAACTACTTCAAAATATCCTAAAGCTTTAACGCCAATTCGTCCGACTTTTTTTAGGTTTCCCATTCCGGAAATTCCTAAAACAATCGTCAAAAATATAATTGGACCAATAAATAGTTTGATAATGTCGACAAACCTTTCGCCAACAATTTTCATTTTCACACCATTATCCGGTGAAAAATGTCCGAGTAAAACGCCGGCAATAATGGCTATTAAAACCCAAAATGTCAGATTGGTGATTATAGTTTTAAAAAGACTTTTGTTAGCTTTTGAAGCAGGATTTGGGGTGGTTATATTCATGAAGATAGATTAGAGTCCTTCACAAATATATAAAAAAAGCAGACCTATAAGCCGGATTCTGTCCCTGATAAATCAAGGCCTTATCATTTATCTAGATTCCGCATTACTGCGGAACTCAAGCTACCTACCCTTCAACAACGGACGAGAAGCCCTTAAATGCTGATATACTTGGTATTTCACCGCATAGAGTTTACCTGGTTTCACTACAGCATTACCTGTACATACTTTCTGCTGCACTTGTCCTAATCCTCTCGTTCCAAAAAACGAGAGAACCGACGGGCGTTACCCGCTATGCTTCTCTGTGGTGTCCGGACTTTCCTCCCTCCCTAATTGGAACGGCGATAAGGCGGTCTGCGGTGCAAAAGTAACACTTTATGAATGAAGAATTCGAAAATTATAGTATTTTAGTTTTTTGAAAAAGTTACTTATACTTACTTTCAAAAACTTAACCTTTTAAAACCTCTAACCAAGTTGAAAAAATTTTTATCCACTATTTTAATAATTTTAGGTCTGCTTTTTATATCCCGACATGTTTATAAATTTTATCATGAAAATTATTTACTAGATACTGAAGCAGTTGTAAATATCTATCCGAATATTCCAGATGAAAAAGTTGATGTTTTTTTGGTTTAACAAAAGGAACGTTTGATAGGAAAAAGCACAGGATTCTTTTCAGTTTTGTAAAATCTGATGGATATTCACTCAATTATTATTTGAATTTACCTGTTTACGATTATAACAGTCTGAAAACTTTAGATTGTGAGGAATACTATTCGAGAGAAAAACATTCACGTTTTTCAAGAAAAGAAATTGTCGATAACGGTATGGTGTATGTAAGATTAACAAGTGACTTGCATAATTTTAATGTAGGCGAAAGTTCGAAATCAATTATTGCAGTAAGAGCTGTACCTATCAGTTTTACATTTGGTAAAATAAACAGCATAATTATCAATAACGAGAGAGCTATTCGATATTGCAATTAATACATTTTTTGAGCGCATTGATTTACTAAAATCATTTTCATTCTTTTTTCGTAAAATTTTAATTTTAAAATAGTTATCTTTAAAATTCCGTAATTTTTAAATTAAGTCTATTATGAAAAGAATGTATCACTACGCAACTGTTTCAAAGGCTTTAGATCAATTGAATGAGAAAGGATTTACTTGTGATTTTAATCGAAATGCAGACGCGATTAAAAAGAATCCTGAGAAATTTGAAATTGTTCATGTGTATCGATACGAAGGGGAATCTGACCCTGGCGATGAGGCAGTTGTATACGGAATTAAGTCCGTTAACGGTAAAAAGGGCGTTTATGTAGCAGGTTTTTCCGCCGATTCAGATCAGGAAACTGCCAAATTTTTATTTGATTTAAGTATTAGGGGAAGGTAATTATGATTACATCCAGTTTTGTCATTTCGACGAAGATTGAAGATAAACTGCTCTGAATTTCTAGTGCGATTTCTCCTTTCGTCGAAATGACATAAAATGTGGAAATTTTTACAATTAATATTTGGCTGTTTTATTGATTAAATATTATTTAATCCTTTTTCTTTTTGCTTTTAAACTATCCAGATAATTTTTAGAATTGAAGTTCAAACTAAGACCACTGTCAATTCCTTCCTGAACTAATCTTTTTAAAATTAATAATTTATTTTCTTCTCCAAATCGATTTCTAACTTCATTAATTTTTTCAGATCTTTTTTCTGAGAAATTATTTTCAATGAAATCATCAGAATGATTTACTAAAGATGTAGAAGGATTTCTTTTCATATAAATTTTATCTAAATGTAAAGTTGCCTAAAATTGATAATATTTACAAAAAATCTTTGCCGAATTTCTGTATGAAATTGCTTCGTTACTCGCAATAACTAACAAAAAAGCCCATCAATTAAGACAGGCTTTTCAAAACAGTAAAATTATACTGTTGGTATTTTTAATTTCCAGCCGGGCTGAATTAAGTCGGGGTTTGTAATTATATCTTTATTTGCTTCATAGATATCCTGCCATGAAACTCCGTAAGCTTTTCCAATCTTCGAAAGAGAATCTCCTACTTCAACCGTATATTCTCTGGAAACACTTTCTTCGACTTCAATATTCATCACCACATCTGCTGATCTATAATCCGGATCAATTTTATTATAAGCGTTCCAAAGTTTTTCTTTGTCTGCTGCAGATTTTGCTGTTCCGTCAATATATAAAACATTATCCTGTTCTCTAACTTGCAAATTATCAATTTGTAATTCGCCCGCTAGATCAGTTACTTCTCTGTATTTATCTTGTAAACTCATAACTGCTTATTTAATAGTTAATTTGTTATCAACTTTTTTAGGCTTTAATTCCTGCACTCTTTGAATTAAAGATTGCAGCTGATCTCTTTTGATTTCTCCAGAAAGCGTTACTACCCCGCCTACTACAGTTGCACTTACTCCATCATAAGCTTTTACTACTTTAGCAACTGAGGCATCTAAATCTGCATCTGAATTAATTATAACCGCTGCCGCAGCAGGCTCTACATTTGGTTCAGGAATCTGACAATTGTTTACTACTGTTTTTACTCCTTGAACTGATTTAACAGATTTCTCAATATTTTTCTTGAAAGCTTCATCATCACAAGTCCCAACTATAGTTGCAACACCTTCGTGTACTGTGACATGTATTCCTGGTGTATCGCTTAATTTTTCATTGATTTGTTTTTCAATATCTGCATCTTTTGGAGTACAAGCAAATAAAGAAAACGCAAACCCCATTCCCAATAAAATTGACTGAATTTTCATAACACTACATTTTAATAATTAACTATTTAAAATTAAACAGATTAACTACCAAAACATTATAGGATGTTCTTGTTGATTTTATATCTTTTCCAGTAAAAAGTAATTAATTTATCTTTTAAGAGTTTTTAAATAATCTAAAAAAAGATCTGGAATTTTACTGAACCCTGTCTGGTAAACATCCACAAGATATATTTCATTTTCCAGCATTCCGTTTTGAATTCCTTTTTTAGAAGCTAGAATATCTCCCTTTCTAACAATCAGAATTTTATAATAATGATCATTATCTTTTAAAGTCAATTCATTAAAATCAGATATTTTGGGATCGTTATAAATATTTTGCTGTCCAATGTCGGCTCCTAAATAACCTTGAAATTTTCCGAAATCATAAAATGGGTTATTGTTATCGAAGTTTCGATATGTTTTTCTGTTTCCTTTTTCTAAAATAAATTCTTTGACATTTTCAAAATCCTCTGCCGAGAATTGGTTTGTAATTTTCAAGAAATTAGTTTCATTGGAACTCATTGTTTGGGATATTGATTTTACAAAACTTAATAATATCAGCAGTAGAATAATTGGTTTTGAAATGCTAAAAGATTTCATTGTTAATTTTTGAAATTATATAATTACAGTTTCAACTCCAACTGAAATTTTACTGTTTTTTTAAAATCAAAATCAATTCTTCAACTTGAGCCATTGGCATTTTTACAGCGGTTTCAATTTCTGCGTTTTCACAAGTTATAACTAAAACAGCTTCATTATCTTCTTCATAACCAACCGACTTAAATGAGTATTGAGGAAGAATTAATTCTATTTCTTTTTTAGCATCTTTAAACCAGCCGTAATTGGCTTCGTAGACAATTTTATTAGGCAAAAAGTCTATAATTTCTTCTCCATATGTGTTCCACAATGAAACTCGCAGAAGATAAAATCCTATAAGTCCAAATATACCAATTCCAATGAAATAACCTATATGCAGTCCATTTCCGCTTGCAATACTTAAAATAACTCCTAATACGGGAACGACAAAAAACAAAAAAGCCAAGAGAAACATAATTAATAGAATTATAAAAGGCGATTTTTTTACTTTTAAGTTTAGAGTATTGAATTCCAGAGTGTATTGTTTCATATAGGTTGGTTGATATTGATTAGGACAAGATATTTTTTCTAATACTGAACATTTAAAATTTTATTGACGCTGGTTTATTATTAGAAGAAGAAGTTGGAAAAATTAAAGTTTTTTGATTTAAGCTCTCACAGATATTATTATACTTCTTAATATTAGTAAAAATTTGATTTTCAACTTCTGCTAATTCGTAGGTAAGATCAATAACGTTTTTATCACTTTTCATTTTAAAATCGAGTTCTAAATTAACTAATATTCTAACTAAATAAGTATTTAATTCATCATTGGCTTGTTTTACTTTGTTGACTGATTCTTTATTCAAAATATTAATTTCAGATACTGCTTTTAACTTTCCAGCATTTATAACAGTTTTATCCAGTTCTGATTGGTTTATTTTTTTTGATTTTTGAAGCTTATTGGTGAGTTTAAAAAGTACTTCTGTCTTTTTAATAAAAGATTCTTTAACACTTTTCCAGCTTGTATCAATATCCGTTTGGGAAAAACAATTTAAGTTTAGAAGAATAAAAAATAATAGATAATATTTTTTCATAAAAATGATCAATGTAACTTTTGTTTCGTATTTAACTATTTAGAAATAATGTCAAAAATGGTCTTTTTCTTTAGCAACTTGGCTTGCAAAAATGGAATTCCGATAGGAAAGCACCAAGCTGCCGCGAAATAAAAAAATTCTGGAATGCGAGTGTCATTTTGCAATAAAGTGATTTTTTTTGCAACAAAATAGCTTACGTAAATGTAGCCGGCAAATACAATCAATGTATATAAACTCCCAAGAGCTTCAAGAATAGCCCAAGTTGAGTTCTCTAATAAAATTGGATTTTTGGTTATGTCCATTTCTAAGCCTAATATGAACCTAATTAAAGCGTAAGAGAACAATACCCAAAACGAAATTTTAAAATACAACTTATTTGATTCTTCTTTTTCTTCAACATAATATATAATGCCCCAAACCCAAATAAAATATACAATTCCTACTATAGTTACCGAAATTAAAACTAATGGAAAGATAAATTCAAAATTGGCAAAAAAGCCTATAAAAGTTATTATTCCTGTTACTATTAACGAAACAAAAGGCAAAATAATAAATAACATTATAAAAGTTACAGGCTGTAAAGAAAGAATTTTAGAGGTTATTTTTTCCATTTCAAAAGGTGGTTAGTTTATTTAAATGTGTTTTTGGTTATGGCTAAAATAATGCTTTTTTGATATGAAACTTTAATTAAAATTTTTAAAGATGAAATAAATATTTTTCTCAAAATAGCTCTATTCAATCACTTAAAAATCTTTCAATTTTTAAATTTTTAAATCATTAAATTATACTCTATATTTGCTATCGAATAAAAAAGAATATGGAACAATTTGTAGTATCGGCTCGTAAATATCGCCCGCAGACCTTTAAGGATGTTGTGGGGCAAAAAGCCATTACCAACACGTTGTTGAATGCTATTGACAGCAATCACCTTGCTTCTGCTCTTTTATTCACCGGACCACGTGGAGTTGGAAAAACTACTTGTGCGCGTATCCTGGCCCGTAAAATAAACCAGCCCGGATATGATGATCCAACTGAAGATTTTGCTTTTAACGTTTTTGAGTTAGATGCTGCTTCAAACAACTCGGTTGATGATATTCGTAACCTTATTGATCAGGTTCGAATCCCGCCGCAAACCGGACAATATAAAGTCTATATTATTGACGAGGTTCATATGTTGTCTTCGGCTGCTTTTAATGCTTTTCTTAAAACATTAGAAGAACCGCCAAAACATGCTATTTTTATTTTAGCTACAACAGAAAAACACAAAATCATTCCTACGATTTTATCTCGTTGTCAGATATTTGATTTCAAAAGAATTACGGTAAAAGATGCTAAAGAACATTTAGCAGAAGTTGCAACAAGTCAGGGAATCAATTTTGAAGATGATGCTTTGCACATTATTGCTCAAAAGGCTGATGGTGCCATGCGTGATGCTTTATCTATTTTTGACCGTGTGGTTTCGTATTGTGGAACTAACTTAACACGTCAGGCTGTAACTGAAAATCTAAACGTTTTAGATTACGAAACTTATATTAGTGTTACAGATTTGATTCTGGAAAATAAAATCCCGGATCTCTTAATTGCATACAACGACATCCTTTCTAAAGGTTTTGACGGACATCATTTTATTGCCGGATTAGCGTCTCATTTTAGAGATTTGTTAGTGAGCAAAACTCCTGCTACAATTGCTTTATTAGAAGTTGGAGAACAGGCACAGCAAATGTATGGCGTTCAGTCTCAAAAATGTTCTCAGGATTTTTTACTGAAAGGAATTGACATTGCAAACGACTGCGATTTAAAATACAAACTGAGTCAAAATCAGCGTCTTTTAGTCGAATTATGTTTGATGCAATTGGCCTCTATCAACTTTGATGGAGAAAAAAAAAAGTTGAGCAATTCATAATTCCGCCTACTTATTTTAAAAACGGAAGTTTTTCTATTGTTGAAATCCAAAGTCCAAAGTCGAAAGTCGAAAGTCAAACTGAAGAAAAAGTCAATGTCAATCAAAATGACAATGGGAATTCTGCTGTAAATACTACAACGCAAACTCCTGCTGCTGAAACTCCAAAAGTTGAAACTCCTACTCCAAGGGTTGAAATAGGCGGTGAACCTAAAGTTTCTGCGTTTTCTTTGGCGAGTATTCGCAAGAAAAAAGAATTAGAATTAAGCAGTAAATCTTACGTTAAACCATCATCTTCATCTGTTTTGCCTACTGAAGAGTTTACTGAAACAGAAATGTTAGTGCAATGGAATAAATATGCAGAACGTTTAGGTCAGAAAGGTTTGAAGATCATGGAGTCTATCTTATTAATCAATGATCCTGTTTTAAACGGAACTAACATTACTTACGAACTTCCTAACGAAGGTTCTAAACTGGAATTCGAAAGTCAGATGAATGCGCTTTTAGGACATTTAAGAGGTCACCTTCACAATCATGATATTACTATTGAAGTAATTGTAAATGAAAAAGTTGAAACTAAAAGAAATTTAAACGATCAGGACAGATACAATCGTTTACATGAAATCAATCCAAACATTGAACTTTTGCGTTCTACATTTGGATTGGAATTACCTTCTTAGTGTTTTTTTTTTAAAGCCACGACTCGAGCGATAGCGAACAGGCGAAGCAATTACACTAATTTTCACTAATTTCTTTATGCTGAAATTCTAAAAAATAATTCGTGGAAATTCGTGTAATTCATAGCTAAAAATCTACTTATTTTTTAAGCCGAAATCGTAGATTTTATCCAGCCATTTTGCTCTTTGGAGATCGTGAGATCCTTTTATGATTCCAACGTAGCTTACTTTTACGGGTTTTACACCGCAGAATTCTAATGTTGATTTTTTTAATTGATTTACGCTTGGTCTTCCAAAAAACAATCTGTAATACCAGCTTGGCTGATCTAAAGTAGTTATAATATGTGCTGTTTTCCCTTTTAGCAATTTATCCCACCAAACTGAATTTTCTCTGTATTGAAATGCCATTCCGGGTAAAAATAATCGATCTATAAATCCTTTTGTAATTGCCGGAAGTCCGCCCCACCAAACGGGATGTATCCAAACCAAATGATCGGCTCTTTTGATTTTTTCCCATGATTCTAATAAATCCGGTTCTAATTCGGTTCGTTTTTTGTAACCGAATTTTAGATTTGGGCTGAAATATAGGGAAGCGATTGTTATGGTTTCTACAACTGCTCCAGAAGCAAGTGCTCCTTCTTTATATTCATCGGCAATAGCGAAATTAAAGCTGTCGGGATTTGGATGTCCGTTTATAATCAGTATTTTTTTCATATTAATGTTTTTTCAAAAATACTATTCGGGGCATTTATTTTACTGGACAAATGTCTAGAAAATTACTCAGATTTATTTCTCTTTTTCTCTCGCAGATTTAGCAGATAAAGCGGATTTATATTTAAAAAAATCTGTTGAATCTGCTAAATCTGCGGGAAACAAAAAAATTAAACAATTGCTTTTCTGATTCGGCTTAAGTGTCTTGGCGTAACGCCTAAATAAGATGCTAAATATTGTAACGGAATTAACTGTATGTATTTTTGATGATTCTTATACAATTCTTCATAACGCTGGGCTCCGGATAATTTTTGAAAAGAAACCATTCTTTTATGCAGGTTTACAAACTCTAATTCTGTTAATTTTCTTCCTGTTTCCTGCCAGTTAATGCTTGATTGATAGAGTTTCTCCAGACCTTTACGATCTAAAATCTGCAGTTCTGTTTCGGCTAAAGCCTGAATGCTTTCTTCTGCTTTTTCTTCTGTTATAAAACTGGAGAATGAGGCCATGAATTCATTTTCGAAAGCAAAACAATTGGTAATTTCGTCACCTTTATGATTCAAAAAAAAGGAACGCAAAATTCCTTTCTTTATAAATACAATTTCATTGCAAACCTGATCTTCTGTCAATAAAAGCTCTCCTTTTTTCAGTGTACGAAAAGTTATTAAATCATCTAAAAGTGATAATTCTTCTGCAGAGAAATCCTGTATGGCCTGAAAAATTGATTTCATTTATGAAGGTTTTGCCACGAATTACACGAATTTCCACGAATTATTTTTACACTTTTGAATAAAGAAATTAGTGTAAATTCGTGTAATTCGTGGCTAAAAAAATTAAATTTTACCGTAATACATCGCTTTAACGATTCCGTCAGAAAGTCCGATTTTTGGAACATAAATCTGGCGTGCTCCACTCCATTTCATCGCATTCAAATAAATACGGGTTGCGTGGATAATAACGTCGGCACGGTCAGAGTTTAAACCTAATTCAGCAATTCTCTGTTCGTAAGTCAATGAATTTAAAAAGGCATATTGTGAATTGATGTAAATGTATGAAAGCGGTTTTTCCTGCTGTTTTCCAGACATTTTAAACAATTTATTGATGTTTCCTCCAGAACCAATCAACGTAACTTCATCGTAATCTGCTGTATTGGCTTTGATCCATTTTTCGATTTCATCCCAAACTACATCATGAACCATATTATTCAGTAAACGAACGGTTCCGGCTTTGAATGATCTTGAAGTAATCATTTTTCCGTCAGAGAACAAAGTAAATTCTGTACTTCCACCTCCAACATCAACAAAAAGATAGGTTTCATCTCTTTTTAATAAATGATGTAAATCTGTAGAAGCAATAATTGCAGCTTCTTTTTTACCATCAATAATTTCAATTTTAATGTCGGCTTTTTTCTTGATTAAAGCCACGACTTCTTTTGCGTTATAAGCTTCGCGCATTGCAGAGGTTGCAAATGCCATATAACGTTCTACTTTATGTACTTTCATCAAAAGGTTAAATGCTTTCATGGCATCAATCATTCGATCTATATTTTCTTCTGAAATTTCGCCTACGGTAAAGGCGTCTTGTCCCAAACGAATTGGCACACGAACAAGCGAACTTTTATTAAACTGCGGTTCTTTTCCATCTTGTTCCACAACATTCGATATCAGAAGCCTCATGGCGTTTGAACCGATATCTATTGCTGCAAATTTCCTTATATTAATCATGCTCACTCTATGATTTTTGTAATTGAATTTAATTATTTAGTCTACTTTTTGAGGAACCTCTTCTAGTACCGCAATCTTGTCTTGATAATATTTATAGGTTTCAAATTGTGCTCTAAATGGGGCATGATGATTTCTAGGCTTATATTTATTATCTAATTTATAGGAATGATATCTTACTTTTACGTTTCCTTTCCAGGCAATATTGAAATTGTCGATTAATTCTTTTTTGATTTCGTGATCGTAAACCGGACAAGTTACTTCTACTCTTCCGTCAAGGTTTCTGGTCATAAAATCTGCCGAAGAAATGTATACTTCGTTTAGACCTGCATTTCCAAAAATATATACTCTCGTATGTTCTAAATAGTTATCTACAATACTTATGGCTTCAATGTTTTCACTCATTCCCGGGATCCCCGGAATCAGACAGCAAATTCCTCTTACATTCAACTGAATTTTAACTCCGGCATTACTTGCTTCGTATAGTTTATCGATCATTTTAAAATCAGATAAACTATTCATTTTTAATTTGATAAATGTTTTTCTTCCGGCTAATGCGTGAAGAATTTCACGATCTATCAGTTTTATAAATTTTGTTCTCGTATAATGCGGCGAAACTATTAAATGCTTATATCTGTGAATTCTGTAATTGATATCGAAGAATTCGAATATTTTCGAAACGTCTTTTAAAATTCCCTGATGACAGGTAAAAAGTGTTACATCGGTATAAATTTTAGCGGTCGACTCGTTAAAGTTTCCTGTTGAAATAAATCCGTAACGACGATTTTTTCCGTCTTCGGTTCTTTCGATTACACATATTTTACTGTGTACTTTTAGTCCTTTTATTCCAAAAATAAGTTCAATTCCTTCGGTCTGCATTTGCTCGGCATAGGAAATATTCGAAGCTTCGTCAAAACGTGCCTGAAGTTCAATTTGAACGACTACTTTTTTTCCATTTTTTGCGGCGTTTATCAATGAACTGATAATTTGTGAGTTCTTTGCTAAACGATACAACGTAATTTTTATACTTGTTACTTTTGGATCCAGAGCTGCTTCTCTCAAAAATTTTGTCAAATACGAAAATGACTGATATGGAGTATGTATCAGATAATCTTTTTTATTGATTTTTTCTAGAATACTTCCGTCAAGACTTAAACCGGGAACTGGCAAAGGTTCGTTTGGTTTATAAAGTAAATCGTAACGTCCTAAATTTGGAAAATCCATATAATCGCGTCGGTTGTGATATCTTCCTCCGGGAATTATACTATCTGTTTCTACAATTTTCATTTTATCTAAAAAGAATCGCAGCGTATCCTCTTCAATTAAACTGTCGTAAATAAAACGAACTGGTTCTCCTATACGACGGTCTTTTACAGATGTAGCGATTTTCTCGAGCATACTTTTGCTCAAATCGCTGTCTATATCTAACTGTGCATCACGCGTAATTTTGATCATGTGTGCCGAAACACTTTTGTAATCGAATATATTAAAGATGTTTTTTAGTTTGTAACGAATAACATCATCAATTAAAATTACGTATTGTTTATCATCTTCTGAAGGAAGTACAACAAACCTGTTTATGGTTTTAGGAATTTCTATTAAAGCGTAACGAACTTCATCATTTTTCAATTCGAGACGAACGGCTAAATATCCTAAAGTATCTTTTAAAACCGGAAATACAGCAAGATCATTTAAGATAATGGTAACTAACTCCGGACTTAATTTTTGCATGAAAAAGTCCTTTAGAAAACATTCCTGTTTTGGTGTAATCTGATCTTCGTTTATTATGAATATATTTTCTGCTTCAAGTTCTGCTTCGATATTTCCAAGAATACGTAAACTTTCTGATTGCTGCTGAATTACGATTTCTGTAATATCTTTAATTAATTGATGAGCAGAAACTCCGCCTAAGTATTTTTCACCGGAAATTCCAGAAAGGCTTAATCTTCGAATTGCGGCATATCGAACCCTAAAAAATTCATCTAAATTATTTGAAAAAATTCCAACAAAACGCAGTCTGTCTAAAAGTGGAACCGTATTATCTGCGGCTTCCTGAAGTACTCTTGCATTAAACGCTAACCAGCTTTTTTCTCTATCGATATATTTCTGTTCGTACACTTGATTTATTTTAGGTCTTTGGGGAATAATGTTTTATGGGTTTTGCCTTTATTGATTGAGTCCCAGCTTTCTGAGTCAAATTGTAATGAAACAAAGCCTGAAGTTGGAACATTATCGATAAAAACATCCCCAAATTTATTAACAAAATTTGTAATAGCCTCGTTATGTCCAAAAAGAATAACGCTTTCTAAACTATTATCACACGATTTGATAACTTTTTCGAGTTGTCTTTCATCAAAAGTATACAGATCGTCTTTGTAAATGATACTTTCTATGGGATATGAAATATTTTGTGCAAAAATTAAAGCTGTTTCTGAAGCACGTGCGGCTGTACTGCTCCATATAATATAAGTCTTAGGAAGATATTTTGAAATATTTGTCGAAACTTCATGAGCATCTAAAATCCCTCTCTTCATTAAAGGTCTGTCAAAATCTTTTAAAGGGGCTTCCCAGCTTGATTTAGCATGACGTATTAAAATTAAATTTTTCATAAACAGGAGGTTTAAAAAACCGCAAAAAAGGGCTGCGATTTTATTTAAGTTCTAATTTACAAAAGATATTTTAATACTCCCCATTTTTTTATTTCTGTTAACATTAAATGGAAATTTTAACAAGAATAAATAATCCTCAAAACGTTAACAATCCAATTTTTTTGATTTTTCTATTCTTAAAAAAATGTTCTTCGTCTAGTAAAACTGCACTTAGTCGAGATTTTGATATTGACAATAAATTAACCAAATAATTGATTATTAACCATTTAACATCGATCAAGTAACGTGGTTTTTGATAAAAAAGAAAGAAAAATCAGTAATAAATTTTTACCGAACTAATCAAAAAAATCTTTTTTTGAGGCAATTTTTAATAAAAAAAGAGTAGTTAAACGAGTTTTTAGGTTAGTTACAGATAAAAAAAATCAATTAGAAAAACTCTAATATAATTTTGATTATGTTAAAATTTCAAGAATATCACAAACTAAATTCTTTAAGTTATGAAAAGTAAATCTACTCTTAAAAAGGCCGTAAAATTTGTGAGCAATTGTAAGTATATTTTTTTACTGTCTAAAAATATCTTTCAAAAAAGCATTTTTTCATTCACACTCTTCCTGATCTCTACCATCTCATTCGCACAGTCGGGTGCATGCAAAACGACTTTAGAAGTTGAGAAAAACAGAAACTATAGTAATGCTGGCGAAGATGGTGCTTACTTTACTCTTGTTTTAACAAATGAAGGCAATTCGACAGATGTTTATAACCTGAATGCCGCTAATGTAAATTCTGCCTGCTCCAATAACGATGGAACCGGTACATCTGATAATGTTAATCTAAACAGTACTTTTTTGGATAACAATTCATCTCTGATAACTTCTATTACAGTTCCAGCCAATCAAACTGCAACTTTTTCAATTCATCTGACAGTTCCACAAGGTACGTCATTCAATAAATGGAATTGCACGCAAATAAACGCTGTGTCTACAAACTGCTCTAACTACACAGTTAACACTGTGGTACATACGATTGTAAACAATCCTTCTGAAAATTAAATATCCTGAAAAAATATTTAGGCGTTTTTCAATTTAAACTTGCATAAAATGAAAAAAACTTTACTCTCTTTCAAGTTTACAAAAAAGATTAACAAAGCATTTTATCTGTTGTTGTTTTTGCTTTTTTCTATAATAGGCTTTGCACAAACCATTACACCAACAAAAATTGTTACTGTAGCTCCGGGAGTCTGTGGTGCATTAGATGTCGAACTAAAAATTCAGGGATCAAATCCTGTGGCAAGACCTTTAGAAGTTGTTTTAGTAATTGACGTATCAGGAAGTATGGGAGATGGAAACAATCCTAAACCATTATCCCGGGCGCAAGATGCTGCTATTGATTTTATCAACAAAATGTTTTTACCTGCAAATAATACAACCAACAAAAACAGAGTAGCTATTGTAACTTATAGTACTACAGCGTCAATACGAAGAAATTTAACCCTCGCTTCTGGACAGGCAGATTTAATATCTGTTATAAATGGGCTTTCTGCAAATGGAAGTACCAATATTCAGGATGGTCTTGTAAAAGCAAAAACAGTTTTAGACGGCGCTACTTATGACTGCGCTACTGCCAGAAGTATTGTTTTATTAACTGATGGCGTTGCTAACGCGACAGGAACGAATGGTGCAAGCTGTTCTGATGGTCAACAGGGAACTTGTATTCAAAGTGCTATAACGGCTGCGACGGCTGCAAAAACGGTAACAGTTTCTGGTACGAGCTACAATAATCAAATTTTTTCTGTTGGATTATTTGGTGCTATTTCCGGCACTGAACAAACTAATGCACAATATGCTTTAAATCAGATTCAGTCTGGAGGTTCTTTTTTTACAGAAAATGCAGCTGACTTAACTGGAATTTATGGACAGATTTTTACTCAATTATCCTGGGTTGCGAAACAAATACCTTCAACAGCTTTTGAAAAAGAGACCGTTGACAGTAATTTTATAATTGGAACGGTAACTCCATCAAAAGGTACGGTAACAATTGTGGGACAGCAAATCAACTGGAACATTGACTTTTTGAATGTTGAAACGATCACTTTAAAATACCGATTGACTCCAAAACCTAATACTTGCGGAAATCAATTAGTAAGTACATCAAGACTAGATTTTCAAAATGCTGCTTGTGTCACTACATTTCAAAATATAACTTCGCCTACTACTAATGTGCCTTGTCCAATTATAACATTGGCATCGCAAACAAATGTGACTTGCTTTGGAGGAAACAACGGAGCTATTACGTTAAATACTCCTACTGGCGGACAAGCGCCATATACTTATAAATGGACGAAAAATAATGTCGATTTTGCCACTACAAAAGATTTAACGAATTTAAGTTTTGGAACTTACAAAGTAACAGCTACAGATAGTAATGGATGTGCTACAGGAATTTTGACCGTTGAAATAACACAACCGAGTGCAGCGCTGGTTCTTGCTGCTTCATCTAAAACTGATGTTTCTTGTTTTGGAAAAAGTACTGGAACTGTGACCGCGGGAACTGTAACCAATTCAGTTGGAACGGTAACCTATAGTTGGAAAAACGCTTCAAATGTTACTGTTGGAACTACAGCTTCGGTATCCAATCTTCCGGCAGGAACTTATACTTTGAATGTTACTGACAGTTGTTCTTCTCAAACGAATTCCGTTACGATTACACAGCCGAGTGCAGCTTTGGCTTTGGCAACTTCTTCTAAAACTGATGTAATTTGTTTTGGAGCAAGTACTGGAACAGTAACAGCGGGTGTTGTAACCAATTCTGTAGGAACGATTACTTATACTTGGAGAAACGCTTCAAATGTGACTGTTGGAACTACAGCTTCGGTTTCAAATCTTCCGGCAGGAACTTATACTTTGACGGTTACTGATACCTGTTCTTCACAATCCAATTCGGTTACGATTACGCAGCCTAGTGCAGCTTTGACTTTGGCAGCTTCTTCTAAAACTGATGTAACTTGTTATAGTGCAAGTACTGGGACAGTAACAGCTGGAGCGGTAACCAATTCCGTTGGAACAGTAACTTATACCTGGAAAAACGCTTCAAATACTACAGTTGGAACTACAGCTTCAGTTTCGAATCTTCCAGCGGGAACTTATACTTTGACGGTTACTGACAGCTGTTCTTCACAAACGAATTCCGTTACGATTACACAGCCGAGTGCGGCTTTAGCTTTGGCAGCTTCTTCTAAAACGGATGTAATTTGTTTTGGAGCAAGTACCGGAAGTGTAACGGCGGGTGTTGTAACCAATTCCGTCGGAACTGTAACTTATACTTGGAAAAACGCTTCAAATACTACAGTTGGAACTACGGCTTCTGTTTCGAATCTTCCAGCGGGAACTTATACTTTGAATGTTACTGACAGCTGTTCTTCTCAAACGAATTCGGTTACGATCACGCAGCCTAGTGCAGCTTTAGCGTTAGCAGCTTCTTCTAAAACTGATGTAATTTGTTTTGGAGCAAGTACTGGAACAGTAACTGCGGGAACGATAACCAATTCCGTTGGAACAGTAACTTATACTTGGAAAAACGCTTCAAATGTGACTGTAGGAACTACAGCTTCAGTTTCGAATCTTCCAGCGGGAACTTATACTTTGACTGTTACTGATAACTGTTCTTCACAATCTAATTCGGTTACGATTACACAGCCGAGTGCGGCTTTAGCTTTGGCAACTTCTTCTAAAACTGATGTAACTTGTTTTGGAGCAAGTACCGGAAGTGTAACGGCGGGTGTTGTAACCAATTCCGTCGGAACTGTAACTTATACTTGGAAAAACGCTTCAAATACTACAGTTGGAACTACGGCTTCTGTTTCGAACCTTCCAGCGGGAACTTATACTTTGACGGTTACTGATACTTGTTCTTCTCAATATAATTCGGTTACGATTACGCAGCCTAGTGCGGCTTTAGCTTTAGCAGCTTCTTCTAAAACTGATGTAATTTGTTTTGGGGCAAGTACTGGAACGGTAACTGCGGGAACTGTAACCAATTCCGTTGGAACAGTAACTTATACTTGGAAAAACGCTTCAAATGTGACTGTTGGAACTACAGCTTCAGTATCGAATCTTCCAGCGGGAACTTATACTTTGACTGTTTCTGATAACTGTTCATCACAAACTAATTCGGTTACGATTAATCAGCCTAGTGCGGCTTTAGCTCTTTCTGCTTCTTCCAAAACTGATGTAACTTGTTTTAACGCAAGTACTGGAACGCTAACTGCTGGAACGGTAAGTAATGCAGTAGGAACTGTAACTTATTCATGGACAAATGCATCAAATGTGACCGTTGGAACTACAGCTTCGGTTTCAAATCTTCCGGCAGGAACTTATACTTTGACTGTTTCTGATAATTGTTCTTCTCAATCTAATTCGGTTACGATTAATCAGCCTAGTGCAGCTTTGACTTTGGCGGCTTCATCTAAAACTGATGTAATTTGTTTTGGAGCAAGTACTGGAACTGTGACCGCTGGTCTTGTAACCAATGCTGTTGGAACTGTAACTTATTCATGGACAAATTCTTTAAATGCTGTTGTTGGAAATACAGCTTTGGTTTCGAATCTTCCAGCAGAAACTTATACTTTAACGGTTTCTGATAACTGTTCTTCTCAATCTAATTCTGTTACGATTACGCAGCCTAGTGCAGGTTTAGCACTTTCTGCTTCTTCTAAAACTGATGCTTCTTGTTTTGGAGAAAGTACTGGGACAGTAACATCAGGAACCGTTACCAATGCAGTTGGAGCAATAACCTATTCATGGACAAACTCTTCAAATACTGTTGTTGGAAATACCGCTTCTGTTCCGAATCTTCCTGCGGGAACTTATACTTTGACCGTTACTGATGATTGTTCAAGCCAATCTAATTCGGTTACCATTTCTCAACCGGGTGCAGCTTTAACTTGTTCAATTACACAAAATAAAGCCGTAACGGCAAATGGTTTAAGCAACGGAGAGGCTACTGTAACTCCAATTGGTGGAAACGGAAATTATACTTACTTATGGGATAATAATGAAACTACACAAAAAGCTATTGGACTTAATGCTGGATTACATACTGTAACCGTAACTGATGAAAAAGGCTGTACAACAACTTGCAGCATAACAATTACAGAACCTAACGTTTTATCTTGCAGTATTACTCAGGATAGTGCCGTTAAATGTTTTGGAGAAAGTAACGGTCAAGCTACTGTAACTGCAATTGGCGGAAACGGTGACTATACTTATTTATGGGACAATAATGAAACGACAGCTCAGGCAGTTTCTTTAAATGCAGGATTACATAATGTTACTGTTACTGATAAACTGGGTTATACTACAACTTGCACTGTTACAATTACTCAGCCTCAAGAAGCTCTTAGCGCCACAACTACACAAGTTGATGTTGTTTGCGGTGGGCGAAATACAGGATCTGCAACAGTTTTTGCTTCCGGAGGAACAAGCCCATATACTTATTCATGGAATACAAATCCTGCGCAAACTTCAGCTACGGCTACTACGCTGACAGCAGGTAATTATTCTGTTATTGTAATCGATGCGAATTTATGTACCGTTACAAAATCGGTTACCATTATTGATGGAGATTCGGTTAAACCTATAATTGATCCTTTACCAGAAACCTCAACTATCAATTGTCCTGCAGAACCAGTTTTTGCACAAGCGACTGCAACAGACAATATCGGAACTATTGCTTCTTTAACTTTTGAAGATGCTATTGTTCCTGGTAATTGTAGTGGTTCTTATACAAAAACCAGAACTTGGACAGCAACTGATTCTTGTGGAAATATTTCGTTTCCTGTAAGTCAAACTATTATTGTACAAGATACAACTACTCCAAATTGGACAACACTAGCGGGATCTTTAAACCAAACTATTGAGTGCAATAATGCGGAAGCTTTAACTTCTGCGCAAGCTTTATTCCCAACAGCTTCTGATTTATGTGATGCTGATGTTTCGAATATTACTAAAGTAAGCGGACAGTTTGTGGCTTCTGAAGGATGTGCAAATTCTGGAACTTACACCAATACCTGGACTGTAAAAGATGATTGTGGAAATACTTCTGATACTTTCACTCAAATTATTACGATTCAAGATACAACGGCTCCAGCTTGGACAACACAAGCGGGATCTTTAAACCAAACTATTGAATGCAGCAATGCTGAAGCTTTAGCAACAGCTCAGACTTTATTCCCTGCTGCTTCAGATTTATGTGATGCTGATGTTTCGAATATAACTAAAGTGAGCGGACAATTTTTAGCTTCTGAAGGATGTGGAAATGCTGGAACTTATACCAATACCTGGACAGTAAAAGATAACTGTGGAAATACTTCTGATTCTTTCACTCAAGTAATTACAATTCAAGATACAACTGCTCCAACTTGGACAACACAAGCGGGATCTTTAAATCAAACTATTGAATGCAGTAATGCGGAAGCTTTGACTTCGGCGCAAGCCTTATTCCCAACTGCTTCTGATTTATGCGATGCTGGTGTTTCGAATATCACTAAAATAAGCGGACAGTTTACAGCTTCTGAAGGATGTGCAAATTCTGGAACTTACACCAATACTTGGACAGTAAAAGATGACTGTGGAAATACCTCTGATACTTTCACACAAATCATTACGATCCAAGATACTACTGCTCCAACTTGGACAACTCAGACTGGCTCTTTAAACCAAATTATAGAATGCAGCAATGCGGAAGCTTTAACCTCAGCGCAAGCCTTATTTCCAACTGCTTCAGATTTATGCGATGTTGATGTTTCGAACATCACTAAAGTAAGCGGGCAGTTTACAGCTTCTGAAGGATGCGCAAATTCCGGAACTTATACCAATACCTGGACAGTAAAAGACGACTGTGGAAATACTTCTGATACTTTCACACAAATCATTACTATTCAGGATACAACAGCTCCAACTTGGACAACTCAGACTGGCTCTTTAAACCAAATTATAGAATGCAGCAATGCGGAAGCTTTAACCTCAGCGCAAGCCTTATTTCCAACTGCTT
>NZ_CAIJDE010000048.1:19865-20898 GCF_903819335.1 Flavobacterium panici | reverse complement strand
ATGTTGATGTTTCGAACATCACTAAAGTAAGCGGGCAGTTTACAGCTTCTGAAGGATGCGCAAATTCCGGAACTTATACCAATACCTGGACAGTAAAAGATGACTGCGGAAATACTTCTGATACTTTCACTCAAATCATTACAATTCAGGATACAACAGCTCCAACTTGGACAACTCAGACTGGCTCTTTAAATCAGACTATTGAATGCAGTAATGTGGAAGCTTTAACTTCGGCTCAGGCTTTATTTCCAACTGCTTCTGATTTATGTGATGCGGATGTTTCTAACATCACTAAAGTAAGCGGACAATTCGTTGCTTCTGAAGGTTGTGCTAATTCTGGAACTTATACTAATACCTGGACTGTAAAAGATGACTGTGAAAATACTTCTGATACTTTTACGCAGATTATTACAATTCAAGATACTACTGCTCCAACTTGGACAACGCAAGCAGGTTCTTTAAACCAAACTATCGAATGCAGTAATGCGGAAGCTTTAACTTCAGCACAAGCCTTATTCCCAACTGCTTCTGATTTATGTGATGCAGATGTTTCAAATATCACTAAAGTAAGCGGACAATTCATCGCTTCTGAAGAATGTTCAAATTCTGGAACTTATACCAATACCTGGACAGTAAAAGATGACTGCGGAAATACTTCTGATACTTTCACGCAGATTATTACCATTCAGGATACAACTGCTCCAACTTGGACAACTCAGGCTGGCTCTTTAAACCAGACTATTGAATGCAGTAATGCGGAAGCTTTGACTTCGGCTCAGGCTTTATTCCCAACTGCTTCTGATTCATGCGATGCTGATGTTTCAAACATTACTAAAGTAAGCGGACAGTTTGTTGCTTCTGAGGGATGCGCAAATTCTGGAACTTATACTAATACTTGGACGGTAAAAGATGACTGTGGAAATACCTCTGATAGTTTCACGCAGATTATTACCATTCAGGATACAACTGCTCCAACTTGGACAACTCAGGCTGGCTCTTTAAACCAGACTATTGAATGCAGTAATGCGGAAGC
>NZ_CAIJDE010000048.1:0-19766 GCF_903819335.1 Flavobacterium panici | reverse complement strand
TTGCTTCTGAGGGATGCGCAAATTCTGGAACTTATACTAATACTTGGACGGTAAAAGATGACTGTGGAAATACCTCTGATAGTTTCACGCAGATTATTACGATCCAAGATACTACTGCTCCAACTTGGGCAACACAAAGTGGTTCTTTAGATGTAACGTTACAATGTGCCGATACAGAAGGATTCAATAATGCTCAAACTCAGGCACCAATTGCAACAGATAATTGCAATGGAACCGTAACTTATACTAAAACAACTGGTGAACTGCAAAGAGGAAGCTGTGGAAGCACAGGAACTTATACGAATACCTGGACAGCAAAAGATAGCTGTAACAATACTTCAACTACTTTTACTCAAGTAATTACAATTCAGGATACTGCTGCTCCAACATGGATTACACAGGCAGGAACATTGAACGTAACTTTACAATGCAGTGATTCTGCTGGTTTAGAAAATGCTCAAAATCAGACTCCAAATGCAACTGCAAATTGTACAGTGGTTACTTATGAAAAAACAAGCGGACAATTTACAGCTTCTGAAGGATGTGCTAATTCTGGGACATATACTAATAGTTGGATTGCAAAAGATGACTGCGGAAATGTTACCGATAGTTTTATCCAAATAATAACTATTCAGGATACAACTCCGCCAATTTTTACTGGAAATCTTCCAACTGATATTACTGTTTCTTGTGATGCTGTTCTGGAACCTGCAAACCTTGAAGCTTCTGACAATTGCAGCGGAGACTTACCAATCGTATTTTCTGAAATTAAAAGCAATGTTCTTAACGAATGCGGTACAGATTATACTTTAACACGCAAATGGACTACTAGTGATTGTGGCGGCAACACCGTTTCTCATACTCAAATTATTACGGTTAGAGATACAACTCCGCCAACAGGAACTGCTCCGGCTGATGTTACAGATTTACAAAGCATTATTGATATTCCGGCACCAAATCCGGAAGCTGTTATAGATGCCGCAGATAATTGCAGCAGTACAGTAACGGTTACAATTAGCGATTCTAATAATGGAGCAAGCGGCTGTAATGGAAATGCTTATATCTTAACCAGAACGTATACGCTGACAGATTGTGCTGGAAATAAAACAGAACTTGTTCAAACCTTTACTGTTGAAAATAAAGTTTCTGTAACAGGCATAGCAACAAATGTAACCTGCTTTGGAAAAAGTGATGGTTCAATTTTAGTAACTAATTCTCCGGGATCAACTGTAGTTATTACAAATGATCAAAATGAAGTTGTTGGCAACACTAATTTACCTGCCGGAACTTATACACTTACAGCAACATCTGCTGTAAATGGTGAAAATCAAACTTGTACAGCAACTGCAACCGTTGTTATTACTCAGCCAGAATATTCTACAAAAATATCAGGTTATGTTATGAATGTAAACAACAACTCTGGTATTGCAAATGTAATGGTGACCTTGATTCCGCAAGGAAATACAACAGGGCCAATTTTATTACGCATAACCGGAATAGATGGCGGATACAGCTTCACAGGAATGTCGGCAGGAAGTTATTTAGTTCAGGTACAAGATGCCAACTTAAATAGTGTTTATCAATTATATCCAATAGATTCAAGTTTATTCTTCACAGTTCTTGAAGATTGTGCCTTCCAGGAACATACTTTTAATTATGGATCTTCTACACTACCAGTTTTAGGCGATTATGTTTGGTATGATGTAAACAGCAACGGAATTCAGGACGAATGGTACGATGCCAATAATGACGGCGTTGTGACTAAAAATGTTCCTGATTCAGGTGGCGGAATCGACTACAGCTTATGGGAATGGATCGATTTTAATGGAGACGGAAGCTATCAAGGCCCATCAAACGTTGGCGAATTAAACGCCGGAGGTTTTGGAAATGCAGCAAGTCCAAATGTTATAATTGACGGACCAAACGGTTATCACAAAGAAGTAATTATAGGAATTGAAGGATATTGGAGAGACAGACCTAATACAGAAAATCCGTATGGTCAGTATACTATTAAATTAGTGAAAGATGGAAATCTGGATGCTATGGCTGCTGCCTTAGGCGCAACTGGACTTGTAAAAGTGCTTCCAAATTTAGCCGATAAAAAAGCAACTGATAAAACGAGTAAAACTCAAATGCATACGGTATGCTCAACAACTAGTCCAAGCAGTTATATTGTAAATGTTACACCGCAAGACTTAGTTCATTTAGATAATGATTTTGGAATAAACTGTAAAGAATACCAAGATATTGTTGCAAATGATGATTCTGCAGGACCTATTGCAGGCGTTAATCACACTACAACAAATGTTTTAAATGTTCTTATAAATGATACCCTTGAAGGTAATGCAGTAACTGTTTCTGATGTAATTATTACTACAGTAACACCAAACGAATTTTTACAACTAAATCCTGATGGTTCTGTAGATGTTTTACCAAATGCACCTGTTGGCACACTTACATTAGTATATCAAATTTGTGAAGCAGATCAAACTTCAAACTGCGATACTGCAACAGTAACGATTACTATCGTAGCTCCGGTTATGACAGTAACGGCAACACCAATTTGTGTAAACGATGTTCCTTACATTGATTATGTAGTAACACCCGGAAATTTCACTCCGGTAAATGGTGTAACAATAGCTTGGGCAAATGCACAAAATACGGTAATAACCACTATGACTGATTTACCTCTTAGCGGCCGAGTTTTATGGCCGGGAGCTGTGGTTAATGAAGCTGGAAATGGTATTGACTGGCCGGGATGGATTTTCGAAAATAATAAATGGATTCAGGGTGATGATGGTTTTGAATCATTACGTCCTACAGTTAATTTAACGATATCCGTTAATCCAAGCGAGACTATAACTGTAAATTATCCACCGGCAGATCCGTATTGTATTGCCAGACCAACATTTGCAATTGTGGCAAATGATGATAATCCGCCGGCAATTACAGCGCCAGCCGGAGTAACAAACATTGTAAATGTATACAATAACGATACTTTAAATAATGATCCTGTAAATCCTGCCGATGTTACACTTACAACAGTAAAACCAGATCCAACAAACACCATAACATTAAATCCTGATGGTTCTGTAGATGTGGCTCCAAATTCTCCCGCAGGAACGTACACATTAACGTATCAAATTTGTGAAAATGCCGATGCCGGAAACTGTGATACCGCTATTGTAACAGTAATTATTGTTGAACCTGCGCCTCCTACTCCAGTTTTTGCAAATGATGATGTATATGCAAACATTGGCTGTAATACCTTTGGATTAGTTGGAAATGTATTGAGTAATGATTTCAAAGGGCAGCTTCCTGCGACACTTGAACTAGTCAATTTTACATTGCTTGCAGAAAATGAAAACAATGCCAAAACAGATCCAAATATCACAATCGATAATCAAGGAAATGTTACCGTTTCAAGTTTAACACCAGCCGGAACTTATACCTACATGTACCGTATTTGTGATAAACTAAGTGCCGAAAATTGCGATACTGCAACGGTAACCATAACTGTAGTTCCAAATGGAATTGTAAACATAACCAGTGAATCATGTAATGATGACTCCAGCTTAATAAACTTGTCTAATTTGCTTCCGGAAGGCACACCAATAACCGGAACATGGATTGACACAAACGAAACTAATGCATTACAAGGAAATATATTCAATCCGTTTGGTCTTGCACTTGGCAATTATGTATTCGAATATAAAATTAACGATGAAAATTGTCCAAGAAGTGTACTGCTAAATATGGAAGTTAACAATGACTGCCACGTTTTAGCCTGTGGAAATATTTTAGTACACAATGCTTTCTCACCAAATGGCGACGGAATAAATGATGTATTCGTAATTGACAGTATTAATGATTTAACCTGTTATCCTGAAAATACAGTAGAAATCTATAATCGTTGGGGAATATTAGTATTTGAAACTTCAAATTACAATAATACAACCAATGCATTTGATGGAACTTCCAGAGGCAGAACCACTGTTAATAAGTCTGACGGACTGCCATCAGGTACTTATTTCTACATTCTTACTTATAAATCATTAAATGGTAATAATGAAATTCAAAATAATAAGGAAGATGGATATCTGTATCTGTCAAAATAAAACTACGCAATTTATTCGTAAATAATTCTAAAACAATGAATTACGATAAAATGGTAAAAAATTTCTTATATTTGAGTTCGCAAAATATTGACTTTTTGATTGAAGATAATTAAGAAATCAATGAGTAATAATCAATAATACACATCTACTATGAGAACAAAATTATTTTTCTTCGTCATTATGTTTGTAACGATTTCTGGTTATGCACAACAAGATTCACAGTATACTCAGTATATGTACAATGCTATAAATGTAAATCCGGCTTATGCAGGATCCAGAGGGGTTTTGAGCATCTTTGGTCTCTACAGAACACAATGGGTAGGTTTAGAAGGAGCTCCGCAAACTGCCAGTTTCTCTGCAAATTCGCCAATAAACAACAGCAATTTAGGAGTGGGTTTATCGCTCGTAAATGATAAAATTGGACCAACAAATGAAACCACTATTTCTGCAGATTTATCATATACACTTCAAACATCTCCAGATTTCAAGCTTTCATTTGGTATAAAAGGAAGCGCCAATTTATTCAATTTAGACATTAGCAAACTAAATCCTGAAACTCAGGGAGACCCACAATTTCAGGATTTAGATAATAAATTTTCACCAAATGTTGGAGCAGGTATTTACTGGCATTCAGATAAAGCCTATATCGGTTTATCTGTTCCAAATTTCATCGAAACCAAAAAATTTGACGATAACGATTATGCCATTTATAAAAGTAAAATCAATTATTACTTAATGGGCGGTTACGTATTTGACCTTGACAAATTACAATACATAAAATTCAAACCTGCTACATTAGTGAAAATGGTCGAGGGTGCACCGCTGCAGGTCGATGTTTCTGCCAATTTTATGTTTTTCGAAAAATTTGTCGCAGGACTTTCTTATAGATGGAGTGCCTCTGTAAGCGGCATTGTTGGATTTCAAATCACAGACGGGCTTTATTTAGGATATGGTTACGACCGGGAAACCACAAAACTAAATAATTACAACACAGGATCGCACGAAATATACCTGCGCTACGAATTCTTTAAAAACACCAGCAAAATGGTAACTCCACGTTTCTTTTAAAAAATAATAGTTATGAAAAATTTTACTCTTCTTATTTTAATAACTCTAAATGTTTTTTCCAGCTATTCCCAGCAGTCAAAATTAAACGCTGGTGCCAAAAAATACGACAACTACGCCTATGTTGACGTTATTAAAACCTACGAACGAGTGGCCGCAAAAGGATATAAGTCTGAAGTTTTGTACAGAAAACTGGGTGACTCTTACTACTTCAATTCTAATTTTGAAGGAGCTGTCAAGTGGTATGATGAATTATTTGGTATAAACACTTCTCCCGAAGCTGAATATTATTACAGATATGCACAATCCCTAAAAGCAACTGGGCAAACAGCCAAAGCCAATAGGATTCTTGAAGAGTTCAATGCAAAATTCAAAAATGATTCGAGAGCAAAGCTTTACAGAGAAAACGTAAATTATCTTGATAAAATTAAAGCAAATTCAGGACGTTATAAAATCGAAAATGCCGGAATTAATTCTAAATATTCAGATTACGGAAGTTTTGTTTATAATAATAAAATATACTTTGCATCGGCAAGAGACACCGGAAATTTCAGTCAGCGAAAACACAAATGGACAGGCGAATATTTTACTAATATTTATGATGCCGACATAAGTGCTCAAAATGATACAACATCTAAAGTAAATAAAATCAGATCTACCGTAAATTCAAGATTTCATGAATCCTCAGTTGTTTTTACTAAAGATGGAAATACGGTTTATTTTACAAGAAATAACTTTGTTGATGGTAAAAAAGGAAAAGATGCCAATAAAGTTACTTTATTAAAAATTTATAAAGCCAGTCTCGAAAACGGAAAATGGACAAATGTAACTGCGCTTCCGTTTACCAGCGATAATTACTGTACAGCGCATCCGGCATTAAGCCCTGACGAAAAAACATTATATTTTGCTTCAGATATGCCCGGCACAATGGGGCAGTCTGATATTTACAAAGTAAACATTAACGCCAGCGGTGGTTTTAGTTCTCCCGAAAATTTAGGAAAAGAAATTAATACCGAAGGAAAAGAAACGTTCCCTTATGTAACCAATGAAAACGAAATTTATTTTGCTTCAGATGGGCATCCCGGACTTGGCGGACTTGACGTTTTTGTAGGTCAAATTGAAACTGATGGATCTATTGATGATATTCAAAACCTAGGTGCCGATATTAATTCTCCTAAAGATGATTTTGCCTACATTATTGATCCGGTTTCAAGAAGAGGGTATTTTTCGTCTAATAAAGACGGCGGATTTGGTTCTGATGATATTTACAAATTTTTAGAAACCAAACGTTTAAAATGCGTTCAGGAATTAGGCGGAGTAATTACTGATGCAGCTACCGGAATTATACTTCCCGGAACTAAAGTTACTTTGTATGACGGCATGCAGCGAATAAAAAATTCTGCTGTTGCAGATGCTTCCGGTTTATACAGTTTTGGTGTTGAATGCGGAAAAACCTATTATATACGTGCAGAGAAACCAGAATATGCCACTAAAGAAGTCAGTGTAACGATTTCTAAAGAAAGCGGAAAAACCGATCTTCCTATTGCTTTAGAAAAATCGATCTGCAAAGTTGTTATTGGAGATGATTTAGGAAAATGTTTTGGTATTAAAAGGATTTATTTTGATTTAGATAAATCTAACATTCGAACTGAAGCTGCTCTAGATTTAGAAAAAATTCTGGATGTTTTAAAACAAAATCCAACAATGAAATTAGACATTCGCTCGCATACAGACAGCAGGGCTTCTCATCAATACAATGAAGCATTATCTAACCGAAGAGCAAAATCAACCATTGAATGGCTTATAAACAACGGAGTTGCCACAAATCGTTTAACCGGAAGAGGTTATGGGGAAACTGAACTCGTAAACTTATGTTCTGATGGAGTGCAATGTACAGAAGAAGAACACCAAATGAACAGACGAAGCGAGTTTATCATTACCGGATTATAATTGTAAAAACCAAACCAATCTATAATTAAAAAGCTGTCTATTATTCATAGACAGCTTTTTTAAAAAAACAACGCTGCATACTCAAGAAATGCAACGAAAACTAACCAACCAGTTCAAATGTTCTCTTTTAAATTTTAGCAAATATATTCGTGTAATATTTTCTTCCGGCCGCATCTGTCGTAATCGAAATACCAAAATGAGTATAATCTCCTTCAATATTTTCTTTATGACCCTGGCTTTCCAGCCATGATTTTACTGCTGCTGCAGATGTTTTGTAGTTGTAAGCAACATTCTCGCCCACTTTTTTAGCACCAAGAACGCTCATAATATTATTAGAACGAGACACAAAATCATTATGATTAACAACATTATTGTCGATCATGTATTTGTTGTGCTCTTCGCACTTATAAGAAATATGATTGATTTTTTCTAATGCCTTTAAACCGATACTTACTCTGTAATCGTTTATTAACTGCATTGTTTCCAATTCAGATGCATTATAATTATAGTCAGTAATTACTTGTTCTGTTGAAGTACTACTTTCATTCCCTTCGGCGCCATCGGCAGAGCATGAGTTCATTGTGATAGATATCACAATGAACACCATGGCGCACATAATCTTTTTCATAATCTGTAGTAGTTTAATGCTTTAAAGTAAATGTTGGGGCAAATTCTTTAAAAATTATTATGTGACAATTTTTCTCTGTTTTATTGTCCAAACGTATTCAATTTGTCGGTAAACTACAAAAATAATCGACGAAATACACTAAAATTTTTTAAAATAATATAAAAATCTTACAATTAAGATGATAGACGATCAATCTTCCATGAAAAATCAGACTGGCTTGTATAGCGAATCCTGTCATGTAATCTGTTAGGTCTTCCCTGCCAAAATTCTACTTGCAGCGGCGTTACAATAAATCCGCCCCAATTATCAGGTCTTGGAATTGGTTTTCCTTCAAATTCAGCTTCCAGTTTCTTTAAATTCTCTTCTAAAAAAGTTCTCGACGGAATAACTTCACTTTGATGCGAAACAATTGCACCAAGCTTACTTCCATCTGGTCGGGAATCAAAATAGTTATCCGAAATAATTTCAGAAGTTTTCTGCGCAATCCCTTTTACAATAACCTGACGTTCCATTTCCTGCCAAAAAAAGGACAAACAAACGTTTGGGTTCGCCGTAATAGCTTTTCCCTTTTCAGATTCATAATTCGTATAAAATATAAATCCTTCTTCAGAAAATTTCTTTAATAAAACCACACGAGACTTTGGGAATCCGTCCAAGCCAATTGTCGAAACCGTCATGGCATTTACCTCACCGCTTCCGCCAAAATCCTCCACTTCATGAAACCAGCGGTTAAAAAGATTAATGGGATCTTCGGGAATATTAGTTTCTAATAATTCACTTTTTTCGTAAGATTTTCTATAATTGCTTAAATCACTCATGATTGTTGATTTTAGATATTAGATTGTAGATTTTAGATTTTTTTGTTTCAGGTTTGTCAGGCTGAGCGAAGTCGAAGCCTCTCGTGCTACAAAAGCCCTTCTCCCGAAGCCTCGGGATCGCTCAGGGTGACATCTGTTGTTCACATTCCTAAACTTAGCACCTTAGTACCTCAGTCCCTTAGAACCTTAAATTAAAATTCAAAGCTAAGTCCATCATCTCCCAAAATAACATTTGGAAAAATTTCTTCGGCTTCTTCTTTAAAACGCTCAATTCCGTCGTAGCGGGTTGAATAATGACCTAAAACCAAATGCTTTACATTTGCTTTTAAAGCGATTCTCGCCGCTTCTTTCGCAGTTGAATGCAGTGTTTTTTGTGCCAAAGGAGCTTCAGATTCTAAAAAAGTAGATTCGTGATACAAAATGTCGGCATTTTCAATAATCGGAATCACATCTTCATTATAAACCGTATCCGAACAAAAAGCATAACTCATTGCCGGAATTGGGTCAAAAGATAATTTTTCATTCTCAATTACAGTTCCATCGTCCAGCTTAACATTTCCTCCGTTTTTTATTTTTTGATAATAAGCCGTATGAATATTATAATGCTGGGCAGCTTCGACATTTAACTTTCGCTCTCCCGGTTTTTCCTGAAATAAATAACCATTGGTATAAACACGATGTTTCAGCGGAATCGTTTTTACAATAACACGATTATCTTCAAAAATAACCTCACTTTCCTTCGACTCTAATTCGTGGAAAAACAAATTATACGTTGTCCAGGATTCTGTCAATTTTAATTGAAGCAGAATAAGTTCTTTAATTCCTTTTGGTCCATAAATATGCAAATCTGTCGTTCTTCCCAAAAGAGAAAAAGTCGAAATGGTTCCAATTAATCCATAAAGATGATCGCCATGAAGATGCGAAATAAAAATGTGATTAATTTTTGAAAATTTAATCTTATTCTTTCGAAGCTGAACCTGAGTTCCTTCTCCACAATCAATTAAAAACAAACGATTTTTAATTTCTAAAACCTGTGAAGTCGGATTAGTAAGTGTTCTGGGAGTTGCGGCATAACAGCCAAGTATAGTTAATTTCATTTTAGATTTTAGATTGTTGATTTTAGATTCTAGATAGATAAAAACATTTTAGATTTAGCATTTAAAAAAATCTAAAATCTAAAATCAGAAATCTAAAATTAAAACCCTAAGTCTCTTTCAATTTCTTCCATTTCGATAATATCGTGTGCTTCTAAAAGAGAAGGAACAACAACCAACTTATCTGAAATAGCATTAAAATCAAGATCACAGGCTACAATTACAAACGATTTTTTTGCTTTTTTCTGAAGCTTAACCAGCGGTAAAAAAGCTTTTAAATCATTTTCTGTCAATTCAGAATCTGACGACAAATCGATTATAATATTTTGTTTTTCAAAGGTTTTAAACTGCTGCGTTACTTTCTCTACAAAGCCATTAAAATCGCCTTGCGTATCTTTTATGGTAACGGTATGTCCTTTTTGATCTACTTTCATTTTATAATTTGTGGGGCTAATATAAAAATTGATTTTTCAGAGCGCTAAGGTACGAAGTTTTTTGTTTGTTGTTTCAAGTTTTAGGTTTCAGGTTTCAAGTTTACAGATTGTCAGGCTGAGCGAAGTCGAAGCCCTCGTCACGTAAAAGCCCTTCGACTTCGCTCAGGGTGACATCCAGATATTCAAGTTCCAACAACTTGAAACCTGAAACCTAAAACTTGAAACAAAACTACTGTATTTTAGATGCCAAAAGATAAATAACCGCCATTCTAATTGCAACACCATTCTCCACCTGATTTAAGATTACAGAATGATCAGAATCAGCAACTTCAGAGGTAATCTCAACTCCTCTATTGATTGGTCCCGGGTGCATGATTACAATTTCTTTTCCAAGAGAATCTAAAAGTGGTTTATCAACTCCGTATTGTTGTGCATATTCACGTGTAGATGGAAAGAAGTTTACATCCATACGTTCGTTTTGTACACGAAGCATGTTCGCAACATCACACCATTCTAAAGCTTTGCGTAAATTTGGTTCAACCGTAACACCAAGCGATTCAATATATCTCGGAATCAGAGTTTTTGGTCCGCAGACTTTTACTTCAGCACCTTGCATCTGCAAAGCATATATATTAGATAAGGCAACTCTCGAATGCAGAATATCGCCTACAATAACTACTTTTTTTCCGGCAACATCGCCCAGTTTTTCTCTGATAGAATAACTGTCTAACAAAGCCTGAGTTGGGTGTTCGTGCGCTCCGTCTCCGGCGTTTACGATACTGGCTTTGACATTTTTAGATAAAAAATAAGCCGCTCCGGGATTAGAGTGGCGCATTACAACCATATCAACTTTCATTGAAAGGATATTATTTACAGTATCAATCAGGGTTTCTCCTTTTTTAACCGACGACTGTGCTGCAGAAAAACTAATAACATCTGCAGATAAACGTTTCTGTGCTAATTCAAAGGAAAGTTTGGTTCTTGTACTGTTTTCGAAGAAAATATTGGCAATGGTAATATCTCGTAATGAAGGAACTTTTTTAATTGGTCGGTTAATGACTTCTTTAAAATGATCTGCCGTTTCAAAAATCAGGTTAATATCATTCTCATTGATGTATTTAATTCCTAATAAATGATTTACGCTTAATTCTTTCATTGTGTTTGTTTATATATTTATTGTTTAATCGTTTTATTTGTTAAACCGTTTAATCGTTCCTTCCGATTAAACAATTAACCGGTTAACCGATTAAACTTAATTTGTCACTAGGTGAACCACATCTTCACCATCATTTTCTTTCCAGCTTACTTTTACTTTTTCGCCATTAATTGCATCCACCTGACGGCCTCTATAATCGGGTTGAATTGGTAAATTACGGCTGAAACGTCTGTCGATTAACACTAACAATTCAATTTCAGAAGGTCTTCCAAAAGATTGAATTGCGGTTAACGCAGAACGAATGCTTCGTCCGGTAAACAAAACGTCATCTATAAAAATGACTTTTTTGTCTTCGACTATAAAATTTATCTGAGTTTTATTGGCTTCAAGCGGTTTATCGGTTCTGCGGAAATCATCTCTAAAAAAAGTAATATCAAGATATCCCAAAGAAATTTCAGGAGTTTGGTATTCGTTCTCTAAAATCTGTTTTAAACGCTCAGCCAAATAAACACCTCTCGGCTGAATCCCGATTAAAATTGTATCAGAGAAATCCAGATGTTTTTCGATTAACTGACAAGCCAAACGATGGAGTATGATAGTAACTTCTTTTGAATTAAGTAATACTTTTTGGCTCATAAGTAATTGTAATGTTTGGTTGGGCAAATATACAAAATCAGAATTTATTTGTTGGGGTGTTGAGTGAGGAAATGTTTTTTTTGACAACAAGTAACCTAACAGATCTCTTTACTTTTTTATTAATTCTTCTATTTATGTTAAATAAAATCTCCTTTTTAATAATTTCCATTTGATGCAAAATTGTATTTTAGCAAGAAAATTATCAATAAACCATAAAGCCAAGATAGACATGGACATAGAAAAGAAAAGCATATTCGTTGGATCAAAAGCATACTTGGAAAAAAGCTTTCTTGAAGAATTAAGCTATAAAATTTGGTCAACTAAAGGAACTAGATTTAGAGCTTCAATAAGACTAACGACTATTTCTAAAATGTCCAACATTAGTATATCAATTTTATCTGCATACTTAATTATTGCGGGATTACTTGCTGTTTATAATATTGAAAATGATGATAACAACTTAAAATACATAAACTATTATGTTACAGCATTATCAATATTGCAACTAGTCATTGCACAATTCGAAAATAGTCAAGATTACAAACTAAAAGCTAAAAATTTTCATGATTGCTCCCTCGAATTAAGCAAATTATATAATAAACTAAGAACTTTTAAGACGTTAAACTCTACTGCTTCCGAATATAGTGTTTTAAGTTTCTGTCAAAAATTATCTGAAGAATATCAAGAAATTTTAAATAGATATGAAAATCATGATGATATTGATTATGATAATTTCAAAGTTGAAAAGTTTGACCATTTCTCAGAACTCACTAAAAAAGATGTGAAAAATATAAAGTATAGATATCTATGGATTTGCTATGGGGCATATTCATTAATAATAATTATACCACCTCTTATTATTTTAGGAATAATTGTATTTTAAAAGTATAATAAAAAATTATCATTCATTAATCATAAAATTTCCTAAGCTCAATTCAAAAATATAAAAAGTCAAAATATGTCATTAAGTTCTAATACAATTATACATTTTACCCAAACTAGTGATGCACTTAAAGGTATATTACAAGATAATTTCAAAATGAAGTATTGTCATGAAAATGTATTACTAGATTCCGAACTAAACTATGCGGCTCCAATGGTAAGCTTCTGTGATATTCCATTATCACAGATAAAAGATCATATTGGAAAATATGGTGCATATGGAATAGGATTAACAAAAGAATGGGCTCAAAAAAACAAACTTAATCCTGTTCTTTACCTTCAAGCAAATTCATATCTCTCAAAAAGTATTTATGATACTTACATGGACATACTGCCAAAGCAAGTGGAATGGGATAAAATAACAACCAGTCAAAAAAATTTATTAAATATTTTAAGACATGTTAAAAATTACGAAGCTGATTTATCTAGAGGAGGTGAAGTTATAAAAAATTATAGGTTTTCAGATGAAAGAGAATGGAGGTACACGCCAAGTTATGAAGATTGTATGCAAATGGCTATCGATCCAAGGGTTTATAAAAGTGAAGAACAAAAAATAAATACAAATAAGCGACTTGAAAATTTAAGACTCGAATTTGAACCGAATGATATTAAATATATTATAATAGAAAGAGAGAATGAAATTTCTGAATTCGTCGAAATTTTAAAAAAATCAAAAGGAAATAAATATAGCTATAATGATGTTGAGCGTCTAATGACCAGAATAATTACATCAGAACAAATTAAAACTGATCTATAAAAATGAATTTTTAAAATCTTAAAAAAACGAATTTGTATATAGATAATGACAAATTAAATGAAAGAAAGTATCCAACAATTTATAGCAAAACCTAAAAACATATTTCTAATAGATGCTGTTGGAGCATCACTCACATTTATATTACTTTTTCTCGTTCTTAGAACTTTCAACAACTTTTTTGGTTTATCAAAAACTACTTTAGAATACCTTTCATTACTGGCACTCGCCTTTTCAATTTATTCATTTATCTGTTTTTTTCTAGCAAAAAATAATTGGAAATTATATTTAAAAATAATCTGTACCGCTAACATACTCTATTGTATTTTGACATTTGGAATTATACTTTATTATTATCGAAGCATTTCAATATTTGGTATTGTTTATTTTCTAGGTGAAATCATAATTATTATTGGAATTGTAATCTTAGAGATTAAATCAATATATAAAAACTAAAAAACAGAAACTATGAAAATCCCTAAAGAAATAGCAATTCAAATTACTGATATATTAGGAAATAATAATCCGATTGAAAATATACTTTTCGGTTTTAAATTTTTTGAAAGTGAAGATGCTTATTACACAACATCATATTTTAAAACAGATAATTCTGGCAGTATAATTATAACACAAAATGATTTGATTAATAAATCTGAACTCAAATGGGAAAATGATATAGAAAGCTTTCAAAGTATAAAAACGGAAGTTTTTGTACTTGATGCAAATTCTACTAAAAGCGTGCGAGGAAGGTCTGAAAATTATATAAATATCACTGCTAATACTGAAGCTATGGAAAAACATTTAAAACAATCTGGTTTTAGTGATGAAAACATAACTGCTGCTACTAAAGCAATAAATAATAGTGCGACTGATCAAATGGAAATTTACAATCTTTTTAAAGATTCAAAAAATGATATGGTTGAAATCCTGACTGAAAAAATAGACGATATATGGAAAGACAACACTAATAAAATTTATAAATTCATTATAACAAAAAATCAAATTACCTAATCTTTAAAAGTCTAAAAAAACATTTCAAAAAAATCCACATCATATTTTCCTGATTTCTGAAGGAATTTAAAAACTCAGAATCATATTAAATATCATTTAGGACTTTGACAAAGTATTTAGCAAATAGATATAAAAAATTCCAGTTATTCTCATAACATGATTTTTTGTTTTTATTAAAGATTGTAAAAATTACAAAATTGTTTATAATATAGTTTTAGAAGTTAACACTTTTTAAATTATAGTATTTTTCATTCATATTTTAATCGCTAAATAACCAATTAGATTCGATAAAGTGAAATATTTACCTTACAAATAACAATTTAACATTTGTTTAAATAAATTAGCCGCGGTTTTTCTTACTAACCAAAATTAAACTAATTTATTTTAACCAAAAACAAATTATCTATGCAAGTATCTAAAATTCTGGAAATACTAATTGCGTTAGGTTTATTTTACTTTCTCTTTAGTACTCTTGTTTCTTTGCTCTTTGAATGGTACTCCTATAAAACCCAAAAAAGAGGCCGATTTCTTTACGAAACAATTCTTAAATTATTAAACGATCCTGTGAACAAAAGCTACGGTGCCAGCTTATATAGCCACTTTAGCATCGATCAGCTTAAAAAGAATAGAGATTCTTACCCGCAATACATTTCATCTGATATGTTTGCTGATGCCTTGATTGATATTATTGGAAGCCAATCTGAAACTACAAAATTTGAAAATATTTTTGATCCAAAAGGATCGACAAATTTAGTAGATGTTAAACTAATTGAAGATCGTATTGAGGATCCTTATAAGAGATTTAAAAAAGGACTTGATCAAATGAATTACAGTCCATTAAAAAGTCATTTAAGGGCATTGTATGAAAAAACGGAAAACTATATTGAGTTAAAAGAGAAAATCACCAAATGGTTTGACGACTATATGGAAAGAGTAAGCGGCTGGTATAAAACAAAAACGAAAAGAAGTTTACTTATTATAAGTTTCTTAGTTTGCCTGGCGCTAAATGTTGATTCTATTACTTTAATTAAAAAATTAAATACTGATGACAAGTATCGTAAAGATCTTGTATTAATAGCAGAGAAAAAAGTACTTGAAAATAAGATTAATGCTCAAAAAATTGATTTGGAAGATATTGTGAAAAATATAGATAGTATCAAATCAATAATTAATGAAATAGAAGATGACGCTCTTCCAATTGGCTATCATTTTGATGCTAAAAAATCGAAAGAAACAAAAGAAACTGAAAAAACAAAAGAAGTAAAAGAAACAAGAACAGAAATCTTCCTGTGGTGGCTTTTAGGAATTATAATTTCAGCATTTGCTCTAAGTTTCGGAGCTCCTTTTTGGTTTGAAGTTATGGTAAAAGCAATTAATATTAGAAGAGCCGGAATAAAACCATCCTAAAATTATACAATCATGAACGATATATACAACATTCATTCGCACATCTTTACAGGAAAATGTGCCCCAAAAGACTTTTTACAGGTAGCAGCCAAACTTGGAGACGGAGCTTCTACATTTCTTAAATGGTTAATATTAACCCGACCTGTCTCCTGGTTAATTACAAAATTAGGAAACTTAATTCCGAAAAGAATTTTACAATTCTTAAAAATTGGTGTAATGGCTTCGCAAGAAGAAGTCTTTCTTGACTTGAAAGGAGCTTATGATAATTCTGAATACAGTGGGATAAAAATAATCGCACTCACAATTGATATGGATTATATGAGTGATCCCGACAAAAAACCTGAAAAAGATTTCAATTCACAAATACAGGATATTTACAAATTGAAAAAAACTTACCCAAATACATTATTTCCTTTTTATGGTGTAGATCCAAGAAATCCGGATACTAAAAACCTCGAAAATCTAAAAAAAGCAATTGAAAGTAAAACCTTTGTTGGAATTAAATTATATCCTGCAAATGGCTTTTTCCCTTTTGATGCGCGATTAGACAGTCTTTATCAATACGCCGAAAAAAATAATATTCCTGTTATGACACATTGTACACGCGGCGGTAGTTATTATTTAGGTAAAAATGTCTGGTCGGTTATTCCTGACAATCCTACATCAGTAAATCCGGCGCATCCTTTAATGCCTGTAATTACTGCCCGTATTGCTGCTTATAAAAAGGCTTCTGACAAATCATTTAGGGAAAATGCCAGAGCGTGTAATCTTTTTTCACATCCTGAAAATTATATTCCTGTTTTAGACAAATATCCTAAACTAAAACTCTGCATTGCGCACATGGGAGGAGATATTGAAATATTGGGTGTGAAAAATCCAGATGCGAAAACTGCCAAATTATTCCAGGCAGCAAAAACTCTGGAAGGTAATCAAACATCATGGTATGACATTATCAAACAAAAAATCCTGATAGATAAATATCCTAATGCGTTTACAGATATTTCGTATTCGTTATGCGATGAAAATTGCATGATACAATTATCTAATGATTTAAAAAACGGTCTTATTCTCCCAGAGCGGGTTTTATTTGGAACAGATTATTTTATGGTTGCAAAAGAAAATGCTGAACTAAAAGTCGTTGCCGTTGGTCAAAGGAATTTAAGCGGGTATTTTGATCAGTTTATGAGTGCTAATAATAAACGGTATTTGTTTTAAGATTTACAAAGTATAAATCAGAAAAAAAATGTTCAAAAAAGAAAATATAATTAAAGAATTAGAAAAAGGAGAAAAGTCAGGATTTGTAAAAAATTTTAATCGTAATTCTTTCATCAAAGAAATGGACTTAAAACATTCGCAAAAAAAATCTGCAAAACTAGAATCCAAATCCTAAAACATTTCTCAAAAATTCTATAACACATTTTCAAGATTCATGAAGTAATTTTAATATAGAAATTTAAAAACTCAGAATCATGCAAAATAAAATTACAAGATTGTTAATGGTATTCGTTATACTGTTTTCATTTACAAGCTGCGAAGTTATTGGAGACATTTTTAAAGCCGGAATGGGATTCGGGATATTTATCGTAATTTTTATCGTTGCGATTGTTATCTGGATTTTAGCGAAGGTTTTTGGAAGCAAATAGCAATAAGTAAAAAATTAAAAAATCCCAAACTCCAAGTTTAATTGGAATTTGGGATTTTTTTTATGGATGTAGAACTTTGTTAAAGTTTAAAACTTTGACAAAGTTGCAAAGTCAAAGATTGGAATTTGGAATTTTTAATATTGTAATTTACAGCTTAAAGATTATACATCTTCTTTCTTTGTTCCTGAATCTTTTCATCATCAAGATATTCGTCAAATGTCATGTAACGGTCGATAACTCCGTTTGGTGTTAATTCTACGATTCTGTTACCAACAGTTTGTGCAAACTCGTGGTCATGCGTTGTAAAAATTACAGAACCTTTAAAGTTTTTCAATGAGTTATTGAAAGCTGTAATAGATTCCAGATCTAAGTGGTTTGTTGGCTCATCAAGCATTAAAACGTTAGCACGCTCCATCATCATTCTGGAAAGCATACAACGTACTTTTTCTCCTCCAGATAAAACTCGGCTTGTTTTTAAAGCTTCTTCACCAGAGAAAATCATTTTCCCTAAGAAACCTCTAATAAATACCTCATCACGCTCTTCTTCTGTTTTAGCATATTGGCGTAACCAATCTACTAAAGTTAAATCATTTTCGAAGAATGAATGGTTTTCAGCAGGAAGATATGCTTGGTTTGTTGTAATTCCCCAATCAAAAGTTCCTGAATCTGCTTTTTGATTTCCATTTAAAATTTCATAGAAAGCTGTTGTAGCACGTGAATCTTTTGAGAAAAGAACAATCTTGTCTCCTTTTGCCATATTTAAATGAACATCTTTAAACAAAAGTTCACCATCTACAGAAGCTGACAGGTGTTCTACATTTAAAATCTGATCTCCAGCTTCACGATCCTGATCGAAAATAATCGCAGGGTAACGACGGCTTGAAGGTTTGATTTCAGAAATATTCAATTTAGAAATCATTTTTTTACGAGAAGTTGCTTGTTTCGATTTTGCAACGTTTGCGCTAAAACGACGAATAAATTCTTCAAGCTCTTGTTTCTTCTCTTCAGCTTTTTTGTTTTGCTGTGCACGTTGTTTTGCCGCTAATTGGCTAGACTCGTACCAGAAAGTATAATTTCCTGAATAGTGATTGATTTTTCCGAAATCAATATCAGAAATATGTGTACAAACGGCATCTAAAAAGTGACGGTCGTGAGATACTACAATTACAGTATTTTCATAGTTTGCTAAGAAATTTTCTAACCAAGCGATTGTCTCAAAATCCAAATCGTTGGTAGGCTCATCCATAATAAGCAAATCTGGATTTCCAAAAAGTGCCTGTGCCAAAAGCACACGAACTTTCATTTTTCCTTCCATATCGCCCATCAAAGTATAATGATGCTCTTCGTTAATTCCTAAGTTAGACAACATTGCTGCAGCATCAGAGTCGGCATTCCATCCGTTCATTTCTTCAAACTGAACCTGAAGCTCCCCTATTCTGTCTGCATTTTTATCGTTGTAGTCTAAATAAAGTTCATCCATTTCTTTTTTAACAGCATACAGAACTTTATTTCCCATTAAAACGGTTTCCAAAACGGTATGTTCGTCGAACATGTTATGATTTTGGTTTAAAACCGACATACGTTTTCCCGGCTCTAAATGAATATGTCCCGAAGTTGGGTCCATATCGCCTGAAATGATTTTTAGAAATGTAGATTTTCCAGCACCATTGGCTCCAATAACGCCGTAAATATTTCCGTGAGTGAATGTGGTATTTACTTCGTCAAACAATATTCGTTTGCCAAATTGAACTGATAAATTATTGACTGTTAACATGAATGTCTTTTTAATTAATTTGGTGCAAAAGTAGTGAAAAAGGTTCAGAGTTGCAAAGGTGCAAAGGGACTAAGTTTTTTTATACGAACGAGGATTTTCTCGCAAAGGCGCAAAGACGCAGAGTTTTGTTTTACGCAGATGATTTTAGCCAATATTGTCATTTCGAGGAACGAGAAATCGCACGCGAAACTCGCCAAAGATTGGAGAATTACTGTGTGGAATATCTAGTGCGATTTCTCGTTCCTCCTTTAGATTTGTTTTTTTAAATTTAAGTAGATTTATGATTGAGAAAGGAAGCAAAAGTAAACTATTCGTTCCTCTGAGTTTGTGACTCAT
>NZ_CAIJDE010000047.1:134632-186187 GCF_903819335.1 Flavobacterium panici | reverse complement strand
TGATTTTCAATTATTTAAATTGTGTTTATAGGCTTTTAAATATGTTAAATTATTTTATTAGAACACTTAAAAATGTAGTATTTTACATTTAATTTACTCGTTTTTAAATCCTTAGCAAATTAAAAATCGGACATAAAAAGACCTGAAAAAGATTAAAAAACGTCTGCATATGGAAATTTTAGTTGATGCAGCAAAAAATTTTCACTTATTAAAATAAAATTCCCAATTATGGCTATCAAATTTGTTTAGCAGTTTTTTTAATAAAAATTAATATGTAAAATATTAATAATTAACATATTAGTGTTTGTATTTTTTATAATTTTAGAGAATCAATTTTGAATTAGAAGTTTAGAACCTAATTTCTTGGCTATTTATACAGAGAGAAAAAAAGAAAGACCACCCCTTAAAGAATTAAAAACATAATTCTTACAAATAAAATTTCAGCTATAAGCCTTTATTTGATAAAAATATTATTTATATATTTTTATAACTACCTAATTAATAGTATTTTATTGTTATTGTTGTATTGAGGACTTATGGTCTTTAATATGATATATGTCATTTTTTCTCAGTTTTGAAGATTTTAATTTTGTCGTTTTACTGAAGCATATTTAGTTTAATACTATTTTAAATTTTTTATATGAGTAATCTTTCTCAATCTCACAGAATTCTATTTCTAAATACACTGGCCTTTACAATATGTTTTGCCTGCTGGACGCTAAATGGTGTTTTAATTACGTATTTAGCAGACAAAGGAATATTTAATTTTACTGTTGTAGAAACAGGATGGTTATTAGGAATTCCAATTCTTTCGGGCTCGATTTTCAGACTTCCAATAGGTATCTTGACAGATAAATATGGAGGTAAAATTGTATTTTCTATATTGCTTTTATTATGTTCCGTACCACTTTTTTTACTGCCTTTTGCAAATTCGTTCTGGAGTTTTGCTGTTTTAAGCTTTTTCTTCGGATTAGTTGGAACAAGCTTTGCAGTCGGTATTGGATATACATCAATTTGGTATCCGAAAGAATGGCAGGGAAGAGCCTTGGGAATTTTCGGAATGGGAAATGCTGGTGCAGCAATTACTACTTTTATTGCACCAACTTTGTTAAATCATTTATCCGAAAAAGATCCAATAAACGGTTGGAAAATGCTTCCTGTTATTTACGCCGTTATACTTGTTATCATAGGGTTGCTTTTTATTGTTTTTGCTAAAAATAAAAAGAACCCAACAGTTTCAAAAACAATAACACAATTAATCTCTCCGCTCAAAAATGTCCGTGTCTGGCGTTTTGGAGCTTATTACTTTTTAGTATTTGGTTTCTTCGTGGCATACTCACAATGGCTTCTTCCTAATTTCATGAATGTATATCATACAACCTTAGTAATGGGCGGTTTGTTTGCTACAATGTTCAGTTTACCATCTGGTGTAATCAGAGCTTTTGGCGGATATCTCTCAGATAAATTTGGAGCCAGAAAAGTAATATATTGGGTTTTAGGCTCATCAATTGTAATCAGCTTTTTATTAATGTTTCCAAAAATGGAAATTTACACCGCAGGTCCGGGCGTTTTGGCAATGAATAATGGAATTGTAACAGAAGTTTCGGCTGATAAAATTATGGTTGGCGAAAAAATACATTCCATAAATAAAAAAGAAATATTGCAGCATAGCGAAACATCAATTTTTCCCGAAAAAAGCTCTTGGCAGGAAATTATTGTCAAACAAAATCAAGAAGTTAAAAAGAAAGAATTGTTAGCACAGGGAATAACTCAAATTAAATTCAGTGCAAATCTTTGGGTATATCTGGTTCTGGTAATTCTAATAGGAATTTCATGGGGAATTGGAAAAGCGGCTGTTTATAAACACATTCCGGAGTATTTCCCAAATGAAGTAGGAGTTGTGGGCGGCATGGTTGGATTAATAGGAGGTTTAGGCGGATTTGTAGGTCCTATAATCTTTGGTTATTTACTAAACTATACAGGACTTTGGACCAGCTCATGGATATTCATTTTTGTAGTTTCTGTGCTTTGTTTATTGTGGATGCATCGAACAATTATAAATGCAACGCGAACTAAACTGCCAAACTTTACAAGAGATATAGAAAGTAATCATTAAAAAATAAAAATTAAACAATAGATATATGAAAACTTGGTTAGACAAATGGGAACCGGAAGATGAAGCGTTTTGGAACTCTGGCGGAAGTAAAATTGCATGGAGAACATTAACAATAACAACATTAACATTAATATTATCATTTGCCTCTTGGTTTATGATGAGCGTAATCGCGGTTAAACTACCCGGATTAGGATTTAGTTTTTCTAAAGATCAGCTTTTCTGGTTAACAGCAATTCCGGGATTAGCGGCGGGATTATTACGAATTATTCATACTTTTTTATTACCCATTTTCGGGACACGACATATTGTATCTTTTGCAACATTAATTAAATTAATTCCAGTTATAGGGATTGGTTTTGCCATTATGAATGTAAATACACCATTTTGGGTTTTTGCAGTTTTGGCTTTTACCACAGGTTTTGGCGGAGGAGATTTTTCATCTTATATGCCAAGTACAAGTTTATTTTTTCCTCAAAGATTAAAAGGAACCGCATTAGGAATTCAGGCAGGAATAGGAAATTTTGGAGTTTCGATCGCGCAATTTGTAACGCCTCTTATAATTAGTGTTGGTATTTATGGTGCTGCATCTGGTTTTACAAGCGTTGATCCTAAAGAAACATTAACCCTTTTACAAACATCCAGTCTGGAAAAACAAAAAGAAGTTTTTGCAACATTTGATGCAGAAGTTCAGACTAAAATACTTTCTAACGTAAAGAAAAACGTAATTAATTCTGTAAGTGCTGCGGTAAACTCTACTGATAACGTTATTATTTTTAATGCATTACCAGTAAAAGCAAAAGCAAAAGCCATTGCAAATGCAAATCCAAAATTAGCCGAAAAAATATTAGACAACATTAACCCTGAAAATACAGCCGTTAAAAAATCAGAGATCTACTTACAGTCTGCAGCATTTTGGTACGTTCCATTTTTACTAATCATGGCAATTTTAAGCTGGTTTTATTTAAAAAGTATTCCAATGATGGCCTCTGTAAAAGAACAAATGGACATTTTTTCAAATAAACATACCTGGTATTGTACGATTACTTACTTAATGACTTTTGGAACTTTTGCAGGTTTATCTGCGGCTTTTCCATTAATGATTAAATTTTTATACGGAGATTTTCCCAATGCACCAGATCCTTTAGTGTATGCGTTCTATGGCCCATTATTAGGTTCTGCAAGTCGAATTGCTTTTGGATTTGTAGCTGATAAAGTAGGAGGAGCAATCTTAACAACCATTACAGGTTTAGGGATTTTGTGTGGAGCCATTATATTGGTAACACAAGGATTGGTCGCACCAACAAGTATGGACCAATTTCCTCTTTTTGTTACAGTTATTTTAGTAATGTTCTTTTTTACGGGAATTGGCAATGCAGGTACTTTTAGACAATATCCAATAATATTTAAAGAAAATCCGCGTCAGGCAGCCGGAGTTATTGGCTGGACAGCTGCAATAGCTGCTTTTGGACCTTTTATCTTTTCTAAATTAATAGGGAATAATATTTCTGCTAATGGAACTGTAAATCAGTTCTTTATAGGCGTTTGTTTTTTCACTATATTAGCTACAGGTATCAATTGGTGGTTCTACAATCGTAAAAATTGTGAGAAACCAAGTTAAGAAGTAATCATTAAATTAAAAATTAAGGATGAAAGATAAAACATTTAATACCAAAGCCTTACTTGTTGCAACACTAGTTTCTATACTTACAATTGTGCTAGTGTTTTACGGATCAAGACAATTACAAAATTTTGATGCAGCATTAGTCACTTATTTATTCGGAACTGTTTTTGCCTTCTTCGGAATCGTTTATCGCTATACCGTTTGGCTGCAAAGACCTCCAACGTGGATGTATTTTAAAAGAAGCCTTAAATTTCTTTTTACAGGAAAAATAATTTCTCATTTATGGTTTCTGGGAAAAGAATCAGTACAAAATATTGTCGTTCAAAAGTTTATTTACCCAAGAAGCAAATGGCGCTGGTTTGCCCATTTTTGTATTGCAATAGGCTGTTTATCGGCTTTTGCCATCACAATTCCGCTTACATTTGGATGGATTCACTTTACGCTCGCACCAAATTCAATTTCCATTTACGAAGCACATTTCTTCGGATTTAAAATGATGGATTTTCAGATAAATTCATTTCTGGCTTTCCTGATTTTCCATGCCTTAAACTGGTCATCGTGGTTAGTTATAATTGGTTCCGTTTATTATTTAAGAAGAAGATTAACCAATCCCGGATTAATTGCAACGCAGACTTTTGAAGGTGATTTATTGCCCTTAATTTTATTAATAGCCATTTCTGTAACAGGTTTATGTTTAACATATTCCTATCAATTCATGAAAGGTTTTGCATATGATTTCTTAGCCGTAATTCATGCTGTAACGGTAATCATGTTTTTGATCTGGATTCCGTTTGGGAAATTCTTTCATATCATCCAGCGTCCGGCGCAAATTGGAGCACATATCTATAAACAAGAAGGAATAAAAAAAGGAATGGCAGTTTGTCCGCATACCGGAGAAGAATTTGCAACCCAGCTTCATATCAATGATTTAAAAATCGTAACAAAAGAATTAGGTTTTGATTTCACCCACGAAGACGGAACTTCTCACCTCGATTTAAGCCCAGAAGGAAAAAGATCACGCCTGGCACAAGCACACCTAAAAGCCAGACTAGAAGGCGGAAATTTATTTGGATAATTTATAAAAAGTTTCAAGTTTAAGGTTTCAAGTTTCAAGTTCCACACAGATCGTGAAACCTGAAACAAAACAAATAAAATTATAAAAGTTTTAGGTTTCAAGTTTCATGTTCTATAAGCAAACTTGAAACATGAAACCTGAAACAAAAAATAACAAAAAAAATGGCAAAACTACCCGTATCAACTGAAAAAATAATTGAACAATTTGGTCCGCATTTAAATTATGCGCCTGTAGATGGTTACGACGGAAGAGACGAACCAGATGACGTTGTAAAAACACATTGCTGCTTTTGCGGCATGCAGTGTGGAATTCAATTATTAGTGAAAGAAAATAAAGTAGTAGGTTTTGAACCGTGGATGGAATTTCCGTTTAACGAAGGACGTTTGTGTCCAAAAGGAGTTCAAAGGTATCTTCAAAATAATCACCCAGACCGACTTTTGCATCCAATACAAAGAGTAGAAGGAAAAGGTTTTGAAAAAGTTTCTTGGGATGATGCGATGGATAAAACCGTTTCTGAAATTAAAAGAATTCAGGAAAAATACGGAAAACACGCTTTCTCCATGTTATCTGGAGTTTCATTAACTAATGAAAAAAGTTATTTAGTTGGAAAATTTGCCCGTGTTGCTTTAAAAACAAGAAACCTCGATTACAATGGAAGGCTGTGTATGGTAAGCGCCGGAGCCGGAAATAAAAAAGCATTTGGTTTAGACCGGGCTTCAAATAATTATTCAGACTTAGAATATGCCGAAGTTATTATTGTAGCCGGAGCCAATATCAGTGAAACTTTCCCAACGCTAACACATTGGATTTGGAAAGCCAGAGATCGCGGTGCAAAATTAATTGTGATCGATCCAAGAATGATTCCGTTGGCAAGAACAGCGGATATTCATCTCGATGTAAAACCCGGAACAGATTCTGCATTATATGGCGCAATGCTAAAATATTTAGTAGATCACGATATGCTGGATCATGATTTTATAGATAATTATACATCAGGATTTCAGGAAACAATTGATGCCGTTAAAGATTATACGCTGGAATGGGCAGAAGAAGTAACCGGAATCGATAAAGAAAAAATAAAAGCAGCCGCTGAATTATGGGGAAAAGCAAAAACAAGCTTTTTATTGCATGCAAGAGGAATCGAACATCACTCAAAAGGTGTTGATAATGTTTTAGGCTGTATTAATCTTGTTTTGGCAACAGGAAGAATTGGAAGACCATATTGTGGTTACGGAACGATTACCGGACAAGGAAATGGTCAGGGCGGAAGAGAGCACGGACATAAATGCGATCAATTGCCCGGAAACAGAGATATTGAAAATCCGGAACACCGAAAATACATATCAGAAGTTTGGGGAATCGATGAAAAAGATTTACCCGGAAAAGGACTTACGGCTTATGAAATTATAGAGGCCATTCACAGAGACGAAATCAAAGGATTAATTTCCATTTGTTTCAATCCGTTAGTCTCGCTTCCGAACAATAATTACGTGCGTTCTGCTTTAGAAAAATTAGAATTTTACGTTTGTATTGATTTCTTTTTGAATGAAACTGCAAGACATGCCGATATTGTTTTGGCAGGATCTTTACAGGAAGAAGAAGAAGGAACAACAACTTCTGCAGAAGGAAGAGTGATTAGAATCAGACAAGCCGTTACGCCTCCGGGAGAAGCCAGAACCGATACTTCAATATTATTAGAAATAGCTAAAAGACTGGGCGAAGAAGATAAATTTACTTACGACAATAGTGAAGAAATTTTCAACGAACTGCGTGTCGCTTCAAAAGGCGGAACTGCAGATTATTTCGGAATTACGTATAAAAAAGTAGAAGATAATATGGGCATTTTTTGGCCTTGTCCAACCGAAGATCATCCGGGAACGCCAAGACTTTGGGAAGATAAAAAGTTTAAAACGCCAGACGGAAAAGCACATTTTAATCCCGCGCCTTATAAACTTCCGGGTGAAGTTACCGATGAAGAATATCCAATAACATTAACAACAGGCCGTGTAGTTTCACAATATTTAAGCGGAACACAAACACGCCGAATTGGAAAACTGGTAGATCAGTTTCCAGAGCCAATGTTAGAAATTCATCCTGAATTAGCAGAAAAATACGGAATCAAACAAAGAGAATTAGTAAGAGTAGCAACAAGAAGAGGTGAAGGAATTTTTCCTGCCAATATTGTAGAAACGATTAGAAAAGATACCGTTTTCATTCCGTATCACTGGCCGGGACACAAATCTGCCAATCAATTAACACCGGGAACTTTAGACCCGATTTCTAAAATTCCGGAATTTAAAGTCTGCGCCTGTTTATTAGATCCGCAGGGAAAAATAGCACCGCCAGCCAAAGAATCGGAAGCGTATGCAAGTGTTTAATCTATAAAAAAATGAAGTTATGAATTTGACCAATTTTAATACAAACGAAGAGTTTTTTGTAGATATGCAGCGCTGTATTGGCTGCAAAGCCTGCGAAATGGCCTGCGCCGAATGTGAAACCAACGGCCAGCAAACTTTAATAAGCGTAAATTATGTAGATCGTGCTTCGACAATACAAACCACAGTTCAGGTTTGTATGCATTGCGAAGACCCGGTTTGTGCGAATGTCTGCCCCGCGGATGCGATTTCACAAGATGAATTTGGTGTGGTACATACTGCTAATACGGAAAGATGTATAGGATGTTCAAACTGTGTAATGGCTTGTCCTTTTGGTGTACCTAAAAAAGTAGAAGAATACGATTTAATGATGAAATGCACGATGTGTTACGACAGAACAAGTGTGGGTAAAAAACCAATGTGTGCCACAGTTTGTCCAAGCGGTGCATTGTTTTACGGAACAAGAGAACAAATTGAAGAAATGAGACCAAATAGTACGCCAGTGAACAACTTTATTTTTGGACAGGAAAAAGTAAAAACAAAAGTGAATATTATGATGCCAAAAGGCAGTACAGAATTAAGAATTTATTAAACCAGAATCATGTCAAAAGAAGATAATTTAAATCAAAACTGGAAAAAAGATTTCCCTATAAAAAAACAGGAATCAACTCAGGTCAGCCGACGCGATTTTGCTAAATTCCTGACTTTTGTTTCCGGCGGATTAATGGTAGGAAGCGGATTCGTAACCGCAAAAGCATTTTTATTACCAAAAGAAGAAGTACAAGGCGAACATTTCATCTGCAATAAAGAAGATGTTCCCGTAGGCGGAACTCGTGGTTTTGTTTTAGAAGGAAGTACAATTCCGTATATATTAATTCACTTAGAAAGCGGTGATTTTAGGGCTTACGAGCAAAAATGTACGCATCTTTCGTGTTCCGTATTTTACAAACCCGGAACCGGAATCATTCACTGTCCTTGCCATGAAGGTTCATTTGATGCCATGACAGGAGATGTAATTGCAGGTCCGCCACCAAGAGCTTTACCACAGTTAGAAGTGATATTTAAAGAAAATGCTGTTTTTGTAAAAGCAATGATAGATAAAAAAGACAGTTAGATTGTATAATTTAAATTTATAGATATGAGTACTTTTAGACGAAGCCAGAATCGCGCTAACCCTAATAAGCTGAACAATATACTTTCGACACTTATTTTTATCCTGATTTTAAATGTCAGCATTCAAATCTGGCTTTTATATGCGTCCTTAAATAATGCACTAGAAAATAACAAGGAAATATTAATTCCTGCCTTTATAGCTTCTGCAATACTATTTTTTATTGGTTTTGCATGGTTATATTATCTTCCAAAAGGTAATTTTAAAAGAAAGTAAATCAAACACTTCAACTTTAAAAGCTATTTGATTTTTTCGCTCGGTATTTAAAAGAATTAAGCTAAATTTATATTTTTAAAAAATTTAGGTACTTAATTGATTTAACTAAGTAAAAATACTTATATTTGTAATAAGTATTTTTTGCTTATAAAAATAACACGAATGATTAAAGTAGAAGATGCTATAGCGATTATTGAGGCGAACAGCAATAAAATGTCGACAAAGCTAATTTCGGTTAGCAAAGCGTTAGGATATGTTTTGGCAGAAAAAGTAATTTCGCCAATCGACATGCCGCCGTTTCGCCAGTCGGCTATGGACGGATATGCCTTTACGCACAGCATCAAACATCAATATGATATTGTTGGGACTTCACAGGCTGGAGATCATTCAAATGTAAAATTAAAAGCAAACGAAGCAATTCGAATATTTACAGGCGCATTTGTTCCAGATAATGCAGATACTGTAGTGATGCAGGAACATGTAATGGCAAATAAAAATTCTATTTTGATTGCCACAATGCCTGAAAAACATTCAAATGTTCGCCCGAAAGGAGAACAAATTGCGAAAGATGCTGTAGTTTTTGAAGCCAATACTTTAATAACGCCCGCAGCGATTGGATTTCTGGCCTGTTTAGGAATTACAGAAGTAGAGGTTTACAAAAAACCGAAAGTAGCGATTTTAGTTACCGGAAATGAATTAGTACAACCAGGAAAAAACCTTAAAAAAGGAAAAATTTTCGAAAGTAATTCATTTATGCTGGAAGCGGCTCTTGAAACTATCGGAATCAAAAAGACAAAAGTTTACAGAGTAAAAGATAATTTAAAAGCGACAAAAAATGCGCTTAAAAGTATTCTGAAAAAATACGATGTTGTTTTAATTTCCGGCGGAATTTCAGTTGGCGATTATGATTTTGTAAAAGAAGCTTTATTGCAAAACGGCGTTCAGGAATTGTTTTATAAAATCAATCAGAGACCTGGAAAACCAATGTTTTTCGGTTCAAAAAAGGAAACCTTAGTTTTCGCTTTACCCGGAAATCCAGCTTCATCGCTAACGAATTTTTACATTTACGTTTCGCCCGCAATTAAAAACAAACTAGGATTTTCAGAAATTCATAAAACAAAAGTAGTTCGAAAATTAAATTCGGATATTAAGAACAATACAGGAAAAACATTATTCTTAAAAGCAAAATACGACGAAACAAAAGTCACCGTTCTCGACGGACAAAGTTCCGCAATGCTGAACACTTTTGCCGTAGCCAATAGCTTACTTATTGTTCCGGAAGATATTCAGGAATATAAAAAAGGACAGTTAGTTACATTATTGCCGATTGATTAAGAAATTTTAGATTTTAGATTGTTGATTTTAGATTTTTAGAATAAGAAAATAGAATAAAGAATATAGAAAATAGATTTTTGTTATTAAGGATGAAAAGCAGTGTGTAATTTTAAACATATAGCTTGACAACTTGAAACTTTAAACCTGAAACAAAATAAACAAAAAAAAAAATGAACCTATTAAGTTCCGAAAACATATTACTATTCAGTTTCGCATTAATCGTTATTGCGTTTTTATATTCCAGCGTTGGTCATGGCGGCGCATCGGGGTATTTGGCTTTGATGAGCATTTTTGCTTTTCCAATTTCGATTATGAAACCTTCGGCTTTGTTGTTGAATTTGTTTGTTTCGAGTATTTCGTTTTTGTTTTATTATAGAAAGAATTATTTCAAACCAAAGCTCTTTTATCCGTTTGCGGTAGCCTCGATTCCTGCAGCATTTATTGGAGGTTTTATAACTTTAGATAATGCGATTTATAAAATAGTTTTAGGAATTGTATTGGTTTTCGCAGCGCTAAGATTGTTTGGGGTATTTAATTTTAAAGAAAAAGAAGAAGTAAAAATCAATCTTCCAATCGCATTGGTAATTGGTTTTGCGATAGGTTTATTGTCAGGAATGTTAGGAATTGGCGGGGGAATCATCCTGAGTCCGATATTATTATTTTTAGGATGGGCATCGGTAAAAGAATCGGCAGCGGTTTCGAGTTTATTCATATTTGTGAATTCAACAGCCGGAATGTTAGGATTCTTTTTAGGTGGAAAAACAATCCCGATGGAAAGTTTCTATTTGGTTCCGATTGCAGTAATAGGAGGAATGTTAGGCGGATTTTACGGAAGCGGCTCTTTCTCTAACAGAACATTAAAAATGGTTTTAGGAACAGTAATTTTGATGGCAAGTGTCAAATTGATTTTTCCTTGAGATTGAAAAACAAAAATCGCTCATAATACGTCCCCGAGGTTGAAACCTCGGGCAATATTTGAAAAGCAAATGTAAAAGATTGCTAAATAAACATAGCCAGCGGTTTCAACCGCTGGAGACAGATTGGCAAAACCTTGAAGTAAAAAATGTCACCCTGAGCGAAGTCGAAGGGCGCTCCAATTGGAACGTGGGCTTCGACTTCGCTCAGCCTGACAAATGCGAGCAAAACTTGAAACGTGAAATTTGAAACAAAAGAAACTATGAATATATCAACATTTATTCTTTGCGGTGGAAAAAGCTCCAGAATGCAGTCTGAAAAAGGATTAGTGCTGTTTCAGGAAAAACCATTTATAGAACATATAATTAAGGCAATTTTGCCTATTACAGAACAAATAAAACTGATTACGGCATCAAAAGAATACGATTATCTGCCGTATGAAAAAATACCCGATATTATTTCAGATAAAGGTCCGTTAGGCGGAATTTATACCGCCTTATCCCATTCTGAAACCGAATTCAATTTGATTTTAAGCTGTGATATTCCGTTGATTTCTACTGAATTATTACAGGAATTAATTTCAAAACATACAGAAGAAGCCGGAATTACCGTTTTTGCTTCAGAAAGTAAAACGCATCCATTAATTGGGATTTATTCAAAAAAGATTGTTCCGGTTATTAAAAATGCGATTGATTCTGATGAATTAAAAATGATGGATTTATTGGCCAAAGTGCCGCATCAAATTTTGAATATAGAAGAAAGTGAAAACTTTCCTTTGACGAATATTAATTCGGCCGACGAATTAAATGATCTGAATATCAATTTAAGTTAGAGATTATGCAAAACTTAAAAACACCAAAATTAACGATTGTGGGCGCAGGTCCGGGCGACGTTGAATTGATTACGATGAAAGCGATTAAAGCTTTAAAAAGTGCCGATGTAGTTTTGTATGATGCTTTGGTAAATGAAGAATTATTAAAATATGCATCAAATGCAGAAATTGTTTTTGTTGGAAAACGTTTAGGCTGTCACGCTTATACGCAGGACCAGATTAACGATTTGATTGTTTCGATGGCAAAAAGTCACGGACATGTGGTAAGATTAAAAGGCGGAGATCCGTTTGTTTTTGGAAGAGGAAGCGAAGAAATCGAGTTCGCAGAAGAATTTGAAATTGAAACTGCTATCGTTCCCGGAATTTCATCTGCTTTGGGTGTTCCTGCTTCCGTTGGAATTAGTTTGACACAGCGCAAAGTAGCCGAAAGTTTTTGGGTAATTACCGGAACAACTTCCGATCATAAATTATCAAAAGATGTTCTTTTAGCGTCAAAATCGGCGGCGACCGTGGTTATTTTGATGGGAATGCATAAATTGGATGAAATAATTTCTATTTATCAGGAAAACAGAAATGACGATTTACCCATCGCTATTATTCAAAACGGAACAAAAAATTCAGAACAAAAAGTGGTTGGAACTATCAATACAATCACTAAATTGGTTGTTGAAAAAAATATATCATCGCCCGCAATTATTGTGATTGGTGAAGTAGTGAGAAACACTTCAAGCTGGATTTCCTATTTTCAGGAACATTTTGAAGATGAATTCATTTTTCAAAATTTAAATTTATAAAAATGATCGAGATTAAATATTTTGGGGCTGTTGCCGAAAAGACAAAATGTGAGTTCGAAAAGTTATCTTTTTCCGAAGAATTGTCTCTGCAAAAACTATTGCAGGATTTAAACGAAAAATATCAATTTGAATCGCTTTCTTTCAGTGTAGCAGTAAATCAAAAAATAGTTTCAAAAGCAGCAGATTACAATTTACAAACAAGTGATATTGTTGCTTTATTACCACCGTTTGCCGGAGGTTAAAAATTAATTTATGAGTGCATCAAACCGATATAACCGACAAATGATTCTTCCTGAAATAGGAGAGGATGGTCAGTACAAATTATCGAAAGCGAAAGTTTTGGTTATCGGTGCCGGAGGTTTGGGCGCGGCAATTTTGCCTTATTTGGCTGCAGCCGGAGTTGGCGAAATTGGAATTGTAGATGATGATGTTATTGAGATTTCAAATCTGCATCGTCAGGTGATTTACAAAAGTTCGGCTGTTGGAAAATCAAAAGTGGAAGAAGTAAAACTGATGATTTCAGAATTGAATCCGCTGGTAAAAGTCAATGCTTTTGCGGAGAAATTATCAGGTAAAAATGCCATTTCGTTATTTGAAAAATATGATATTATTGTTGATGCAACAGATAATATTTCGATTAAATATTTAATAAATGATGCTTGTTTGGTAACCAATAAACCAATGGTTTACGGATCGATTTTTAGATTTCAGGGACAGGTTTCAGTTTTCAATTATCAAAACGGACCAACATACAGATGTTTATATCCAGATGAAAATAACAATGCTTTAAATTGTGAAGATGCCGGAGTAATTGGAATTTCGGTTGGAATTATCGGAATGTTTCAGGCAAATGAAGTCCTAAAAATGATTCTCGGAATTGGTGAAGTTTTAAGCGGTAAAATATTAGTTTATAATATCCTCAACAACGAACAGCAAAAATATGATTTTGATAAAAGTAATTTTCAGTTAATAAGCAGAGAATCATTCGAAGAAAAATATAATAAATCTGAAGTTGAAGAAATAAAATTTGAATCGATTTTGGATGAAATAAACAATGATTCCGTTTTATTTCTGGATGTTAGAAACGCGCACGAATTGCCAAAAATCAGTTTAAAAAATCAAATTCAGATTACTTTGCTGTATCTAGAAAATGAAATTGAAAAACTGGATAAAAACCAGAAGATTTATGTTTTCTGTCAATCCGGAATTAGAAGTAAAATCGGAGCAGAATTGCTTCAAAAGCATCAATTTAAAAAGATAAAAAGCATTGCTGGCGGAGTTTTAGCAATGAAAGATATATTGAAAGAAGAAATAAAAATATAGCCACAAACTTTAAAATGTTCGTTATAGTTTGTCATTTCGACGAAGGAGAAATCTTCGTAAGTAGCTCGACAAAGATAAGCGAATTACTGCGGAGTTTCTTGCGAAGATTTCTCCTTCGTCGAAATGACAATATTGAGGTTAATTCTCTTTACTACAGATTTTAATTAGTGAAAATTAGTGTAATTCGTGGCAAAAGAAAAAATCATTTTAATCCATATAATCTGTGGCAAAAAAAAAACATAAAAAATGAGTAAAAATGTATTTGTAGAAGGACCAATTTCTCCTGAATTTATAGCCGAGTCGATTGCGAAACATCAATCGAAACATACAATTGGGGCGCACAATATTTTTTTGGGACAAGTTCGTGCCGATGTAATTCACGATAATACAGTCGTGGCGATTGATTATTCAGCTTATACTGATATGGCAAATGAAGCTTTGCATACCATTCGCGAAAAAGCTTTCGCTAAATTCGATTTAACCTGCATGCACATTTACCATAGTTTGGGCGTTGTAAAAGCAGGTGAAATTTGTTTGTTTGTGTTTGTTTCGGCAACACGTCGCAAACAAGTTTATGAAGCAACAGAAGCGATCGTAAACTGGATTAAAACCGATGTGCCGATTTTTGGTAAAGAAATGTTTGAAAACGATACATTCACCTGGAAACAAAATACCTAATAAAACAGAATGGTAGATATTACGCATAAAATAAGCACATTAAGAAAAGCAACCGCAACAGCAATTGTAAAAGTCAGCAGACAAGAAACGATTGACGCTGTGGTGAACAATTTGGTTCCGAAAGGAAATGTGCTCGAAATGGCAAAAACGGCAGGATTATTTGCGGTAAAAAATACCCATTTGTCTATTCCGGATTGTCACCCGCTTCCAATTGAATTTACTTCGGTTGAATATAAAATTGAAGGATTGGAGATTCAGATTATCTTCAATGTAAAAACCGTTTATAAAACCGGAGTTGAGGTTGAAGCCATGCATGGCGCATCGATTGTCGCATTGACAATGTACGATATGCTGAAACCAATTGATAAAGAAATCGAAATTTCAACCATTAAATTGATTAATAAAGAAGGCGGAAAATCTTCTTTCAAAAATAAATTTCCGTATGCGATAAAAGCGGCGGTTTTTGTTTGTTCTGATTCGATTTTTACAGGAGATAAAGAAGATCGTTCCGGAAAAATTATTGTAGAAAAATTAGATTCATACGGAGTTGAAACTTCTCATTATGAAATTATTCCTGATGAATTGGATATTATTCAGGAAAAAACAAAAGCTTACGCAAAAGATAATCAATTGGTGATTTTTACGGGCGGAACTGGATTATCTCCAAGAGATGTAACGCCGGAAGCTTTATCGCCAATATTAGAAAGCAGAATTCCCGGAATCGAAGAAGCAATTCGCGATTACGGACAACAAAGAATGCCGTATGCCATGCTTTCGAGAACTGTAGCCGGAACTTTGGGTAAAAGTTTAGTTTTGGCTTTGCCTGGTTCCACAAACGGAGCGAGAGAATCGATGGACGCTGTGTTTCCGCATGTAATGCACGTCTTTCATATTTTAAAAGGAAAAAATCATGACAGCCTCTAACACAATTTTGACGGATGTTTTTGGGCGCAGACACAACTATCTGCGAATTTCGCTGCTGGAAAAATGCAACCTGCGTTGTACGTATTGCATGCCGGCCGACGGAATTGCGCTTTCTCCTAAAGCTAGTTTAATGACAGCCGACGAGATTTTTGGTATCGCTCAGACTTTCGCACAAAATGGTGTTGACAAAATTAGATTAACGGGCGGAGAACCACTTTTACGAAAAGACTTTCCAGAGATAATCGCAAAATTAGCTGCTTTAAATATTTCACTTTCGATAACTACAAACGGAATTTTAATCGATCGGCATATAGATGTTTTAAAGCAGTTTAATGTCAAAAAGATCAATTTGAGTTTAGATACTTTGGTTTCGTCTAAATTCCATTCTATAACGCTCAGAAATCAATTTGAAAAGGTTGTAGATAATCTGCATTTACTTTTGAATCATGATTTTCAAGTCAAAGTAAATGTAGTTTTAATGAAAGGTTTTAATGATAATGAAATTGTTGATTTTGTTAAACTAACACAATTTCTGCCTATTTCAGTAAGGTTTATTGAGTTTATGCCTTTTGCAGGAAACGAGTGGGACAGAAGCAAAATGGTTTCGCAAAATGAGATTTTATCTTTGGTTGGAAATACTTTTGCTGAAGATGAAATTCAAAAACTGGAAGATGAAAAAAACTTCACGGCCAGAACGTATAAAATAAAAGGTTTTCAAGGTGATTTCGGAATCATAAGTTCGATTACAAATCCGTTTTGCGACAGTTGTAACCGAATTCGTTTAACGGCTGATGGAAAAATCAAAAATTGTCTTTTCTCTAATTCAGAAACAGATCTTTTAACGCCTTTTAGAAATGGCGAATCAATCACGAATCTAATTTCGGAATCTGTTCAAAATAAAAAGAAAGTCCGCGCCGGAATGGTTACAATTGATGAAATGAACGATCCTGCGAAACATTTTGACAATCGTAGTATGATTGCGATTGGGGGGTAAAAGTCAATTGTTAATTGTTAATTGTTAATTGTTAATTGTAACACATTACTATATGTCCTTCGACTTCGCTCAGGGTGACATAACAATTACGATTGTCAGGCTGAGCGAAGTCGAAGCTCTTCGCACAGTATGTCCTTGCGAGGAACGAAGCAATCTCACTATTATGAGTAACGTACCTATTGCTAGTGCGGTTGCTTCGTTCCTCGCAATGACTGGAACGCATAAAAAAAGGTTCAACTTTATTAAAGTCAAACCTTTCTTAAATATTATTTTTTCTTTTTAGCTTTAGCCTTCTTTTTAGACTTCACTTTCTTTTTAGCAATTTTTTTTGCTTTCGCTTTATCTTTTGCTTTTTTAGCTTTTTCTTTTTTCTTAGCTGCAGCTTTTAATTTTGCTTTCTTAGCTTTTTCTTTCTGCTTGTCTTTTTTAGCTTTCTCTTTTTTCTTAGCTACTTTCTTTTTCGCTTTGTCCTTTTCTTTGTCCTTCACTTTCTTTACTTTTTTATCAGATTTATTTTTAGCAGTTTCTACAGTTGTAGCTGCTTCATTTGTGCTTTCTTTTTTTGCATCAGTAACAGCAGTTTTTGTAACCACTGTTTTTACAGCCTCAGGTTTAATAGTTGGAGTCAGTACTTTTTTAGCAGGAGCTCTGCGTGCAGCCGGTTTTGGTGTAGTTACAGCTGTTTTTGAAACAGATGCTGCCGGAGCTTTTGCTGTAGCTGCTGGTTTTTTTACAGCTGTTGCAGCAGGTTTTGCAGTTGTTGATGCAGGTTTAGCCGTTGTCGCAGTTTTAACTGGAGCAGCTTTACGAACAGGTGCTTTTGCTGGTGTTTTTTCTTCAGCTTTTACACTTTCTGCTGCGGGCTGAATATTTTCAGTTGTAGGTGAATCGATTTTCTCAGGGGTTACTTCTTCGTTCTTGTTTTCCATATAAATGTGCTTTTAAATGAGGATTATTAATAACAATGTGATCAAATTGTTAATTTATGGTTAAGTAAAGATAACTATAAAACAAGTCTCCCAATGTTAAGTTTTTTGGTGAGATTTTAATTTAACTATTTGAAAGTAAATTATTTGACTTTTTTATAAAAATTAAAAACTAAAATCTCTTAACAATTCTACATGGATAATAAATCCTCTAATTGAAAAAATATAGAAAATCTTAAATAATTAATTGTTTTAATAAGTTTACTTATTATATTTGCACTTATTAATTTTTAATTTGAAATAAAATGTGGTCAAAATCTCATTCAATAATTACTAAAGACGTAACAAAAGAACAAATGTGGAATCTGTTTGCAGATGTCAATAATTGGCATACTTGGGATACAGGTATTGAATATGCTAAATTGGAAGGAAACTTTGAAAAAGGAAATCATTTTTTATTACGACCAAATGGCGGGCCGAATGTAAAGGTTGAACTACTCGAAGTTTTAGAAAATAAAAGATTTCTGGATGTAACTAATTTCCCGTTAGCCAAAATGTACGATGAACATGTATTTGAAGAAACTCCAAACGGATTGAAGATTACCAATACGATAAGCGTAAAAGGCTTATTAGGTTTTCTTTGGGTGAAATTAGTAGCAAAAAAAATTGTTGATAATTTACCTGCAGATGTTCAGGAACAAATAAAAGCAGCTTCTAAATTATGAGAGCAAAAAAGTATTGGATAGCCACAATTTCAAAAGAACATGCACAAAGAGCTATAAATGGCGGATTTATTCAAGTCTGCCATGGAAAAGAAGGACCATTGAAAAGAATGCAGAAAGAAGATCAGATCTTAATTTATTCCTCTAAAATAAAGATGGAAGTAAATGAGAAGTGCCAATGTTTTACAGCTTGGGGAAAAGTACTAGATGATGAAGTATATTCATTTGAGATGACTGAAAAATTTGTACCCTTTAGAAGAAATATCCAATTTATGAAATGTAATGAGGTTTCGATACTTCCGCTTATTGAGAATTTGGAGTTTATCTCCAATAAAAAATCGTGGGGATATCCATTTCGTTATGGATTCTTTGAAATCAATGAAAATGATTTTAATTTTATAACTTCAAAAATGGTTTCTAGCATTACTGAAAATTCACAATAAAAAATAAAAAATGAGTACATCAGAAGATAATACATTTAGCGTTGAAACGCCAGAAGAAAGTTCTGGCTTTTTGTTGTGGCAGGTAACAAACCTATGGCAACGTGAAATTAAAAAAGCTTTAGAACAATATAATATTACGCATTCTCAGTTTGTGTTAATGGCTAGTATACATTGGCTTACTATTCATAAACAAGAAGTTACACAAATTATACTTTCGGCAAATACTAAAATTGACCCAATGACAACTTCTACAGTTTTAAGAACTTTACAGCAAAAGGATTTCATTATCAGAGCGGAACATGCTACAGATACAAGAGCAAAAGTAGTTGTACTTACTGATTTGGGAAAAGAAATTATAAAAAAAGCAATTGTAACTGTTGAAGATTTTGATAGAAAATTCTTTTCTGTTTCCGGAGTAAAAACAAATGATTTAAATCAAAACTTAATCGCATTATTAATGCAGAAATAGAGCTGTCCATTTTATTTGTATTAATTCTCAGCAATTTACTTCGTCAGTTCACTATCGCTCGTGTCCAGAATTTTAAAATTGCTTTTTGGTGCTTCGCATAACGAACAGCAATAATCTTCGCCTAAATCTGTAAATAAAATACCTTTTGGAATACCTTGGCTTTCGTCTCCGTATTCTGGTTTATAAAGCGTTAAGCATTCCTGGCATTGGTAAATATCTTGCTGTGGTTTTTCTTTTTTCTGCGTTTTTTCGGTGGATTCTGTTGTTGCGTTTCCGAGTTCATTAAAATATTTTCGGCTTAATTCAATTAAAATCGTTGGCAATTCGAGTTTGTCAATGTCTTGCGAATGCACAATATATTCGCGTGTATTTGGGTCGAAATTCTTCGCAAACAATACATTATAGGTATCGCGAATTTTTATAGATTCTAAAGCGGCAGGAAGTTCGTTTTTTTCAATTACGATAGAAGTAAAATAATGACCATCACGATTGTATTCGGAAATTCCGAAATTTAATCCGTAAGTACTAATGTCAAATTGATCGAGCGTACGAACCAAAAATGTTTTCAGGTTCAAGGCCCATTCCATTGCAACGGGTAAATGCCAGTTGAGTTCCAACAGCGAATGACGAACGTTGATTCCGCGTTTGCCTAAGAATTTTTCCCATTCGAGTTTTCGATCTTTTGGAATTCCTTTTATGATAAAAGATTTCCAAGGCGTGATACAGATTTTCCCAATTTTGCAGTCGAAACATAAATCGCACATTTCTTTTAGAAAATCGAGATCGTATAAATTATTTCGCCAATATAATCCTAACCAATATTGATCGATTCCCATTCTGTTCATTCCTTCGTAATAAGGAAACGGATAAAACGGAATGTTCAAAGGTTTGTCGATCGTTCTGTTATTGGTGTCTAAAGCTTCGCTTACGAGATTAAAAATCAAATCGATCCCGATGGATTCTTCGGCGGTAATTTTTTCGATTTCATAATAGAATTTGGCAATATCCCAGCTGTAAATTAAAACAGGATAAACTTCCATGCGTTCCCATTTTGGTAAACGAATATATAAGTACCAATAATCTTCGTGTTCTGAAGCAATGAAGTTTAAATGTCCGGTAAACAACGGAACCAATTGCTGTTTTGGATCGTTTATATTGACTTTAAGTTTGGGCTGTTCTTTAAAAAGTTCTAATATATAAAGGAATTTATTTCCGGTAAGCCAATTGGTATTTCTGAAAATATCTGTCGAAACATAAGACGAAACTATATTATTCCCGCTTTTTTGATCGGGATAAACAAAATGATGTTTTCCTAAAGCTGTTTTGTGCAAAGATGTAAAACCTTTTGGAAAAATAATATCTTGTCTAGACCCAAATGAAATAGAATCCAGTCCTTGATCTGCTGCCATATTAACGACTTCTCTCAATTCTCCCGGCGAAATAACGCCTCCTTTTACTATTAATCTTGTCAATTCCATTTGTTTTTTGTTTCAGGTTTTCTTTGTTTCAGGTTTCAGGTTGCTTTACTTTGGATATAAATTTTACCGCAAAGTTCACAAAGGTTTTTCGCAAAGTTTCGCAAAGGTTTTTTACTTTATCTTTAATAAGTTGCCAAAGTTCACAAAGCATTAGGCAAAGGTTTTAGCGCATAGCTTTGTGAACTTTTTTCTTTAGAAAATAACCTTAAGCAGAAAATATAAATCTTTGCGAAACTTTGCGAAAAATCTTTGTGAACTTTGCGTTCACATCAACACAATCCAACACAAGCAACTAAATTTTACATTTCGCCAATATCTCTTTAACTTCTGTTTTACAGCTGCCGCAGCCTAAGCCGGCGCCTGTGTTTTTGCATAAATCGGTGAAATTGTTTACACCGCTTTTTATTGTTTCTTCGATATTTCCGGCTCCAACCTGACTGCAGGAACAAACTAATTTTCCTAAAACAGGTTTTGCGCTTGAGCTTCCTCTTAATAATAAATTTCGTTTGTCTGATAATTCGATTTTGCTTTCTATCATCGTTTTGAATTCGGCGAACTCGTTTTTGTCGCCCATTAAAATCGCGCCCACAAGCAAATCATCTTTTACGATGCATTTTTTATAATAGCGTTTTTTCAAATCGGCAAAAACAATTTCTTCGAATGAATCGTCGTTTTCTGGAATTTCGATATCGCCAATACTGCAAAGATTTAAATCTTCGAGTTTTAGAATATTCATTAAAACCGAACCTTTGTAATAACTGCTGATATCGCCCGCTAAAAAGTTAGCCAGAATATCGGCCTGTTCTTCGGCGGCAGAAGTGATTCCGAATAATTTATTATTGAATTCGGCGATTTCTCCAATCGCAAAAATATCCGGATTTGAAGTTTGTAAATACTGATTTACTTTCACGCCGCGTCCGCAGGAAAGACCGCTTTCTCTGGCAATTTCTATATTTGGAATAGTTCCGATGGTATAAACGATGGCATTTGCGGTAATGATCCTGCCGCTTTTCAGTGCAATTTCAATTTCGTTCGGATTATCGGTTTCAAAAACGGTGCTGACTTCGTTGTCAAAATAAATCTGAATATCACGAAGCTGAACTTCTTCGGCCAATAATTTACTGGAAATTAAATCAAGCTGACGTTCCATTAAACGCGAAGCACGTTGAATTATAGTCGTTTTTACTTTTTTATGTTTTAAAGCCGCTGCTAATTCTAATCCTAATAATCCACCGCCAATAATCACAACATGCTGTTCTTCGGGCGGAAGATTAGTGCTGTCAAGATGTTTTTTTAAACGATCTGCATCTTCTTTTCGTCTTACAGTAAATCGGCCCGGAAGATGAAGCTGCGCGTTTTCCGGAATAAACGGACGGCTTCCGGTTGCCAGAATTAAGGAATCGAAAGTATGAGTTTCGCCTAAACTGTCTTTTATAATTTTATTGGCTGTGTCTATTTTATCAATCGCAACTCCGGCTTTCATGGTAATGTTGAGCTTATTTAAAGCCTCGCCGTCTTTTACTTTTAAAAGCTGTTCCCAAGTGAATTCTCCCGTCATATATTCAGGCAATAAAACGCGGTTGTAAAATGGATTTATTTCATTCGAAAAAACAATAATTTCATCGGTTGTATTGAATTCGCGGTAGTTTTGAATGAACCTAAAAGAAGCTGCTCCGGCGCCTACAATTGCAATTTTTTGAAATGGTTTTACATATTTCGTAATCGAAACGGTGGTGAATTTAAAATCAGGCTCTTTTGAAACCGGATCGACAACAGTATTAGTTAAATTGTTGGTTCTGTTTAAATCATTTTCGAGTTGTTTTCCCCAATGCATGGGCAGGAAAACGACTTTTTCTTTAATGGAATCGGTTACTTTTGCTTTTACACGAACTTCGCCATTTTTACTTGTAACGGTAACAATGTCACCATTTTTAATTTCGTTTTTAAAAGCATCAATTGGATTTATTTCTAAAACCGGACTCGGAATATGAGTCAACAATCTTGATACTTTTCCGGTTTTTGTCATGGTATGCCATTGATCGCGAATTCTTCCCGTTGTTAAAATAAACGGAAATTCAGCATTTGGCTGTACCGATGTATTTTCTATTGAAACCGGAAGGTTAAAAATAGCTTTTTGTGACGGCGTATAAAATTTTTTATCAGTAAACAGGCGGGGAGTTCCCGGATGTCCGTAATCTGGAACGGGCCATTGAAAAGTGCCTTCGGTTTTTAATCGATGGTAATTTAAAAATGAAATATCGATGTTGGTGCCTTTTGTAAGTGCACAATGTTCTTTGTAGATTTCTTCGGCATTATTAAAATTGAATCCGTGGAAATTCATTTTTTTAGCAAAACGAATTAGAATTTCAATATCCGGAAGTGCTTCTCCGGGCGCATTTATTCCTTTTGAAAGATAAGAAATACGACGCTCTGAGTTGGTCATCGTTCCTTCTTTTTCTAACCATCCGGCGGCAGGAAGTAATAAATCGGCAAATTTTGCGGTATCGGCGTTGTGTGAAATATCCTGAACGACTACGAATTTAGCCTTTTGAAGCGCTTTTTCAATTCTTCTGGAATCAGGCAAACTCACCAACGGATTGGTGCAGATAATCCAAACGGCTTTCATTTTTCCAGATTCTAAAGCGTCAAACATTTCTGTTGCTGTCAATCCCGGTTTATCTGAAAGTTCATCAACGCCCCAAAAATCTGCAACTTCCTTCCGATGTTCTGGATTTGCGATATCTTTATGTGCGGCCAAAAGTGTTGCCATTCCTCCAACTTCACGTCCGCCCATTGCGTTGGGCTGCCCCGTTAAAGAAAAAGGTCCTGAACCCGGCTTTCCAACTTGTCCTGTTAATAAAGATAAATTAAGCAAAGCGGTGTTTTTGTCAACGCCAACAGCACTTTGGTTTAATCCCATTGCCCAAAAAGAAAGGAAACCTTTTGCTTTTCCGATAGTATCGGCGGCGAGTTTTATATCATTTAACGGAATTCCGCAGAGTTTGGAAGCTTTTTCTAAAGAAGTACCTAAAACTAAATCTTTATATTGTTTGAAATTTTCTGCGTGATTTTTAACGAAATCATGATCTACGTATCCTTTTTCGATAATACGTTTGGCGATGGCATGATATAAAATAATGTCAGATCCGGGAATAATTTGTAAATGAATATCGGCGAAAGCTGCTGTGTCAGTTCGTCGCGGATCGATTACAATGATTTTGGTTTTTGGATTTTTTTCTTTGTGTTTTTCAATTCTTCGAAATAAAATGGGATGGCACCAAGCGGGATTTGCACCTGTAATTAAAAGTGTATCGGCAAGTTCGATATCATCGTAAGCAATTGGAACAGAATCTTCTCCAAAAGTTTTTTTATAACCCACAACAGCAGAACTCATGCAAAGTCGAGAATTGGTATCGATATTATTGGTTTTCAAAAAACCTTTCACGAGTTTGTTTACCAGATAATATTCCTCAGTTAAACATTGTCCCGAAATATAAAATCCAACGCTGTCTGGTCCGTGTTTTTTTATTATTGAAGAAAAAACAGCGGCAGCGCGATCAAGTGCGGTATCCCAACTTACACGTTCCAGCGGGTAGGATTTACTGCCGCGCATTTCCGGATATAAAATTCTGTCTGAAGTATCGTTGACTACGTAATGCAGATTCATTCCTTTAGAACATAACATTCCTTTATTAACCGGATGATCTTTGTCGCCTTCTACCATTACGCCGTTTTTGGCATCGTTGGTTACGATTATGCCGCAGCCAACGCCACAATAGGAACAGGTAGTTTTGATTTTGGTATTTTGCATTACAGTTCTTTTTTAGATACTATTTCTTGAATCTGCAGGGATTTAGATAAATCACTTATACAAAAATAAGTATTTTTACGTATAAATACGTATTTTTTAAATTTATTTTTCTATTTTTGATCAAATCAAATGAGTAACAACAAATTAGTTTTTAATCCGATAAAAATTTGAACTCATGAAAGAAGAACAAACCGCTTGTTATTCTTGTATCAATGAAAATTGTTTTATCAAGAAACATCTGCATTTAGAACAAATGAGTCAATTTGTTTCTAAAAAGCAAAATATTGTCTGCAAAAAAGCGGATCAGTTTATTACCGAAGGCGCGCCGCTGCAAGGACTTTACTTTATTTGTAAAGGAAAAGTAAAAACAGTAAAAACCGGAATTAATGGACGTGAACAAATTGTTCGCCTCACAAAAAACGGAGATACAATAGGTTTTCGCGGATTTGGTACGGGTAAAAAATACTTAATTGGTGCTTATGCGCTGGAAGATACGGTTTTATGTAATTTTAGCAATGAAACTATGCTCGATATTTTAAAGCAGATTCCAGAATTTACCTATGCTTTAATGTTGTTTTATGCGGAAGAACTAAACAAAAGCGAAAACAATATTCGTAAAATTGCACACATGAATGTTCGTGAACGCGTGATTGATTTGCTGCTTTATATTCATCGTAAATTTGGACAAATCAACGGTTTAATTGATATTGATCTTTCCCGAAAAGAAATTGCTGATTTTGCTGGAACGACTGAAGAGCAGGCGATACGTGTAATTTCAAGTTTGAAAAAAGAAGAGTTGATAAAAACAGTTGGAAAACGAATTGGGATTTTGGAAGTTTCAGAATTGCGTTCTGAAATTATGGAGCATAAATATTTTTAGGCTTTCTAACACATAGAAACATAGAATTTTTAGATCTGCTTAAAACGAGGTTTTAAAAAATCTAGATTTTTACACATAGCTATGTTTGTTTTGTCAAATGAAATGACTTTTTTAGACAATGTAAACTATGTTTCTATGTGTTAAAATGATTACGTACAAATACTTATTTTTTTCTGCCAATAAAACGAATTACAGAACCTTTTCCGTTATGGAATAACCCTTCGTTAAGTTCGATTTCTTTTTCTTCTAATTCGATGATTTCATAATTAGGAAAATCACTTTTGATTTCTTCGATAGAAAATAGAGATGCGATATCTTTTGGACCGCCCACTTTTTCGTTTATGGCAAGATATTCTAAATGTTTTTTGCTGAAAGCCTCAAAAATAATAATACCATTTTTGCGTAATAGTTTGTGAAGCTGTTTGTGAATTGCTGATTTAATTTCTGCCGGAAAATGCGCGTAAATTAAAGCAATCGCATCAAATTGATCTTCGTGAAAATCCAGCGTTTCTAATTCGCCAACCTGATAATCAATTGAAACATTGTTGTTTTCGGCAAGTCGAATGGCTTTATTTTTTCCTTCTTCACTAATATCAAAAGCGGAAACGTTCCAGCCTAATTTTGCTGCAAAAATGGCATTTCGTCCTTCGCCTTCAGCAGGAAAAAGAATAGTGCCGGGATTTAGTTTTTCTAATTGTTCTTTTAAATAATTGTTGGGATCTTCGCCGTACGCGAATTCTTCGCTGCTGTAACGGTCGTCCCATCGCTGAGTCCAGTTGTTCATGATTTATATATTGAATATAATTATTAAAGGTTTGTGGTCACTGAGCGCTGTCCAGTCTTGATAAGTTCCTATTTGAACAGTTTCCAGGGCTTCAATAAAATCATTTGAAGCAAAGCAGTAATCCAGATGATACGGTTTATTTTCGTGTCTATAAAGATATAAAGTTGGATGTTCTTCTTTACCCTGAATTTGATTAAAATATTTATGATAAGTGCTAAAAATATTCTTGTCGCTTAATTTATTTACAACCGTTGTATGATTTCCTTCTCTTCGCGGTTTATCCCAAATCGTATTACTGTTGAAATCTCCAATTAAAATAGTTTTGGTTTCTTTAATTAGATCTTCATAGTAATTAATGGCTTTCCAAACCTGGGTTACATATTGTCCGTCTTTATCTTCAGGATTGTTTGCCCAGATTGCAAATAAGATAAAATCTAATTTTCCTCCAGTTACGGCTATTGGTAAAATGTTTTTAAAGTTTGGATTATGGCAATCCAAAAGTTGAAATCGATAATCACTATAAGAGAAAACGCCAAGTCCTTTATGCGGATTTGTTCCATACCAAAGTATATCGTTTGGTAACTTTGAATTAGCAGGAAATTTTAATTTTTCAGGATTTTCACACTCAGAAATTACAGCAATATCAGGATTGTGGGCTAGAATGAATTCTGCTTTTTTTCTGAATGCCATGTTGCAATTCCAAGCTATGAGTTTCATGAGATAAGAATTTAAAATTTGCGTCTTGTAAACTTCCAAAAACTAAATTTTCTTTTTGCAGTTTGTTCTTCAGGGATATATTCTTTTATTTCTATTTTTTCTCGATCTGTAACTACAATTCCTGTGTGATTTTTAAAATTTGAATTGATATGTTCAAATTTACCAAGAGAAAGCATCTTTTCATTTATTCTAACTCCATCTGCATAATCTTCATAAATCTTCATAGGTAAAGGTTTATAATGAGGTGTTGATTTGATGAAATTAGTAAAAAAGTATGGGTCTAAATCTCCAAATTCAAGACCGAAAACAAGTGGAACTTCAATCATTTGCCCCGTTTTTTTGTTTTCAAAACCGCAATGAAAACCATGAAAAAAATATCTCCATTCTTCAAATTTTCCAGCTTGTTTGTTGTTCTTCAAAAACTGATTAAATGTTATCCAAGGACAATCTGAATTGATTGTAATTTTAAGCTGTTCGGCCAGTTTGAAGATTAACTTTTCACCTAATTCTCTATAATCCTTAGCACAATTCTCAAAAAATAGTTGGTGTTCTTCAATTTCTTGATCTGTAATTAGTTTAGCAATATTAATTTCTGGATTTAAAAGATGAATTCCAACCTGAAATCCTTGTAATTGCTTTTTAAAATTCTGACCAATAGATTCTCGTTGATTTTGGACTGAATTTTCAAAAATAATTTTTAGGGTTTTGGTTCTGGGTATTTTTCTAATTTCTTCTAATGAAGGAATTTGATCAATTGAGTTTATTGTTATTATTTCTGTTGTTCTTTTCAATATATCAGTTTAAATGATGAAAATAATTTCAATCAAATATATTAAAGAATATTCCAAAACATTCAAAATAAAATACCCTTTTCCAAAACTGAAAAAGGGTAAGTTAAAATGTTTATTTTAGAAAATTCTATTAAAGATCGCTTTATTTTTGAATCTTAACCAACAAATTTTGTTTCACCACTATTAATGTCAATTTCTGCAAAATTATGTTTTCCGATAACGATAAGCAGTTTGTTTGCATTATATCCTACATATCTAATTTCAGGTTCTCCTTTTTTTGGTTTTCCACAAACAGAAATTACATTAGTCTGCCATTTTAATTTGCTTCTTTTGTAGGCTGATATGGTCTGCAGATCATTTTCAACATAATAAATAATGTTGTCTTTTTTAATGCCTCTTTTTTGTGTTTTTGCGAAATTAATTTCAGAGTTTTTTGAAATTAAAGCATCATTGTATTTTTGGCCAATACCAGGTTGCGTAACAATGAAGGTTAACATTGATAGTTTTAAAAATTGTTTCATTTGGGGGATAGAATTTGGGGTTCGTAATCGATTCAAATATAATTAATTAAACGAGATATCGTAACTTTTTTGTAAATAAAAAAAATACCCTTTTCCAAAATAGGAAAAGGGTAAAATATTGAAGTGAATTTTGAAGAAAAATTATTTTTTCCAGCTAAAAATTCTAGGATTTACAGAAATCATTAACCACGCCCAATTGTTGGTATGTCCGGCATCTCCATTTTTGATAAATTCTAAAGTTTTAGAACCAAACATTTGAGAATAACCTCCTGAAACTGTAATGTCTTTTTTGAAGTTATAGCCAAAAGTTGCGTCGATTTCAGTTCCTAAATATGAATCTAATTTTTCAACTGGCGTCACTACATCAGCAGCTGATAAAAATACATGCGGAATCAAAGCAAACTGCCACTTGTTTACATTGTAATTCAATTTGACAAATGCATCTTGTAAACCAACATTATTTAAGTGATTTCCAACATAAAAATAATCCATATAACCGTTAAAACCGTGGTTGGTTCCAAATATAGGGTTGAAAGATTTTATCACTGTACTTGCATCATTTGTATTTTTTCCTGATAAAAATTCGTAACCTAAACCAGCTTTAAAAGAATCTGTTATGCTGTAATTAAAATTTGCTGCAGCATTCCAGGCACTTACTTGTTGGTCTGTGCTTTTTCCGGTTTGACCGTATGCCCAAAAATTAGTATCGATTTTACCTTTTTTATAAGCTATATAAGGTCCAAAAGTCTGTTTGTAATCTACTAATAGTTTGGTAGAAGGAGCAGGCTCAGGAGCATACTCGTAACCTGTATTCAATAATAAGAAACTCAAACCAAAAGCTTCATTAAATTGATTATGATACCATGCATATTGCAAAGCTTTATAACTGGCAACAGTATAAGGAGTCTGAAGCACATTTTCGGCAGTAGAGTTATAAGCTCCCCCGAAATCTAATTTTTGTTTTTCAGTATGAAACGAAACTGTAAGTGCATCATGACTTTGTGCTTGTTGTCCCCAGTCTTGTTCTCCTAAAATACGCTGATTATCGTATGAAAGTACCTGACGTCCCATTCTGGCACTCCATTTTTCAGTGAAATTATATTGTGCCCAGGCTTCAAAAACAGCAACTCCGTTTTTATCTGCTGGAGCTGTTGGTGCAACGTCACCCCAGGTTCTGGTATTTTGCAACGTTAATTTTACAATTAAATCTTCTTGTTTATAATTGAAATTCAAACGAGAACGCTGTGAAATTTGTGAAGTTCCTTCCTGACCTTCTTGCAGAAGTTGTTTATATCCGTTTCGGTATTCAAAACGAGGCCTTATTTGTAAATTTACATCTAATTCTTGTGCTTGCATCGCTGCGCCAGTACCAAAAAGGAATAGAGCAATTAATTTTATTTTTTTCATAAAACTTGTAATTTTTTGATGGCGTAAATTTATAAGAAAAATAAGCCCTTATTAATGATAAAAGTCATTATTTTAAAATTTAATTGGTTATAGGTACAAGTTGCTGTTTTTCAATTGTTTTTACTGTTTGATATTGTTTTTTGCTCACACTTTTGGTAATGGCATAATGCATCCAGACTAAACATCCGGTTGAAAAAAGCAGAATAAAAATCCATGAACTTGACCAGATTCCGGTTGCAGTTAATAAATATCCGAATATAATAGGGCCGAAGAAACCGCCCAAACCGCCAATCATTCCAACCATACCGCCAACAACACCCACTTCATTTGGGAAATATTCGGGAATATGTTTGTAAACAGCTGCTTTTCCAATTCCCCATGAAATTCCAATCAGAATTACTAAAACTAAGAAAACCCACATATTAGCATCAAATTTAATAACGGTAATTCCTTTTGCCAGAAGTTCTTTTTTCTTCACGCTTTGGTTTTCTGCTACAACAACTTGTTGCCATGAAGTTGAAGTTGGAAAAATAGCATTTTCGGCATTATTTTCTTTTTTCTGTGCGACTGCAAAATCTGTTTCGCCAATCTTAATTTTATCATTTGTAACAGCTGTAATAGTTCCTTTTTTGGTTGCTAAAACTCCAGGTCCCGTAGTCGTAATCTCCATTTTCGGAATGGCTAATAAAGCACTTAAAACTACTGAAGATCCTAAAACCCAATACATCACTTTTCTGGCACCGAATTTATCTGATAAATAACCTCCAAATGCTCTGATTAGTCCAGAAGGAAGACTGAACATTGTGGCAAACAAACCGCCCATAACCAAGCTGGTTTGATAAACGTTCATGAAATTTGGCAGTAACCATTGTGAATAAGCTACAAAACAACCAAAAACTAAAAAGTAATACGCGCCAAAACGCCAAACTCTTGCAGATTTTAATGGTACAAGCATTTGAGAAACGGTTTTGGAATTGTTTTCTGGTTTTTTATTTTGAGTGAAAATCAAAAAAGCAATTCCAATTACCACTAAAGAAATGGCATAAATAACAGGAAGTATTTTCCAGCCGTTTTGCGGATCTTCAATCGAAAAATGATTTAATAGGGAAGGAGCTAAAAATGTTGTTATGGCTGCGCCGGCATTTCCCATTCCGAAGATTCCTAAGGCGCGTCCTTGCCATTCTTTTGGATACCAAATAGAAGTATAACCAATTCCGACGGCAAAACTTGTTCCAACCATTCCGAAAAAAAAGCTAAGCAAAGCAAACATAAAAAAGCTATCGGCGTAGGGAAGGAGAAACAACGGAATCGAACTTAGAAGCAGTAAAAGGGAAAAAACATATTTTCCACCATATTTATCTGTCAGGATTCCAATTGGCAGACGCATAATTGAACCCGTTAGAATTGGAATACCTAAAAGCCATCCCACCTGAACAACGCTCCAGTGGAAAATTCCGTTATCGACTAAAAAGGTTACTAGAACCCCGTTTAAGGTCCAGCAGGCAAAACACACGGTAAAAGCCAATGTGTTCAAAAATAAAATTTTGTGTGATTGAGATAATGAGTGTGTAGTTTTCATAGCACTTATATTTTTTTGTAAAAATAAGTACTATAACTTAGTTAAAACATGCTAAAACGCAGTTTTCTGTAAAATAATTAAGTATTTATACTTAATTATTCTTTACTTTTTTCAATTGAAGCCCAAGTTGTTTTTAAAATAGTTTTTTCATAATTACTTTCTTCAATAATTTTATTATCATTTTTCGAATCTACGACGTATTTCTTTGGGAAATTTACATTAGATGAAGGAGCTTTTTCTGGAGATATATTCACCTCTTCATTAGGAGTGAATTTTTTTAAACTGCATAAATCCAATACTCTGAAAGTGTCTCCTTTGGTGGTTTTAACTATTGTTACGGAGGCAAAAGCTGTAATACCACAAAGTATTTGAATTGGAGTATGTTCAACTACAATAACTTTTTCGCTTTGTCTTAGTCTAAAGTATTTCCATTTTTTTTGAATAGAATCTGAATATTCCTGAGAATAGTTTTGTGAATATATTTTTGAACTTAAAATGAAAATTACAAAAGTGTATTTAAGTAGTTTTCTCATCGAAAAATTAGATTAAAGAATACTCAGTTGCTTTATTAGAAAGTTCCATTAAGTTTTTTACTTTCAGTTTTTTCATCAGGTTAAAACGGTGTACTTCGGCAGTTCGTTTGCTGATGTCAAGAGCTTCGGCGATTTCCTTGTTTCCTTTTCCGGATAGTAAAAGAGTCAGAATTTCTTTTTCTCTTTTGGTAATCATCATTTCGTCGCTTAAGTTTTGCTTAGGTTCTAATGAATTTGATGGATTTGTCAATTGACCAATTAAGATTGAAGAAATGTCTCCACTGAAATATTTTCCACCAGCAGAAACCGTATGAAGTGCTTTTAAAAATTCTTCTTTGCTTGAACCTTTCAGTAAATAACCATCGGCTCCAGCTTTTATAGATTTCAATACGTATTCTTCCGATTCGTGCATCGAAAGCATGATGATTTTTATGTTATTATTTTCGCTTCTAAGTTTTTCTACTAGTTCGATACCCGTTAAGTTTGGCATACGAATATCGGCTATAAGTAAATCGGGTTTGCTTTGCGCTACCACGTCAAGAGCGTCGGCTCCATCAATTGCTTCGCCCACAACCTCAATGTTTGCTTCGTTTTCCAAAAGGGATTTGATTCCGTCTCTAACAAAAACATGATCATCTGCCAGCACTACACGAATGATATTACTCATAGTTTACTTAATTTTGGTTTTGGAATTTTACGTATATTCATCTATAAAGAAGACGCTAATATACGTAATTTTTTAGATTTTAATTTCTAACATTAAAATTTCTAATGTTGGAAATTCTAAATTATACAATTGTCAGGCTGAGCGAAGTCGAAGCCCACGTAAGTAGCTCTGCAAAGATTGTCGATTAAGATTGCGCGGGCTTCGACTTCGCTCAGCCTGGCAAGATTGTGGTCAACTTTGTCAAAGTTTTGAACTTTGACAAAGTTTGGTTTTAATTGCCTCCAGCTTTAGCTGGAGGTTTTGTAGATAAAAACAAAGGGCTTTAGCCAAATGTGTAAGTTTGGCTAAAGCCTTTTTGATACTTGTTTGTATACCTCCAGCTAAAGCTGGAGGCAATTTATTTTTTACTTTTTATTTCCTTGTAAACTTAAATTTTCTTTTGAAAACGATTGTCCGCGAGAGGGATAGGAGGAAGCTACCGAAGTAGCCCGGATAGCCCGACAGCATCCCGATAAGAGGGCGAATAAAGACAAAGTAAATTTGCCCTCTTATCGGGATGGTGGCTCGCCCAGATGATTATTCTTATTTTTTTGATTGTCGATTAAGATTGTGTGGGCTTCGACTTCGCTCAGCCTGACAATACTTTGCGCAATTGGAATTTGGTACTTAAATATTGGAATTTAAAAATTGGATTTTCTACTTAAGTATCGGAATATTAAACGTAATCCTTGTTCCTTCGCCTGGAATTGAGTTGATGAAAACGCGGCCGTTGATGTATTGAATTCTTTCTTTCATAAATAAAAGTCCCATTCCGGATTCGCTGTTTCGTTTTTTATCGACTGTATTGATGTCGAAGCCTTTTCCGTTGTCGTCTATAATTACGCTTAAAAGTGTTTCACTATGTGATAGTTGAACAATTATATGCGACGATTCTGCATATTTTATGGCGTTGTTTATGGCTTCTTGTGTAAGTCGGTAAATATTGATTTCGATTAGGGAATCTAAACGCTGGTCGAAATCGGTTTTGTTGTAGAAAAGGATTTCTTTTCCGGTTAGTTTTGAGAGTTCCTGAGTTAGTTTTGCCAGAGAAGAAACGATTCCGTGATCGCTTAATTCCGGTGGCATTAAGTTGAAAGTTGCGGTGCGGACACCTTTTATAATGTCAAGTGAAAGTTTTTTTAAATACTCGATTTTTTGTTCTGATTTTTCTCGGTCATCCAGATTAATGCTTTCCAGACTGAACTTTAAACCTGTAAGCATTTGACCAATTCCGTCGTGAATTTCTTTTGCGATTCGGTTTTGTTCGTTTTCCTGATTTTCAACAATTTTACTTGAAATAATCTTTTGCTGATTGATTTTTTCGGTGGTGTTTTCAAGATTCAAACGTTCGACTTCGCGCTGTGCTTTTTTGCGCTCGGTAATGTTGAAACAAACAATTAAAAGTTCTAATTCATCTTTTTTGATGGTGACGGGAACCATTGATAAATCCAGCCAAATGGTTTGATTTTCTTTGTTTAAAATTTTGATTTCGCCCTGCCAGCCGCTTCTTTGTTTTTCGAAAATAAGTCGGTCAATATTGATTTGCTCTTTTTCATCAACGGTCAAAACTTCAGAGAATTTTTTGTTAGATGAAAATTTGGTATAGTTTAAAAGTTTGGCAAATTTTTCTCCAATATGAATTATCGAACCATCGGGCGCAATTCGGCAATAGAGTAAAGTGTTCTCCATTGCGTAGTTGAGCGATTTTAACTCTTTAACCGAATTTTCTTTGATTTCACTGATAATTTCAGTGTCGTAAGCTAGTTTTAAAGCTTTCTTTTCTGAAGATAAAAGCCTTGTAATTAATCGTTCTATCTTTTTATTTGTAGGTTTAAAAATGAAGAAGAATTCCAAAAGAAGCACTAATAAGGTAAAACCGAAAATCCAATATTCTATTTTGCGTTGTTCTGTTACTTTTTCGTGTGCTTCGAGATCGTATTGCGTTACAATCTGATTCATTTTTGAAAGAAAAGAACCTTCGTTTTCTAAAATAATCTGTACCAGTTTTTGATTTTCTGCGGATTGTTTTTTCTTTTTTAAATTCGATAAAAACGAATCGGTTGTCTGTGCAATTTTATTGAAAATTGGATTGATTTCCAGATATAATTTGCTGAGTGTTTCTGATTTTTCTTTTGGAAAAGCTAAACTATCACTGCCATTTTCGAGTGCGTTTTGGTTTTTTTTCCAAAGTGATAAAACATCTTGTAAATGTGAAATTTGTTTAGCAGAAGCAGTATCAGAAACATAATGCAGAATCAGAACTTCTTTGACAATTTTCTGGCTCAGCATTCTTTGTTTTCCCGAAAAGTTGATGATTTTAGAATCGCTCAACTGCTGATTAAGATTGTATTGTACTAAAACCTGACTGACAATTATAGTTAAAGCAATAGTAAGAAGTGCAAAAAAATACAGGCGGCGTAAATTTTTGAATGTGATTTTATCTTCTTCCTGATTGCTTTTCTTCATAGAGTCGGTTTACAATCCTAAAGATGCTTTTATAAGGTTTAAATTTTCTTCAGAATAATTGATTTTTAAGGCTTCCTGATGTCCTTTGTCTGACATTTTATCCCAGGTTTTTTTGATGATATTTTTTAGTTTTTCTTCGTCATGTTTATGAACAAAAGGTTCTAAGTAATATTCTAAAAAAACCAAACAAATTACGTCTTCTAATAGTTGTGTTTCGTGATCTTTTTTAAGTAATTTTTTCTCTATTAAAAAAGAAACGCGATCGATAAAAGTTTGATCATAACCGGCTTTTTCAAGAATTTCGGCAGTAGTTTTAGCGTGGAATTTCTTCAATTCTTCTCTCCATTTCAAATAACCCACACGATCCATTGGATATGATTCACGAGCAACTTTCCATCGGCAGATGTGCTGTGCTTTTGACGCAATCTGAATTTCTTCAGAAGCATTGGGTTCAAACTGCATCAGTCTTTCGTACATCCTGTTTGAATACAATAATTCTTTTGGATATTCTTTGTTTTGGTCGGTTTCGAAGTTTGGATCTTGTGCGTTTTCAGCATCAATCCATTCGCTTGCTTTTTGGAAAGGTGTAGTCATTTTTTGGTTTGATAATAGATTTCAAAGATACGGAATTAAGTTTTTTTTAGCCACGAATTTCACGAATTAGCACTAATTATTGTTTTTGTTTTTTTGCCACAGATTAAAGGATTTTTTGGATTTAATCTGGTGTTAAGTTTTTTTGCCACGAATTCCACTAATTTAATTCGTGCTAATTCGTGAAATTGCTTCGCCTGTTCGCTATTGCTCGGGTCGTGGCAAACAATTTTAATCCTTTTAATCTGTGAAATCTGTGGTTTTAAAATTAATCTACAAATCCAACAAATACTTCGTCTTCAACTACTTTAATCGGATAGGTTGCAATTTTAAAATCGTCTCCATTTAAGTTAGAACCATCTACTAGTGAGAATGTTTTTTTATGCATTGGGCAGGCAATTTTTGGAATATCATCTGTAGATCCTGTCATTCCTCTTGAAAGTACCATTTCCATTTTGTGCGGACAGGCGTTTTGGCAGGCGTACCATTCATTACGGCGTGTGAAATTGAAAATAGCAATCTGCTTGTTTTTGTATTTAATGCAGCCGCCGCGATTGGTTGGAAAATCTTCAACTTTGCCCGCTTTAAACCAAATTGTTGCGTCGCTTGGGTGAACTGTTTCGTATTGACTTAAGATTTCTTCCATTGTAATTTTGTTTTGATTTCCTGTTTCTTAGCCCTCTTTTTACAATCAAGAGAGTTTTGATGGCGCAGTAAAAAAGAGGGTAAGAAGGACAGCAAACGTTATTGATATTTTTTTGTTTTTTGGAGCTTATTTTTTGCTTAGAGTGAAATTGCTCGCAAAGACGCGAAGGCGCAAAGTTTTTTCTTTATTTTTTTAAGTTTTTATAATTTGACTTTGCGTCTTTGCGTCTTTGCGAGATTAAAAGAACTTTTTTAGGTCCACGCTTTTGGCGCTTTTTGATCTCTTAACGGAACAAAAACAGCGTTTTCGTCTTTCTCATCTGAGTTTACGAAATGATTAAAGCGTTTTAATAATCTTGGTTTTTCCAGAACTTGTTTCCATTCGCATTCAAAAGTGTTTACCAAAGTCTGCATTTCGGCTTCTAATGTTTCACAGATTCCTAAACTATCTTCGATGATAACTTGTTTTAAATATTCTAAACCTCCGTCTAGTTTTTCTAACCAAGTTGAAGTTCTAATCAACGGGCCAGCCGTGCGGATGTAATACATTAAGAATCTGTCCATGTATTTGATTACGGTTTCTTTGTCAATTTTTTCGGCTAATAAAACAGCGTGTTTTGGATTTGCACCGCCATTTCCGGCGATGTATAAATTCCAGCCGCCTTCAACAGCGATTAATCCGAAATCTTTTCCTCTTGCTTCTGCGCATTCGCGAATGCAGGCCGAAACACCGCCTTTTAGTTTATGCGGAGAACGGATTCCTTTATATCTGTTTTCAAGTTCAATAGCAAATCCGGCGCTGTCGTCCATTCCGTAGCGACACCAGGCATTTCCAACGCAGCTTTTTACGGCACGAAGCGATTTTCCGTAAGCATGACCGCTTTCAAAACCGTTGTCAATTAATATTTTCCAGATTTTAGGCAGATCACTTAAATGCGCTCCGAATAAATCAACTCTTTGCGCTCCGGTAATTTTAGTATATAAATCGAATTGTTTGGCTACTTCGCCAATCACAATTAATTTCTCAGCTGTGATTTCACCTCCGGCAACTCTGGGAACTACAGAATAAGTTCCGTTTCGTTGAATATTAGCCAAAAATCTATCGTTTGTATCTTGCGTTGTAACGTGTTTATTAGCAGTGTCGTTATAAATACTGGAGAAAATAGAAGCTACAACTGGTTTACAAACTTCGCAGCCGTCGCCTTTTCCGTGATGATCTAAAACGTCATAAAAATTCTCGTATTTATTGATTTTTACCAAATCGAATAATTCCTGACGATTATAGCTGAAATGTTCACAGATTACTTCTTTAACTTCTTTTCCAAGTGATTTTTGAGTGGCTTTCACCAAATCTGAAACCATTGGTTTACAGCCACCGCAGCCAGAAGTAGCTTTCGTTGCTTTCACAACATCTGAAAAACTAGCACAGCTTTCATCTAAAATTTTACAGCAGATAGCACCTTTCGTTACATTTTCGCAAGAGCAAATTACGGCAGTGTCCGGTAAATCCATTACGCTTCCTAAACTTGAACCTTCAGAACCGTCGCGAGAACCTAAAATTAGATTTTCCGGATTTTTAGGTAATGCCATTGCGTTACTGTAAATTTGGAAAAGCGAATTATAATCGCTCGAATCTCCAACCAAAATTCCGCCTAAAAGTGTTTTAGAATCTTTGGTAACATTGATTCTTTTGTAAACACCGCTTAATTTATTCTCATAAATAATGGCAGTTACATTATCATTTTCGATAAAAGGATCACCAAAACTTGCTACTTCGACACCAATTAATTTCAATTGTGTCGACATATCAATGGTTTCTCTCATGGTTTTAGAACCATTTAAGATTTGTTCTGCAGCAACATCAGCCATTTCGTAACCTGGAGCAACAAGTCCGTAAATATTTTGGTTGTAAAGTGCCGCTTCGCCAATAGCATAAATAGAAGGATCTGATGTCTGCATTTGATTGTTTACCACGATTCCGCCTCGTAAACCCACTTCAAGTCCTGAAACTCGAGCTAATTCGTCGCGAGGTTTAATTCCGGCAGATATAACCAACATGTCTACTTTTAACAATTCGTCGTCAGCAAACATCATTCCCGTTATACTTTCTTTTCCGTCAATATATTGCGTTGCTTTGTTAAGATGAATTCCAATATTTAATTCTTCAATTTTTGCTTGCAGCATATCGCTTCCGCCTTTGTCTAATTGTCTTGGCATTAAACGCGGAGCAAATTCGACAACATGCGGGTTCAATCCTAAATCCCTAACGGCTTTTGCTGCTTCAAGACCTAATAATCCTCCACCAAGAACAGCGGCTTCGGTTGCGCCTTTTTGTTTTATCTTTTTGGCGTAAGCCATAATAGCATCTAAGTCTTCGATCGTTCTGTATACAAAAACACCTTCTTTTTCGACACCTTCTATTGGCGGAACAAAAGCTGATGAACCTGTTGCTAAAACTAAGTAATCGTACGTATGTGTTTTTTCTAAATGAGTATGTATTGTTTTTTCGGTACGATTTATATCTGTAATTAATTCTGATGTGTTTAGAATAATATTGTTTTCGGCGTACCATTCAGTTGTACATAATGATAAATCATCTGCCGTTTTTTCTCCAAAGTATTCACTTAAGTGAACACGGTCGTAAGCACGCCTTGGTTCTTCACCAAAAACGGTAATTTGATACTTTTCCTGTCCTGATTTTGCAATGAACTTTTCGCAAAATTTATAACCAACCATGCCGTTTCCAACTACTATTACTCTAATCATGATTTCTTTAATTAAGTATTACTACGCAAATATAAGTATTAATACTTATAAAAATACGTATTAAGGTATTTTTTTAAGTAGATGTAGTATTTGGAGAATACGTATTTCATCGTAATCTTTTACGTAGTGCGGGTTTTTAGTGAAATGGAATAGTGATAATTATTTTAAATTTGAAAAGATTCTAAATAAGAAGTTCAAAATATTGTCGTAAATTCATAAGAATTTTACTCGTATTTTGTTAAATTATGTTATTTCAAATAAAACGTTATGAAAAATATACTTTTACTTTTGTTCTTACTTTCTGTAATGATTGGTTGTAAATCTACAACAGACAAAACTTCAAATACACAAACTACTTCTGAATATGGTTCTCAGGAAGATGAAATGAAATATTATTTTACAGCAACCGGAAATGAGCCGTTTTGGGGTTTAAAGATGGGAAATGAGGAGATTATATTCACGTCGTTGATTCCGGGAAAAGAGAAACTTGTTTTTACACCTGTTGATGCAATTAAAGCTATGGATGCTAATGTTAAGATGTATAAAGTTGCTAATGAAACTTCAACAGCAACTATTACAATTCAGCAAGTAGATTGCCAGAATTCAATGTCGGGCGTCATTTCACCTTATAAAGTTTCCATAGAAATTAAAAATAATACTGAATTAGAAACTAAAAAGATCGGCGGATGTGGAAAGTACAATACCGATTATCGTTTACATGATATTTGGGTTCTGGAAGAACTCAACGGTTTTAAAGTTTTTGTAACCGATTTTCAAAGAGAATTGCCAAGAATCGAAATCAACTCTTCTGAAAATAAATTTATGGGTTACGGCGGTTGTAATGCAATCAGCGGAACTGTTTTTTATGAAAAGAATTTACTTCGATTCTCCAAAGTTATTTCGACCTTAATGGCTTGTGCGCCGGGGAATAAAGAAGGTGAGTTTACTAAAGCTCTTCAAAATACGACTACTTATAGTATTGAAAATAATAGGTTGACTTTATCAAATCCTTCGGGTAAACTTTTGGTTTTTAAGAAAGTAGATTGATGATTTTGAATTTTAAAAATGTCTTAGAATGGTTTAAAAATAACTTATAGTAACATAAAGATGACTTAAAGCTGGAATATTTTTGTAAAATAAAACTTATAAATATTTATTTTACATGAAAAAGATTTTAATGTTGTTTATTGCAGTCTCATTAGCTTATAGCTGCAAGTCAAGTAAGACTACAAATTCTACAGCTGCGACTAACGAAAACGCAATCGAAAAGAAACTACAACAAACCTGGATTTTAGAAAACTTAAACGGAAAAGTAATTACTGAAAAAGATTTTTCTAATGCTCCAAAATTAGAAATGTCTTCATCTAGTTTTTCCGGTTCAACAGGATGCAACGGTATTAAAGGAAGTTTAGAATCTGATGGAGCCGGAAAACTTAAGTTTCCTAATCTTACATCAGAAACTAAAAAATGTGATGCAAAAAAAGAAGGTGAATTTATGCAGTTATTAAGAACAACTTCTGGTTACTCTATTGAAAATAACAAACTTTACCTTTCTAATCAGTTTGGACTTACAATGTCCTTTAAAAAAGGTTAATTAAAAATGAAAGGCTTCGAAATTAATAGAAGCCTTTTTTTATTTTGTCATTTCGAGGAACGAGAAATCGCACTAGTAATTCCGCAAAGAAATTCGCCAATCTTTGTAGAGTTTCGAGTGCGATTTCTCGTTCCTCGAAATGACAAGATTGTGTTTAATTCTCATCAAAAAATCTGTGCACATATGTGTTTTCGCGTAAGCGAATCCGTTAAATCTGCGTGCCATCTCACATTGTTATTCCAATAATTCTTTAGGATCTTCATCATCACCTTCAATAAAATCCAATTCTAAAGCTCGTACAGTCTGAACCGCATTTCCAGCAATTCCACGAATCGATCCGTACATTCCTAAAGTATTGTGAACTACTTTTTCGATTTGTTTTTCACGCTGTTTCCAGATTCTCTGCATAGCTCTTTTTTCTGCATCAAGATCACCTTGCATTTGTGTAAAACCTTCTACAATTCCTTCAATTTGTAAACGGAATTCGTTGCTGGTTAAAAAGTCATACAACATCGACATTTTATCGCCTTTATTTTCTTGTGCCTGAACGGCCTGACTTACCTGAATTAGTGACTGACGTAAAACGGCGCTTAAACCTTTAAATTCTTCATACGTACAAATCCAGATACCGTCACGCATTCCCATACGTTCCATTCCGGCCGGCATAACTTCAGTTACTAAAACACCAATATTGGCTCTTTTGATTCTAATATCATTTTTGAACTTTTCGATCCAGGAAGGCTGAAAAGCTTTTGTTCTTTTGCTTTCGTAATAAATTGAACCACAATTTTGCAATTCGCGCGTGTTTACAATTTGAAGGCAATCAGCACCATTTGCGCCTTTTTTTATTTCATCAATGCTGTCAAGCGGGAAATTATTTGCCAGCCATTCTTCAATTGCTAATTCCATTACTTCGCCTTGTAACTGCATAGAACCTTGTTCCTGCTTGCGTTTCATTTCTTCGATCAGCTTTTTTTGATCGTCAGATTGTTTTTGGTATTCTTTGATTTTTAGTTCGTTTTTTTCTTCTTCCTGTTTACGGATTTTGTCACGTTCTAAAACTAAAGTAGCGTTGAGTTGCTTTTGCGCTTCGGCTTCAATTGCTTCTTTCATTTCCAGTTTTTCACGCTGTAATTTTGCAATTTCGCCTTCCATTTTATTTAATTCTCTGATTTTTTCTGACTTTTCAGAGAGTTCTTTTTCCATTAAAAGCAAACGGTCTTTATTTTCTTCTTCGAGTTTAATTTTAAGTTTTTCAGAAATTTCTTTTTCGGCTATTTTTCTTTCTCGGTCCAATCGCTCGGCAAAAAGTTCGTTTTCCTGTTTCTTTTTGGCTTCAAATTCGGCTTTTGCTTTTTCGAACTGTTCGTTTTTAAGTTCTAATTCTTTATTTTGGATGGTAGCTTTCTGTTGAAATTCTTTGCGTATGCTATCTTCCAACTGATGTTTTAAAACATCATTGACATCGATAGGAGTTCCGCAGTTTGGACACTGAATTGAAGATTGTTCAGCCATTTTTATTGATTTTATTTTGTAGAATTATAATTTGCTAAGGTATTTAAAAGTTCTGTTTTTATGGGTGAGATTGGTGTGATAAATTGTAACGATTTTTTGTTTGCCACGAATTACACAAATTTCCACTAATTAGTTTTGATTAATCTCGCAAAGACGCAGAGGCGCAAAGTTTTTTTTAGCCACAGATTAAAAAGATTAAAAGGATTTTTTTCTCATTTTATGTCATTTCGACGAAGGAGAAATCTTCGCAAGTAACTCCACAACGTAAGCCAATCTTTGCCGAGCTTCTCGCGAAGATTTCTCCTTCGTCGAAATGACAAACTTTGGGCATACCATTAAATATTAAATAAAAAACTTTGCGACTCTGCGACTTTGCGAGATTAATTTTAACACAAAACTTAGCGCAAACCGCTCTTATTCAACAAAAAATTAACAGCAGCTTTTGTAATTTCAGATTCGTCTTCTTTTGATGTGATAATCGAAACATCTGTTCGTAAATTGACTTTTTTTAATTCGATAAAACCTATTTCCGGATCTTGATTGTTTTTGGCAATATTCGAAGGAACAATCGAAATCCCTAATCCGTTTTTGACTAATTGTACGATTGAATTAATGTTATTCGCTTCATGAATTATCTTCGGCGTAAAGCCATAAAAAGCACAAAGTTCTAATAAAACTTCATGATAATGTGGTGCATAATCTTTATTGAAGAATACAAAAGTTTCCTCTTTTAAATTCAAGATCTCTTTTTCTGATTTTAGTTGAATGTTATTTTTATTGAATACAATTGAAAATCCATCCTGAAACCATAAATGTGATTTTATTTTAGGAGATTTTATGGGAGAACGTATAATTCCCATTTCGATTTTTCCTTGTTCTAAAGCATCGATTTGCTTTGTGGTAGAAACTTCAAAAAGCTTGAAATTTACATACGGAAATTGTATTTTTAAATGTTTTATTAAATCTGAAATAACTGCCGAATAGATTGAACTGATATAAGCAATCCTGAATTCGCCTGAAACATTTTCGGCAATCTTTTTTGTTTTTAAAGAAATCCGTTCCAAGTTCTGAAAAAGCGTTTTGACTTCTTTTTCAAAATATTTTCCGGCTTCGGTTAATTCTACTTTTTTATTGTTCCGAATGAAAAGCTTCGCCTGAAGTTCTTCTTCCAACTCGATAATCTGACGGCTTAATGGCGGCTGCGAAATAAACAGTTTCTCTGAGGCTTTGGTAAAGTTCAGTTCTTCGGCTACAGCCAAAAAATATTTTAGATGACGTAATTCCATGATACTTTAAAGGTATTATTAATTGATAAAAATAGTATTTTTAAAGTATTTATGAAAAGGATAGTTTTGAAAAAAAATATATGGGCCACGGGTTTTACGGATGAAACTGGTCAACACAGATTATATTATTTAAGTTTTGAATAAAAAATAAATCAGTGTAAATCCGTTTAATCCGTAAAACCCGTGGCCCAACAAAAAACAAAAGTTATGAAAAAATCAACTATTACAGAGATCAGAGAAAGGTTTGACAATGATGTCGAACGATTTTCGAATTTAGAAACAGGACAATTATCTACAATTGACGCTAAAGTTTCGTTAGAATTAATTACGGAAGCTTCAAAACGAATTGTTCCAAATGCTACTCATGTTTTAGATATTGGCTGCGGTGCCGGAAATTATACTTTAATGATGTTGTCTAAATTGCCAAATTTAAACTGCACTTTGGTCGATTTAAGTTTGCCAATGTTGAATAAAGCTTTTGAAAGGGTTTCAGCAGAAACAAACGGGAAAGTTGAAATTAAACAAGGTGATATTCGGGAAGTAGATTTAGAAGAAAATAGTTTTGATATTATTTTGGCCGGAGCAGTTTTGCATCATTTGAGAGATGATGAAGATTGGGAAACTACTTTTACAAAGTTGTTTAAATTATTAAAACCGGGCGGTTGTTTTATGATTTCAGATTTAATTACGCAGGAAACAGAATTATTAAATGAATATACCTGGCAGCGATATGGTGAATATTTAGAAGGAATTGGCGGAGCTGAATATCGTCAAAATGTATTTGACTATATTGCCAAAGAAGATACCCCAAGATCAATGAATTATCAATTGGATTTGATGAAAAAAGTGGGTTTCAAAAGCGTAGAGATTTTACATAAGAATATGTGTTTTGGCGCTTTTGGCGGAATTAAATAAAAAGTTTGCCACGAATTACGCTAATTTCCACGAATTTTTATTTCTCTAGTTAAAAAAAATAATTCGTGAAAATTCGTGTAATTCGTGGCAAAAAAAACTTAAATAATATCTACAACAATTTTTCCAATTGCAGAACCGTCGCTTACAGCTTTGTGAGCTTCCATTGCATTGTCTAAATTGAATGTTCTAGAATCAATTAGTGGTTTTAGCTTTCCTTCTTCAATTAATTTTGTTGTTTCTTTTAAAATATCTCCATGATGTTTTCGGTTTTCGTTGCCAATCATTGGACGTAAAACGAAAACACCGTGAATACTTGCTGAACGAAGTGAACTTGTTGCTAAAGTATGTGTTCCGAAAGCATAACAGCTGCTAATTTGCCCGTAATGACGAATGGCTTTAAATGAATCGTCAAGAGACTGACCTCCAAGGGTGTCGTAAATAATATCAAAACCTTTTCCGTTTGTGTATTGATTTACATAATCTTCAACGGGTGTGTTTTTATCAATCGCAGTTGCTCCATACGATTTTACAATTTCTGCTTTTTGATAAGAAACCGTTGCATATACATCGGCACCAAAAATTTTAGCCAGTTGTACGACCATGTGACCAACGCCGCCAGCTCCGGCGTGAACCAAAACTTTGTCACCTTTTTGAACTTTCGCTCTGTCAATTAAACCTTCCCAAGCGGTAAGCAATACTAGCGGAATTCCTGCAGCTTCTTTCATGCTTAGATTTTTTGGTTTTATAGCCAATAAATCTGCATCGACAGCGGTGTATTCTGCTAAAGTTCCTTGTAAACCTAAAACGCCGCCTGCAAGTCCGTAAACTTCGTGACCAACTTTAAATTCTGTTACGCCTTCACCGATTTCTTCAATTACTCCGGCAAGATCTGTTCCTAAAACAGCTGGTAAAACAGGTGATGCATAAGGTGAAAGTCCAAGTCGGATTTTGTTATCGATTGGGTTTACGCCACTTGCGTGTATTTTAACTAAAACTTCTCCTTTTTTAGGAGTTGGTTTTTCAATCTCAGTTTTTGCGAATTCAGATTCGTATGTATTTGTGAAAAGTGCTTTCATAGCTTTACTTAATTAAAGAATTTGGATTGTTTTGTAAACCTGAATTGGTGCAGAAGTTAAGGCTTCGCTTTTTGCAATAAAGTCTAATAAATAAGGCTGATTGTTGTGAATATCAAGTCCGGCCTGATCTTTCCATTCTTCCCAAATAATGAAAACATTATCAGTTGTGTGAAGATCATAACGAACGCAGGCTTCTTCTTTTCTGGTTTGTGTAACCAGATTTTGAATCAGGTTTTTAACTTCTTCAATGTTTTCCTGTTTGCTTTTTATAATTGCGGTGATAGAGATCATGATTATAAGGTTTTAAAAGTTTCTTCTAAGTGTTTGGTGTAATTTTCTTTGAAGATGACAATGTTTTCTGCAGTTGCACCTTTTTCAACGTCGTGGAAATGGAAACTGTTTAATTTTTCCATACCTACAAATTTATTCATTTTATGGAAACCAAACATAGCTCCTTGATCTACAGATGTTTCTTCGAAGAATTCTCCCGTAAGTGTGAAGGCAGTTGCAGGTGCATTCCAACTTGTGGTCAGCATATATTTGCGTCCGTGTAATTGTCCGCCTGTTCCGTAATTGATATCAGGATTTACCCGGCTTCTTCCGTCGCTTTTGTAAATTCCTTTGTTGTGTCCGGCTGTAAAAACGTCGTCGATGTATTTCTTGAAAAGATTTGGTAACTGAAACCACCAAACCGGTGTGTGATATACTACAACATCTGCCCAAACAAATTTTTCAACTTCTTCTTCTAAGTCAAAATCTTGTTTGATGTCGGTTGTTTTTATTTCAAATTTGTTACTGTTCTTTAAGTATTCGATTGTCCAATCGGTAACGGTTTCATTGAATTTTCCGCCTGAATGTGCGAAATTTTGACTTCCGTTGATGATAAATATTTTCTTCATTTTACTTTTTTTTCTGATGAATTCGGGACGCGTGAGGGATAGAGGCGGTATCCTTTTATGAAGCGATAGCGGAATAAAAGATATAGCCGAAAGCCCGCCCCGAAGGGACACGCCCAAATTCTAAATTATTTAATTTTTTGAGATTTTTTTTGAAACACATAGAGACATAGATTTTTCTTTTCTAAAAAAGGTAATTGAAAGAAACTAGTTTCTCACACATAGTTCTCAAATTTTTGTAGAGTTTCTGGCGCAGATTTCTCGTTCCTCGAAATGACAATATTGTGTTGACTATGTTTGTTAATGCAAGTGAAACGCCTTTTTTAAGATTCCTAAAAACTATGTTTCTATGTGTTTAGAATTATTTCAGTTTCGAAATCGCCTGATTAATAAATTCCAATTCTGAAGCTGATAAATCGAAATCCATTGTTTTTGCGTTTGAAATAGCTTGTTCTGCATTTCTTGCTCCGGCTAAAACAATTGTAATTCCTTTTTGTAAAGTTGTCCAGCGTAAAACCAATTGTGAAATTGACATCTGTTTTGCATTTGCCAATGAACTTAATTCTTCTACCAAAGTTTTTACTTTTTGAAGATCGAATTGACCGAAATAACCATTTCTATGATCGTTATCCTTTAATTTACTGTCGGTGAAATATTTTCCGGTTAGCAAACCTCTTTCCATTGGACTGTAAGCAATGATTCCGATGTTTTCCTGAATTGTAAGCGGAACTAAATCAGTTTGAATTGCCTGATTCAGCATACTAAAAGGAACTTGGTTTGAAGCTAACTGAATTGTTTTTTGCGCTTCTTTAATTTGTTCAGCATTGTAATTACTAACTCCGGCTGCTCTGATTTTTCCTTGTTGAATAAGAATTTCCATAGCTTCCATAGTTTCCTGAATTGGAGTAGTGGAGTCCGGCCAGTGAATTTGCAATAAGTCAATATAATCTGTTTGAAGACGTTTTAAGCTTTCTTCAACTTCTTTTATGATGTTGTTTTTTGAAGCGTATTTATAAATTGGTAATTTTTTTCCGTTATCGTCGGCATCAAAAAAGAAATCGCCTTTTCCGTTATTGCTTCCGTCCCAAACCAAACCAAATTTGGTTAACAATTGTACTTTTGAACGATCTTGAGATTTTAAAGCTTCGCCAATCATTTCTTCACTTAAACCAAATCCGTAAAAAGGAGCGGTGTCAATTGTGGTTACGCCGTGAGCGATTGATGCGTGAATAGAGTCGATTGAATCTTTCTTTTCGTTTCCGCCCCACATGTTTCCGCCAATGGCAAATGCACCGTAAGTTATAGTTGATAATTCAAGTTCTGAGTTGCCTAATTTTCTATATTCCATGATGTTAAAATTGATATCTTAAAATTATTTGACAAAATTATACCATTTTTTTTAGTGTTAAATTGTATATATTTGTCTTTTTTAGGTATATTTGCATCCTGAATTAATTGTTGCAGATTATGAAAAAAGAAAATTTATACGAACCGTTTACTGTATCTTTTGAAACATTGGGTGAATATCCGGATGTTGGAGATCGTCATAATTTCTTTGAATTGGTTTATATTTTAGGCGGAACTGGAACGCAGTGTATCAACAAAAATATTTTTGAATATGATGCGGGACATATGTTTTTATTGACGCCTGAGGATTGCCATAATTTTACAATTGAAACCGAAACGAAGTTTTTCTTTTTGAGGTTTAATGATATTTATTTGAAAAATTCCAGTCTGCAAAACGAGAATATTCAGCGTTTAGAATATATTCTGCAAAATGCTAATCATCAGCCGGGTTGTATTTTAAAAAATCATGCTGATAAATGTTTGGTGAAAGTAATGGTGGAGGCTATTATTCGTGAACATCAGGATAAGGATGTTTATAATAAAGAATTGATTCAGCAATTGGTTAATACGTTGATTATTATTGTGGCAAGAAATATTGCGAAGTATTTACCGGAGCAGGTAAATATTAATTCTGAAGCCAGAGCGATGGATATTTTGCAATATATTCAAACGAATATTTATTATCCTGAGAAGATTAAAGCGGAATCTATAAGTGATTATTTCGGAATTTCGAATACGTATTTAGGCCGTTATTTTAAAAAACATGCCAGCGAAACCATGCAGCAATATATCAGCAATTATAAAACAAAATTGATTGAGCATCGTTTACAATTCAGCGATAAACGTATTAATGAAATTGCGTATGAATTTGGTTTTACGGATGAAAGCCATTTTAATAAATTCTTTAAAAAACAGAGAGGGAATAGTCCTTCGGAATTTAGAAAGACGATTCGTATTAGTGCGTGATTGGGCACGCGTATGACGCGGATTTAAACGATTTTTATGTTTTTTTTGCCACAGATTTATTGGATTAAAAATGATTTTTTATATCTGTGAATAGAAAATTATCTAATTATTGTAGTTTCTGATAGTTTTATATCTTCTGGTTTGGCATTTTTATTATCGAGAAGTAACTGATTCATTACATTAAATTCTGCACTTCTTCCAGCAATTTTTATAATAGTCTCTCGAGATAGTTTTTGAAAATGTTTTTCTGAGACTTGAAGTATTATTTGATATGATTCTGTATTTTCAAATGCTTTTTTTGTTTCTTTTCCGTTTGAATCAATCTCATTATAAGTATAACTCCAATTTACTTTTGGAAGAAATAATCTAACAAAGGCAATAGGAAGAAATAAATATATTTCCTGAGCTTCAAAGTTGTTTTCGCAAATTTCAGATAACTTTTCAAATAAAGTATCTCCATCAAGACTTTTTTCTGATGAGTCAATAAATAGTATTGCTTTTTCAACTGAACTAGAAAAACTAGGGGTTATAAAATCTTTTGATTTACTAGATTTGGTTTTTAACAGAAAATCAAAAAATCTCATAATTCCTTAATTTAAAAATCAAATGATTTTCTTAATTACACGTAGTTTGTGAGTGTGCTTGTTTAATTCTGGATTGTAAATTCCGGTGTGATCTAAACGGTCAATACGTACTTTTCCACTTGCGTGAATGATGTAATTATTCTCCATAATGATTCCAACGTGTATGATGTTGCCTTCGTCATTGTCAAAAAAGGCTAAGTCGCCAACTTCACTTTCTTCAATAAAACTTAAAGATTCACCTTCGAGTGCTTGTTGTGAAGCATCACGATGAATTTTATATCCGTTTAGTTTGTAAACCATTTGTGTAAAACCGGAACAATCGATTCCGAATGGTGTTTTTCCACCCCATAAATATGGTGCGTTTAAATACATGAAAGCAGTATTTATTAAGGCGCTTTTTGGTTTTATGCCGCTTGTTTTGGTTCCCTCAAAATCAAAATTTGAAGTATTGATTTCGCTGTTGTTTAGAAAAGATAAAGAGGCTCCAAGCGGAATTGGAAGCAATAGATTGTTAGGCGCAGTGATATAGTCAATCAAATCTGCATTCAAAATAATGGCTTCTTTACTTAACTGATTGTACTGCTCCTGAGAAATTATCTGATATTGTTTAGAATCTACCCAGCCTATATAATCATCAAACTGAATTTTTATTCGTGCCCATTGATTTTGGCGTTCTAAAATTTCGATGTGTTCGCCAAACAAAAGTTGTGTAACGATTTCACTTCTGTCACTAGGCTCAGATCGAACGGGTACTATGGCAAGATTGCAGATTCCGAACATTTAGATAATGTATTAGTTAAAAATTAGGAGTTATTAATTTCTAATAACTCCTAATGAAATATTATTTTAAGCTCTTTCGATAACAATTGCAGAGGCACCGCCGCCGCCATTGCAAATTGCAGCCGCTCCGGTTTTAGCATTGTTTTGTTCTAAAACGTTTAGTAAAGTTACAATAATACGAGCTCCTGAACAACCAAGAGGATGTCCTAATGAAACTGCACCACCGTTTACGTTTACTTTATCGTTATCAAGGTTTAAGATTTTTGAATTGGCAAGACCAACAACTGAGAATGCTTCGTTGAATTCGAAAAAATCAACATCTCCAATTGCAATTCCTGCTTTGTTTAAAGCTTTTGGTAATGCTTTTGCCGGACTTGTAGTAAACCATTTTGGTTCTTGTGCAGCATCGGCATAGCCTTTTATGTAAGCTAAAGGTTTTAAACCTAAAGCATTTGCTTTTTCTTCAGACATTAAAACTAAAGCTGCAGCACCGTCGTTGATTGTTGAGGCGTTAGCAGCAGTAACTGTTCCGTCTTTTGTGAAAACAGCACTTAACGAAGGGATTTTATCCAATTTTACATTGGTATATTCTTCGTCCTTAGAAACAATAATTGGTTCGCCGCGTCTTTGCGGTACTTCAACAGGAACGACTTCATTGTCAAATTTTCCGGCATCCCAGGCTTTTGCGCTTCTTTCATAAGACTGAATTGCGAAATTATCCTGTTCTTCACGGCTGATGTTGTATTCAGTTGCACATAAATCAGCGCAAACTCCCATTGCGTTGTTATCGTAAGCATCTGTCAAACCATCTTTTTGCATTCCGTCGAGCATTGTTGCAGGGCCAAATTTGTTTCCGGCACGCATTTGTACATAGTGTGGAATTAAGCTCATGCTTTCCATTCCACCCGCTACTACAATTTCTGCATCACCGCAAGCGATTGCCTGTGCGCCAAACATTACAGCTTTCATTCCAGAGGCGCAAACTTTGTTTACTGTTGTGGCAGCAACTTCGTTTGATAGTCCTGCAAAAAGGGCAGCCTGACGAGCCGGAGCTTGTCCAACACCTGCCTGGATTACGTTCCCCATGAAAACTTCATCAACTAATTTTGGGTCTAGGTTAATTTTTGAAAGGGCTCCTTTTATGGCAGCAGCTCCTAATTGTGGTGCGGGTACGGTAGATAACCCTCCCATGAAACTTCCGATAGGTGTTCTAACGGCAGAAACGATAACAACTCTTTTGTTCATTTTCTGTTTAATATTAGTTAATGTAGCAAATTTACTCTTTATTTGAATAAATTCAAATTTTGCGTCAATTGGAATGGATTTTAAATTGAATATGAATTTTTTGTTAATTCTATTCGTTTGATTGTGAAGTGTTTTAGAGAAAAGATTAAAAAAACTTAAAAAAAAGCGAAAAAATAGTTGTGAGAAATGGAATGTTGTCTTACATTTGCAACCGCAAAACAGAACACGTTTCTTGAGCTTGGAGAGGTGCCAGAGCGGTAATGGAGCAGATTGCTAATCTGTCGACGGGTAACCGTCGCCAGGGTTCGAGTCCCTGTCTCTCCGCTTAATTTTTGCCACGGGGTGTAGCGTAGCCCGGTTATCGTGTCCCGATTGAGATCGGGAAGACCACAGATACAAATCTATGTCTAATTCGGGGTGTAGCGTAGCCCGGTTATCGCGCCTGCTTTGGGAGCAGGAGGCCGCAGGTTCGAATCCTGCCACCCCGACTAAAACTTTAAGCGATAAAGTTTTAAAATAAATGGACGCATAGTTCAGCTGGATAGAGCATCACGATTTTTAATCGGGACGGTCAAAAGGTTAAGTTAAAAGTTAAAGAAAATGGACGCATAGCTCAGCTGGATAGAGCACCTGCCTTCTAAGCAGGCGGTCGAAGGTTCGAATCCTTCTGCGTTCACGAAAAGCCACTCAAATCGAGTGGCTTTTTTGTTTTGTACTAGATTTGTTTTTAGTAACGTAGCTCAGCTG
>NZ_CAIJDE010000047.1:0-134535 GCF_903819335.1 Flavobacterium panici | reverse complement strand
GCGTTCACGAAAAGCCACTCAAATCGAGTGGCTTTTTTGTTTTGTACTAGATTGGTTTTTAGTAACGTAGCTCAGCTGGATAGAGCATCCCGATTTCCAATCGGGACGGTCGAAGGTTCGAATCCTTCTGCGTTCACGAAAAGCCACTCAAATCGAGTGGCTTTTTTGTTTTGTACTAGATTAATTTTTACTAGCCTAGCTCAACTCGATAGATTATCCCGATTTCCAACGGGACGGTCGATGGTTTGAATCCTTCTACAGCTACTATAAAATAATAAAGTCTGAGAATATATATTCTCAGACTTTATTATGGTTCAAAAACCTTATCAAGATTTTTTATTTTTTACAAAAGTAGTATTTTCAGGTGAGATTAGTTCGGACCTCACCATGGAGTTTTAATTTTAATAACAGTCTTGTTTGTCTTTTTATATTTTATCCCGAATCTGTTTATGTTTATAAAATCTATAGTGCAATGTTTGAAGTTTTCTATAAAATAGTTTTTGGTTACAAGAACTATTAGCATGAAATAACCCACCAGAATAATAAAGATAATCTCATATTAGCTTAAAATAAATCTATATTCAATATATTTGAATGCAGCCTCTAAGAATAGTTCGATACCAATTTAAAATGCTAATTCAAACAATTTAATCTCAAAATGAATCTGTACAGTAAAAAAATTAAATCAGTTGTTATAATTGTTTTTTTGTATGTCCAAATATGTCAATTGCATGGGCAATCTCCAAAAAAATATTCAAAAGAAATACAGTCAAAGATTAATCAGGTTGAAAATAATCTTTCGGCATGGATGCAAATAGAAGGTAATCCTAAAAGATGGACTTTGGCAGAAAGAATGAAATTTTACCACGCCAATGGAATTAGTATTACAGTTATTAAAGACTATAAAACTGAATGGACAAAAAGTTATGGTTGGGCAGACAGTTTAGAACAAAAACCTGTGACAGATAAAACTTTATTTCAGGCAGGTTCAAATAGTAAATCTCTAAATGCAGTTGGCGTATTAAAGTTAGTACAAGAAGGTAAAATAAATTTAGACTCAGATATAAATGATTACTTAAAAACTTGGAAATTTCCTTATGACTCTTTATCTAAAGGCAAAAAAATAACAATTGCCAATTTATTAAGTCATACTGGCGGCTTAACAGTTCATGGGTTCGACGGATATGAATATGGGGATACAATTCCAACTATTATACAAATATTAAATGGACAAAAGCCTGCTAATTCAGAAGCTATTCGTTCTATGTATGAGCCATCTGTTAAATATGAATATTCAGGTGGAGGAACAACTATTGCCCAATTAATTATTCAAGACGTAACAGGAAAACCTTATGATGAATATATGTGGGAAAATGTGCTGAAACCTTTAAATATGACTAATAGTTCTTACACTCAGCCTCCACTAGAATTGAAACAAAATTTAGCAACAGGCTATTACAATGATGGAAAGGCTGTAAAAGGAAAGTACCATATTTATCCAGAACAAGCCGCAGCAGGACTTTGGACTACTTCTGAAGATTTAGCAAAATATGTGATTGACACTCAACTTTCTTTACTTGGAAAATCCGAAAAAGTCCTTTCAAAAGAAATGACTAAGGTGAGACTTACCCCTTATATAGATGACAAATCAGCTTTAGGGGTATTTATAATAGATAAAAATGGTGTAAAAACTTTTGAACATGGGGGTGTAGATGAAGGCTTTGTAAGTCAGTACATAGGCACTATAGAAGGAGGTAATGGTGTAGTAGTGATGACAAATACATATGATACTGCACTATTTAATGAAATTATCAGAAGTGTCGCCTTAACTTATCAATGGCAAAATGCATATACTCCCGAAATTAAAAAAGAGTTTTTTATTAAAAACGAAGACTTACAATCTTATTTAGGTACATATACCATTGAAAATAATGTTTATTCAGTAATTAAAAAAGCAGATGGAATCTATCTTAATATTATTAAGAATGATTATTTAGGAAAACGTATGTGGAAAATTCATTTCATAGATGATTCTAGTTTTTTTGTTGCAGAAAATAATACAAATTTTAAATTCATAAAAGATTCTAAAACAAAAAAAATCACTGGTTTTAAATGGAATGAAGAAATACTGATGAAAGCTGTAGATTAAGCTAGTCCAAAACAAACAGTTATCGTAAGTTCTGATAAAAAGAATTGGTAATTAATGTACTGAATAATAAACTAATAGTATTAAAAAGCCTGTAAAGCTTAACTTTACAGGCTTTTTTTATGGCTAGAATCCTATAGTCTAAAACCTTCATTTTTAAATCATAATAAAAAAACAGACATAATTTCATTACTTGTCACAAGACAAGTGCTGCAGGTTTTATTCGCTCTTTCTTTGCATAGTATTAAACAAACAATATTATGGAAACCGAAAAAACAAACACACAGAACGAATTAAATTCTTTATCATCAAACAGTAAAAACACAATTGTAATTGTTCATGGAGCATGGTCATCTGCTAATGACTGGCATCATGTTGCGGGTTATCTTAACTCTCCAGAAAACAATCTAATTATTGTAAATCTTCCTGGTCATGGAACTGATCAAACACCCGTATCGAATATTAGTTTACAACTTTATGTATATGAAGTTTTAAAAGCGATTGGCAGCACAACAAATGTTACCCTTGTAGGTCATAGTTTTGGCGGAATTGTGGTAAGCGAAGTAGCAGAATTGATTGCTCCACAAATCAAAAAACTGATTTACATTGCTGCTTTTGTTCCTCAAAATGGAGACAGTTTATTGTCACTTGCACAAATGGATTCAGAAAGTCATGTAGGTAAAAATCTTATTGTAGATGAGGAAGCGGGAGTTGCTTCTATTACTAAAGAAGCAATTACGGATGTCTTTTTAGCCGATGCTCCAAAACCAGTTGCAGAGTATGTAACTAATAATCTACGACCAGAACCTTTAGCTCCATTATCAACTCCAGTTACATTAAGTGATGCTAATTTTGGTAAAGTGGCTAAGGTATATGTTCACAGTCAAAATGACCATACTATAGGATATTCACTTCAACAAAAAATGGTTGAAAATGCAGGAATCTTAAAAACTTACTCTCTTCCTTCAAGCCACACTCCGTTTATAGTATTTCCTCAAATACTTTCTTCAATTATAGCTTTAGAAGCTAAATAAAACACATTTCACAAATAACATTTTAAAATTACAATCATGAAAAAATTCAAATTGATTCAATTCGTAATGGCCGTATGTGTCATAATATTATCATCTTGTTCAAATGATGATGCACAGCCTGAAAAACCTAAAAATTATGTGCTGGTTCACGGTGCATGGCAGGCTCCTTTTGTTTGGCAGTCCGTTAAAGCCAATCTTGAAAAACAAGGTAACAAAGTTGTTGTTGTCGAGTTACCGGGACACGGTGCTGATCAAACTTCTCCAAGTCAAATAACACTAGATGTTTATAAAGAAAAAGTAATAAACGCGCTTTCAACAATAGACGGGAAAGTTATTTTAGTAGGTCACAGTCTGGGCGGAATGATAATTTCTTCTGTGGCAGAAGCGATGCCTGAGAAAATTGAAAAACTGGTATATGTTGCCGCTTATCTACCGGTTTCAGGCCAAACATTAGATCAGTTGGCACATATGGATCCTGATTCTCAACTTGGAATCACTGGTAATCTAATTTTTAATTATGATCAGGGTATTGTAGATGTAAAGCAGGATCAAATCGTGAACTTGTTTATTCCTGATGGTACTCCGGAAATTCAAAACCTTGTGTTGAAAAACTACAGAACAGAGCCTTTAACTCCATTCATTAATCCTGTAATGCTTACTGACAAAAATTTTGGATCAGTTAAAAAAGTATACATCAAAACTTTACAGGATCATGTGGTGTCACCGTATTTACAAAACAAAATGATTGCAGCAGGGAAAGTCGAATCTGTGTACGAAATAAATACAGGACATAGCCCATTCCTTTCAAAACCAGACGATTTATCATCAATCTTAACAAAAATTGCATCAAACTAATTATCAACAAATAACAAATATATATCATGAAAAATTCAATTTTATTAATAGCAGTGCTATTGCTTACAACTATTACAGCTTCATCACAAACGAACAAAGCTAAAAACGAAAACACAATTGTAATTATTCACGGTGCATGGTCATCATCAAATGATTGGCAGCACGTTTCAGAAGATTTAACTGCTGGTGGAAACTCAGTTATTTCGGTTAACCTTCCGGGACATGGAAGCGATAATACAGCAATTGCAGCGATTAGTTTAAAGCTTTATGTTGAAGACGTTAAAAAAGCCATCGGAAATAAACAAAATGTTGTACTTGTTGCACATAGCTTTGGCGGAATTGTGGCAAGTCAGGTTGCAGAAGACATTGCTCCTCAGATAAAAAAGGTAGTTTACATTGCGGCTTACGTACCAAAAAATGGAGAAAGCTTATTGTCTCTTGCGCAAACTGATGGAGAAAGTCATGTTGGAAAAAATCTTATTGTAGATGAGAAAGCAGGAATTGCAAGCATAAAAAAAGAAGGTATTGCTGATGTTTTCCTTGCCGATGCTCCAAAACAAGTTGCAGATTATGTAAGCAATAATTTAAAACCAGAGCCATTAGCTCCTTTAGCTACTCCGGTAACTTTGACTGAGGGCAGATTTGGAAAAATCAGTAAAGTATTTGTTTACACTCTAAATGACCATACAATAGGTTATTCGCTTCAGCAAAAAATGACAAAAGATGCAGGTATAGAAAGATTATATGCTCTTCCGTCAAGTCACACACCTTTTATTATGTTCCCACATGTTTTGGCTCAAATCATTGCTGTAGAAACAAAATAAATCTAGCTTAAATTAAAGTACAGGTAAGAATCATTGTTAATCAATAACAACCTTGAATAGAGCTTTCAGCGGCAAATAATGGTTCTTATCTTAATCATAAATAATATCTAAAAACAAATGGAAACAAAAGAAAATATTTTAGCATTGGGCGAATTTACCCATAAAACAGCGCCGACAAAATCTATAAACGTAAATGGAGCTGATTTTACTTATCGCTCTTTTGGCAAGAAAGAAGGCATCCCTGTTATCTTTTTACAACACTTTACCGGAAACATGGACAATTGGGATCCTGAAGTTACAAATGCAATTGCGAGTAACTATCCAGTAATACTATTTAATAACAGAGGTGTTGGAAGTTCAAACGGGACAACCCCTGAAAATGTAACGGAAATGGCAAAGGATGCTGTAGATTTTATCCGCGCTTTAGGTTACAATAAGGTTAATATTTTAGGTTTTTCTCTTGGCGGCTTTATAGGACAAGAGATAGCGGCAAATTATCCGGAATTGGTGAATAAACTTATATTGGCAGGTACAGGATCGATAGGAGGAAAAGCAATTGCGCAACTGGAGTCGCATTTAGAAAAAGCTTTTGTTGATGGACCAGACAGAGTATTGATTAATCTTTTTTTCAGCAAAACGCCAAGCAGTATCAAAGCAGGTGAAGCTTTCTTAGAAAGATTATCCGAAAGAAAAATAGACAGAGATTCACCAACGAGTCAGGATACAATTGCAAGTCAGGCTAAAGCGATTATAAACTATGGTTTAGCAACAGATGAAAACAACACACAGCTAAAAGCTATTAAGCAGCCTGTGCTTATTGTTAATGGAAATCAAGATAATATGGTCGATTCGATCAATTCTTATATAATGCTTCAGAATATTCAGAATGCAAAATTAGTACTTTGGAGCGATTCTGGTCATGGCGGGATTTTTCAGTATTCTAAAGATTTTTCTCAGGAAGTAAATTCATTCTTGTTGAATTAAGATCAAATTGAAGTATATAATTTATAAATAAAAACCGGTTGCTGGGCTATTGTTAGAGATAATGATAGAAGAAATAGCAGCAGTAACCGGTTTTAAAAAAAAACAATAAACGATTGGTTTATGCAATTGCAAAAAGAACATAAATTTTGTTATTCAATAAATATAATATTCCTGCTCATTTTTACGCTTCTGATTTTGATACAAAGACAGAAAAAGCTAACAGCGCAAAGGAGAAATCTGGAACTGGAAAAGCAAATTCAAGAAATGAATAGTGAACGGGAATTACTTCATAAAGAAATTGAATTAAGAAACAGGAAGCTTTCTACGAGAGCATTATATCTTTCGGGTAGAAATCAGCTTATTAATAATTTGATAATGTCTATAGAAAATATTCCAAAACTTTCGAAAATCTCCAGTTTGGATATTCATATTAAACATTTAAAAGATTATTTAAAAAGCGATAATGAATGGGAAACATTTGTTTTTCATTTTGAAGAAGTAAATCCCGGTTTTCTGGCAAGACTTCGAAAACGGCATCCTGAATTAACATCAAATGATATGCGTTATATTGCTTATATCTATATGAATTTAACGACTAAAGAAATTTCAAATTTGTTAAGTATAACAATATATGCAAGCAAAAAAAGAAAAGAGAGAATTATTTCGAAGATAAAACTTCCTAATGATATAACTTTATACTCTTATCTCTCAAATATTTAGAAAAAATGTCTCTCATTTGTCCCTTAATAGTGTCTTTTTTTTCAGGTGATTTGAGATTGTGTTTTATCTAATTATTAGGTAATTGATTATTTTTGACCTGCAACGGTCTTGTAAAGAAGCTGTTGAGTATAATATTAACAAAGAAACCAATGGACAAACAAGGACTAAAAAATTACATCATAAAAAATTTACCATTTCCAGATCGTACTTTAGATGAGGTGGTAGAGTTCTTTGAAGAAATTACTATTGAAAAAAATGAATTTTTTCTGAGAGAAGGAAAAATAAATGAACATTATTTCTTTTTGCAGAGCGGTTTTATGAGAGCGTTTACGCATGATATTGATGGAAATGAAATCACTACAAATTTCTATCAAAAAGATAGTGTGGTATTTGAAGTGTCATCTTTTTATTTAAAAACCAAATCATCTGAAAATATACAAGCGGTTACAGATTGCAGAGGTTTTGCCATCAGTTATGATCAATTAAACGCATTGCTGCATACCGTTCCTGAGTTTAGGGCTTATGGAGTAAAAATGCTGGCTAAAGAATATATGATGTTTAAAAAACGTGCGCTGGAATTAATTAATCTTAGCGGTGAAGCCCGATACGAGAATCTTATCACGACCAATAAAGAAGTATTTCAATTTGCCCAGCTCAAACAAATCGCTTCTTACCTAAATGTTACCGATACATCATTAAGTAGAATTAGACGCGAATTTTCAAAAAAATAAACCATTTTTGTTACTCATTTAAATCAATTATTTCATGCCAAATATTGCAAGATTTTTTCTAATCACTTTTTTTTCTTTAGTGTCATTGTCCCTTTTTAGTCAGGAAAATGTAAAAGAAGAATTGGTGATTAAAAAAACGCTTTTCTTTAGTACAAAACATACTATTGATATTAACGGAAAACCTTTAAATTTTACGGCAATTGCAGATGAAATATTTCTTAAAAATGATGATAATAAAGTAATAGCAAGCGTATTTAGTTTTTCCTATATAAAACAAAATAAAAATAAAGAAGTCAGACCTGTCGTTTTTGTATTTAATGGCGGTCCGGGATCGTCTTCTATTTGGCTGCATTTGAGCAGCATTGCACCGTGGAAAGTAAAATTAACTCCCGAAATTAATTCATCTAACGTACCTCCATTTGGATTAGAAAATAATACAAATTGTCTGCTTGATGTAGCAGATTTAGTTTTTATTGATCCAGTCGGAACTGGTTTTAGTCATATCATTTCTCCCGGTACACCGCAAGATTTTTATGGAGTTGATCAGGATGCTGAATCAATGGCGCAATTTATAGAAAAGTGGCTGATAAAAAATAATAGATGGAATTCACCCAAGTTTCTTATTGGAGAAAGTTATGGAAGTCAGCGCGTTTCCGTTCTTCCCAGAGCACTTATGGGCGGAGTAACCTATTCTGGTGTAATGAGAAGCATAACATTAAACGGTATTATTATGCTGGGAACTACGCTGGAATCGCCTTTAAAAAAGTTGACATCGGATGCAAAATTAGAAAGAGCAGCATCATTACTTCCCACTTTAGCAAAAACAGCCTGGTATTATAATAAAATAGATAAAACGTTATCTTACGGAGAGTTTCAAAATGAAGTTTCAGCATTTGCAGAAAAAGAGTATTTGAATGCACTTTTACAGGATAATCAGCAAAAACTTTCGACAACAGAAAAAAATGTTATAATTGATAAACTTTGTAAATACACAGGATTGTCCAAAGATTTTTTTTCGTCAACTCTTGAAATAGCTCCCAAAATTTTCGCAGACAGTCTTTTGTCGAAAGAAAATTTACAAATTGGATTATACGATACAAGATACAATCTTCCGCTGGAGCATTCTGGTAATGATCCGGTTGCAGATGATCCGTCAATGGCAAGATACGTTCCCGGATATACGGCTGCATTTAGAGAGTTATTAGCTTCAAAATTAAACATTGACATTCAGGATCCGTATAAAACTATTGATTGGAAAAATATTTCGTTTCAATGGCAATGGGCACGAAAAGAAACTAAAGAAGGTCCTGATTTTACCGACGATTTAAATGTTGTTTTACGCAGAACTCCAAATTTAAAAGTATTTATAGCGGGAGGAAGTTATGATTTAGCTACGCCCGTGGGTTATGCCAAAAAAACGACCGAAAAAGCAAAATTTTCTCCAGACAGAGTTATTTTTAAAGAATACGAATCAGGTCATATGTTGTATTTAGGAAATACCGGAAAATTATTTAGCGATGATTTACGATCGTTTATTTTAAGTTGCTCAAAATGAAATTGATAAAATTTAAAAAGTTTGGATTTGATAACTTAAATTCACAAAAATAAACACTCAAATCGAGTGTTTTTTATTTTTTAATACTTGTAAACACGAGATTGTTTCCGTTATATTTCTTTTAATATTTTTTCATTTTAATAAAATAAAAAAAGAAAGTTTTTAATTACATATTGATACATTTCTTAGATTTGTATAACCACTCAAAAACTTTTAATCATGCCGGTAATTGAACAATCAGAATATAATTTTCCTTCTATTATTCATCGCAACAGGCACGTTTCGACTATTTATGCTGCGTTGTTTAAAAAGTTTGATGTTCCAGGATATACAAGAGAAAAACTGGAATTGAATGACGGTGATTTTATCAACATCGATTTTATTATAAATGATCCTAAAAAAGCAGTAATTCTGTGTCATGGTTTAGAAGGAGATTCCCGAAGAACGTATAATAATAGCTGTGCGGCTTATTTTCAACAGAAAGGGTTTTCAGTTTTCGCGTGGAATAATCGCACTTGCGGAGGAGAAATGAACCGTTTGCCAAGATTGTACCATCACGGAGCAGTTGATGATTTGGATGAGGTAGTTCAGTTTGTTTTGCGAAAAGGATTTGAAGATGTTTATATGATTGGATATTCAATGGGAGGTGTTCAGCTTCTGAATTATTTTGGATGGACAAAAATCGATGAGCGTATAAAAGCAGGAGTTTCTATTTCTGTGCCAACGCATATTGCAACAAGCGCCGAGATATTGAAACAAGGCTTTAACAGAGTCTATTTAAAGAACTTTACAATCGATATTAAGAAAAAGCTGAAATACAAAGCGGCACAATTTCCTGATTTTATAAACCGTGATCAAATTGATAAAATTACTTCTTTTGATGAGGTTGATCAGTATTTTACCGCACCGTTGCATGGTTTTGCAAGTCGTGACGATTATTATCAGCAGGTTTCTCCAGAATTTTCGCTTAAAAATATTACCACTCCGGTCTTAATTATTAATTCTTTAGATGATCCTTTTTTAGGTGAAAGATGTTATCCAAGAGCAATTGCGCAAGAAAGCGAATATGTTTATTTGGAAACGCCAAAGTATGGCGGACACTGCGCTTTTCCGCTGCGAAACTCAACGTATTCTTATGCAGAAAAAAGAGCTTATAAGTTTTTTAAATCTTATAAAACTGCAGAAAATATTAAAACAGAATATTAGTAATTTCTTTTTTGGGTCATTTCCAGTAAATTTTCCATACTATCAGGAATCATATATAATAACAAATTGTCTGAAGTTGTTGGAAGCCCTTCATAGGAAACTGCGCCCAGATACTGCTCGGCAAAATCAAAACTATATACCTGCCAGTTCTGCGTGTTTTTTACGAGTTTAAATTCTAAATTATGCTGTCCGTCTGTGCAGGGAATATATTTAAAATCTTCATCAATTCCTTTCCCTAAAGCTTTTACAAAAGCTTCTTTGCGTGTCCATAACGTATAAAAAGTGGTTTTTTTATCATCAGCATTCTGAATCAATAATCTTTCATGATCATCAAAGATATCAGGAAGCAGGTTTGTAAATTTAAAATCTTTAGATAAAAATTCAATATCCAGCCCAACTTTTTTATGTGAAACCGCTATCGCCGCATAATCTTCCGAATGCGAGATATTGAAGTGCAGCCACGGGTGTGAGGCTAGATATGGTTTTTTATTAAAGTCATAATCAAGATGAATATTTTTTATATCTGATTTTGTGTAAGCTCCTAAAATGAGTTTTAAAATCGATCTGTATATAATAAATCGGTCCCGGTCTATTTCCTTATAAAAGCGTTTTGCTTTTTTGAGTTCAGGAGAATTTAGAAACTGCGATAAATTAGATTTAAATTCAATAAAACTGGGCAGATAAATACTATATATGATAATATCACTAGTATCTAAAGAATATTCTTTACCAGAAACCAAAGTAACGCCCTTTATATCCGAAAAAGAGATAAAGAGCTTAGATGTTTTCATTTTTTTCATCTAAGATGTCTTGAAGTAATCTCGCTAAAAATATATCATTTGGCGGGGCTACAATGTCTAAATGATTCCCAGAGATATTATGAATGGTTACGCCTCCCAGCGCAGCTTTTTTCCAGCCAAGATGTGTTGGGTCAAGTCTGTAATTAATGTCATCTTTAGATCGAAATAAATCAACTTCAAAGTTTTGCGGTTTAAGGTGGTAACGATCCACAATTTTTTTAACCATGCTGTCAGCTTCAATAAATTCTTTTAGCGCTAGTTCTTCCTGTTCGGTCATTTCATCTTTTTTACCAAAATGCCTTTTCAGGATATATTCTTTTTTGCCATTAATACGCATTTTAAAAGCTTTCCAGCTCAATAACATTTCCTTTAAAAAGTCTAATCTTCTGTGTGTAATATCAAAGTATCTAACGAGTTGTTTGCGTCTGTAACTTCCATAATAATAAGAAGAATCCACATAAGAGTCCAGTAATGCCGTTAAGCTTACTTTTCGTCCTTGTTCCTTTAATTGACGGGTCATTTCGAAAGCTACAATTCCGCCAAAAGAAAAACCTGCCAAAGCATAAGGCCCTTTTGGATTTACTTTTATAATAGCATCAATATAATGAGCAGCCATAGCTTCAATGGATTCGTACCAACCGTCAAACCCTTTAGGTTTAATACCCTGAATGGCATAAATAGGCTGATCGTCATCAAAATGTTTACTCAAATTGACAAAATTTAAAACATTAAGTCCGGCACCGTGAATAATAAAAAGAGGCACTTTATGTCCGCTTGGGCTTATTGGAACTAAACAATCAGAATAAATTTCGGTACCCGTATTCAACAGTTTGGCAAATTTCTCAACAGTCGAATATTTAAATAATGCTGATAGCGGAATTCGTTTTCCGGTATATTTCTCTATTTCGATCATGACTTTTACTCCCTTAATAGAATGTCCGCCCATTTCGAAGAAATCACTAAAAATATCGATATTTTCTAAACCAAGGCTTTCTTTCCAAATAGCTGCCACAATACTTTCTTCTTCTGTGCGAGGAGCAGTATATTCAATTATTTTGCTTGTTTTATATTGAGATAATGCTTTACGATCTATTTTGCCGTTAAGTGTTGTTGGTATTTTCTCCAATAGATTAAAATCATGCGGCATTAATTGTGCGGGCAGGCGTGCGGCCAAAGTTTCACGCCATAAAGGAATTTGAGTTTCGGCACTTTCTATACTGGATTCTGAAACAACATGAGCTACAAGAAAGTTTTCATTCGCTAATACAACAGCATATTTTATACCGTCAAGCTGCAGCAATGCATGTTCTACCTCACCGGGTTCAATACGTTGTCCTCTAATTTTAACCTGTTGATCCAGACGACCTAAACATTCTATTTCATTACTTGGAAGTAATCTTCCTAAATCGCCTGTACGATAAATGATGCTGTCTTTATTAGTCGAAAAACCGTTTTTAATAAATTTTTCTGCTGAAAGTTCTGGTCTGTTCCAATATCCTTTTGCAACGCCATCACCGCCAATGGCTATTTCACCAATTTTTCCCGGAGCGACAAGCTGTCCTTGCTCATCAATAATATAAAGTTGTGTATTAGCAATAGGTTTACCAATGGTTATTAAAGTATCATCAGCTTTTACTTGTTTTACAGCAGAATAAATCGTGGTTTCCGTTGGGCCATAAACATTCCACAGCGTATTACATTTACTTGTAAGTTCTTTGGCAAGATCTGCAGGCATTGCCTCACCGCCGCATAAAGCCTTAAGCGATAAAGGTTCATCCCAGCCAGAATCTAAAAGCATCGACCATGTTGTGGGAGTAGCTTGCAGAAAACTGATATTTCCCTTTTTTACTAATTCAAGTAAAAGTCGTCCATCTCTCGCAGTTTCCTGATCTGCAAGTATTAAGGTTGCGCCTTTAAGGAGTGGTAAATATAATTCAAGACCCGCAATGTCAAAAGAGATAGTAGTAATTGACAGCAATCTGTCGTTTTCACTAATACCGGGTTCTAAAGCCATACTGCAAAGTAAGTTAACCAAGTTTTTATGAGTAATAGGAACACCTTTTGGATTTCCTGTTGATCCGGAGGTATAGAGTATATACGCCATACTATCCGGATTTACAATAGAAGTTAACGGTGATGCATCATAATGGTTTAAGGATTCCATGGCATCTTCTATAAAAAGCGTAATCGGCCATGATGGCAAGGATGCAAATAATGTTTTGCTGGTCAATAAAACTTTTGCACCGGAATCATTCAGCATAAATTCTAAACGGCCTTTTGGATATTCAGGATCGAGTGGAAGATAAGCCGCACCACACTGCATTATGGCCAACAAACTATAAAGCAGTTCAGGACTGCGCGAAACAGAAACCGCAATAATATCTCCGGACTGAACGCCTTGTGCTTTTAAATAATGAGCTAATTGATTTACTTTTTGATGTAATTCGAGATAAGTAGTTTTTGTTTCATGAAATTCTAAGGCGATATTGTTTGGCGTAAGTTCGGCTTGTTTTTTAAATAATTCGGTTAAGGAAACATCCGGATAAGATACTTCAGTATTATTCAGAGCTTCATAATCAGCTAAATAATGACTTCCAAGGATGTCTGATAAAGGCTTATCTGCACCAGTTATTAATTTATGGATGATATCTTCAAAGGTTTGCATCATTTGATTGATCGTTTCCGGCTTGAATAAAGTGGTATTATAAGACCATTGAAATATAGGTCCTTTTTTGGTTCTAAAAATATGAAGCTGAATTTCAAAAGTTGCATATCCTCTAGGATTAACTGTAAGTTCATGAGAAAGACCGGCATATGAAAATTCACTTTCTATATCCTGATTCATATCAACGGTTAATACAGCTGGCACCAAAGGAATTCTGGAAGAATCTCTGGCAATAGCCAAACTTTTAAGAAGATGACCAAAACTTACCTGCTGATGTTCGTAGGCATCAAATAACTGTGAATTTCTTTGTTTTAAGTATTCTAAGAAAGTAATATCAGGATTAATTTTACTGCGCAAAGGAAGCAAATTCGCACAATCTCCAACCAATTGTTTCATATCGTATAATGTATTTCCCGAAGAAGGAAACCCAACAACTAAATCATTTTGACCCGTGATTTTGTATAAAAAAACTTCAAATGCGGCAAGCAGCGTAGTCACTAAACTGCAATTAGCACTTATTCCTATATTTTTTAAAGAATCGGTCATCGTATTATCATAAGGAAAATCAATACGATTACTATTATAAGTTCGCAAAGAAGGTCTTGGATAATCCAGCGGTAATTCGATTGTAGGAGTCGATTCTTTATAAATAGTAAGCCAAAAATTTTCCTGCTGTTTGTATTCATTTGTTTCCATAAATGAATTTGCTTTTTCGGCATATTCACTAAAACGTTCCGGATTTGGCAGGTTTGGTTTTTTATTTTCAACATAAGCAGAATAAAGCATACTAAGTTCTTCTAATATAATATCGACACTTAGTCCGTCTCCAACAATATGATGAATGGTTAAGGTTACCAGATATTCAAATTCATCAATTTTAATCAAATTAATTCTGAATAACGGGCCGTTAACAAGATCAAAAAGTCCATTTACTTCTTCTTTAACCAAAGTTTCTATTGTAAGTTCTTTTTCAGCTGTATCAAGGTCTGAAAAATTATTATGTGAAATTTTAAAATCAATATCGCTGTAAATACACATATAGCGTCCGTCTGGACTAAAAGCAGATCTCAAGCCTTCATGACGCTGAATTAATGTTTTTACGGCCTGCTCAAATGTGTCTATTATTAAGTTGCCTTTCAATTTAATAGAAACAGACAAGTTGTACGCTTTATTAGCATCACTGCCTCCAAAAATACAATCTGACCATATTTCCTGCTGCGAATTTGTGGTTTGAATTACTCTTTCAATTTCAGGTAAAAACGGATTAAATTGAACTTCAGTTTCAGTTTTTATTTGAGATTTATTTTTCATTGTTATCATAATTCTATTTTTAAAAGTAATTGCACAGTTTTTAAATTGACAATCTGAATTATTAATTATGTTTATCTGATTCTAATAACATCGTTTTATTGAACTTTCCTTTTTGAACAGGGTCTTCAATAAACCATGCCGGATTTCCGTTTTCGTCCCGTCCCAGTTTACTGCCGTGAATAGGTGGTTCGTTTGCCATTATGGTATATTTCTTTTCTTCAGCATTAGTTTCAATGAAAAGATGTCCGTTTATTTTGGAAAGGTCAAAAGCTTTTTCTTTTTTATGAACGCCATTTGATCCGTTTGTCCCGACTCGATTTTCATGATTAAATGCAAGAGCATCAAAATGTTTTACTTTTAAATTGACGAATGAAGTATTTCCGTTTGCAGATGAATGCTGTAATCCTTGCAGTTGATCTACTTTTTGGCTCAAAAGCTGAATTTGCTGTATAATTTGCTCTAATGAAGTTTGATTTTGATTTACAGATAATGGAGCTTCATTTGTTAACATAGAAGGCTGAATTTCATTAGAAACAATTTCATTTTCTTTAATCTCACTTTCAGCTTCTTCAGGAAGATTTAAATCTATATAATCTGCCAAAAGCGATGGAGTAGGATATCCTTCGTTGAGTTGTCTAAAAGTGATAGGCAGATCAAATTCTTTTTTCAGTCTTCCGGATAATTGAGTGAGCGATAAAGAATCCAATCCTAATTCTAAGAATGTATTGGAAGCCGAATCAGGATCATAAGTTATTCCCGATGCTTCTGTTATGATTTCTGAAATTCTAACTGATATAGATTCCTTTCTTGATTCTTTTGCTGAAGCAGAAACGCTTTCAGTTTCTTCAGAAATATTCGGAACTATTTCAGAAACTGTATTTCTTTCAACTATCGTTTCAATAACATTTAAAGGCTCAATCCAGCATGGTTTTCGATCAAAAACATAACCCGGTAATTCTATTTTTTGTCTTTGCTGTTCATTGTAAAAAGATTTCCAATCAGGACTTATCCCTTTCGCCCATAATTCTCCAACAGTATTTAATAAAGTCGAATATTCATTGTCCTGTTCTTCTTTAGGAAAATTAATGCTCGAAAAAGCAGGTATAACTTTACCAGCCGCCTGCTGACGTGCCAGCGTAATAAGGGTTTGACCCGGACCAACTTCTAATAAAATATAATCTTCTAATTCAAATGCAGTATCCATAGCATCGGCAAAGCGTACTGTATTTTTTAAATGATTAACCCAATACGTTGAACTTGTGGCTTCAGTATCTGAAAGCCAGGTTCCTGTTGCTGTTGAAATAATAGGTAATCGTGGAATATTTAGTTTTATTTTTTCTATTTCATCTTTAAAAGAATCCAAAATAGGTTCCATCATAAAAGAGTGAAAAGCATGACTTGTTAGCAGCAGTTTGTTTGGAATATCCTGCGCATCAAGTGCCTGATTAAATAATGCAATATCTTCTTTTGTACCCGAAGCCACACAAAACTGACTTGAATTTATGGCAGCAACCGAAAGTGTATCAGGAATAAGTTCATATAATTTTTCTACAGGAACACGTACCGCTAACATTGATCCGCCGGGAAGTTCGCTTATTAATTTTCCTCGAATCGCAACAATATGCAAGGCATCTTTTAAACTCATAATTCCGGCTAAATGTGCCGTTGCAAATTCGCCAATACTATGACCGCAAAGGAACGTTGGTTTTATTCCCCAGCTCATCCACAACTGCGCCAGTGCATATTCTGTGACAAATAAACTTGGCTGTGTTAAACGGGTATCTTTTAAGCGCGCTTCGGCTTCAGCAGAATTAGTTTCGGGATAAAGGATTTCGCGAATATCTAATTTTAAATCCTCCATTAATAATGCTGCACATTTGTCTACCGCTTCACGATATACTTTTTCGTTATCATAAAGTGTTTTTCCCATTTGCAGATACTGCGCGCCTTGCCCCGGAAACAGAAATCCCATTTCACTCGGCACACTTTTTAATATGGAAGATTTAGTACTTTTTGCTTTTAAAGAAATTAATTTTTCAACGGCATCATCTGTAGAATTTGTTACTAAAAAGCTGCGTTGATTAAAATCATCTCTCGTAATATTCAACGAATAAGCAATGTCTGCTAAAGGAATATTTCTTGATTTATCAATAAAATGACCCAATGCATTTTCGTAACCTAATAAACTGTTTTGGCTTTTTGCAGACCACATTAATAATTGAAGCGGACGTCCGCCTGAAGAGGGCAGAGGTTCTGCTGTATATTCTTCAACAATGGCATGAACGTTTGTGCTGCCAATTCCAAAAGAGCTCACACCGGCTCTTCTTATGCTATCCGTTTCCCATTCAATTAATTTGTTATTGATATAAAAAGGACTGTTTGCAAAATCTATATTTGGATTTGGTTCGTTGAAATTTACCATTGGCGGAATCTGTTTATGGCGCATTGCTAATAACACTTTCATTAAACCCGCAACTCCGGCAGCCGCTGTGGTATGTCCCATATTGCTTTTTATAGAACCTAAAGCGCAATAATTGTTTTTTTCCTGTTTGCCATAGGCTATTTTAAGTCCTTCTATTTCTATTGGATCTCCTACGGGAGTTGCAGTTCCGTGCGCTTCCATATAGCTGATTGATGAAGGCGCAATTTGGGCATCATTAAAAGCATTTATAATCGCTCCGGCCTGACCACGCGGACTTGGCGCCATAAAACTGCCTTTGTCTCCGCCGTCATTATTTACGCCAACGCCTTTAATTACGCCGTATATAATATCGCCATCTTTCTCTGCTTCTTCCAGTCTTTTTAGCACAACAACTCCGGCGCCGTCACTAAAAACAGTACCTTTTCCAGCAGCGTCAAAAGATCTTGTCGATCCGTCGGGACTTTTAATAAAACCGTCGTCATAAAGATGTCCGCTATTTATAGGCGAAGTCACACTCGATCCGCCTGCAAGCGCAATATCACACATTCCGGTTCTTATCGCTTTTACAGCTTCGGCTACAGCCAATAATGAAGTGGAACAGGCAGAATGTACACTAACCGAAGGTCCTTTTAAATTTAAATGATAAGAAGTTCGCGGCGCAATAAAATCTTTTCCGTTTACGGTATAGATTTGTAATTCTCCAACCGAACTTTTCAGCTCTTGGTTATTAAATATATTATGTTCATAATAGGTATTGATTTCACTTCCAGAATATACGGCGATGCTTCCTTTATAATGTTTGGGAAGATGTCCTGCTTGTTCCAGAGCTTCAAACGAAATTTCCATAAACACACGTATTTGCGGGTCCATTGCGGCGGCAAGCTGCGGATTTAGTCCGAAGAAATGAGCGTCGAATGTTTTAGCCGAAGGTAAAATTCCTCTTGCACCAATATAAAATGGATCTTTACGAAGACTTTCGGGTAAACTTGGATCTAATTCTTCTTTGGTAAATAAGGAAATGGTTTCTTTTCCCTCTTTTAGATTTTCCCATAATTCTTCTATAGTATCAGAACCCGGAAATCTTCCGGCCATTCCGATTACGGCAATATCTCCGTTAGAGGTTTGTTTGTCCGTTTGTTTAAAAGCAAACGAATCTTCTTTCGTATTGTTTTCTTCTAAAGTGCTGGCAAGTTCTCTAATAGTTGGATGAATATAAATTTTTGAAACAGAGATGTCCAGTTCTAATTGCTGTCTCATTAACGACGTTACTTTTTGTGCCAATACAGAACTTCCGCCCATATCAAAAAAATCATCATCGATACCAATACTTGCTATTTGCAATTCTTCGCTCCAAATTTTTACAATATCTTTTTCTAACTGCGTATTTGGTTTCTTGAATGGCGGTGCAGAATCAGGTCTGTTGTGTTCAGGAACGGGCAGGTTTTTTTTATCCACTTTTCCATTTGGAGTAATCGGAAATTCGTCTACCCAAATGTATTTAGATGGCAATAATATTTCGGGCAAAACCTTTGAAAGTGCCTCATGAATTGGTTTTTCGTCCTGTAATTCAGCACCAGATTTTAAATAAGCCACGAGTTTATCTTCATTGCCAAAATAGTTATTAACGATTACGGCAGATTGTTTTATTTCAGGAATACTATTTAGAGCGGCTTCTATTTCGCCTAATTCAATGCGATGCCCTCTTATTTTTACCTGATGATCGATACGGCCTAAACATTGAAATTCTCCATTTGGGAGTAATTTTCCCAAGTCTCCAGTGCGATACAAAATAGCGTTTGGTTCTGCAGAAAACGGATCCGGAATAAATTTTTCGGCAGTAAGTTCGGGACGATTCCAATATCCTTTTGCGACTCCGTCTCCGCCAATTACAATTTCTCCAATTGTTCCGGGTTCAACGGCTTTTCTTTCTTCATCTAATAAATAAATTTGTGTATTGGCAATCGGAAAACCAATTGTAATTAATTCATCATCTGCCTGAATTTGTTTTACTGCCGACCAAATCGTTGTTTCTGTCGGCCCATACATATTCCAAAGTGAATCGCATTTTGACGTTAATTGGCGCGCTAAATTTAAAGGCATAGCTTCTCCGCCGCATAATGCTTTTAAAGCCAGCGGTGTTTCCCATCCTGAATCAAGCAGCGACTGCCATGTAGTAGGTGTAGCTTGTAATATTGTAATTTCTTTTTTCTGTAAAAGATCAAGTAAAAGATGTCCGTCACGTGTAGTTTCATAATCGGCAAAAACTACTGTTGCACCTTTTATTAACGGCAGAAATAATTCAAGACCCGCAATATCAAAGGAAATTGTGGTGATCGATAATAATCTGTCTTCGATATTTATGCCCGGTTCAATTGCCATACTGAACAGGAAGTTTATTAGATTTTTATGGGTAACCGTAACTCCTTTAGGTTTTCCGGTAGATCCCGAGGTATACATGATATACGCCGCCGCATCGTAAGAAACAGAAGCTGAAACAGGAACTGCAGGATATTGATCAAGTGCAGCTAAAGCGTCTTCAATTACTATCGTTTTAGAATAAACAGGCAATGAATTAGTAAGTGATTTTGTAGTCAGCAAAAAACTGGCTCCAGAATCTTCAAGCATAAATTCTAAACGTACCGCCGGAAATTTTGGATCTAATGGTAAATAGGCCGCGCCGCATTGTAAAATAGCCAAAAGTGAAGCCACTAAATTAGGAGTTCGCTCCATTGATACAGCAACAATCTGTCCGGAAGATAAACCCTGCGTTAAAAAATAATTTGCCAGCTGGTTGGTCATTTTTATTAACGCTTCGTAACTAACCTGTTCGTCTCCAGATTCAAGTGCTATTGAATTGGAAGATAAAGCAGCCTGCTCTGCAAAAATTTCCGGTAACGTATTTTTAGGATACGCCATTTTGGTCCAACTTCTGTCGTTGGCTAAATTATTGTTGTTAGCTCTTTTCATTTTAATGGTATTAAAATTAGAGTAGAACAAATAATAAGATTCAATTAATGGGAAACTAAGAAAAACGCGACTTACATCCGGGTTTACAGCTCATTATAAAATGACTGTATTTTTTATTTACAATGGTCTGCTTCGTTAATAAATAAATGAGAGGTTATAAGTAGTTTTTAATCATTGATTTGGCATTTATTGAAATTATAATTATGTCCTAGTAATCAATATGTTAATCAAAAAAAGTAATTTTTTTTTACTAATACTTGCATTTTCTGTATAAAGCCATTATTCTCGATGAATTGCATATTTTGAATTATTTGGGATATTTTTTTTAAAATTGACCTTCGCTTTTCAATCAATTTTAGGTCTGCAATTTTCTCATTAAATAAGAGGAGCTTTTTTAGAGATAAAATTACAGTCAAAATTATCTGCGGACTTATTTTTAAAAGTCAATAATTCCTTATTCAGACCATTTTTTCCTTTGTAAGGAAAAACTTTATTTTAGTAATGGTTTATTATAGAAAAATATTTAGCTTTGTTGTCTGTAAATATCTTGTATTCAATAGATAACTGTTAATTTAGTGCGTATTTTTTTATAAAAGCACCTCATAATTAAAGATTAAATAAAAAGGATTTAGAGATATAATTTAGTGAAATAAATTGCCGTTGTAATTAAGTATCAACCAGTTTATACTAGCGTTAAATATTTAATTTTTGGAACTATTATTTAAGTTATATTGGCAGCTATTTTTTTTTAAATAATCGCATTAATTTATAGAAAAACATTTTTTTTGATGTAGGTAAATAGTCATTAAAATACTACATTTTGTGTAGTTTATCGGAAATAAAATTCGTTATATCGATTTTATTTTGCTAATAAATATTTTTGCAGCATAAATTATAAGGCCTATAGCACTGTGAAGTATTTAAATATAAAAAACCTAAACCTACTCATAATTATGATGGCGTTTATTCCTTTTAAAGGGATTAGTCAAAATACGCCGGTAAATGATACCATGGAAACTATAATTCCATCCGGAAGTAACGCAACCGGAAGTTCAGGATCTGTAACATATTCAATTGGACAAGTATTCTATACCTACATTGGAACAGGTTATAACGTAGCTCAGGGAATACAACAGCAAGAATCAGATGAAACTTTGGATAATCCGGAAGTTGAGGTGCCTGAAGTATCCATATTAGTTTTCCCAAATCCGGCAGCAGATTTTGTTAATGTAAGCCTGAAAGCACCAGAGTTAGAAAGTAAAGACCGATTGTACAGACTTTATGACATTCAGGGCCGACTATTAAAACAAAACAAAATTAATCAAACCGAAACTCAGGTTAGTTTAAATAACCTAACTCCTTCTCTTTATATACTTGTGGTATATGTAGACGGCAAAATTTTGGAATCATTTAAAATATTAAAAAAATAAAGAATAAGACAATGAAATCTGCGCTTACCATACTAGTATTATTTGTGACTGTTACGCTTAAGTTATATGCACAATCACCAGAAAAAATGAGTTATCAGGCTATTATTCGATCACAGAATAATGACTTGGTTGCCAACTCGCGAATAAGCCTAAGAGTTATTGTACATCAAGGCAGTGCAGCGGGAACTATTGTTTATCAGGAAACACATTCTGCGACTACCAATAACAATGGTTTGGTTTCTCTTGAAATAGGAACAGGAAATATTACTACGGGTACTTTTAGTGCAATTGCATGGGAAAAAGGCCCATACTTTATAGAGACACAAGTTGATGTAAGCGGAGGAGCTAATTATAACATTATGGGAACTACACAGCTTTTGAGTGTTCCTTATGCATTACATGCAAAAACAGCCGAAAGACTGGTAGGTACAGCTACTACAACACCAAGAGCGGCAGTTATTCCGTTTACCTCTTCCAGAAACATTACTACTACAGATGTAAATAATACAATAGAATGTACCGCAACATCTACATTAACATTAACATCTAATTTTACGAGTATGCTGACAGGCGATACTATTAATTTAGAAGCTCATAATGGTGCGGTATTAACCATTCAGGCATCTTCTGGAGTAACAATAAACTATACGGCAAGCGGAAGTGCTAAGTTTACAAGCGCTGCCGGGAACGTAAGATTTGGATTTCTTAGAAAAACAGGCACAAATTCCTATATTATATCGGGACAATGAAAAAGTTACTATTTTTTTTACTCTTTTCAACAGCAGTTTTTTCACAAAACTATCAATATGCTCTTGAAGAAGCTCCGGTTACCGTACCGGAACCACCAACAGGCGTAAACAATCAAATAGAAGAAATTAAATATTTTGAAGCTCATTTACTGCCGCTTGCGCAAAAAGGAACGCTTCAGGCTGCTTTAGATCAATATGGTGCTGTTCGTTTAGAAAAAGGAGATTACTCCGGAGTTGATCTTGTAATGAAAAGCAATCAAAGATTATACGGACATCCAACATTATCTAAAGTATCGAATATTAAAATCGCTGCCGGAAGTACGAATGTACACATCGAACAACTTTCATTTGTAGACCGCACGGTTACTTTTGAACCGGGTGCTCCGATAACAAATTGCGTTCTTAAAACTTTAAGATACGTTTACATTAATGGAAGTGGAGCGCAATTAGTTAATAATGAGCTGATCAATATTGGCGGACAAATTAAGTTTGACTGCAGTGCATCGGGTTATTTCAGAAATAATAAAATCATAAAACATCAGGCGCAGTCTATTTCCAATCAATTAATAATGAAAGGAAATGCCACAACGCCAAGTTATGGAAACGTAAACCTGCATTCTAATTATTTAACTCCTGCGGGCGACGCAACAGATATCGCCGGATTACAATCGGCTACTTTTGTTGGGGTTGACAGTGAAGGATGGAATTTAAACGGACAAGGAACAAAAGCAATGTTTACGGCTAAAAATATGGGTAATTTAAAAATTACTGATTTTGGAGGCGGAAACGCTTATTCTGCCGTTCAAACAGGATCTTATGATATTGATGCTCAAAATGTATCCTTCTTAAATAAATACTTGCGTACTTCAAACGATGTGATATCGGCCAGAACCAATATGTTTTTAATTGATGGAGAAGGCGGATACAAAAGAGGAAGCGGAACTGTAACAGGTTTTGATCTACTTGGGAATTTAGATAAAAGCAATGCTGTAAAATATAATGGAGTGGAGCAAACCAGCACGATTACAAATACAGCAGTTGTATCTGCAATTAGCAATACTATTTTAGGAACAAAATATACACCCTGGGCAAGAACTACGTGGGAAACACTGCCAGATCCGCTGGGACCAAACTGGAAAACAGAAAGAACCGGAAAAGCAGATCAAAGAGCGTATATTCAAAATCTTATTGATACAAAAGGAATTGCCGAATTACCGGAAGGAATATTTTATATAGGCGGTACCTTAAATGTTCATCTTGATGGAAATCATGGTATAATAGGACAAGGAACGGGGAAAACGGTAATTGTTGGTTTAAAAGATGATTTCCCTTTAATTACATTAGACACAGGAACCGACACTAATTTTATTTTGGCATATTTAACGCTGCAAGGCGGCAGCACGGGTATATATGCAGGTAAAAGAAATGGAGTTGGAATTGGCCAGATTGCTTATGCAAATTTAAGGTTTATTACTTTTAGAGATCAGACCAACGGAATTCACCTGTATCAAATTATGGGGCTTGATAATAACTTTTTTGAATATTTAGGTTTTGTTAATTGTACCAGAGGTTTCTTCCAGGAACCATTATTACCATACGCAGGTGATTATAATACATCGAGTTATGTTGATAAAACAATGTATTACAAAAGTCAGTTTATAAATTGTACAACGGCAATGTCAATGAAGGCAACCCGACCAGATAACTTAAATGCCTGGGTAGACTGTAAGTTCGACAGAGGTCAGACGGCTTTAGATATGGGAGCACAAAATTATCCTGTAATTGCCAATTGTGATTTTAGTAATTATACCGGAGCGAGCGTAATCAACAGTAATTCAATTTCGATATACAGTTCTAATTTTTTCAATAACACTTCATCAGCGGCAACTTTAAATGCTATGATTACTTATATCGAAGGATGTAAATTTTCAGACAGCTCTAATATGTTTGCGCCTGTAGTGTACAATTCGACTTTTCATTACATTCTAAATTCAACAGTTGCAGGAAATGTAGTGGTAGCAAAACCGTCGAACTTATATTATGATTCGTCTGCGATTTATGTAAACTCTACATTATCAGCAAATCCTACATTGAGTAAATTATTAGTAAACGTAAAAGTGGGTGTGCCGACGGTAATCATTAATACAACACCAAATCCGTATCCGCAGTTATTGGTGACGCAATAAAAACATAGATAATAACAAAAAAAGAGGTTCAGATTAATTTAATCTGAACCTCTTTTTTTATTCTTTAATTTAAGATTTTTAATATTTCTTCTTAATAAACAAAACCTTATTATAAATCTTACAGAATCAGTCTTTTAAAGCAGCTGATAATGCCGGGTTTTACATTTTTTTGAGAAGTTTTTCAGCCATTTTTACCTCAATATGATAGCTGTAAAAGGCTGCAAATTGTATTTTATCGGATTTTAAAATCCTTTGAACAGATTTATTATTATAAACTGAAAACAATATATATTTTTAACCACGATTTAAAAAGAATACTAAATAAAAACGGTCATTTAGCTTTATTCTTTATTAATAATTAAACAGTTATTGTAAAATAGTAGTTTTTTTACAAAGTATAATGAAAAACAAATTATCACTCTATTGTATTTTTTGAGGTACAATAGTAATCTCAAAATAAGGATTATTTATATTTTTTGTTTTATGAAATACAGTGTATACGAAAATATTAGAAAAATAAGAGAATTAAAAAATCTAACCAGAGAATATGTGGCGGCCGAACTAAAAATGAGCACCAGCGGTTATGGCAAAATTGAAAGAGGCGATGTTGATTTGACAGTGTCTAAATTAATTGAAATCTCAAAAGTTTTAGAAGTCTCAATTGAGTTCATATTCAAATTCGATGTTTCGATTTTTTTTAATGAAACAACCAGATAAAATATTTGGAAAATAGAAAGCAAGCTTAAATAGATAAAATAAATAATTAAAAATGAAAGTTATGGAAAATTACTACTTAAGAATAAAAGAGTATCGGTTGCAGAATAATCATACTCCTGAATATGTTGCTATTCAGATGGAAATAAGTGTAAAAAAATATGAAAAAATTGAAAATGGAATGATTGACCTAAAATTGTCAAAACTGGATAAACTGGTTAAAATTTTAGGAATCAAAAAAAGTGAAATTTTCAGATTGAGCAATTAGTATTTTTTTGAAAAAGAAGAGTTCCTATAAGAACTCTGTTTTTATTTATGTTATTACTTATGTTTTACTTTTAAAACATATCCCAAAGATTCTAAAATTAAAACATAATGCGTTTTTGTAATGTCTTTTATAACGGCATTCTGATCACAAAAAGGCCCGGAATTCAAATGTATTTTATCACCTATTTGGTATTGCATCACTGAAATTTCTTTAGCAGTATCTCCACAATTAAGCCATTCTTTTATCGTCTCGATTTCCTGGTCTTTTACAATTGCATGTCTTCCCAACCAAAATAAATATCGAACTACACCCGGAGAATAAAACACCATATTTCTATCTTTTTCAGGTATTTGCACAAAGATATAGTTGTTAAATAACGGCACTTCTACCTTTATTTTTCTATCAGATCTTTGCTGTGTTTTTTTAATCAGAGGGCAGTAACAATTAATGTTATACTTCGTTAATTGTTCTGCTGCTCTTTTTTCCCATTTGGGTTTTGTATAGACTACATACCACTTCATAATTCTTAATTTATTTATAGTAATTGTAAATCAGTTTTAAAGTAAGGTAAGCTTGTATTGGTATTTATTTTTTCTAAAAATAGTTTTCCTTATAACTGTTAATAATCGTTAAAGATTTATAAGTCTTGAAGCACCATTTCAGTATTAATATAGGATGTAAATTTAATCTGGTGAGACGAAAATTATTTATGGTTTTCATGCTAATTTTTCCTTATTCAGGACATTTAGTTACAAAAAAGTAATTTCTTATCATCTTCATTATCATAATTTTATCTTAAATTATTGTTGTATTCAGATTGATATTATGGATTTTAATTTTCTGTTTTTGCATAACAGAAATTAATCTTTTTAAAACAGTCAAAAACCACAATATTTTTAGTTTTTATACACCTAATTTTTTCTTTTTTGAGTAGTACAAATTGTAACTATTCACGGGGAACCCATTTTTTAAATTTTAAAAAATAGCGCCAAAACCCCAGTAAACAGGTTCACAATACTTTTTCACAAATCATTACTCCATTCATAAACTGATTATTTAATTTAAAACATTAAAAAGATGAAAATTGGAATAACCTTTAGTGCCTTTGACTTGCTGCACGCGGGACACGTAAAAATGCTTGAAGAAGCGAAACAAAATTGTGATTATTTAATTGTTGGCCTGCAGACTGATCCAACGTTAGACCGCCCAACAAAAAACAAACCAACGCAGACTGTTGTCGAAAGATACATACAGTTAAAAGCGTGTAAATTTGTCGACGAAATTGTACCTTATGCAACAGAGCAGGATTTAGAAGATATTTTAAAATCTTTTACTATCGATATGCGTGTTTTAGGAGATGAATATAAAGAGAAAGACTTTACAGGAAGAGCCTATTGCGAAGAAAAAGGAATCGAGTTGTATTTTAATACCCGCGACCATCGTTTTTCGAGTACTAACCTTCGTCATGAAGTGTATCAAAAAGAAATTTTAATACATTCTAATGGCAATTAGTACCACTATTACTCATGTAGTTTTAACTGGCGGAGTTGGCAGCAGATTATGGCCTCTTTCCAGAAAAACACTTCCAAAACAATATCTTGAACTTTTTGACGGACAATCACTTTTTGAAAAAACAGTAGCTCGTAACGAAAATGTTTCAACCAAAATGATAGTTGTTGGAAATATTGAAAACTACAAAATGACGAATGCGATTATGTCAAAACTCAATAAGCATTTTACTCATATTGTAGAAGCCGTTCCTCGTAATACAGCCGCAGCAATTGCCTTTGCTGCATTTGCATCAAAACCAGACGATATTTTATTGATAACCCCCTCAGACCATATTATAGAAGGCAGCGAATTATACAATAATGCTTTATGGCACGCCATTGTATTAGCTAATCAGGATTATTTAGTAACCTTTGGCATAGAACCCACTAAACCGGAAACAGGTTACGGTTATATCGAATTTGAGGATGAAAATGTAATCGCATTTCATGAAAAACCTGATTTTGAAACGGCAGTAAAGTATCTTAAAAAGAAAAATTATTTCTGGAACAGCGGACTTTTTTGTTTCAAAGCCGGAAAGTTTTTATCCGAACTAGAAAAACAGGAACCCGAAGTTTTCAAAGCTTCAAAAATAGCTTGGGAAAACAATACAAATGGCTTTTTGAACTATGAATTATCAATCAATATTCCTTCTATAAGCATTGATTATGCGGTTATGGAACGAAGTAAAGACATTAAAGTTGTTCCCGCACATTTTGGCTGGTCAGATTTAGGTTCTTTCGAATCGGTTTATGATTATTTGGTTCAAAAAGGACATCCCATTGATGCCAACAGAAATATTGTTATAGGAACTTCATTGCATACCACTTTTATCGGCGTTAAAAATTGCATTTTGATTTACACCGCCGATGCTTTGATGGTTTTGCAAAAAGAAAATTCTCAGGAAGTAAAACAAGTTTATCAGCAATTAGAATCGATTGCTTCTCCGCTGCTGTAAAATAAAATTTACGCTATGATCAATAAAAAATCCATAATATATATTGCCGGACATAACGGAATGGTAGGAAGCGCTATTTGGAGAACGCTGACTGCAAAAGGCTACACGAATCTTATTGGAGCATCCAGCAAAGAATTAGATTTAAGAAAGCAAAAAGCAGTTCGGGATTTTATCAGAAAAACAAAATCAGATGTAATTATCGATGCCGCTGCAAAAGTGGGAGGAATTCAGGCCAATAATGATTTTCCGTATGATTTCTTGATGGAAAACATGCTGATTCAAAACAATCTCATTAACGAAGCGCACCGTTTAGCGGTAGATAAATTCATTTTTTTAGGAAGTTCCTGTATTTATCCAAAATTTGCACCGCAGCCGTTAAAAGAAGAATATCTGCTCACAGCTCCTTTAGAACCCACTAACGAATGGTACGCTTTAGCAAAAATCTCCGGAGTAAAATTATGCGAAGCCATACGCAGACAATATCAAAAAGATTTTGTCAGCATGATGCCAACCAACTTATACGGCACGCACGACAATTTTGATTTAAACAGTTCGCATGTTTTACCCGCTATGATCCGTAAGTTTCACGAAGCCAAAGAAAACAACAATGCCGTAGTAATTTTGTGGGGAACAGGAACACCCATGCGTGAATTTCTATTTGTAGATGATATGGCAGAAGCAGTAGTTTTTGCTTTAGAAAATGAGCTTCCCGAACATTTGTATAATATTGGAACAGGAAAAGATTTAACCATTAAGGAACTTGCCGCATTGGTACAAAAAATTGTAGGCCATACCGGAGAAATTCTTTGGGACGACACAAAACCCGACGGCACACCACGAAAATTAATGGATGTTTCTAAAATGCACAGCATTGGCTGGAAACACCAAATAGAACTCGAAGAAGGAATACAAAAAACCTACACTTGGTTTTTAGAAAACATCGAAAATTTCAAACAAAAGGTTTACTGATCTTTTGCCCTTCAAATTACCCCAAACCCATTTATCGTTACGACTTTATAAAATTTGCGACTTTGCAGCATAATGCCTTTGTGCCTTATAATTAAATTATGAATCCATTGAAAAAAACAGCTCTTATTACAGGAGTTACAGGACAAGACGGAGCCTATTTAAGTGAATTTTTATTAGAAAAAGGCTATATCGTACACGGATTAAAAAGACGTACTTCTTTATTTAATACAGACCGAATTGATCATTTATACCAGGATCCGTATGTAGAAAACAGAAATTTTATTCTGCATTATGGCGATATGACAGACAGCACTAATTTAACCCGAATCATTCAGGAAGTTCAACCTGATGAAATCTACAATTTGGCCGCTATGAGCCATGTAGCCGTTTCATTTGAAACTCCGGAATACACAGGAAATGCAGATGGTTTAGGAACCTTAAGACTTCTGGATGCCGTTCGTTTGCTCGGTTTAGAAAAAAAGACACGGATTTATCAGGCATCGACTTCAGAATTGTATGGAAAAGTACAGGAAGTTCCGCAGTCTGAAACAACACCATTTTATCCGCGTTCGCCTTATGCAGTAGCCAAAATGTACGCGTATTGGATTACGGTAAATTACAGAGAAGCTTACGGAATGTATGCCTGCAATGGGATATTATTTAATCACGAATCACCCATTCGCGGAGAAACTTTTGTAACAAGAAAAATTACCAGAGCAACGGCAAGAATTGCTTTAGGATTACAGGATAAATTATACTTAGGAAATCTCGACGCACAGCGCGATTGGGGACATGCAAAAGATTATGTTCAAATGATGTGGATGATTTTGCAGGCCGATGAACCGGAAGACTGGGTAATTGCTACAGGAAAAACCACAACAGTTCGCGAATTTGTACGAATGAGTTTTGCCGAAGTTGGTATTGAACTGGAATTCAAAGGAAAAGGAATAAACGAAAAAGCTCTTGTAAAATATTGCAGCAATCCAGATTATCAAATCCCGATTGGTAAAGAAGTATTAGAAGTTGATGCGAATTATTTTAGACCAACAGAAGTCGATTTACTGGTAGGCGATCCCACAAAAGCCAGAACGAAACTCGGCTGGAAATGCAAATACGATTTAGAATCATTGGTAAAAGAAATGATGCAGTCAGATTTAAAACTGATGGAGAAAGAACAGCATTTAAAAGAATGTGGTTATACGATCTTAAATTATTTCGAATAACGAATACTGCAAATTAATTTAAACACATAGAAACATAGTTTTTAGGAATCTTAAAAAAGATTACAAAAAGAAACTAGTTTCTAACACATAGTTCTCAATGTTTGTCATTCCGAGGAACGAGGAATCGCACAAGCAACTCCGCAACAGCAAGTCGCCAATCTTTTTCAATTCTCTAATGCGATTACTCGTTCCTCGGAATGACAAGATTGCACTGTCTATGTTTGTTAATGCAAGTGAAACGCCTTTTAAAGATTCCGAAAATCTATGTCTCTATGTGTTTAAAAGAATTAAGTCTCATGAAAAACGTATTTAAATGAAAATCAAAAATATTTGCTGCCTAGGAGCAGGTTACGTTGGAGGACCCACAATGTCTGTTATAGCATTGAAATGCCCCGAAATTAAAGTAACAGTTGTAGATTTAAATACAGATCGTATTTCGGCATGGAATGAAGAAAATTTAGATAAACTACCTGTTTACGAACCCGGACTTGCAGATGTAGTTCGGGAAGCAAGAGGACGTAATTTGTTTTTTTCAACCGATGTTGATGCCGCAATTGAAGCCGCAGATATGATTTTTATCGCCGTAAATACGCCAACAAAAACATACGGCGAAGGCAAAGGAATGGCTGCCGATTTAAAATTTGTAGAATTATGCGCCAGACAAATAGCCAGAATAGCTAAAAATGATAAAATTATAGTCGAAAAATCAACGCTTCCTGTTCGAACAGCGCAAACTTTACAGACTATTTTAGATCATACGGGCAACGGCGTAAAGTTTGAAGTACTTTCTAATCCTGAGTTTTTAGCTGAAGGAACTGCCATCGAAGATTTATTTAATGCTGATCGAGTTTTAATTGGAGGAAATCAAACCGAAAGTGGTCAAAAAGCCATTCAGTCTTTAGTTGATATTTATGCACATTGGCTTTCGCCGAAACAAATTCTAACTACAAATGTTTGGTCTTCAGAATTATCAAAATTAACAGCCAATGCCTTTTTAGCGCAGAGAATTTCATCAATTAATGCATTATCTGCGTTGTGCGAAGCCACCGAAGCCGATGTTGATGAGGTCGCCGCCGCGATTGGAACGGATAGTAGAATTGGTTCTAAATTTCTTAAAGCTTCAGTAGGGTTTGGAGGATCTTGTTTTCAAAAAGACATTTTAAATCTAGTGTATTTGTGCCGTTATTTTAATCTGCCGGAAGTCGCTAATTATTGGGAACAAATTATTATTCTGAATGATTATCAAAAATACCGTTTTGCCAAAAATATTATCTGCTCTCTTTTTAATACCGTAAGCGGAAAAAAGATAACCTTTTTAGGCTGGGCTTTCAAAAAAGACACTAACGATACCAGAGAATCGGCAGCGATTTATGTTGCCGAACATTTAATCGAAGACGGAGCAGAAATTCATGTTTACGATCCCAAAGTTTCCGAAGAAAAAATTAAAGCCGATATGCGTTATTTATGGGAATTAAAAGGACTTTCTGAAGAAAAAACCAAATCAAAATTAAATCAAATATTCGTTTACAAAACAGCGATAGAAGCACTTGATGAAGCTCATGCAGCTACCATATTAACAGAATGGGACGAATTTAAAACCTACGATTGGGAAAGTATTTACAACAACATGTACAAACCCGCTTTTTTATTTGACGGACGAAATATTCTCGATTTTAAAAAATTAGCAGCAATAGGTTTTCAGGTAAAAGGAATTGGAAAAAATAATTCTTTTAGTGCTAAATTAAAAGTAGAAAATGAACTGGTCATTAGATAAAATAAAACAGCACCAGCATTTCGATAAAAGTCTAAATTTTATAAAATTAATTTCGATTGTAGGAAGTACAGAAGTAATCCTAAAATTAATCGGATTTGTTTCCGGGATATTAATTGTCAGAATGCTGCCTGTTCAGGAATACGCCTTATACACGCTCGCCAATACCATGTTAGGAACTTTAGTAATGTTTACAGATTCCGGTATTTCAAACGGAGTCATGGCACTAAGCGGCAAAGTATGGAAAGACCCTAAAAAACTGGGAGAAGTTTTGGCAACAGGTTTAGATTTAAGAAAGAAATTTGCATTTATAGCCTTAACCGTTTCTACCCCAATAATCATTTATTTATTATTAAAAAACAATGCAAGCTGGTTATCGGCAGTTTTAATTTTTCTGTCCTTGATTCCGGCTTTTTACGCCGCCTTATCAGATTCTTTACTAGAAATAACACCCAAGTTACATCAGGATATTTCGAGTTTACAAAAAAATCAATTGCGAGTTGGATTTGGACGATTGCTATTAGTAATCCTAACAATTTTTATTTTTCCCTGGACATTCGTCCTTATTTTGGCTTCAGGAATTCCGCAGATATACGGCAATTCCAAACTCAAAATAATCAATAAAAAGTTTGTAGACAGCCACCAAAAGCCAGATCCCGTAATTCGTAAAGAGATACTCAAAATTGTAACCCGCATCCTGCCCAATATTATATTTTATGCACTATCAGGACAAATCGTAATTTGGATATTATCTGTTTTTGGCAACTCTACTGATTTGGCAAGTATAGGAGCGTTGGGCAGATTTGCGGCACTCATGGCTTTTTTTACCACGATATCAGGCACTTTATTTTTACCACGATTTTCAAGATTAGCAGATGATAAAGAAATCCTTTTAAGATATTTTTCATTTTTTCAGTTAATCCTTTTTTTGGCAGCAGGCTTTATAATGCTCATTGTATTTTTATTTCCTGCTCAAATGTTATGGCTTTTAGGAGCTTCATACAGTTCATTGTCATCTGAACTTTTTTTGATTATGTTATCCAACTGTATCGGATTAATTGCAGCAATGAGCGGTAATTTAATAGGCAGCAGAGGACATTTTTTAAATCCAATATTTGTAATAGCGCTCAATTTAGGAACCGTTATACTAGCTTATTTTATTTGGGATTTAACAAAGCTTCGAGGCATTTTGTACTACAGCATTTTTAACCAATGTTTTTCATTATTAGTAAATTATATATTTAGTTTTTCAGTAATAATTAGAGCTAAGAAATAAATTAAAGAATAAAGAATAAAGGATAAAGGATAAAGGATAAAGGATAAAGGAATAGATTATCAATCAATATAAACATAGCCCGCGGTTTCAACCGCGGGAACGCAAGATTGTCACAACCGTTTCCCGTGGTTCAAACCACGGGCTATATTTGAATAGGTTTGAGCGAATTATTTGGAAGCATAACCGCGGTTTCAACCGCAGAACGCAATATTGTCGATTACAATAAACATAACCCAACATAAACATAGCCCGCGGTTTCAACCGCGGGAACGCAAGATGATCACAACCCGTTTCTCATGGTTGAAACCACAGGCTATATTTGAATAGGTTTGAGAGGATTATTTGGAAGCATAACCGCAGTTTCAACCGCAGTACGCAATATTATCGATTACAATAAACATAACCCAACATAAAACATAGCCCGCGGTTTCAACCGTGGGAACGCAAGATGATCACAACCCGTTTCCCGTGGTTGAAACCACGGGCTATATTGGAATAGGTTTGAGTGAATTATTTGGAAACATAGCCAGCGGTTTCAACCGCTGGAACACAAAGAGATTAACGAGCTATATTAAAAACTATAGAATTTAAACATGAATAAATTACCAGGCCAAGGCGGACTTACCAAAAAAATAACCATAGCAAAAGGCAGAGCAAACCGTAAAAAATTTGCCAGACAAGTAGCAATAGGATTATATCATTTGGTAAACCAAGTCAGTAAAAAAAAAACTATTGAAATGGAGGTTGCCAGTTTCTCCTCATTCAATGATTTTCACGAGCAGGTCTTGTCTGTTTTATCTTTTATTCGTTACGTAGGAAAACCAATTAAATGGACACTTTATTCAGACGGAACACATACTCAGGCACAAATAAACCAACTCGAAAGCAATTTTGATTTCCTAAAAGTCGCCGAAGGACTCGACTGGAGCGAAATAGAATCCTTAAAAGGTTTATGCAAAGAAGAATTAGAACCTTATGAAGATTACTTAATCGATTATGCTAAAAAATATCCATTAGGCAAAAAACTGTTTTACTATTTAAATCATCCAATCGAAAAACCAACACTATTCATAGACTCAGATATTTTGTTTTATGAACACGCCAATGTTTTAAAACTAATACTAACAGAAAAACCCAAAGCAAACGGCTGGTATATGCCAGATGTAAGCTGGGGATGTTTAGACAGTCGTTATAAAGCCCTAAACTCTGAACAAATATATCAGGTAAACTCCGGTTTTATTTTTGCCAATGAAGCTTTTAAGAACATAAAAGAATCTTTAGACTTTTTTAAAACCTATAATTTCACTTACGAATATTTTAGCGAGCAAACCGTTTATCACCATTTGCTAAAAAATAATTCCTATATGCCTTTAACACCTAAAACCTTCATTTTAGACTCAGGCGATCAATTTGATTTTTCCTATTTATTCAACCCAAAACAAATGGCCGTTCGGCATTATACAGGACCCGTTCGCCATAAAATGTGGCAGAAAAATTATAAATGGCATTTAAGCTTGTAAACCGATATAGATGAAAAAAGGAATTGTTTTAGTAGCCAATTTAAAAAGTCAGTGGTACAGCGAAAACCTAATTTATTCCATTAGAAAAAGCGGATGTACATTGCCAATTCGATTAATTCATTTTGGAGGAGAAAAAGTAAATTCTCAATATATCTTAAACGAAGTTGAATTTTTAACCGTAGAAGATTTTTCGGAAGAAGCCAGAAGTTTTATAAAAAACCTGAGAAGTGTTTTAACAGAATGTCCAATGGGATTTCTATACCGCTTTTTAGCATTCTTTTCAGATTGGGACGAATTTATTTATACAGATAATGATATCGTGGCGCTAATGAATTGGGAACGTTTGTTTGAATTTGCAAACGGACATGATTTAGTTCACGCCGATACAGAATACACAACCTGCGGCATACACAATTATTTGCAGCCCGAAAAAGTAAAAGAAAATTTCGGAAAAGACAGTTTGAATTCAGCCATTACAGCTGGACATATCTTGGTCAGAACAAGTTCAAAAATGATTGAAGATATGAACGCCGCTGTAGAATGGTTCAAGCAGCATCCAGAAATTCCAAAAAAACACGATCAATCCTTATTACATATCGCTTCATTATTGGGAGACTGGAAATTACTCAATTTATGCAAACCTCCATACAATTGGCTCAGTTCATGGTCTGGAGATTACACCAATAGTTTAGATTTAATTCACGCCATTCAGGGAGGGTACCAACAAAATACAGACTCGTACAAAATTTGGTATTCCCAATTGTCTGAAGAATCTAAAATAGTGGTCAATAAACAATCTTCTTTTAGAGCTTTAAATGTACCAATTAGTCATTTGCATTATTCTGGCAGAGGCCGTTTGGGTGCAGAATCAATCGACGAATTAATGTATTCCAGCCAGACAGATAAAGAGCGAATGATGAATTTGTATAAAGTGCAAAGCTCTGATTTATTTTATATTACCTATATCAAACATCAATCAAAACGAGTTACAAGAAGACTTAAACGCATCTTAAATTTATAATACTATATGATGAATGCAGCAGTTTGCACTATTTTCGAGGGTCACTACCATTTTGGAGTAGCTGCACTTTCTAATTCACTATATCAAAACGGATTTAGAGGCAATATTTATGTAGGTTATCGGGGCAAATTACCCAACTGGGTTTTAAAAGGTGAAAAAGAAACAATTGGCAAATGGAAAGAAGCCATTATCCTAACTCCGGTGCAGGACATAAAACTGATTTTTCTGCCAATAGTGACCAACTATAATATGGCAAACTACAAGCCGGATTTTATGCTGGAACTATGGGAAGGCCCTGCAAAAGATGCAGACGCCATGTTTTATTTTGACCCGGATATTGTAATAAACGATTCATGGGTGTGCTACGAACAATGGATAAACTGCGGTGTTGCACTTTGCGAAGATGTGAATTCACCTTTGCAGGAATTTCACCCCCGGCGGCAAGGCTGGAAAAACTATTACAAACACTATCATATCGACTTACACTTTAAAAACGCAATTTATGTAAATGCCGGTTTTGTTGGACTTCTTAAAAAAAACAGCTCATTTTTAAATTTATGGGTTCAGATGCAGGAACTTATGGGACCTGCAATTGGAGGTTTAGAGAATTCTATTTTTTTAAATCAATCCTATAATTCAACGGTTTTAAAAAGAGAAGGATTCCAGATTTTTGATAAACCGGATCAGGATGCTTTAAATGCAGCGATTGAAGTTTATAATGATCCTGTAAGTTATATTGGAAAAGAAGGAATGGGTTTTTCTGAAGGTGATTCGACAATGTCCCACGGAATGGGAAGTCCAAAACCATGGAAAGCGCACCATTTATTAAGAGCCGCGCAGGGAAAAATCCCTAGAAATTTAGATGTTATTTATTGGAAATATTGTAGTGAACCCATATTGGCACATTCTAAATGGGAAATTACACGAAAATTAATAGGTATTAAAGTAGCCAAAGTTATTGGAAGATTCTATAAAGTGTAAATTTTAAAACGGATAAAAAATTATGATTCCAAAAACAATTCATATTTGCTGGTTTAGTGGTGAAGATTATACGCCATTTATAAAAGAATGTATGGCTACCTGGAAAATTCACCTGCCTGAATTTGAGTTACGAATATGGAATAAAGATAGTTTTGATTTTGATTCGATTCCTTTTGTAAAAGAAGCCTTTCAGGCAAAAAAATGGGCTTTTGCAGCAGATTACATTCGTCTGTATGCCTTATATACCGAAGGTGGTTTATATCTGGATTCTGATGTTAAAATACTGAAACCATTTAAGGAAACTTGGTTTGATTATGACTTTTTCAGCGCGCACGAAATACATCCCGGTTTGTTTGAAGATGCAGGCGGACTTAAACAGTTAAACGCTTCTTATCTGCCTGTAAACGGTGAAACAATTACCGGTTTTGCAGTTCAGGGAGCCATTTTTGCCTCGGTGCCCAATCATCCGTATATCAAAGATTGTTTAGAACAATATAAAAACCTGCAGCTATTTGGTGAGGACGGAACCATGAATTTAAAAAAAGTTATCATAGGTTCTGTAATAACTCCGGTTGCCGAAAAATACGGTTATACCTATCAAAATAAAGAACAGGTTTTAAGAGAAAATATGCTGATTCTTCCGGCGAATATTCTGGTAGGAAATTCTATTTATTTAGACAGAAGATCGTATGCAATCCATTTAATAAACGGAAGCTGGCGCGGAAAAAAAGGCATTGAAAAGTTCCTGCATTTAGTCCGGAACCATTACCCCAGATTATTTCCCGTCGTCAATTTTATTGATAAAAGCGTTAAAAAAACCTATCGTACATCAAAATACCTCAAAACAATTATTACAAAACACTCATCCATTTGATTGACGAGAAACTAAAAAACCTCCCTATAAAAATCAATAATTAAATCACGAAATGGAAATACTCTTCATATGCGGCTCTGCAGAAATTGGTAACGATGGAGTAGGCGATTATACCCGCCGCTTATGTGGTAAACTTATAAAATCCGGCCACGATGCACAGATTTTATCTTTATGCGATCACGAAGCCGTTTCGTTTATCAGCGAAACTCAGGTTGTAGAAGAAACCTCAGTAATTGTACATCGAATTCCGGTTGCAGCACCAAACGATCAGCGTTTAATTTGGCTGCAAAAAATCCTGAAAGATTTTGAACCCGACTGGATTTCGCTTCAATACGTTCCGTACAGCTTCAACCCAAAAGGATTGCCATTTTGGCTTCCTTCCTACTTAAAAAAAATTAGAGGAAATCATAAATGGCATATCATGTTTCATGAATTATGGCTCGGAATTGATACCGAATCTTCTATCAAACACAAATGCATTGGGAAATTGCAGCAAGTAATCGCCAAAAAAATAGTCCACAATACAAAAACACACTCCATAAATACCCAAAATAAATTATACCAGTTCTTTCTTCAGTCTCAAAATATCAAAGCAGAAGTTTTGCCTATTTGCGGTAATATTCCGTTAACAGCGGTGAAAAAAGAACCAATAGAATTTGCCCAGTTTGTTTTGTTTGGAACCATTCACAACGGAGCGCCTTTTGAAGATTTTATTAAAGATTTAAGCAATAATTCAGATCAATTTGAGAAACCTATAAAATTTGTTTTCATCGGTAAAAATGGACCGGAATTAATTAAGTACACCGCAATATTGGACAATTATAATATTGCTTATGAAATTCTTGGCGTACAAGCTGAAAAAGTAATATCACAGGTTTTGAGAGACAGTGATTTTGGAATATCAACAACTCCGTATTTCCAAACAGAAAAAAGCGGTGTTTTTGCAGCGTACAAAGAACATCAAATCAATACGATTTGTGTTTCAAGAAATTGGACACCAACAAAAGGACAATACGTGATTCCGCAGATTATTAAATACGAAAAAAACAATCTGAATATAACACCGCAAAACGTTGAGGTTTCAGACATAAATGGAATTGCTGCGCAGTTTATCAATTCAATTTCGGCAGTATGAAATTATTGGTTTCACATCCAACTTTAAACGCAAATTCAAAAAATCTGGTAACCGGTTTATTGAAAGAACAGCAGCTTTTTAAACTATTTACATCAATTGCTATATTTCCCGGACAGTTATTGTTTAAACTTGGAAATAATCCGAAACTAAAAGATTTACAAAGAAGAAGTTTAGACGAAACCTGGCAGCCATATACACGATCAAGATCCTTTTTTGAATTTGGACGTTTACTGACTTCAAAATTCAAATTAGATTTTTTAATCACACACGAAAAAGGGTTTTTCTGTATTGACAAAGTCTATCAAAAGCATGATAAGTGGGTTGCTGATAATTTATCCGAATTAAAAAAAGAAGGCCTTTTAGGAGTTTATGCATATGAAGACGGAGCTTTATCAACATTTAAAGCAGCAAAACAATTAGGACTTTACTGCATTTACGATTTACCAATTGGGTATTGGAAAAGCGCCCGTTTATTAATGCAGAAAGAATTTGATATTAATCCGGCTTGGTCAGATACGCTTATAGGTTTCAATGATTCACTAGGAAAACTGAGCAAAAAAGATGAAGAATTAGCTCTGGCAGATGTAATTTTTGTTGCCAGCAGTTTTACCAAAAAAACATTAGAAAACTATAGAGGAAACCTGCCCGAAATAAAAGTAATTCCATACGGTTTTCCGGCAGTTACCAGAAAAAAATACTACGAACCTCTTTTAGATCGAAAGCTTAAAATTTTATTCATAGGCGGTTTATCGCAGCGAAAAGGAATTTCCTATTTATTTGATGCCGTCGAAAAAATGGAAGATAAAGTAGAACTGACCATTGTGGGACATAAAGCAGTATCAAATTGCGAAGCATTAAATCAGGCTTTAGAAAAACACAATTGGATTCCATCATTATCACACGATGAGGTTTTAGAGTGTATGTACGAACATGACGTATTTGTTTTTCCCTCTCTTTTTGAAGGTTTTGGTTTGGTTATTACCGAAGCCATGTCGCAGGGAATTCCGGTTATTACAACCAATCGCACCGCTGGCCCTGATTTAATAGAACACGGAAAAGACGGATGGATTGTTCCCGCCGGATCTTCAAAAGCCATAAAAGAAGTCATTATTCAAATACTCGAAAAACCGGAAATATTGGAACAATTCGGGTTTGCCGCTCAAAATAAAGCGCAAACCAGACCGTGGTCAGTTTATGGAAAAGAAATGGCCGATGCACTTTCTTCATTAAAAGATTTTGTAAACAATTAGAAAAATGGACACCCCAAAAGAACAAGATTTAGAACAATCTTATAAAACCTTAAAAATTGCCATTTGGCTGTATTTTTTACTGTGGGTTTTTGAAGGCGCACTCCGCAAATGGATTATGCCAAGTCTGGCTACGCCGCTTTTAATTGTGCGTGACCCAATTGCCATTTTCATCATCATAAGAGCTTTTTATCTTGATGTAAAATTTATAAACGGCTATGTAGTTTTAAGCGCCATTTTTACCTTATTGGGTTTAGCGATTACACTTACTTTCGGACACGGAAATCTTTTTGTAGGTCTTTATGGAGCAAGAATTATGCTGATTCATTTTCCGCTGATTTTTATAATTGGAGCCGTATTTAAAAAAGAAGATGTCCTTAAAATGGGACGTGTCATGCTGGCTACCAATATTTTAATGACCATCATTATTTATCTTCAGTTTACAAGTCCGCAGACTGCTTATATCAATACAGGTTTGGGAGGAGAAGGAAGCGCAGGTTTTGATGGCGCAATGGGCTATTTCAGGCCATCGGGAACATTTTCGTTTACAACAGGATTATCGGCTTACTATATTTTGGTTTCGGTATTTGTATTTTATTTCTGGCTTTCAAAAGAAACCTGTTCTAAACTTTTACTTATTTCCAGTACAGTTGCCTTAATAATTGCTTTGCCTTTAACGGTGAGCAGAACAGCAGTTTTAGGCGTTTTATTAGTTGGTTTTTTTGCTTTTGCAGGATCAACAACCAGTGTAAAATCATTAATACGATTAATATCGACCGTTTTAGTAATTGTGGTTTTATTTATGGTTTTACAAAAAACAACCTCCATTTTTAATTTAGGAACTCAGGTTTTTATGAGCCGTGTTGATACGGCAAAAGGACAAGAAGGAGGGTCTATTGTAATGCGAACCATAAACGGATTTACAGAACCCATCACAACATTATTAAAAGCCCCTTTATTTGAAGGGAATTTAGGAATGGGAACCAATGCGGGCGCACAGCTGTTAACAGGCCAGAGAAAATTTTTAGTTTCAGAAGGTGAATTAAACCGCGTGGGCGGCGAACAGGGACTTATTTTAGGCGGCGGACTTGTCATTTTGAGATTAGTTTTAGCCTTTGGACTTTTTTTCAGTTCTATAAAATTACCGGGAAACTATAAACTATTGCCCTTAACATTTTGTGGAACGGCTTTGTTTTTAATCACGCAAGGTCAATGGGCTCAGCCGAGTATGCTGGGCTGCGCTGTGATAGCCACAGGTTTATTACTGGCCGGTATGAACATCAATTTGAAAACAGAATGATGAAAATTGTCCTTTTTACGCACCCTTCCTTTACAGCTCATCAAAGCATGCCTCGCTATGCCAATATGCTGCTGAACGGAATGAAAGAAAGAGGACATGAAGTAGCAGTCTGGAGTCCGAAAGCAAGATTTTACAAATTGCCCATACTGAAATCCTTTAAAAAATGGCTGGGTTATCTGGATCAGTATTTTGTATTTCCATTAGAAGTAAAACTAAAATTACGCAATTCATCAAAAGATACTCTATTTGTATTTGCAGATCAGGCGCTTGGACCATGGGTTCCGTTGGTAAAAAACAGAAAACACGTTGTACACTGCCATGATTTTTTAGCCTTAAAATCGGCATTGGGAATGGTGCCTGAAAATCCGACATCATTTACAGGAAAACTGTATCAAATTTATATTAGAAGAGGTTTCTCAAAAGGAAAAAATTTCATTTCCATTTCAAAAAAAACACGACAAGATTTACACCAGCTTCATTTAGGGGAAATCGCTAATTCAAAAGTATGTTATAATGGATTAAGCCGTCCTTTTTTTTCTCTGCCAAGAGAATCTTCAAGAGATTTATTAGAAACAAAATTCAATATACTTTTATCTCAGGGTTATATCATGCACATTGGCGGGAATCAATATTATAAAAACCGACAAGGTGTTTTGGAGATTTACGAAACCTGGAGAAACTTATACCATACAAACATACCGTTGGTTTTGATTGGCGAAGAACCATCAGAAGAATTAAATATTCTGCATAAAAAATCACCTTTCAAAAATGATATACATTTCATCACCAATTTATCAGATGAACATGTTAATAATGCCTATTCCGGAGCAATTTGTTTATTGTTTCCGTCATTAGATGAAGGTTTTGGCTGGCCTATTATTGAAGCAATGGCTTCTGGATGCCCAGTAATCACGACCAATAAAGCTCCAATGAATGAAGTAGGCGGAATGGCTGCTTTTTACATTGAGAAAAAACCAGCAGATCCTGCACAGTGGCAGCAATGGAAAGAGGAAGGCGCAAAAACAATCGAAAAAGTATTGAAATTAAGCCGGCCTCAGCAAACGGAAACAATTGAAAGATCATTTACCCAGTCGCAAAAATTTACTACTGAATATTTCCTTGATGCTGTCGAAGTTATTTACAAAGAAATAAATCAAATTGTATGAAAGTAATCCATTTTATTGCGGGGATTGATAAAGGCGGCGGAGGAACTACAGAATATATGCGATTATTAAGCACGGCTTTATCAAAACATATGGAAATAGTGGTGGCAACAAAAAAAACGGCTCATCCTATAGATATTCCGGGTATTCGAATCAAATTTTTTGAAGGCGGTATTTTGAGATGGTTTGATATGCTTGAAGACTTTAGAATCTTTTTAATGGCCGAAAAACCAGATATAGTTCATATCAACGGAATCTGGAGTCCGCAAAATTGGGGTTTTCAAAAAGTAGCTCAGGAAATAGGCATAAAAGTAATTCTGTCCCCACACGGCATGTTAGAACCGTGGATAATGGCTAACAATCCGTGGAAGAAAAGATTAGGATTGTTTTTATATCAAAAAAAAGCCATTCAGGATGTTGCTTTTTTGCATACAACTGCCGAAATGGAAGCGCTGAATATTCAATATTTAGGATTTAAACCGCCTATTTCCATCATTCCAAATGGTATTGATTTAAACGATATTAAAGGAATTAAAGAATGTTACGGAACAAAAAAAATGGTTTTTATATCCAGAATTCATCCCAAAAAAGGAATTGAATTACTGCTCGAAGCCTGGCGTCATTGTAACACTAAAGATTGGTCCCTTGAAATTGCCGGAAATGGCGATAAAAATTATATAGCACATTTAAGTAACAGTGCCAGAGATCTCAAAAATGTCAATTTTGTTGGAGCAAAATATGGTAATGAAAAATGGGATTTTTTACGATCTGCAGATGTTATGGTACTGCCAACACACAGTGAAAATTTCGGAATTGTAATTGCAGAAGCACTGGCTCTTGGAGTTCCGGTAATCACAACACAAGGCACACCGTGGGAAGATCTTGAAATACACGAATGCGGCTGGTGGATAAATTTATCGGTTCAAAATCTCGAAAAAATCATTACGCAAGTATTGAATACAGCGGCTTACGAACTAGAAAGTATGGGCAGAAAAGGACGAAGACTTGTGGCAGAAAAATATGAAATTAAAGCTGTTGCCAATCAAATGAACGACTTGTATAAAAAAATACTTAATTAATTACAGTTGTGGATTTATCTACTTATAGTCATTCTTTCAGCTTAAAAAACAAAATTTCAAGATTGATCTGGAATTTTGCCCGGCTAATAATATTTCGCCCATTTGCTTCCCGTTTATTTAAAACATGGAGAGTTTTGGTACTAAAATGTTTCGGTGCAAAAATAGATTGGTCGTCACATGTGTATGCTTCCGTAAAAGTATGGGCGCCGTGGAATTTAGAATTAGGTAAAAATTCCAGTTTAGGCCCTAAAGTCGATTGTTATAATCAGGGAAAAATAAGCATTGGTGATAATACCATAATATCTCAAAAAGCCTATTTATGCGCCTCTACCCATGATTATACTAAAAAAGATTTTCCTCTACTATTAAAACCAATCACAATAGGAAACGGCGTATGGATTGCTGCCGATGCTTTTATTGCGCCGGGAGTTTCTGTAGAAAATTATGCTGTTGTTGCCGCCCGTTCTGTAGTTATTAAAGATGTTGAGGAAAATTCCATAGTAGGAGGAAATCCATCCAAATTAATAAAATTTAGAAGCTTTGAATAAAATTCCAATTTCCGTAATCGTTTCTGTAAAAAACGAAGCGCAGAATTTACCCTCATGTCTGGATAAATTAAAGCGATTTTCCCAACTAATTGTGGTCGATTCAGGCAGTACTGATGATACCATAATTATAGCAAAAGCTATGAGAGCCGAAGTATTGCAATTTCAATGGAATGGTAAATTCCCTAAAAAACGTAATTGGGCACTGCAGAACGCAAATCTTCTCAACGAATGGATTTTGTTTCTCGACGCCGATGAATTTGTTACCGATGAATTTGTCAACGAAATAGAACATAAAATCCAAGATCCAACATATAACGGTTTCACGATTCGTTTTGAAAACTATTTTATGGGAAGAAAACTCAAGTACGGATATGGGTTTCAAAAATCGGCACTATTTAAGAAATCAAAAGGGGCTTACGAAAAAATCGAAGAAGATTTATGGAGCCATTTAGATATGGAAGTGCATGAACATCCTATTATCGAAGGAAAAGTAGGCGTTATCAAAGCAAAAGTCGTTCATAAAGATTTTAAAAATCTGGAACATTATATAGACAAACACAATGCTTATTCTAGTTGGGAAGCCCAGAGATATTTACAAATCAGGAAATCTAAAAACACGCTTTTATCCTTAAACCAAAAAATTAAATACGGACTTCTAAATACAGGATTACTTCCGGTCGTTTATTTTTTTGGCGCTTATTTTTTAAAGCTGGGTTTTTTAGATGGAAAAGAAGGATTTTATCTGGCACGTTTTAAGTCACATTACTTTTTTCAAATTCAAACAAAAATTGATTTAATCAAAAATAAATAGAATTATCATGAAAAGAATTTTGATAACGGGAGGAGCCGGATTTGTAGGTTCACATTTATGCAAAAGATTATTGAATGAAGGAAACGAAGTAATTTGTCTCGACAATTACTTTACCGGAACAAAATCGAATATTATTGATTTAATCGATAATCCGTATTTTGAAATGGTGCGTCACGACATAACAGAACCTTATTATGCTGAGGTCGATGAGATTTACAATTTGGCTTGTCCGGCATCTCCGGTACATTACCAGTACAACCCCATAAAAACCATAAAAACATCGGTTATGGGCGCAATCAATGTATTGGGATTAGCGAAACGCGTTAAGGCAAAAGTCTTGCAGGCGAGTACAAGCGAAGTTTACGGAGATCCTTTGGTACATCCGCAAACCGAAAATTATTGGGGACATGTAAACCCAATAGGAATTCGCTCTTGTTATGATGAAGGAAAACGCTGCGCCGAGACTTTGTTTATGGATTATCACAATCAAAATAAAGTGGCCATTAAAATCATCAGAATTTTTAATACTTACGGCCCAAACATGAACCCGGCAGACGGAAGGGTGGTTTCGAATTTTATTGTTCAGGCATTGCAGGGAAAAGATATTACCATTTTTGGAGACGGTTTGCAAACGCGTTCGTTTCAATATGTCGATGATTTAGTCGAAGGCATGATTAGAATGATGGCTTCAGATCGTGATTTTTTAGGTCCCGTAAATTTGGGAAACCCAAATGAGTTTACGATGCTTGAACTGGCGCAGGCCATTATTGACCTGACAGGTTCAACATCAAAAATTATTCATTTGGGTTTACCGCAGGATGATCCCAAACAAAGACAGCCGGATATTTCTTTGGCACATAATAAATTAAATGGCTGGAAACCTCAAATAGAATTACGCGAAGGTTTGACTGCCACAATCGAATATTTTGACCAATTATTGCTAAATCAGGCAAAGCCTTCTTTTTCACAATTTCCTTATTAAGGAAATAATATAAATGATTTTCAACTTAAAACTTTGACTTTTAGGGGTTTTAACGACAATTGAGGCGGTTCATCGAGAACTTTTTTTAGTAGAAATCTTTTGTTTTAGTTTTATATGGAAATTATGTAACATTTTTATCTTAAAGTATAATTACTGATGAAAATTACCATAATTACAGTATGTTACAATCGTAAAGCTACGATTGAAAAAGCGATTCAAAGTGTGCTTTCACAAAATTATCCTGATATCGAATACATCATTATCGATGGTAATTCTAAAGATGGAACACAGGAGATTATAGAATCTTATAAAGATCGAATTTCCAAATATATTTCAGAACCTGATAAAGGTATGTACGATGCCATTAACAAAGGTTTTCAACTGGCAACAGGAGATGTAATTGGTTTAATGCATTCTGATGATGAGTTTTATGATCGAAAAGCGATTTCAAGAATTGCGGCCCGTTTTGAAAATGATAATACTATCGACGGAGTTTACGGCGACGGAATTTATGTCTCCAATGATAAAGAGGAACGTTTGATCCGCGATAGAATAGGAGGCGTTTTCAGTCTCAAAAGAGTGAAAAAAGGATGGCTGCCCCTTCATCCAACAGTTTATTTAAAAAAAGCTGTAATTGATAAACATGGTTTATATAACCTTGATTTTAAAATAGCATCAGATACCGAGTTTTTGCTCCGCTATTTGTACAAGCACAAAATTAATATGAGTTACATCGATGCCTATATCGTAAAAATGAGAATGGGCGGCATGAGTACCAGTTTAAAACGTGCTTTTGAAGTTTTATACGAAGATTATAAGATTTATAAGTTTCACGGTCTGGCAGCAATATCTGTTGTCTTTCTTAAAAAAAGTATCGCTCTTAGGCAGTATATAGTTCATTAATAAAGGATAAATATTGATCATCAGTATTTTTTTCATCATAGTGAACATAGGTCTTAAGCAGATTTATTTCAATAGAATTTAGAGTAATTAAAAAACACTAAAATACACTACGATGAACATGAAGAAAATTTTACTTCCGATATTTTTATTGCTTTTATTAATGCTTCAGTCTTGTACTACAAAAAAAGAAATGCTGTATTTACAAGATTTAGACAGCTATGCAAACTCGACTTTAGTTTATACATCGACCAAAATACAGCCCAACGATATTTTAAAAATAGATGTAGGAGATCTTAATCCTGTGGTAGCGGCGCCTTTTAATATGAATGTGGGAACTACCAACGGACAAACTTCTGTAGAAATGATGAAATTATCAGGATATTTAGTAACTCCGCAGGGAAATATCATGATGCCTATTTTAAATGAAGTAAAAGTAGGCGGCTTAACGCCAACTAATGCAGAACAAAAAATAAAAGAACGCTTAATAGGCGAAGGTTATTTAGTAAATCCTACCGTGCAGGTTCGGGTACTCAACAATAAATTTACCATTTTGGGAGAAGTAAATTCACCCGGCGTAATCCCTTTTAGCGAAGAATCTATCAGCCTTCTCGACGCCATAGGACTGGCAAAAGATTTAACTTATTCTGCCGTTCGAACAGATATCAAATTGATTAGGGAAGTTGACGGAAAACGTTTGGTTTTTCATATTGATCTAACCACAGCTTCCTGGATGAACAATCCAAATTTCAGAATCAGGCAGAACGATGTTATTGTGGTAGAGCCCAATAAACTAAAAGCAAACAGCGGCGGTTTAATCAAAGATCCTATACAGGTTTTGGGGATAACAGCTTCTCTTTTAGCCGTCGTTTTACTTATTGCACAGTGATAAAGTAAAGTACAGCGTGAAATTATGTGTTATGAATACTGTTGTATAATTAATTGAATAATTATGGATTTTAAAAAAGAATTTTTAAAGTATCTCAAGTTTTGGCCTTGGTTCCTGCTTAGTTTAATTTTATGCGTAGGTGCAGCATTCATTTTTATTAAAATAGTGCCGCCAACGTACCAGACTTCGGCTATGATTTTTTTGGATAAAAAACAAGAAGACAAAACGAAAATAATAACCATTAGTACAGATCAAAAAAATAACGAAGATAATTTAGACGACGAAATCAGATTGATTACATCTAACGAGTTTTTGCTGGGTGTAGTAAAGAATTTGAAACTAAATGTGAGTTATTTTGAAAAAGTATATACCACACAAAATAATGCTGTAAACGAAGTTCCCTTTGTTTTAAAACTAACGGTTTCCAGAGATTCTTTACCGCAGGTTTCGTATGAAATTAAAGTAGACAAAGGCGGATTTATTATAACCGATCCTGTTGCCGAAAAAAAATTCCGTGTAAATGGATATGATGGAAAAGAAGCGGTAAACGGTCTGCCATTTAAAATTAGATTAGCCTCAAAAGCAAAGAAAAATGCATCGTATTATTTTGATAAAGAATATAAAGTAAATCTTGAACCAACAGATGCTGCTTTAAAAGAATTGAAATCATCGCTTATTGTTTTATCCGATGAAAAATCAAAAGGAACAATCGAACTAAACCATATTAGTTCTGATCCTGTACGTTCCAGAAAAATATTAAATGAAATTATCGTTCTGCTGGACAAAAGCATTGTAATCAACAAACAAAAAACGTTTACCAATACGGTTACGTATTTAAATCAAAGGATAAAAAGTTTTACCAGAGAAAAAGATTCTATCGAAAGCGTAAAAGAAAGATATCTGCAAAACAATGAAATAGCCGTAATGGACAATTATATTGCCGAAAAAACAGCCGACAGAAGCCAGAAAACAGAAAGTTCTTTACTCAACGAAAAACAAATTTCACTTGCCAATTATGCCATAAACGATATCAGAAAAAGAGATGCCGGCCAAACTTTAGGCACTAATTATAATTTAGAATCATCGATCGTCAATCAAATGCTTTTAAATTATAATACAAAGCTCATGGATAGTGAATTAATCTTGCAGAGAGCACAAAAAAACAATCCGGCGTATATTACTTTAATGACGCAGTTAAGGGTTTCAAAACAAGAAATATTGAATTCTTTAGAAGGCTATTTAAACTTTCTAAATCAAAACAATATCGTCAATAAAACTCAGGAAACTATTGCCGCTTCAAAAATAAAAAACATTCCTACACAAGATAAAATATTGGGGAACATCAATAGCAATCTTAGTATGAAAGAAGAAACTTATGTAGCATTATTACAAAAAAAGGAAGAAGCAGTTTTGAACGGCGCAATTCTAGAATCCAACTTAAAAACCTTAAATGCGCCAGAAACGAATTATTCAGCCATATTTCCTCAGCCTAAATCCTTTATGCTGGGCGCATTTCTGTTTGGTTTACTGCTTCCTTTTGGGATAATATACGTTCGTTTATATCTCGATACCAAAGTACATAACGAAGAAGATATTCAGAAAGTAATTGCCAATATTCCTATTTTGGGACACATTCCTAAAATAAATACGACTGAAAAGTTAGAAAATACAGCGACTTCTCATTCGTTAATTGCAGAGGCAACACGCACTTTAGTTTCAAATATTCGCTATTTGCTGCACAAAAAAAAGGAAGATAAAGGAAATATAATCCTTTTTACATCTTGTATTCAGGGAGAAGGAAAATCCTTTTGTGCCTTTCATAATGCGGTAACCATTAGTAACCTTAATAAAAAAGTATTACTAATTGGTGTTGATTTAAGAAATCCTCAATTGCATGAATATTTCAATATCAACAAAAACGTATCAGGTCTTACCAATTACCTGGCGAATAAAAATGATGACTGGAAAGAGTTTTTGCAAAAAGACACTAATTATTCTAAAAACCTTGACATTTTGCTTGCTGGCGAAGTTCCTCCAAATCCTTCTCAACTAATCACCAACTCTAATTTTGAAGCCTTAATTGAAGAAGCAAAAGATCTATATGACTTTATAATATTAGATACGGCTCCGGTACAAATAGTGTCTGACACGCTCAATTTTAGTCATTTGGCAGATGTTACCGTATTTGTTGTAAAATACGATTATACAGATAAGAGCAATTTAGTTCAGGTAAGTAATTTTATTAAAAAAGAGCAATTAAGGAATGTTGGTATTTTGATCAATGCCGTAAATATGAAAACAGCATACGGATATGGTTATGGCCGAAACTACGGTTATCAGTATCAGGAATTGAAAATAAAGAGACCTTGGTATAAAAGAGGTCTTAGAATAAAAGAAGCCTAAGTTATGTTTTTTCCCGCCGCAAATTCACCCCAAATAATAAAAGCACATTTACTAAAAAAATAAATAGTGAACAATGTTTCAAAAAATAGTTCTGTTGATATTGCTTGTCGTTATTGGTGTTGTTTTCTATTTTTCCTGGCTCCCCGATCCCAGTTTAAGAACCGAAAGTTATTTACCAAGATGGCTTTTAAATTGGAGTAATCATTATTACAATCTGCGTACTGCTGTTCCTTTTTTAGCCGTTGGTTTTCTGTTAGAAGCATATGTACAGCAAAAGAGCCCGAATGAAACAAATCAAAGCAAAAATTTAAACTTTATACAAAACATAGGCATCGCTGCCATAATTGTTTGTATAGCCGAAGGAGGACAGTTTATAGTTCAAAAAAGAAACCCCGATATCATGGATGTTGTTTATGGAATTATAGGAAGTATAGCAGGAGGATTGTTTTACAATTTATTCAAAAAATTTAAAAAATGCGAAACAGACATAAATTTACCTTCATAATCTGCTGTGCAATTGCAGACATGATCGCTATGATACTTGGTACTATAGTGTTCCTGAATTTTGCAAGCGAAGAGAAGATAGGCTGGAATGCTTTGCTTTTGGATAAAATGATTCCTATTACAATTTTAAGCTGGTTATTCTCTGTAACCTATTTTCAATTGTATCGAATAGATGTTCTTTTTAGTCTGGAGTACTTTTTTCGCAACAGCTGGCGTGCTTTTTTTACACAGAGAATCTTGTGGCACAGTTATATTTTTATTTTTCAGGATAACGTTCTTTACTTTTTTGGGAGTCGGGCTAATTTGTTTCAGTTGAGCTTTTTACTGTTCTATTTCTTGCTGTCCAGAATTTTATTTACGCTGATAATAGGAGAAATTAAAGGATGGGTTTTTAAACAATATACAGTCGCCATATGGGGATTTAATAAAACGAGTATTGAGTTAGCCTCTCATCTGGAAACCAATTCGTTTTTTATTCAGTTTTTGGGTATTCTTAATGAAAATTCGACTGCAGACTATAAAAGCAATGAAGAATTTAGCGAAGCACTTTCTGAAGCCATTCATAATGCATCCAGAGATCATATTAATGAATTATATATTGTATCGAAGCCAGATTTTATTTCAGATTTAAATTATTTTTTTGAACTTGGTGACAAATACTGCATGCGTTTAAAATTTGTCCCTGACTTTTCATCCATCTCAAAAAAACATTTTAACTCCAGTCATTTAAATAATTTCCATGTTATTAAACCTCGTTTTGAGCCGTTACAAAATGCTTATAACAGATTGATTAAAAGAATATTTGATATTATTTTCAGCCTTATGGTGATTGTTTTTATCATGTCCTGGCTTTATCCTTTACTGGCTATTTTGATTAAAAGACAGAGCAAAGGCCCGGTTTTATTTAAACAAATGCGAACAGGCAAAAAAAATGAACCTTTTTGGTGTTATAAGTTTCGAAGCATGTACATGAATTCCGGAGATGAAAGTCAGCAGGCCAGAAAAGGAGATTCGAGAGTTACGCCAATTGGAAAATTCCTGCGAAGGACAAGTTTAGATGAAATGCCCCAGTTTTTTAATGTTTTGATGGGAAATATGAGTATTGTTGGGCCGCGCCCGCATATGATTAAACACACAACAGATTACAATTGTCATATCAATAATTTCATGGTTCGCCATTTTGTTAAACCAGGAATTACAGGACTGGCTCAGGTTTCCGGACTTAGAGGGGAAACCAAAAGGGTAGTCGACATGAAACGCCGCGTTACTACAGACATACAATACCTGCAGCGCTGGAGTTTAATTACAGATATTAAGATTTGCTTGTTAACCGTTATTGTAACTCTGAAAGGAGATAAAAATGCTTTTTAAATTTAAAAACTAGAAATTATGGACATTACTAATTACTTTATTGGTGTACTCACAGGAGTTTCTGTGACCACCTTTTTTATTGGAAAAGAATGGTATAGATATTATACTAAATACACGATTCAGCAAAAACAACTCGACCGGGTTTTGAAATTGAATGATAAAATAAAAAAGCTAAAAAGCTTAAGTACCGCAGATACACCAAACCTTAATGCAGGTATTTAAGATTTTTTCTAATTTACAATTTAACTCAAACACTTACTTACAGCTTAAAAAGAAAACAACAAGCCTTTTATTTTTTATGAAGTAAACATCTTCGTTGATTTTTTGATTCTTTACTAATATTTTCACCAAGAACCACCTACAAATAAACTGCACTCAAAAGTTTACACGATTTATAACCAAATAAGATAAAAATGAGCTCGATATATATTGGGCTCATTTCCTTTTACATTTATCTTAATTCCTCATTGTTGTACTACCTTTAGACACTCTTTAATTTCTTGTTTTAAATATCCTTTTATCTTTTAAATTTCATGATATAAAAAGGCTCTGATTTTATATTTCAAAGAAATTTTCTATCACTGTATTATTAAAATATAATTTATTTATAAGAAAAGTTAAATGCTAATTCTTAAGAGATGATCAGAAAAAAAAGAGTTTTAGTTAGGGACAATAAAGGGATTTTTTTAAAAATGTTTAAAAGAAAATTTAAAAATGACTTTGAATTTTCTGAAGACTCTTTTTTATTGAAAAACGAGAATAAATCAAACCAATACGATTATTCTGTATTTGTAATCTATGAGTATTCGGAACTCGTAGAATTTTTCAAATTAGAAAGTATAAAAGCAAATTTTATGGTTTGCCTGTTTAGTAAACACCTTTACAACAGCATGTCATTAATAGGCGAAATCAAAGGTTTATTTTTAATAGATGCCTCAAAAACCAAAATAGAAGTTTTGCAGGATTTAAAATTCAATTTTAAGAAATCCTCCAGCCACATTCCAAAATTACCGGATAAGAAATTTGTAATATCCAACATGATCGAAAAACAACTCGAAATACTGCAGAGAGCACTGTATTTTATGATGTAAATAAACTCAATAAAAGCTAAAAACCATCCGCCGGCGCAGATGGTTTTTTTATTTTTTCTAACAACAATTTTTAACTAATTATTTACGCTTCGCCATTTGCTATTGCAGTAAGTGCCGAAATAGAAGGCAGAAGCAAATAAGCCGTTCCACGGGTTACTACAAATTGAGGCAGAGGCCCATCGATAACAATGTTGTTTCCATCTTCCATAGGAATCGTAAAATTAGGATCGATATTGCCCGGTAGCGGCACAATACGATTCGCAACCAAAGGATCTTGCGGCGTATTTTCGGCAGGATCAAAAACATTGCTGAAATTATTCAGGTTAATCCATCCGTAAAGCGTTTCAAACTGACTGCTTAAATCGCCACAAAGAAATAAACCAATCAATCCGCGGTCTGCTTTAGGATCAATTGATAAAGGCGGACCATACGGCATTCCTCGTCTTATAATACGCGGAACCGTATCTGAACCAGCTACTTCAACACCTTCATCACGTGGATTTGATACTCTTGTATGTGCAGAAAACGGACATTTAAGCCCTTGCATATCATCTTTTAAATAACCAAAATCAGTAGCTTTAGAAGTATCATGTTCCGGTTTGTCTGGCGAAAGTACTAATGGAGAACCATTTCTCCATCTTCCGCACATTTTCGCAGCAAGCCATTCTTCTGCATAATCCTTCGTGTTTTTAATTTGCGGTGCAATCGATTCAGCCTGTGTATCAAGAAAGTTATTAAAAGCTTCAACATCCTGATACAAAATTCGAAACGCATTATAACAGCCGTTTTTAGCAAAAGCAGCTTCTGGCCCTGAAAGTGGCCCCGGAATTGGATTGGGAAGCGTACTGTAACCTATTAAAAAGTTGTTGAGGTCTTGCTGATCTTTTCCCGCAGGATTATCATTCAAATTAGGTTCATCAATTGAATCCCTGTAGCGAAAATGAATATAATCGGATGGCACTAATAGATATTGTTCTAATCTTCCGCTTTCAGACTCTAATGGTTTCAACTCCGTAACCATTCCGTTGCTTTTCAGGGCGGCATCAGTTATAATGCCTACAATTTTTTCCTGTGCCGTTGGGTTCATTGCATACGCATGCACCACACAATGCACATCTTCATTACTGAATTTTTGATTCCACCATTGATCAGGTGCACCTGTGCCATAATCTCCTAAAGATTGCTGTGCATTATTGACATCCCACGGGCCTTTTTTAAACGTAGAAGGAAAGCTGGAATTTTGAACATTAAGACTTGGTTTTACAATTTCAATTCCGTTAGCCGTAAGACCAATATTCAACATGATTTCAGGTTTTAAAGCGCCCCAGTCTTCTGCACTTTGCAGGTATGGAAGCAAATCCTTAAAAAAATCCTGAATATATTTTAAATTAGAAATGTTGTTATCGAATTTAAAAAGCATATGTACAGAACACGGATGCGTATAACCGTTTATGATAAGGCCTTGTATATCGCTTAATTCTGGTGCTGCAGCCTGAGGTGTTTGTGTATAATTCATAAGATTAAGTTTTGGGTTAAAGAAAAAAACAGCCGGATCAAATGATACAGCTGTAATTATGAATACTTTTTCTTATTTATTATTTAGAAAACTTAGCTACAATTTGCTTTACAGATTGTGGATAAGCATAATAAAGATCCTGAGACTGGCTAAGATTACGTTCATTAATAAAATTAGAGAAAATCGTATATGTAATATCGTCCGGGTTAGTTGGGAAATCTGCCGGTTTGTTTGCCCATAAGGTAATAACTAAAATAAATGCGGCTCTAATAGTAGTCGAATTATTAAAAAATGCTTCTAAGTAAGAATTCATATTTCCGTCAAATTCTGTAATAATTAAAATTCCCGCAATACCTTTTCCGTCAGTATTAGGTACAAGGGCAATTCGTGCATAATGCACAATCGCCATTTTATCCAGAGAAGCTTTTGTTATAGGATTATTAAAATTTTCATAAGCTGTCTGAGCTGTTGCCTGTGCTTCATCAGTTTGATAAATAGGAACATACATGGTTAATGGATTCACGGTTTGCATAATAGATTCTGTTTTTTGGATTTTGCTTACTCTTTGTTCCCGTTTTCAGCATCGCGGGTAATTGAGGTGATTGAAGCCGAAATTACTCGAGATAGAAAAGGCATTAGGAAAAAATGACACCAAACGGGAATTATCAGTCATAAAAGAGATTTTATGCGGGATATTTCTATGATTAAGTTTATTGGGTTAACTCTTGTTTTTATTGCGTTAATACCATTAACCGAGACAGAGTACATTTAATTATTAAAAATACGCCTCAACTTAAATTATAAGAATGTACTTTAAATACCTATTGACTTGTATCGTTTTGTTTTCAATTAATGCAAATTCACAAATTGTAGAAGAAAAAAAGAATTTCCGCGCCGCAGATTCACTGTTAAAAGAATCCAGTTTTTCTGTTCACAGAGATAATTATTTTTTAACCGGAGTGCCCGTAAATGAAGCCATTACCCGCAATTCTGCCGACGTAAAATACCAGATCAGTTTTAAACTGCGATTAACTTCAAAACCGTGGGTGGGTGGTTTTTTTCCTTATTTAATGTATACTCAAAAAGCGTTTTGGGACATTTACGCCAATTCAAAACCATTTTCTGAAATCAATTTTAATCCCGGTTTTGCCGTTGTACGTCCGTTTTATTTAAAAGGAGGAAGGCTTACTTACGGAACAATTTCCTTAGAACACGAATCAAACGGAAGAGATTCTATTTATTCCAGAACATGGAATATGCTTGCTTTTTCCTTAAAATCGCAGGTTTCTCCACGATGGACTGTGGGAATCAGAGGATGGATTCCGCTTGTTGATAAAGATGATAATCCTGAACTGACGAAATATGTGGGTTACGGCGAAGCCAGCGCAACGTATCAAATACAACCCGGACGCTGGAGTGCCGATATTCTTTTTAGAAAAGGAAGCGGTCTTATCAATTACGGCTCTTTGCAGACACAGGTAAACTGGAAACCTTTTAAACATGAAAATTATTATCTCACGTTGCAATGGTTTGTGGGTTATACCGAAAGTTTAATCGATTATCAGGAACACAAAAGTATGGTGCGTTTAGGATTTACGATTAAACCTGAAAATATGGGAATTTTTTAAGCAGAAAAATCATTTTTTACTAGCTGCCCAAAAAATGGAATTTCTTAAAAGTGTAGTGTAAGCTTCATTATCAAACAATTCAGGAGAATGTCCCATGAAAATATAAACGTTTCTGGATTTAAAATGATCGTTTGTCCACACAACCGGATGATCGCCCATTTTTATATTTGAATTAGGTTCGTAAGTAGTTTCATCTACCGAAGCTAATACGTGAACATTCGCTCGCGGACTTTTATTGTAAGTATACCATTCTTCTTTTTTGATCAAGAATTCAGGTGAAATTCCTTTGGTTATCGGATGCAATTTATCTTCAATATTCACTTTCGCATTTGCAAAAGTGGCAATGTAATTTTCAAAACGTATTCCTCCCATAAAATCAGAAAACCATTTCCACATTGGGTAACCGTCAAATTCGCCCAATAAAGTAGCGTGATGTAAACCAACCCATCCGCCTTTTCCGTCGTTCATATATTTCTCAAATGCTTTCATAGATTCCTCGCTCCAGGTATATGGAGGATAATCCAACTGAATAAAAACCTTATATTGTTTTAAAAAAGCATCATTAATTTTGGCAGTATTTTCAATATAATCAATAGTAAAACTGCTGTCAATTGCCAGTTTGTTCAGCCACGGTTTTGCGGCTTGGGAAAAGGCTAAATGATGTCCGCCGTTTTCATACAAAACCAAAGCTTTAAACTTTGCTTTTTTTGATTTCTGAGCGGTACAATCTACCTGAAAAACGAAGATTGTCAGGAATAGGATTAGAAAATTTTTCATCTAATAATTGAAGTTTTTTATCTGAATTTTATTTGTCTGCCAAAGCTGTAATAGCCTGTAAAAACCAAGCTGAATGCGGAATCCATTGTTCTGTCCAGCGCCATTCGTCATTGCCGTCAACATCCATTTTAAAATCAATTCCGGAGCCGTCTGGATTTCCTTCTTTGCCCGTAATTCCGTTAGAAATTCCGCCTTTTTCAGAACCGTGCCCGTAATTAGAATGCATGTACGGGACATTTTCTTCTCCAAATCCATATAAAAAACATACCGAATAAGGATTGCAGCCTAATATCCATGATAATTGCTGAGAAGCATATAAATCAAGCGGTTTTTTCTCTGCACCATTATTTTTTACAGCAACTATTTTTCCACCTTCAATTGCGGCTGTTGCCAGCGAAGCTAATCGGGCATTTTCTCCTTGCCACCACCAGCCGGTTTCATTATCATGCGGAATAAAAAAGCCATCTTGAACTTTACCATTAAACAAGAAACTCTGGCGTGCATAACCAAACGGATTTTCTACATTATTGGTAACGGCTAAATTATATTCTAAAGCCTTTTTGATCACATTTTTAGCCTTCTTTATTTCGTTGCTGTCATTTTCTTTTTTCAAATATCTTGTCAAAGAAACTATTGGTAAACCTGCATCTGCAGCATGCCAAAACGGACGGTTTCCGTCATTACTTCTAAACCAGCCTTGATCTGTCATTCGGTTTTCAAGATTGCGCGCCCATTTTCTGGCTTCATCTTTATAGAAATTATCATTGGTCGCACTCCATAATTCCGTTGCCGCCATTAAAGCGCAATAATCATCAATGATATTTTCTTTTCCGTCATCATCATATTTAGTATTGTTTACTAAAAGATGCGCATAAGCACGTTTAGCTCCATCTAAATATTGCTGAGAGGTAAAATCACCGTTTTTCTTCCATTGTGAAATTCTGGCTAATGAAGCAATTGCCATTCCTGCGCCTTCGCGAAAAGCACTTTGATATTCGTCTGTTGTTACACTATTGGCTTTAAGCCCAACAATTCTTCTGGCAGCAGGATTTTTATCAAAATAGCTGAAAACGATCATATAAAAATAATCCTCATTTGATAAACAGCGCATCATATAATCTGCTCCCCAAATCGCTTCGTTATCTAGGGAATCTTTTATTTTCCATTGTGTCAACTGTTTCGGAATTCTTTCTGAGGTATTAATAAGCGACCACGTTACCAAAGGCGTCTGCTGCGGAGAAACAAAATTAGCATAAGCCAAATGTGAAAAATATTTACTCACATCGCCAGATGCATCACACCATCCGCCATGAACATCTACTTTTTTAGTACTGCCGTATAAAAGCATGTTTTTGTCAGCTTCCAGTTCTTCGGGCGTATTGGCTCTTTGTTTATTGTAATAATGTACAATTGAAGAAATAACTCGTTTTGCCAATATATTTTCTTCTATAGAAAAACTCGCCGAAGTATAAATTTGATCTGCAACTTTAAAAGTAATTTTATACGTTCCGGGTTTTTGAAAAGAAGAGAAATCAGCTTTATAAAATTTTTCACCAAGCTTCCAGTCGTCCACATCTTGTGGTTTCCCAATTAATGCAGTAAATACGGTTTTATGAGTTTTAGTATCAACAACATCAAAAGATGCATTTTCACTAAGATTACTGGGATATGCTATAATGGCTATTTTGGGGCTTTTGGGATCAAAACCAACCTGATTTACATAAATTCTGGTATTACTATATGCCATTACAGAAAGAAACAGCACTATTATGAGATATCTTAGTTGTTGACGGAGTTTTAGCATAGTTTATTTTTTATAAAGCAAAATACAAAAAAGTGAAAGTTTATACTACTTTTCTATTCGCCTAAATTTCATTAAAAAATCAAGAATAATTTGAGGAACTTATTTTTACTGCGATTATAAGTAAAATCAAGATAAAAGTGATGTGTATTTGATGTGCTTTTTATGGCAAAACAAAAAAGTAAGAAACAATTTCTCTTGAGAAGTTTTAATAATTTATTTTGTTTGTAATGTTTTGAATTCGTGTGTTTTAACTTTTTTTTATTAAATTTGATATGACAATTTCTAGCAATAGTGATTATGGAAAAATTAAAACGCCCGGTTTATCTTAGAGCTGGTACTGATGATTTTTTTAGAAAAATGCGCAACGAAGTCACCGAAACGGTATTGCAAAATTCATCATTGTACCTTTTAAATGTTATAAAGTCTTTAGGTCTTTTGGTTTTGTTTTTTTTATTTTATGGCTGTATTTTATTTTTTGGAAACAGCACACCTTTACTTTTCCTTTTTTACATTTTGTGTGGTTTTACCATGATTGTGCTTTTTATAAATGCCTTTCATGATGCTGCACACGGAGCGTTATTTAAAAAAGCAAAACACAACGAATGGTTCTTGTATGTTTTAGAACTTTTCGGCAGCAATCACTGGCTCTGGATGCGTCGCCATATCAATCTGCATCATGCTTATCCAAACGTTCCCGATTGGGATATTGATATCAAACAAAGTGATATTATCAGGATTTTTCCAAACAGTCCGGTGCTTAAATATCATAAATACCAGCACATTTATATGTGGTTTATTTATCCGCTTTACAGTTTAAACTGGATTTATATTCGGGATTTTAAAGATTTTTTTGGAAAGAAAAACAATTACGTCAAAAAGATTGTAGACACCATTCCGCGAAAGCAGATCTTTATATTATTTGCAGCAAAAATTTTAAACCTGTTTTATATTCTTTTTGTTCCTATGATTTTGCTCAATCAGCCTTGGTATTTAGTTTTGGCAGGTTGGTTTTCCATGCATTTATTCGGAAGCGTTTTGGGAGTTGTAGCACTAGTTTCTACACATGTTGATGAAGACGCCAATTTTCCCGCAACAGATGAAGATGGAAATTTATCTGCTACCTGGGCTTTACATCAAATGATTGTTACAAAAGATTTTAGCACTAACAGTAAACTGGCTAATTTTTTATACGGAGGATTTACACATCATGTAGCGCATCATCTTTTTCCGGGTGTTGGACATACGTATTATCCCTACATTACGCCAATAATAATAAAATATGCCGAAGAATATAATCTTCCGTATACTTCGTATCCTTTTTATCATGCCGTGCGCTCGCACTTCAGGATGCTGAAAAATAAGGGTGTTAATGAAAATATTTTAATTACGGGAGAGATTTAAAGTTTTGATTACTTCTTACTTACAGAAATCAATAATCAATTGATTTATATTTGTTTGTTGTTAATTTTCTGTTATTCAGTAAAATACACGTAAATCTACGGGTGTAAAATCAATTTAAATACATTAACTTTATTCTTACAAAATCACGCTTTAATAAAATAGCGTTGGTTTTTTATTGCAGCTTAGTAAAAGTAAGTAGCGTTGCCTGTTTTGAGTTGTGGTACAGCATTCATTTCAATACTGTTTTCGTTATCGATAAGAATTCGAAAAGCGGGATAGAATATTGTTTTTAATAACTAATAATCTAACACAATGAAAAAAGAAACCTATGCACAACAAACAAATCTTGAAGAAATAGTTTATCATTACCCTTCGACGTGGCCTGCTGACGGACCAATAGATTTAAGCGTTCATGATCTCCCGCACCATGAATCACTGATTGAATGGTGGTATCAAAATTGCCATCTGACTTCTAAAGATGGTAAACAAATATCTTTATTTTCGTCTTTTTTTAGAGTGGCAGTAAAAGATGAAACTACAGGAAACCTAAACTATACCCATTCTGTAATCTGGTCATTGTCAGATAAAAATGAAGAGAAATATTACATGGATTCTCTTTTAGATCCAACTACACCTGCGCAAGCATTAAAAACGATCAAAAAGGCCGAAGAAAAAAATGAAGGAAGCAGATGGATTCGACGTGCACTAAAAGAAGTATATGAAAAAGGAAATACGCCGCTGCCGGACAGACTTCTTAAACAGCCTGCAAATATTGGTATAAATAATCTTTCTCTTGAATATGACGAAAACTCCTTTAAAAAAGACGAACAAGGCAATTATCATTTAAAGCTTGAAAATCCTTTAAATGAAATTGTGTGTAAACTTTCATTTATTCCCTTAACAAAACCGGTTCGACATGGAGATGATGGAGTTATAAGCGGAATAAGGAAAGAAGAAATGTTCTATTATTTTATTCCAAAGTGCGAAGTAAGTGGAGAAATTCAAATTGGTAATACGGTTTATGAAGTAGAAGGAAGCGGCTGGTACGATCATGAATTTAGCAGACCGGCGGATGAAACTTCAACATTTGAATTTAAGCATGAAATGGACTGGAACTGGATTGCACTTCAGTTAGATAATGGGTATCAGTTATCTGGTTATGATCTTTTTGACAACACAAAAAATGGGGAACACGCCGGAGGCAATATAATTATCATAGATCCTGATGGCAAAAGAACAAACGCAGAACAGTATTCATTTATACCTGAAAAGTATTGGACAAGTGCCCGAACTTTTATATCCTATCCTGTTTCCTGGAAAATAGAAATACCACAGCTTAATATTTTTCTTTCTATAACTGCAGATTTTCCCGAACAGGAATTTATTACTATTCTCTCTGCGCCCGCATTTTGGGAAGGAAGTATAAGTGCCGAAGGAAAATTTATGGATACAGAAGTTTTAGGTCAGGGTTATATCGAAAGAAACGGATTTAGTACCAAAACAAACATCGAAAGTTTTTTAAAAGCAGTAGGGGATACTACTCAGAAATCGGTAGAATCTTTAATGCCCTTAGATCCTAGTGATGAACAGTTTCACAAGTTGATTAATAGTCCTCTTGGTGTTTCTTTTTTGAGTACTGCCGATAAAGAGCAATATGTTTCATCAGTAATAAAACCTATCAGGGAAATTGTAGACCGTAGTAAAAAAGCCTGGCGGTCGTATGTGTTTTTAGCCTGTATCGATAGTGTAGGTGGAAATTCTAATCCGTTTATGGACTGGCTGGCAATGCCGGAATTGATACATACAGGATCACTAATTGTAGATGATGTACAAGACAGATCAGACACACGCAGAGGAGGCACTGCTTTGCATCATCTTTATGGAGAGGCACTGGCAATTAATGCAGGTAATGCAAGTTATTTTATTTCAGAATTATTTATGCATGAACCTAAACTTCCTGACAATATTAGGATAAAAGTTTATGAATTGTATTTTGAAATGATGCGTGCGGCACATGCAGGACAGGCAATGGATATCAGCGGGCTTCATGATCTTATGCCAGAGACTGTAAACAAAGGGAATAGTTCAACACTTGAGAATAGAATTTATACTATACACAGATTAAAAACGGCAACGCCCGCCTGTACATTAGCCAAACTGGGAGGATTAATAGGAGGTGGAAAACCAGAAGAAATAGAAGCACTCAGCAGTTTTTTAGAAGCAATTGGTGTTGCTTACCAAATAATGGATGATGTACTGAATCTTGAAGGATATGAAAATAATCTTAAAGATAAAGGAGAAGATATTACAGCAGGAAAAATAACCATGCCAGTGGCAAAATCAATGGGATTAATGCCTTTAAATCAACGCGAATATGTATGGGAAACCATTCAGACACTGCCAACGGATAGGGCAGTAATTGCATCTGTAATTCATTTATTGCAAAATTGCGGAGCCATTGAAGCGTGCAGGCAAGAAGCAGATGAACTTGTAGAAACTGCATGGAAAAAGCTTGATCAAATCCTGCCGGATTCCTTTTTTAAAGTAAGATTACGTGCCTTTGGCTGGTATGCCTTAAAAAAAGAATGATTGGTCTATTGTGTTGTAGAAAGTGGTCAAGTATTAAATTAATTCAAATATATGTTTCATATCGATATTGTTAGATTCAATTGCCAATTGTTTACCTAATGTCCAAAATTTAGTTTCCCATTCTTTCCATTCAGGAGTATTTGGATTTCTAACATTTATAAATGTGTCTATGTTATAGGCAATTATTCTAATTTCATATTGTGTTCCGTGTAGAAATGTACCATTATTGACTTCAGCTAAATTAAAGTTGAAGGATTTGATAATATCATGAGAAGGATCGGATAATTCCAGACTAAAAAAATCTTCACGCCCCTGACTGTTACTAACAAGAAATCCTTGTACTAGCTTTTCAGGATTTGAATATTCCCTGAATTTGTTTTCTTTAAATTTTATTCCAAATAAGTTTCCCCAGCCAACAAATGAGCGTGCTATATTCACAATCCAAATGTAGTCTATCTCAACTTCATTTTCACGAACTCCTTCTTCATTTCGAATAATCTGAATGCCATTTTTTAATTCTGAAAGGTTTAAATGAGCAGCAATACTTTTTTCAATTTTTTGAAAGTAAACAAGTTTTTCAAGATAAAATTCACTGCTGGTTTCTCGTTTTTGCATATTTTAATTTTGGCAGATTTTAGAAAAAAGAATTGTTTTTATTTGACTAAGTTAAGAATCTAAATGAGCATAAATACAACTAAACAATGTTATTTCAAGACCGGAATTTTTACAAAACTATCATTATACCATTTTATCTGCAAAGGCACTTTTGCATCCAGAATCGTTTCATCGCTTACTTCTTTTCCGGTTCCGTAATTTAACTGCGAAAACGGATTTTTATTTACGTTAACAGAAATCAATAAACGGCTTCCTTTGCTTAGTTGTTTACTCACAAAATGAGTATTGGTGAAGGAAATCGTTTGCATTTTATCAGGTTCTAAAAGCTGTCTTTTTTCAATATCTTTTGCATAACTCGCGCGGCCAATGTAATAGGATAAATGAAAATATTCGCCATTTGGCGTAACCTCATAAAGTGTTACGCCCAGATCCATATCTTTTTTATTGATGCTGCATTTGATTTCTCCCAAAAATGATCCGTTTACAATTAAAGCTTCTTTTAGCGGTTCGCTTATAAAAAAGTATCCATCATATTTGCTGACTTCTTTTTGAATAATCGGACTTGGATAATAATTGTTATTACTCGTTTGTCGGTCTGCGAAATCAACTTCCTGCGATAGAAATTCTTTTTTCTTAGGCTTTTGAGAATCGGCTAAATGGAAATCTCCTGATTTATTTGCTGTTAAATAAAAAGTCAGGAAATTATTGTGCATTTTTTCGAATGACGGAGCACTTTTCCATTCATTCGCGCCCATAACTTCATAATTGATTTTATCTTTTAAAATTTCAGGTTTAGTGCCATTCTTCAAAATAAAATCAAACCATTGATACGTAATTTTTTTAATATCGATTAATGCATTGGAGTCGACTTTGTAATCATTTAAAATAGCTTCGCCGCCTATTTGAGTTCCAAAATGTCCATAAGGGCCAATTACAAGATAAAAAGGCGTTTTAGGACTGTACTTTTGAAGCTCTTTCAAATAATATAAACTAGAGTTCTGAGAATCATTATAATAACCATCAAAAGCTAAAACCGGAATATTAATCTGCGAAAAATCATTTTTATAAGGTGCCATTTTCTGCCAGTAATCATCAAATGAAGGATGTTTTATCCATTTTTGAAACCATCGGTTTGGCTCACCGTCAATACTGTCTAATGTTTTATATGCTGTGCCAGCTTCCCACCATCTAAACTTTAATCCTCTAAAACGAGGCCTGTTATTATTGGTAACCGTATCAAGATATTTGTTGTTTCCCACATAAAACGCCCATTCGTAGTTTGGGTTAACAAAAACATTGTTTTCCATTGGCAATCCCATTCCGGGTCTGTTGGCAACGTAGGGAACAATTGTTTTAAGCGCCGGATGCATCTTTTTACAAGCCGCCCATTGCGTAAAACCGTTATAACTTCCGCCATACATTCCAACGCTTCCGTTACACCATTTTTGTTTGCTGATCCAGTCAATTGCGTCATATGCATCGTTAGCTTCATTTTCATACGGATCAATTTCGTTAGGGCTGAAACGCTTTCCACGAGAATAAACAATTACACCTGTATAACCGTTATCCACAGATTCTTTTATGGTTTTAAGATCTCTGCCTTTATCACGAACATAAATCGTGTATTGAAGAATTACAGGTTTTGGATCGGTATCATTCTTTTTTCGGGCAACCATTGCAGATAATATGGCACCGTCCCGTGTTGTAATCGAAACACTGTCCTGAATATCGTAATCACTTTCGTTACTTGCTAATTTTGAGGCTTTTGTCTGTTGGGCAGAAAGTCCGCAGATTGTAAAAAATAAACTCAGAAATAAAAACAATGCTTTATTATTCATCATTTGTAAGTTTTTTAGTTAAACGAATTTAATTATAAATTTATATATTTACTTTAATAATGACTCAAATTATAACTTCATGTTACATTTTATCAAATCTTCATTTTTTTTAATATGTTTTTGCTGTGGAATTTCTGCGAAAGCACAAAATGAATCGTATGCAGAACCAGTGCAGCATACCATTGAAGATACAAGTTTTGTAAACCTAAAAGATTACAGCAAAGATTTTATTTATGACATGAAATATGCCACAGAAGATAATTTCCTGAAGGCAAAAGTATATGATTGTGCAGAATGTTTCCTGCGATTAAAAACCGTAAAAGCTTTAGTCGCGGCCAATAAAGATTTTATCAAAAAAGGGTATAAAATAAAGCTGTACGATTGTTACAGACCTTTATCGATTCAGCAGAAAATGTGGGCGATTGTCTCAAATCCGGAGTATGTGGCAGATCCAAAAAAAGGCTCCATCCACAATAGAGGAGGAGCCGTAGATATTTCGTTAGTAGATGCAAACGGAAAAGAAATTGAAATGGGAACCGCTTTTGACTTTTTTGGTCCCGAAGCCGGTCACAATTACACTAAATTTTCTAAAAAAGTTTTAGCAAACCGAAAATTTCTTAAAAAAATAATGATCCAGAACGGTTTCAATTCGTTTGATTCAGAATGGTGGCATTATAATTTAAAAACAGGATTAAAAGACCCTGTTGCGAATCAAAAATGGAATTGCGAATAATTACTCAACGCATCTGATATTCTGCATGAAATACGTATTCGGTTGATACGTTTTTTTATTCATTTCAGAAACTAATTCTCTTTTTACAATATAATCTTCTGTATCCGTAAGATATTTAATTCGCATAATCAAAACAGGCGAAGTTTTTAGGTCTTCATAATTATCTTTCATAAACATAAAAATCCCTGTGTTTACACGGTTATCAAAACCTTTGTCGTCGCGAATTAAAGTTCCGCAGTTTTCCTGATTAATATGAAGGAGCGTAACAATTTTTCCGTTTTCTAATTGTAAATAAACTTTAGAATTTTTATCAAAACAATTCGCTTTTATAAAGTCTTTGCTTTTTTGAATAAGCTGTAAATTTAAAGTAGGTAAACCGTCTGTCTGCGCAAGCGAAAAGAAAACATAACTAAAAGTACCGCCAAAGTTTTTCTCACTAATCAAATATTCATTAGTTACTTTATAAGTTCCAATCGAGTCCGTTACATTGGCACTGTATTCACAAGGTTTTTGGGCAAATGCAGTAAAGGTTAATAAAAAAAGAGTTAGAGTAATTAGTTGTTTCATTTTTAGATTTAGATTATTTTTCTGCAAATTAAAACTATTTTGCTTTCATTTTTATCTGTTGTAAAAAAACAATAAATATTTCCTCCATTTTTTATTTTCCATTTCTTCCGAATGTTTTCTACAGTTTCAGGAAAGTTGCGGGTTGTAACGTTTGCCTGCTGATTTAAAAGCTCTGTTTTCATCTCATTTTTGCTGTATGAAATTACTTTCTCAATCTCAAAACGGCGTCCCGGAAAATCAATTAAATCATCAGAAGTATATAAATGGGAATGTTTATGCAGTTTATTGATTTGGAATATTGTGCTTACTTCATCAAATCCGCCTGATTTCATTATTGCAGAATTAGCTTCGTAAAGATATTTTTGTGGAAGATGATAAGTTGGAAATGAAATATCATCGCCTAAAACAAATTCAAACGTTTCTATTTTATCTTTTAAAATATTAGCCGTTTTTAAAGTTATATTGCCTAAATAGTTTTTATGAATTTCAAAAAGCAATTCTTTAACCTCATTTTCGAGTGCGATAATATGAATGTTTTTTACAAATTTCAATTCAGATAAACCAGCAGAAATATCTAACAAAGGCGCGGTTTTAATTAAAATAGAATCAGCCTTTTCAAAATAAAAATCTAAAGATTCGGGAACATTTGGCAGACAATCCTTAAGCATAAAAACTTTGCCTTTTGCATCATTTCTTCTCGAAGGATCAATGTAGATCCAATCCCATTTTTGGTTTAAATTATTTAAAACATTGGCAGAATCCTCGGCATAAAAACTGCAGTTTTCAACACCTAATTGTTTGAAGTTATGTTTTACAATTGCAGATAAATCTTCGTTTATTTCGCAATGTGCAATAGTTTTAAACTGTTTGGAAAAATAATAATCATCAACACCAAAACCTCCTGTAAGATCAATTAAACTTTCTCCCGAAATCAAAGAAGCTTTATAAGCCGCCGTTTTTTCAGAAGAAGTCTGCTCTACAGAAATTTTACTCGGATAAATAATATCTTCCGTCGAAAACCAGGTTGGTAATTTGTCTTTTGCTTTTGACTTCGCTTCAATTTGGTTTAAAATTAAAATCCAATCCACCTCAGGAAAAGGATTTTTTTGAAGCGCTAATTTTGTAATGGATTCACTGCTATTCAGTGTTATAAAATCTTGAATATTTTTACTTAAAATAGAAGTGTTCAAAGCTAAATTCTTTCGGTTAAAACAGATATAATTTTGTTATCCGGAAAAAATTCTTTTAAAATTACTTTTATCATGGTAAAAAGCGGAACTGCGATAATCATTCCCACAATTCCAAAGGTAATGCCGCTAATTAAAGTAATCAGGAATATTTCCAGCGGGTGCGAATTTACACTTTTTGATGAAATTATAGGCTGGCTGATATTATTATCGATTGCCTGAACCACTAAAAATCCAATTACAACATAAATAGTAGTTGGTAAAATTTCCGATCTAAAATCCTGACCAATTAAGCTGATCATAGTTAAAAGCGCAGCTAAAATAGTTCCAATAATCGGCCCGATATATGGAATGATATTTAAAACAGCACATAAAAACGCAATTACAAAAGCATTTTTGTTTCCAAAAATGACCAAAACAATCAGATAAAGAATAAATACAACCGTTAATTGAAGCAAAAGCCCAATAAAATAGCGGGTCAACATATGATTTATCTTGGTGATAGAATTTATGATTTTGTCTTCATTTGAATCTGGGAGTAATTTTCTGGCTGTAGATTTAAAATCATCCTGATCTTTAATAAAGAAAAAAGTAATGAAGAATACCGAAACTAATCCCATTCCCATATCAGCCATAAAGTTCAAAATCGAATTGATAAAACCGGTAAAATAACTGAAATTCAACATCGAAGTAACTTTTGAATCTCTCAATACTTTATTTAAATCAAAATGCTGGATATTAAAGTAGGTTTCAATACTTTGCTCTGTTTCCATAAATTGTGTCTGCAATTGATTCGTATCTAAAAGCGATAAATTATTGGCCTGAGAAATAATTAACGGAACAAACAAAAAGATAAAGCCAACCATTAATAAAATAAAAATTACAATGGCGGTCGTCGCGGCAAGCGAATCTTTGAATTTTAATTTATTCTTTAAAAACAAAACCAGCGGATTTGATATTAGGCATAATATCAAAGAAATACACAAGTAAACAATTACAGTTTGTATTTCGTACAGAAAGTATAAAACAATACCAATTATTAATATGGTAGCTAATGCTCTCAAGATTCCGTTAGAAATAGTTTTTGATGTTATCATATTTAAATTTTAGACTATAAAAATAGGAAAAACCTTTTAATATTCCCGCTTTAAAATAAAAAAGCGAGATGTTTCCATCTCGCTTTATAAGGTATTTTAAGACTGTCTAAAATTATGGCTGTCCAAAAGAATATCTTGCACCTCCACTTACGAAGATAGCAGCCATTCTGTTTTTCTGTCCGTTAGAGAACATATACATTCCAGCATCATCAGTGTAATCCATGTAGTTCATTGTCATTTCTACCGGAGTACCAGAACAAGTACTGTAGTGAGGATAAGCAGGAATACCATAGTTTGCAGTGTTGTGAGTAGGTGTATCTGAAACTAAATCGCTTCCGCAAGTTGCATCTCCCCAAATGTGACGTAAGTTCATCCAGTGCCCAACTTCGTGAGTACCAGTTCTTCCTAAGTTATAAGGAGCATTTGCAGAACCAGACAATCCGAAATATTTAGAATCAATTACAACTCCATCTGTAGAAGAAGCTCCTCCAGGAAATTGTGCGTAGCCTAAAATTCCGCCTCCAATAGTACAAGCCCATAAATTAAGCTTTGTAGTAGGAGAAGTTGGCGCTAAACCGCCCTGAGCCGTTTTTTTCATGGCATCATTAGTTCCCCAAGAAGTTTTAGTTGTAGATTTTCTAATAACCTGATCTAAAACAAATGAAATTCCAACATTAGCTTTAACACCTGCAAAAAGAGCCGGTACGCTGTTATAATCAGAGTTTTGTGCGTTGAAATCTTTGTTTAGAACATCAATTTGAGATTGAATTTGAGCATTTGAGATATTCTCTGCAGTTGTTCTGTACAAAACGTTTACTACAACAGGAATTTGAATTTTACCATTTACAAGTTTCCCTGTAAGTAAAGTTTTGTTTGTAAAAGCTTCAATTTCGTTCATTCTGATCGCTAAAGTTGGATCAGCTTTTAACTGAGCTTCTAAAACATCCTGAGTTGCACAAGAGCGAAGAGTTGCTTTTGCAGCAGCTGCTTCAGATCCGCTTGAGTCAGCAGTTTGATCGTTTTGACAAGAAAACAGCACTAGTGCTGTAAATGCAGTAATAATAACTTTTTTCATAATAACGGGGTTTTTTGTTATAAAATAATAGTTTTGGTTAACCAGATCGCAATTTTATAACAAAATCATTTTGTAGCCAAATTTTTATATGGAATTATTTTTGAGAAATTTCGCAATCCCTTGTATAGTCTAGTTCCTACAAAAAAGTTAAAATTATTTTTATGATGTAAATTCTTATTTATGAATATTTTAAGAGTAAAAAAACTATAATTATATTGAAATTTAACCTTTTACTAAAACGTTTATCTAAGTTTTAACGTTTTTCCTACGTATTTCTACGTTTTTTAGAAAAGTGCATTTTTATGTTAAAGACTATAAAGAAGTGATTTCGTATAACGCAATACTGGCAGCCTGCACAACATTCATACTGGAATTTTTTCCAAACATATTAATGTGCACAATTTGATCGCAGATTTTTAAAAGTTCATCTGAAATGCCATCAATTTCACTTCCAATTATAAGTGCCGTTTTTTTGTTTGGAATCGCAACTTCTCTTAGAGGTTTGCTATTGCTTGTAATTTCTAACGCAATAACTTCGAAATTGTTTTGCTGTAAATAAGTAATTAATTCTGAAGTTTCTTCTATAATTTGATGCGGTACATGAAGATGTGTACTGCGGGAAGTTTTGTTGATTTTTCTCGGCGTAAGCGGAATATCTTTTCCAAGAAAAATAATATTTTCGACACCAAAAGCCTCAGAAATTCTAAAAAGCGAACCTATGTTTTGCTGAAAATAAATATGATCGCAAACCAGAGTTATAGGAAATGTTTTTCGCTCAAATTGATTTTCTTCGTGAGTAAGCTGCACTTTTAAAAAGTTTAATTGGTAAAAATATAATTGATAATGTTAGCGCCCATTTTTAAAGCCTTGTCACGAACATTTGCCGGATCATTATGTACTTCTGGATCTTCCCAGCCGTCACCTAAATCGCATTCGTAAGTATATAATAAAACCAATTTATTCTCTACAAAAATTCCAAACGCCTGCGGACGGGTTCCGTCATGTTCGTGAATTTTTGGTAATCCGTTTGGGAACGGAAATGGTTTTTGAAAAATCGCGTGATTTGCAGGAATTTCAACTAAATTATTATTCGGGAATATTTTTTTGATTTCTTTTCGAATGTATTGATCCATTCCGTAATTATCATCAATATGAAGAAAACCGCCTCCGTATAAATAATTTCTAAGATTGGTTATGTCAGAATCGCTGAAAACAACATTTCCGTGTCCGGTCATGTGTACAAACGGATAAGAAAGTAAATCAGGATTACTTGGCTCAACTGTCGATGGTTTTGCTTTTATTCTGGTATTTATAGTAGAATTGCAAAAACGAATTAAATTAGGCAACGATGTTGGGTTTGCATACCAATCGCCGCCGCCGCTGTATTTAAGCAAAGCAATTTCCTGAGAAAAGGATGAGATTGAAAAAAGTAAAAACAGGTAAAATATTTTTTTCATGTAATTGTATGTTTTTTTTTGTCGTTTCCTTTTTTGTTATGAGTTTTTTTGTCATTTCGACGAAGGAGAAATCTCCGCAAGAAACTCCTCATAGAAATTCATCAATCTTTGTCGAGCTGCTTAAGGAGGTTTCTCCTTCGTCGAAATGACAATATTGAGTTTAATTTGATCTCTGAAACGACAAATTTAAATTATCTTTAATTAGGCACTTCATTAAAAAACACAACACTATGGCAAGCCACAACCGCCGCCGTTTCTGTTCGCAAACGTGTATTTCCTAAAGTTACCGGCTGATATTTATTTTCGATGGCCAAAGCTATTTCTTTTTCAGAGAAATCTCCTTCGGGGCCTATTAATAAAGTAACATCTTCATTTGGCTTTAAAGTTTCCTTCAAAGATTTTTTGTCGGTTTCTTCGCAATGTGCAATAAATTGTAAACCTTCGCTTTTTTGTTTCACGAATTCTTTAAAAGAAATAGCATCGTTTAATTTTGGCAGAAACATTTCATTGGATTGTTTCATTGCCGATAAAATAATCTTTTCAAAACGCTCTAAATTAATCACTTTTCTTTCAGAACGATCGCAGATTATGGGCGTAATTTCCTGAATTCCAATTTCTGTAGCTTTTTCTAAAAACCATTCAAAACGATCGTTCATTTTGGTTGGCGCAACGGCTAAATGCAGACGAAATTTTGGTTCTGGAGATTTTGTTATCGAACGAACGGCAACAATACATTTATTGTCTGAAGCCAATGTAATTTCAGTTTCAAACAATAAACCGAAACCGTTTGTAACATGCAGAATATCTGAATCTTTTTTTCGTAAAACTTTTATAATGTGTTTGCTTTCTTCTTTATCAAAAGAAAAACTTTCGGTTGTTTCGTCAATATCCGGATTGTAAAATAACTGCATAATTAAAATTGAATTCGCGCTTTAGAAACTACCGCAGAAGTTTCAAAACGACTTGATAAATATTTTTGATAACCCACAATTCCAATCATTGCGGCATTATCTGTAGTATATTCAAATTTCGGAATAAAAGTTTTCCAGCCGTATTTGGCTTCGCTTTCCTTCAAAGTAGTTCTGATTCCTGAATTTGCCGAAACTCCGCCGCCAATCGCAATTTGCTTAATTCCGGTTTCTTTGACAGCCAGTTTTAGTTTATCCATCAAAATTTCGATAATCGTATGCTGAATAGAAGCACAAATATCGTTAAGGTTTTCATCCACAAAATTTGGATTCTCCTGTTTATTCTTTTGTATAAAATATAGAATCGCTGTTTTCAATCCCGAAAAACTAAAATCTAATCCAGGTACTTTTGGTTTTGTAAACGTAAAAGCTTTCGGATTTCCTTCTTTGGCATACTTATCGATCAAAGGCCCGCCCGGATAGGGAAGTCCTAAAATTTTTGCACTCTTGTCAAAAGCTTCTCCAACGGCGTCATCAGTGGTTTCGCCAATAATTTCCATATCAAAAAAGCTGTTCACTTTTACAATCTGCGTATGTCCGCCGCTTATCGTTAAAGCCAAAAAAGGAAACTCAGGTTTATCATAGCCTTCTTCATCAATAAAATGAGCTAAAATATGAGCATGCATATGATTTACAGCGATTAACGGAATGTTTAATGCTAATGATAATGATTTACTGAAAGAACTTCCTACTAACAAAGATCCCATTAAGCCCGGACCTTGTGTAAAGGCAATGGCAGTTAGCTGTTCTTTTTGTACATTTGCTTTACGAAGTGCTGCGTCGATAACAGGAACTATATTTTGCTGATGGGCTCTCGAAGCTAATTCAGGAACCACACCGCCATATTGATTGTGAATTAATTGATTAGCCACAACATTTGAGAGAACTTTATCGTTATGTAAAACTGCGGCAGCAGTATCATCGCATGAACTTTCGATGGCTAGAATAAAAACCTCTGAATTTTGCATATAAAGGCACGAATTTTGAATTATATTTGACAAATCAAATTTTGAATTGCTTTGATTTGAAGCAGAGCCCCAAAATTAAAGAATTTTTATCAAAACAGCTGCCCTTTGTCTGTTCAAATTAAATTAAAACAAAATCTATAATAATACCAGTTATCAAAAGAGTTAAGAAAATAGTATCCAGAACCCTGATTGGCTTAATTTTACTTTTGCTGATACTTGCTATCACTCTTTCTCTGCCTGTCGTACAGACAAAAATTGCTGACTATATTACCGAAACTTTAAATACAGATTTTAAAACCAACATTAGTGTTGATAAAGTGGCCATTAATATTTTTGGCGGTGTAAAACTTAAAAAAGTCCTGATTTTAGATCATCATAAAAAAACGATGATTTATTCTGATATTATTTCTACCGATATTTTAAGCATCAAACGACTTGTCGACGGCGATTTACTTTTTGGCGATCTTCGTTTAACGGGTTTGATTTTTAATATAAAAACCTATAAAAACGAAGACGAAAACAATATTAATAAGTTTATTAAATTGTTTGAAACCAAAGAAGAAAAGAAACAATCAGGCAAGCATTTTCTTTTTACGGCCAAAAATGCTTACATAGAAAAAGGAAACTTTTCTGTTGTAGATGAAAATAAAAGAACGCCTCAGTTTTTAGATTTTAAAAAACTAAACGCTTATATCAGCGATTTTAAATTATACGGACCTGATGTAACGACTATAATTCACAGATTTTCATTTCAGGACCACCGCGGTTTGTATGTTTCTAATTTTACAGGGAAATTCAGTTATACCAAAAAAAGAATTCAGGTCGACAATTTAGCGATTAAAACCAAAAGATCTTCAATTTACGGAAAAGCAATTTTAAATTATAAACCTGGCGATTTTCTTGAATTTACAGATAAAGTTCAGTTTAATGTAGCGTTAGATTCGTCTTCAATTGCTTCAAATGACATTCGTTATTTTTATGACGGATTAGGTAAAAACCAGCATTTTAAAGTTAGGACTAAAATAAAAGGAACTTTAAATAACCTGAATTTAAATCACCTTAGACTTACGGATACAAACGGTTCGAAAATTTTTGGAACAATCAATTTTAGAAATCTTTTGGGAACAAAAGAACAGAAGTTTTCTATGGACGGAAAGTTCGATAAATTGATTTCAAGTTATGATAATCTGGTGGTTTTGCTTCCGGGTGTTTTAGGTAAAAAACTGCCGAAAGAATTAAAAAAAATTGGGAAGTTTAATATTGTTGGAAAAGCAAAAGTCTCGACAACAGATTTAGAAACCGATTTTAAAATGGCAACTGATTTAGGAAACGGTAAAGTCAATCTCCATATGAATAATATGGATTTTATTGATAAAGCTTCTTATTCAGGAAATATAGTTTTAGATAATTTTAATGTCGGCGCTTTATTAGATCGAAAAGATATAGGAAGAACAACTTTAGATGTTGATGTTGACGGTGTTGGTTTTACAGAAAAATATCTGAACACGATTGTAAAAGGAGACATTGCAAAATTAGATTACAATAAATATACATACAGCAATATTGTTGTAAATGGTAATTTCAAGCTTCCTTATTATAAAGGACAAATCTCTGTAAATGATCCAAATCTAAGCCTGACATTTGATGGTTTGGTTGATTTAAGTAAAAAAGAAAGCCGTTACGATTTTCATATCAATGTCGAAAACTCTGATTTGCGAAAACTGAAATTCATCAACGATTCTATTTCTAATTTTAAAGGTGATGCTGTTGTTCAGTTAACCGGAAATTCGATCGAGAATCTTCAGGGAAATATTTATATTAAAGATGCCGTATATCAAAACCCAAAAGCAACATATGCTTTTGATGAAGTTACGGTAAGCTCCAATTTTGATGCAGACAGACTTCGTACCATAACCATTAATTCATCGGATATTGTTGAAGGTAAAATTGTAGGTAAATTTCAATTTGCACAATTGGATAAACTGGTAATGAATTCTGTTGGAAGTTTATATACCAATTATAAACCGTTTAAAGTTAAAAAAGGACAGTTTCTGCGTTTCAACTTTCATGTATATAATAAGGTTGTCGAAATGCTGTATCCTGAAATGACAATTGATTCAAGTACAGTAGTTCGCGGAAAAATAGATTCAGATTTACAGGAATTTAAATTCGGGTTCCGATCAAAACAAATCAGCGCGGCCAAAAACACTTTTGATAATATCAGAATCAGCATTGACAATAAAAACCCGCTTTATAATGCTTTTATTGAGTTAGATAGTATCAAAACGCCATATTATAAAATACGAGATTTCAATTTAATCAATGTAACATCAAAAGATACTTTGTTTGTACGTTCTGAGTTTAAAGGCGGCGACAAAGGTCAGGATTATTTCAATCTCGATTTGTATCATACCATTGATAAAAACAAAAATAATATAGTCGGCATCAAGAAATCTGAAATGAAGTTTAAAGACTATTTATGGTATTTAAATGAAGATGCGAAAAAAGACAATCAGATTGTTTTTGATCAGTATTTTAAAAACTTCACCATCGATAATATTGTATTGTCGCATGAAAACCAGAAAATTGATTTAAACGGAGTCATTAAAGGAAAAGATTATAAAGATATTGTCCTCAATTTTGAAGATGTTGATATTAATAAGATTACACCTTTTAACTCCAAGTTTGTTTTCAACGGAAACTTAAACGGAAATATAAATTATAAGCAGAATAAAGATGTTTTTCAGCCCACGGCAAATATTGTGGTCGATCATCTTAATTTGAATAAAGTCGATCTGGGAACTTTGAATTTTGATATTTCCGGAGATCAGAGTTTTAGAAAGTTTACTATAAATTCTTCGATTGTAAATGGTTTTGCCGAATCGTTTAGGGCAAACGGAACTATTGCTGTCGAAAATAAAGAGACATTCTTAGATTTAAATTTAAAACTCGAAGGATTTAATCTGGCAACTTTAGGAACCGTTGGAGGAGATGTATTATCAAATGTACGAGGTTCTGTTTCAGGAAATGCCGCTGTTGTGGGGAATTTGAAAAAACCGGAAATCAACGGACGTTTGTATGTGGAGAAAGCCGGAATGACAATTCCGTACCTAAATGTTGATTATGCATTGAGCGACAGAACGGTTATTGACTTAACAGATGAAAAATTCCTGTTTAGAAACAATCAGTTAACCGATACAAAATTTGGAACAAAAGGATTGCTGAACGGAACAATTGAACATCATAATTTTGGAGACTGGAAATTAGATTTAACCATAACTTCAAAACGATTATTGGCGCTTGATACAAAGGACAGCGAAGATGCGGCGTATTTTGGAACAGCATTTATAAACGGAACGGCGAGTATAAAAGGCCCAACAGAAAGTTTATTTATTAAGGTTGATGCCAAATCTGAAAAAGGAACAGAGGTTAAAATCCCGATTAGTAACGTACAAAATTCGAGTGAAAGCAACTGGATTCATTTTGTAACGCCAAAAGAGAAATACAATTTATCTAAAGGTATTGTTGAGAAAACCCGAAATTATAACGGACTTGAATTAGAGTTTGATTTTGATATTACGCCAGATGCGGAGGTTGAAGTAATTCTCGACAGAAATTCCGGTCACGGTATGAAAGGAAAAGGATACGGATCATTATTATTTAAAATCAATACGCTGGGTAAATTTAATATGTGGGGAGATTTCCAGGCATACGAAGGAACGTATAACTTTAAATACGGTGGTTTAATTGATAAAAAGTTTGCGGTTAAAAAAGGGGGTTCAATTATTTGGGAAGGAAACCCAATGAAAGCCCAGCTGAATTTAGAAGCCGTTTACAAAACATCAGCAAATCCAGCGGTATTATTAGATAATTCCTCTTTCAATAAAAAAGTTCCGGTAGAAGTTGTAATTGGTTTAAGAGGAGATTTAACGAGTCCTGAACCTAATTTTGATATTCAGTTTCCATCTGTAAGTAACGTTTTAAAATCGGAGATACAATATAAGTTAGATGATAAAGATGTGCGCCAGACGCAAGCTTTGTATTTATTATCGACTGGTTCATTTATGAGTCAGGACGGATTTAATCAAAGCGATTTATCAGGAACATTTGCTGAGACGGCTGCAAGTTTATTAGGTGGTATTATAAAATCAGATAATGACCTTATTAATATAGACTTGAATTTTATATCGGCAGACAGAAGAATAGGGCAGGAAGCCGACGGACAGTTTGTAGCCAATATTTCATCGCAGATTAACGAACGAATTTCGATAAACGGAAAAGTTGGTGTTCCTGTTGGTGGAGTAAACGAATCTGCCATTGTTGGAGATATTGAAATATTGTATAGAGTAAACGAAGACGGATCAATGAACCTTCGTTTGTTTAATAAAGAAAATGACATTAATTATATAGGACAAGGAATTGGTTATACACAGGGAGTTGGTATTTCGTATGAAGTCGATTTTGATACTTTCAGCGAACTGGTCAATAAACTATTCAAAAGCCATAAACTCGAAAAAGCCATAAAAAATTCAGATGATTTTCAGGATTCTAATTTAAATCCGGATTTTGTTAATTTCAACAACAATAAAAAAGAAGCTGAAAAGAATAAAAAGAAATCAGAAAAAGAAAAAGAAGAGGAAAGTAAACCAAAACCTCAAAACAATAATGAAGGTCTGATTCCTGACAACGATTTCTAACACATTGTTAAAAAAGAGTATAAAAAAACCATTCGCCGCAACGAATGGTTTTTTTATGACTAACTTTAGCGTTTTTTAGTAATTTTTTGCTAAAGTGCTGTTCTTTATATTTTTATAACACTTCATTTAGATATTGTTATTTTTAAAGAATTAATTAAAAAATGGGGTATTTATTATTTTAAATGAAATTTTTGGTATCAAAAAACTTATTAACGAAAACGTTTGAATTTAACATATTTTACTAATTTATTATAAACAGAACCCGAAAAGTGCTGAATGTTTGCTAAATTTACAACTTTAATACTTAAATAATGTCAAAAACAATAAAAAAAGTAGGTGTTCTTACCTCAGGAGGAGACTCACCAGGAATGAATGCTGCAATACGATCTGTTGTTCGAACATGTGCTTATCATAATATAGAATGCATAGGAATTTATAGAGGGTATCAAGGAATGATAGAAGGCGATTTTAAAGAAATGGGCCCTCGAAGCGTGAATAATATTGTAAATAAAGGAGGAACGATCTTAAAATCAGCTCGTTCTGTTGACTTTAGAACACCGGAAGGAAGAAAAAAAGCGCACGAAAATCTTTTAAAAGCCGGAATTGATGCTTTAGTAGTTATTGGCGGCGACGGAAGTTTTACTGGAGGTTTAATTTTCAACTCAGAATATAATTTCCCGGTAATGGGAATTCCTGGTACAATCGATAATGATATTTATGGTACAAGTTTTACTCTGGGTTATGATACTGCTTTAAATACTGTTGTTGACTGTATTGATAAAATTAGAGATACTGCAAGTTCACATAACCGTTTATTCTTTGTAGAGGTTATGGGTAGAGATGCAGGTCACATCGCACTTAATGCCGGAATTGGTGCAGGTGCAGAAGAAATCCTTATTCCTGAAGAAGATTTAGGTCTTGACAGATTATTAGACTCTCTTCAAAAAAGTAAAGCTTCAGGAAAATCATCAAGTATAGTAGTTATTGCCGAAGGTGATAAAATTGGTAAAAACGTATTCGAATTAAAAGATTACGTTGAAGCTAATTTACCTGAATATGATGTACGTGTTTCTGTTTTAGGGCACATGCAGCGTGGTGGTTCACCATCTTGTTTTGACCGTGTTTTAGCAAGCCGTCTTGGTGTAAAAGCAGTAGAATCTTTAATTGAAGGAAAATCAAATTATATGGTTGGTCTTAAGGAAGATAAAGTTATTTTAACTCCGCTTGAGCAGGCAATTAAAGGTAAATCTGAAATTGATAGAGAATTATTGAGAGTGTCAGACATCATGTCGACATAATTATATATAATAAAGTTTAAAAGAGAAGAAGTTTATTGTGAGGAAATTAGACTTTGAATTAGTATAATAAAAACAAAAGCAAAAATTTAGTAAAATGTCAAAAGTAAAATTAGGAATAAACGGATTTGGACGTATCGGAAGAATCGTTTTTAGAGAGTCTTTCAATAGAGATAATGTAGAAGTAGTAGCGATCAACGATTTATTAGATGTAGATCACTTAGCTTACTTATTAAAATATGATTCAGTTCACGGTCGTTTCAACGGAACTGTAGAAGTAAAAGAAGGAAAACTTTATGTAAACGGAAGAAATATCCGTATCACTGCAGAAAGAAATCCTGCTGACTTAAAATGGAATGAAGTTGATGTTGATGTAGTAGCAGAATGTACTGGTATCTTCACAACTATCGAAACTGCAAATGAGCACATTAAAGGTGGTGCTAAAAAAGTTATCATTTCTGCTCCATCTGCAGATGCTCCAATGTTTGTAATGGGAGTTAACCACGAAACTGCAAAAGCTTCTGATTTAGTAGTTTCTAACGCTTCTTGTACTACAAACTGTTTAGCTCCATTAGCTAAAGTTATCCACGATAATTTTGAAATCGTTGAAGGTTTAATGACAACTGTTCACGCAACTACTTCAACTCAAATGACTGCTGACGGACCTTCTAGAAAAGACTGGAGAGGTGGACGTGCAGCTGCAATTAACATCATTCCTTCTTCAACCGGAGCTGCAAAAGCGGTTGGAAAAGTAATTCCATCTTTAAATGGAAAATTAACTGGAATGTCTTTCCGTGTACCTACTGCTGACGTTTCTGTAGTTGATTTAACTGTAAAAGTTGCTAAAGAAACTTCTTATGAAGAAATTATGGCAGTTTTGAAAAAATCTTCTGAAACTGATTTAAAAGGTATCTTAGGATTTACTGAAGATGCAGTTGTATCTCAGGATTTTATTTCTGACAAAAGAACTTCAATCATTGATTCTACTGCAGGAATTGGTTTAAATTCAACTTTCTTCAAATTAGTATCTTGGTACGATAATGAGTACGGATACTCAAGCAAATTGATCGATTTATCTGTACATATTGCAGGTTTAAAATAATATTATATATTTTTACAAAATCCCGTTATCACCAAGTAACGGGATTTTCTTATTTTGTTCTGTCTTTAATTAATGTAAAAAACACACTTATTTGAAGAGAAACTAATTCAAAAAACAAAAAAAATGAAATTAATAGTTGATAGTGGATCTACTAAAGCCGATTGGATTGCAATTGATGATAATGGAAAAGTATTATTCACGACACAAACCTTAGGATTAAATCCTGAAATTCTTGACGGACCTGAAATCATTTCAAGATTGAATGACCGTTTTGATATTTTACAAAATAAAAAAAATGCAACACATTTGTTCTTTTACGGAGCAGGATGTGGAACAGACAGAATGAAAGAATGGTTAAAGCAAATCTTTCAGGAGTATTTTACTAACGCAATTGTTGATGTTCAGGAAGATACTTACGCTGCTGTTTATGCTACAACTCCAAAAGGAGAAGAAGCAATCGTATCGATCTTAGGAACTGGTTCAAACTGCAGTTATTTTGATGGAAAAGTATTGCACCAAAAAGTTCAGTCATTAGGATATATCGTAATGGATGACTGCAGCGGAAACGTTTTTGGAAAAGAATTAATTAGAAAATACTATTTTAATAAAATGCCTAAGGAATTAGCGGTTGAACTTGAAAAAGAGTACGACGTTGATCCTGACTTTATTAAAAACAAATTATATAAAGAACCAAACCCAAATGCTTATTTGGCAACTTTTGCTAAGTTTTTAATTAAACATAAAGACACAGAATTTTGCAGAAAAATTATTTTCAAAGGAATGAAATCTTTCGTTAAAAACTATATCAAACAGTTTGATAACTGTAAAGAAGTTCCTGTGCATTTTGTAGGTTCTATTGCTTTTTATCTGAAAGATGAATTACAAGAAACTTTCGATAAATATGAGCTTAAATTAGGAAACGTGTTAAGAAGACCAATTGACGGTTTAATTGCTTACCATGTTGCTAACCAATAGTTCTGGATTTATGGAAATTGCAATTATTGCGCACGACGGTAAAAAAGCAGATTTGATTGATTTTTTGATTAAGAATGAAGCAGTTCTTCATAATGAAAAAATCAGACTTATTGGTACCGGAACAACTGGAGGTAAAGCCGAAGCAGCAGGATTTAAAACCCAAAGAATGCTTTCCGGACCTTTAGGCGGTGATGCGCAGATTGCAGGCAGAGTAGCGGAAGGAATTACACAAATGGTTTTCTTTTTTAAAGATCCATTATCAAGTCATCCGCATGAAGCTGATATTAATATGTTAATTCGTGTTTGCGATGTGCATAATGTGCCGCTGGCAACAAATGAAGCAACGGCACAATTATTATTAGATGCTATTGCACTGCAATTATAGAGATCTCAACATTTACATTTTTTGGCAGACATGCCACTTGAACCGTTTCACGTGCTGGAGCGGTTTTTTCGTTAAAATAAGAACCGTAAATAGTGTTAATAGCACCAAAATTGTTCATATCCATGATGAAGATCGTTGCTTTTACAACATTTTCAAAAGTCATATCAGCCGCTTCTAAAATAGCTGCAATATTCTCCATTACTTGTTTCGTTTCATCATTGATGTTATCAGTAACAAGTTCTCCCGAAGCCGGATTTATAGCAATCTGCCCAGAAGCATAAAGTGTATTTCCTGATAATACGGCTTGATTGTACGGCCCAATAGGAGCCGGAGCCTTTTCTGTAAAGATTATTTTTTTCATGATAAAATTATTTTAAGTCGACAAATTATCGATTAGAAGTACTGCGTTTGTTCCATTTAATGTCACTCAGCATACCAGATTTAATTCCAATAAAGAAGTTCCAGTTAGCGTTTGGTCCCATCGGATTCCAGTTAAAAGCCATTCTCCAGCTTAACAAATCTCTTTCAAAACGGAATTGAGTAAAAGTAACCCCTTTTTGAACAAAATCATAACCGGTAGAAACACCGCCTTTCCATTTAGGCGTAATATCCATATTGGCAGAAATCATAATAGAGTTTCCTGATATTTTATTTTCTCTGGCCGTATTAGAATAAGTAAGCGAATACGCCATTGTCATATCCCAAGGGATTTTTGAACTAAAAAACTCACTTACAACATCTTCGTCGCGTTCCGGTTCATTAGCAAACTGACTATTTCGGCTGTCATTTAAGTCCGTATTTGTTCCAAATAAGTCGTCATTACGACCACCATTTCGCTGACTTTGCGTATTTTTTTCTTTTCCGGTTCCCTTATTTGAAAAGGAATAATTCATGGTAAGGTTGGCACTTGTCATTCTAAACAAACTTCCGCCATTGTCAATATTATACTTGTTTATAACATTTCCTGCATTGTCAATAGCATAAGGATTTAAAACAGCCCCAAAATTGACATTCATTTTATTGTCAAAAAACTGCGTTCCTCCGCTTACTACAATTGGCTGCCAGGCTAAAGCCTTTTTTCCGTCGGCACTAAAATTATAACTTGTATTGAAGTTTAAATTGTTTAACAGCATTATCTTCTTAGGTTCCGTTTTCGTGCTGTCCTTGTCCCTTACTTTGGCTTCAAAAGTGTTACTTAATGAAAAACCTACAATGTTCGAATTACTTTGCCCAGGCGCGCCGTAAATACCATTGGCAAACCGCGAGTATTCATCGGTAGAAATTTTACCAGAGGCATCAACTGTATAATGCTCATAATATTGATCAAAACTTGGTGTATAAGAATACGTAAGACTCGGCCTCATAACGTGACGAATAGACTGAATCCTTTTATCTTCTCCAAAATTGAATGTACCGTAAATAGTAGTTCCCAAATTGGTGCTTAAATTATATGTTCTGTACGAATCAAAACCATTTACTGTTTTATCGGCAACTTGTCCTTTACTGTCATCAAAACCTTTTTTGATAGTTTTTGTTACCCATGTTTCCTGATAGTTTGTTGATGCTCCGGCACTAAAATATTTGAATACTTTAAAGTTAGTACTTATCGGAATTGAGTGCTGCATACCAATTTGTGCGTCTCTGAACATCTGAGGCTTAAAAAACAAGGAATCATAAGTAGTGATGTTGTTTTTACCTGTTACGTTGTATTGTAAGTTGATGTTTTTAATAAACCCTTTTTTAACCCCGTCTTTTCCAACAAAAGGATAAATACGGTCAATACTTCCCTGAAGGTTAGGAAGACTCATCTGGATTTGCTCTGTTTGTGTATTTTGCTGATGCGTAGCTGACAACGAAATACGAGAACCCGGAATGGTATTAAAAGTTTTGTTATATGAAATAGACGAACTTAATGTATTGTTCAAATTTGACCCAACGTTAGCCTGATTAATAGACTGTTTAAAGTACTTACTACTACCCATGTTAACAGATGCACTAAAACTTGAGTTAGGATTTGATTTTGTGTCTTTTGAATGTGACCACTGAATATTGTAAATATTTTGTTTTGAATAGTCAGGATAACCTCTCTCGCTGCTAATTAAATTCTCAAATCGAATATTAACATTTCCTCTGTATTTATATCGGGTTGCATATGCCGATTCAAAACGCATGGCGTAACTACCATTGGTATAATAATCCCCCAAAACCGTTAAGTCATAATTATCGCTTAGAGCAAAATAATAACCGCCATTTTGTAAAGAGAAACCTCTGGTATTTGAATCGTTATAACTTGGAATAATAATACCTGAAACGCTTTTTTCCTGACTCAAAGGGAAATAACCATAAGGCAAAGCCAGCGGAGTAGGAACATCGGCAATAACCATTTGCGTTAAACCTGTAACAATTTTTTTTCCGGGAACAAATTTTATTTTGCTTGTTCTAAAGTAGTATTCCGGATTGTCAATATCCTGTGCCGTTGTGATTCGCGCACCTTTTAGATAATAAACAGAGTCATTTTCTTTTTTAGTAACCGCAGCTTTAATATTCAATTCACCTTGTTTGGTTCTTGAATTGTAAATTAATGCTTTTTTTGTTTTAAAATTAAAGCGGATAGAATCGGGCTGAACCTCACTCGAACCTTGTTTAAAGTTCGGGTACTGCACTAAAACTCCGGCAGAATCTTTAATTCTTCCGGCATAAACTTCATCCTTTTCATAATTCAAAACAATTATACCGGATTTTAGTTCAACATCTTTGTAGTATAATTCAGCTTCGTTGTATAAAGTAATCAGTTTTTTCTTCTGATCGATTTTTGCGTAATCTTTTGCCTTGTACCTAACCTTGCCATCCAGGAAAGTCTTGGTTGGTCTGACAGTATCTAATTTTATAGTGTCATTTTGAGTTATTTGAGGCTTATCTGTTTGTTTTGCAGCTGGTAAAGGCTTTTTTTTAGATTTTATCTCTTGCGAATATAAATTACCACATCCCATTGTTAGGAAAAATGATATTAAAACGATATTAAATAAGTTTGTCTGCAAAGGTTTAAATGCTATTTTTGTAAAATTATGGCTTGTTTTTTGACATGTCAAACTTACATATAATTTTTTGGCAAAAATAATCAATTGTAAAAATTATAACAGCTGCGTTTTATTAAAATTAACTTTAAGATTTATGAATAGATTAAATAAAATTAAGGTAATCTTTACCTTTTTTCTAACAATAGCGTCATTTTGCACATATAGCCAGTCAAATGTTTTTAAAGTAACACTTGATGCCGGACACGGAGATCACGACTTTGGTGCCGTTTACAGCGGGCGGATTGAAAAAAATATTGCTTTGGCTATTGTACTGAAAGTAGGGAAAATTTTAGAGCTTAATCCAAACATCAATGTAATCTATACTCGTAAAACAGATGTCTTTATTGATTTGGTCGAAAGAGCCAATATCGCAAATAGAGCCAATTCTAATATTTTTGTTTCCATACATTGTAATGCCAATAAAAATACCGCAGCAGATGGTACCGAAACGTATGTAATGGGTTTGAGTAAAGTTGCATCAAATCTTGAAGCGGCGAAAAAAGAGAACTCGGTAATTACTTTAGAGAAAGATTACAAACGTAAATACGATGGTTTCGATCCAAATTCTCCAGAACAAATGGTTGGAATTACTTTAATGCAGGAAGAATATTTGGATAACAGTATTTCGTTAGCAAGTAAAATCGAAGATAATTTTGAGAGACTTGGAAAAAAAATCAGACAAGGCGGTGTAAAACAAGCACCATTTATGGTACTTCATAAAGCGTACATGCCAAGAGTTTTGGTTGAAACCGGATTCGTATCTAATCCAACAGAAGGAAATATTTTAAATTCTGAAGAAGGACAGGATGATATCGCAAAAGCAATTGCAGAAGCTATTTTGAGTTACAAAAGAGAATATTTTGGTTCAGGAACTTCAGAAGCAGTTGAAGCTAAACCTGTAAGAGATACTTCGACTCCAAAGAAAGTGGTGCAGACACCTGCGCCAGCAGCTCCAAAAGGAACATTCTTTAAAGTACAGCTTATTGCAAGTATTAAAAAAACACCTTTAGAACCTAAAAATTTTAAAGGACTAAAAAATGTAACAATGATCTACGAAAACAATATTTATAAATATTTCTATCAGGAAACTTCGGATTATGAAGCTGCGAAAAAATATCTGGAAGAAGCTAAGAATAAAGGATATGGCGCAGCATATTTAATAGCAACTAAAGACGGGGAAAAAATCAATATTCAGGATGCGATTAAATAATCGTCACAAGTTCGAAATATTATACTAATTTTGTAACAAAACACTTAGAATTTTGAAACTAACAAGAGAAATTAAAACGGCTGTATTAGTCATAGCGTCTATTTTATTATTTATCTGGGGCTACAGTTTTTTAAAAGGAAAAGACCTTTTTACCAATTATAAAACATATTATGCTGAATATGACAATGTTGAAGAATTGGCACAATCAGCGCCCGTTACTATAAACGGACTAGTAGTAGGTAAGGTAACTAAAATTACAATCAGTGAAACAACAGGAAAATTATTAGTTGAACTTCAATTAAAAACAGATTTTCCAATTTCTAAAACAAGTAAAGCATCTTTATATTCCGGAAGCTTAATTGGAGGAAAGCAAATTGCCATCATTCCAAATTTAGCAGATAAAGAACTTGCAGAAGACGGACAGACACTGGAGTCTGTTGTTAAGCTGGGATTAACGGAATCTTTAGGTGGTAAAATTGAGCCAATTACAATTAAATTGGATAAAATGCTCTTAAATATTGATAATCTTGTTACGGGATTAAACAATGTTTTAGATCAAAAAACACAGCAGGATTTAAAGAAAACTTTAGCAGAATTGAGCCAGACAATGGAGCAGTTTCACAGAGCTTCGGGAAGTATCAACAATATCCTAGATACTAACAAAGGCCAGATAAACGGAGTGGTGACAAACTTTAATAAAATGTCAAGCAACTTCAATAAAATATCTGATTCTTTAAATAAAGCCGATCTTGGAAAAACAGTTCGTAACCTAAACCAGACTTTAGCAAAAGTAGATGGTATCATGGCTAATTTAAATTCTGGAAAAGGTACAGCAGGGAAATTGTTAAACGACGATGCGCTTTACAACAACCTTTCAAAAACTTCAAAAGAGCTTGAATTGTTATTACAAGATGTTCGACTTTATCCAACACGTTACGTAAACGTTTCTCTTTTTGGGAAGAAAAACAAACCTTATGTAGCACCGGCAGAAACAAATTCAACTGATAAAAAATAATTGTAATGAGTTATTTAGATAATATTTTATTCGCCATACTTCTTGTCGTAGGTTTTGGTTTTTTTGCAGCGAGCGTAAAAAAAATCATCCGCAACATTAATTTAGGAGTTGATGTAGATAGAAAAGATAATCCTAAAGCTCGTTGGAAAAACATGGCTTTGATTGCTCTTGGGCAGTCAAAAATGGTGAGACGCCCTGTTGCCGGAATACTTCATATCCTGGTATATGTAGGTTTCGTAATTATTAATATTGAATTACTTGAAATTATAATCGATGGATTACTAGGAACTCATAGAATTTTTGCCCCTTATTTAGGTGTAGTTTATGATGTTTTAATTGCTTCTTTTGAGATATTAGCCATACTTGTAATTTTTGCTGTTACCGTTTTTTGGCTTAGAAGAAATTTTATCAGACTGAAACGTTTTATACATTCTGATTTAACAGGATTCCCTAAAAGCGATGCAAACTACATTTTGTATTTTGAGACTGTTTTAATGATCTTGTTTTTATTAATGAACGCTTGTGACCTGCATTTGCAAAATGTTCCGGGAGCCGTTTTTTATAAAGCAGGAACTTTTCCGGTAAGTCAGTTTATTGCTCCAATTTTTAATGGACTTTCAAACGAACTGGTTGTACTATTGTTTGAAGCTTTTTGGTGGCTGCATATCGTGGGTATTTTGATTTTTATGAACTATTTATATTTCTCAAAACACTTACACATACTTTTAGCATTCCCAAATACCTACTTTGCGAATTTAAAACCAGAGGGACAGTTTGATAACTTAGCATCAGTAACAAAAGAAGTGAAGCTGATGATGGATCCAAACGCAGATCCTTTTGCAGCAGCTCCTGTTGATGAAAATGCAGCTCCGTCTAAATTTGGTGCAAGCGATGTTCAGGATTTAAACTGGGTGCAGCTTTTAAACGCTTATACGTGTACAGAATGCGGACGTTGTACATCTTCATGTCCGGCGAATCAAACAGGGAAAAAATTGTCTCCACGTAAAATTATGATGGACACAAGAGACCGTTTAACCGAAGTTGGAAAAAATATAGATGCCAATAAAGGTGTTTTTGTTCCGGATAATAAAACATTATTAAACGATTACATCACACCAGAAGAATTATGGGCTTGTACATCATGTAACGCTTGTGTAGAAGAATGTCCCGTAAATATTAGTCCGTTGTCTATTATTATGGATATGCGTCGTTATTTAGTGATGGAACAGAGTGCTGCGCCAATGTCATTGAATGCAATGATGACCAATATCGAAAATAATGGTGCACCATGGCAGTACAGCCAGCAGGACCGATTGAATTGGAAAAACGAGAATTAGAAAAGAGTTTAATCGGTTATTTGTTTAACCGTTTAAGTGATTAAAAATAGTAAGGTTTTTAGTAAGGTTATGATAGAGAGCGATTAACCAAATGACAATTAACCGATTTAACAACAAAAGAAGATGTCAGAAAGTTTAGTAGTGCCAACAATGGCAGAAATGCTAGCCCAGGGAACACAGCCAGAAGTTTTATTTTGGGTAGGTTGCGCAGGGAGTTTTGATGATAGAGCAAAAAAAATCACAAAAGCATTTGTGCGTATTTTAAATCGTACAAATGTATCTTTTGCAGTATTAGGTACAGAAGAGAGTTGTACTGGTGATCCTGCAAAAAGAGCCGGAAATGAATTTTTGTTTCAAATGCAGGCCATGATGAATATCGAGGTTTTAAATGCGTATGAAGCGAAAAAAATCGTTACCGCTTGTCCGCATTGTTTTAATACCTTAAAAAATGAATATCCTGAATTAGGTGGAAACTATGAAGTTATTCATCATACAGAATTCCTTAAATCATTAATTGATGACGGAAGACTTACAGTTGAAGGCGGACAGTTTAAAGGAAAGAAAATTACTTTTCATGATCCTTGCTATTTAGGAAGAGCCAATAAAGTATACGAAGCACCAAGGGATTTAATCCAAAAATTAGACGTTGAGTTAGTAGAAATGAAGCGCTCAAAAGCAAACGGATTATGTTGTGGAGCAGGTGGAGCACAGATGTTTAAAGATGCTGAACCTGGAAACAAAGAAGTAAATGTATTGCGTACAGAAGATGCATTAGAAGTTCAGCCGGATATTATCGCTGCCGGATGTCCTTTCTGTAACACGATGTTAACGGATGGAATTAAACATGCTCATAAAGAGGGTGAGGTAAAAGTAATGGACGTTGCCGAGTTAATTGCGAATGCGCAGGATTTATAAAAGATTCTGAGTTGCTAAGGTTCTAAGATACTAAGTTTTTAACTTGAAACATGAAACCTTAAACCTGAAACAATTCAAGAAATCTAAAATCAACAATCTAAAATCTAAAATTAAAAAATGTATATACCTTTTGAAAATTTACCTGGTGAATCAAGAGTTTGGATTTACCAATCGAACAGAAAATTTTCTGAGGAAGAGTTTTCTGAAATCGAAACAGATTTAAAAGCTTTTGTAGAGCAATGGGCCGCACACGGAACCAGTCTTGAAGCATCATTTTTGCTTAAATACAATCGTTTTATAATATTAGCCGTAAATCAGGATGTTCAGGCTGCTACAGGTTGTTCTATTGATAGTTCGGTAGAATTTATTCAAGGTTTAGAGAAAAAATACAACGTCGATTTATTAGATAAAATGAACGTTACTTTTAAACTTGGAGAGCATATTGCACACAAACCATTAATTGATTTCAAGAAAATGGTAAAAGATAAATCAGTTTCTGAGAATACTATTGTTTTCAATAATCTGGTAAACAATATCGAAGAATTCAACGAATCCTGGGAAGTTCCTGCTGCCGACAGCTGGCATAGCAGATTTTTCTAAGAGGAATTTATAATATATTTGAAAAGGCATGAAATTTTAGATTTTGTGCCTTTTTTGGTTTTGATTGTTTCAAGTTTCAAGTTTCGCCAAAGTTTGTCATTCCGAGGAACGAGGAATCGCACTAGAGAATCTACAAAGATTGACGATTATGTTTGCGAAGATGGATTGAAATCCATCCCTACAATATAATTTGTTCCTTCGGAACGCTACATATAAATTCCCAGAAGAATGATTTATTTTGTAGCAACGGATTTTAATCCGTTGAAGATATAGTAACCCCAATCTTGTCATTCCGAGGAACGAGGAATCTCCACAAGAAACTCGACAAAGATTGATAATTTTGATTGCGGAATTAGTTGCGGAGATTCCTCGGAATGACAATACAGCGTGAAACTTTGTCAAAGTTTTAAACTTTGACAAAGTTGGCTGAAGCATACTCTTATAAAAACAAAACCCTCTAATCTAGCCCCGATGGAAGTGGTATCCTTTTTCTTGCTTCTTTAGCAAGGAAAAGATATAACGAACAGCGGGACTACTGGTCTTTTTTGCAGATATTGTGCTGCTTCTAAAAATATTTATCAACCAGATTTAATCTAATTTTGTCGAAAATCTAACAATTTAAAAGCCTAATTAAAGGTGATTTTTGAGTACTTTCGTAGAATTAAATTTAATACATGAAAATAGCAATAGTTTGTTATCCAACATTTGGCGGTAGTGGTGTAGTTGCTACAGAACTAGGTCTCGAATTAGCCAGACGCGGACACGAAATACATTTTATAACTTACAGTCAGCCAGTAAGATTAGCACTTTTAAATCCAAATGTTCATTATCACGAAGTAAACGTTCCTGAATATCCTTTGTTCCATTATCAGCCTTATGAGTTGGCTTTGTCAAGCAAATTGGTCGATATGGTGAAATTATATAAAATAGAGGTTTTACATGTGCATTACGCTATTCCGCACGCTTATGCGGGTTATATGGCGAAACAAATGCTTAAGAATGAAGGAATTAATCTTCCGATGATTACAACGCTTCACGGAACTGATATTACGCTTGTTGGAAACCATCCCTTTTACAAGCCAGCGGTAACTTTTAGTATCAATAAGTCTGATTATGTGACTTCGGTTTCGCAGAGTTTGAAAGATGATACACTGAAATTGTTCAAAATCAAGAATAAAATTAAGGTAATCCCGAATTTTATTGAATTGGATAAAGTTAGAAAAGATCCAACGGAACCTTGCCACAGATATGTTATGGCAAAGGAAAACGAGCGAATCGTAACACATATCAGTAATTTTAGAAAGGTAAAACGTATTCCGGATATTATCAAGATTTTCTATAATATTCAGAAAGTAATGCCTGCTAAATTAATGATGGTGGGTGATGGTCCTGAAAAAGAAAGAGCAGAGGTTTTATGTATGGAACTGGGAATTTACGACAAAGTAATTTTCTTTGGGAACAGTAATGAAATCGATAAGATTTTATGCATGACTGATTTGTTTTTACTTCCGTCAGAAACTGAAAGTTTTGGTTTAGCAGCATTAGAAGCAATGGCTTGCGGAGTTCCTGTAATTTCAAGTAATTCTGGAGGTTTACCGGAAGTTAATTTTGATGGTGTTTCTGGATATTTAAGTGATGTTGGAAATGTCGATGAAATGGCGGCAAATGCAATCAAAATCTTAAAAGATGATAAAACCTTGAATGAATTTAAAATCAATGCATTGGAAGTTGCCAGAAAATTTGATATCAAAAACATTCTGCCTAAATATGAAGCTTTGTACCAAAGAGCAATTGACGATTATAAAGAATAGAAACATTAATTTTAAAAATTTGAACGTAATGAAAAAAGTAATTTCGGTTTTAGTAATTTTTGTTTTGATTTCCTGCGGAGCTAAAAAGCCAACAGATTCAAAAGCTTTATACGAAGTTTTAACTGAACAGTCTGATGGCGGGGGAAATATTAAATTTTTCGAAATTTTGACAGAACCTAACGAGATCAAAATGCTTGAAAATGATCCGCTTTTAGCTGCTAAAATGAAGCAGGCTGATATTGCCAATTCGAATTATGTTATCCTTAATATGGGTGAAAAAAACACTGGAGGGTATTCTATTGGAATTGAAAAGGTTGAAGAAACGGATAAGAACATTATCATTACCGTAAAAGAAAAAAATCCTGCTCCAGATGCCATGGTAACACAGGCTATTACTTATCCTTATACTGTTGTAAAAATACATTCTAAAAAGGAGATTATTATTAAGTAAATAGTTGTTAGTTACAGGTCAAATGTAAGGCTGAGCGTAGTCGAAGCCCTTTTTACCTCTAAAGCCCTTCTCCCGAAGCCTTGGGATCGCTCTGGGTGACACTAAGCTTTAATCAAAACATAAAAAAAACCTGTCGCATTACAACGACAGGTTTCTTCTTACAATTATTTTTTATTTTTAATTAGAATCTGAATTTGACACCTAAACCAACGTCAAATCCAAAATTGTCATCGTCATAGTATCCAGAACCAATTTCAGGTCTTGCATCTAGTGACAGTGTGATAGGCACTTCTTTAAATCTATATTCGATACCAATATCTCCGGCTGCAAAAACATAAGTTCCGCTGTCGTTATATCTGTAATTATTGTTGTAATAATCGTGATCCCAGGCAGCAATTCCTCCACCTACACCAGCGTACCAGTTAAAACCTCCATCAATGTTCCAAACCCATTGGTAAAGAGCAACACCTTTAATAGCGTCTACATCACTGCTGTTTCTCCAGCCTAAATCAAACTCAAGTCTGTTTTTTTGGTTCAATCCAAGTTGATATGATACTTCACCTCCAAATCCGTTATTGTCCCCTAAACGTAATCCTAAAGCGTGTTTTGAAATTTCTTGCGATTGAGCCGTAAATGCTAATCCCAAAAGCATAATGGCAGATAAAATAATCTTTTTCATAAAATGGTTAATTAATTTTTTTCAAATGTATAATCGTTCTCAATTTAAGAACGTATAACATTTTTAGAAATTGTTATATAATTCACATTTTGTAAATATAAATTACACAAATTAAAAATAGTTAACCTTTGTAAACGCTTGTAAATAAAGGTGTGTTTACTTTTTTAGAATAATATTAGATAACATTTGAGAGGTTAAAATATCTTCCATTTCAAAAAGATTTTCTTCTTCTGTAAAGTTCGTATGAGTGTAAGAATATAATTTCCAACGCTTTTTATGATACTCAAGAGCCGTTAGGTTTTCGACCCAGTCGCCAGAATTTAAGTATAAAGTAGAACCGTGTTTGTTTTCTTTAGTAAGGATTTTGGGTTCGTGAATGTGCCCGCAGATTACATAATCGTAATTTTTTTCGATAGCCAGATCGGTTGCTGTAGTTTCAAAATCTGAAATGAATTTTACAGCCTTTTTTACGCTTGCTTTTATTTTTTTAGAAAAAGAGTAAGGTTCGCGGCCTAATTTTGCCAGACACCAGTTAGCAAAACGATTCATCAAAATTAAATAATCATAACCTAATCCGCCTAGTTTTGCAATCCATTTAGAATGTTGTACAGAAGCATCAAATACGTCTCCGTGAAAAATCCAGGCTTTTTTGTCGTCTAATTCTAAAACTAATTTATCGACCAAAGAAAAATTCCCCATGTTCATGTTGCTGAATTTTCGAAGAATCTCGTCATGATTTCCGGTAATGTAATACACTTTTGTACCTTTAGAAGCCATCCCGATAATGCGCTGAATGACTCTTAAATGCGCTTTAGGAAAATAAGATTTTCTAAACTGCCAGGCATCAATTATATCACCATTTAAAACTAAAGTTTTAGGTTTAATGCTTGATAAATAGTTGTTTAGTTCTTTAGCGTGACTTCCGTAAGTTCCCAAATGGACATCAGAAATAATGACCAGTTCGACATTTCGTTTTTTCAATTTTTCTTAATTTGAAGTTCCACAAATAAAAGAAAATCCTACTCCATTTATTTTATCAAAAGGTTACTAATTCAAAGGCAATTTTAATAAATTGTGATTTTTAAAGTGTTTAATCTTTAATTAATATTACCAATTTTTAATTTTTTAATTTAATTCATAAAACTTACATTTGCTCAAAACAATTTACAATGGCAGGAAATAGCTACGGCACCCTATATAAAGTTACAACATTCGGAGAATCTCATGGTGAAGCTTTAGGCGGAATTATAGACGGTTGTCCATCAGGAATACAACTTGATTTTGAAGCGATTGAAGTTGAAATGTCTCGCAGAAAACCGGGGCAGTCGGCTATCGTAACACAAAGAAAAGAACCAGATGCGGTTCAGTTTTTATCGGGAATATTTGAAGGAAAAACGACCGGAACTCCAATTGGTTTTATTATTCCAAATACCAATCAAAAATCAGACGATTACTCGCATATTAAAGATAATTACAGACCAAGTCATGCTGATTATGTGTATGACCAAAAATATGGTTTTCGTGATTACCGCGGCGGCGGAAGAAGTTCTGCGCGTGAAACAGCGAGCAGAGTAGTAGCAGGAGCAATTGCAAAACAAATGCTTCCTCAAATTAAAATTAATGCTTACGTTTCTTCTGTTGGACCAATTCATTTAGATACGCCTTATCAGGAATTAGATTTCTCTAAAATCGAAAGCAATCCGGTTCGCTGTCCAGATGAAAAATCGGCAGCTGTTATGGAAGAATATATTCGTGATATCCGTAAGCAGGGAGATACTGTCGGCGGTGTAGTTTCATGTGTAATTCAAAATGTTCCGGTTGGTTTAGGCGAACCTGTTTTTGATAAATTACATGCTGAATTAGGAAAAGCAATGCTTTCAATCAATGCGGTAAAAGGTTTTGAGTATGGAAGTGGTTTCTCTGGTTCTGAAATGAAAGGAAGCGAACACAACGATTTATATAATCCTGACGGAACTACAAAAACAAATCTTTCTGGCGGAATCCAGGGCGGAATAAGCAACGGAATGGATATTTATTTCAGAGTAGCTTTTAAACCTGTTGCGACTATCATGCAGACTCAGGATTCTCTGGATAATAAAGGAAATATTACACCAATGACCGGAAAAGGACGTCATGATCCGTGTGTGGTGCCTCGTGCAGTACCAATCGTTGAGGCGATGGCTGCGATTGTTTTGGCTGATTTTTATTTAATCAACAAAACATATTAATAAAAGTAAGACAGTGAGGGTCTTATATTTTTAATAATTTAAAAGTAAATTAATGCAAATTACAGAAACTAAAAAGAAATCATTTTTTTCGGGATTAACGGGGCAAATTATAATTGCAATGGTGCTTGGAGCAGCTTTGGGAATTATTATCCATAATTCAATTTCTCAGGAAGCAGCAGTATCGTTTAGCAATAAAATAAAAATGCTGGCTACGATCTTTATTAGATTAGTACAAATGATTATTGCTCCTTTAGTTTTTACCACTTTAGTAGTAGGAATTGCAAAGTTAGGTGATATCAAAACTGTTGGAAGAATTGGAGGAAAAGCACTTGGCTGGTTTTTTACTGCTTCTTTTATATCCTTATTAATAGGATTGTTTTTTGTAAATATTTTAGAACCGGGTGTAGGTTTAAAACTAGACCACGTTGATATGGCTGCAGCCAGTGAAGTTACAGCTAAAACAAAAATATTATCTGTTGAAAATTTTGTTGAGCATATTGTTCCTAAAAGTATTTTTGAAGCAATGGCAACTAATGAAATTTTGCAGATTGTAATATTTTCTATCTTTTTTGGATTAGCAGCTGCTTCTTTAGGAAGTACAGTAAAGCCAATTATAAATGCATTTGATAAAGCTTCGCATATTGTTTTAAAAATGGTAAACTATGTAATGAACTTTGCTCCAATTGGGGTTTTTGGTGCCATTGCAGGAGTTTTTGCAATTAGAGATGCAGAAGAATTAATTATTACTTATTTTAAATTCTTCGGATCATTTTTAATAGGTATTGGAACTTTATGGGTGGTTTTGGTTGTAGTAGGTTATATTTTCTTAAAAGGAAGAATGACCGAATTATTAAAACGTATTACAGGGCCATTAGCGATTGCTTTTGGAACTACTAGCAGTGAGGCTGTTTTTCCTAAATTAACTGAAGAATTAGAAGATTTTGGGGTTAAAAATAAAATTGTAGCTTTCATGTTACCGCTTGGTTATTCATTTAACCTTGACGGAAGTATGATGTACATGACTTTTGCCAGTATTTTTATTGCTCAGTTTTATGGCGTTCATTTAGATTTAGGGACACAAATGGCTATGCTTTTGGTTTTAATGTTAACCAGTAAAGGTATTGCGGGCGTACCAAGAGCAAGTTTGGTAATTGTTGCGGCTACTTGCGGAATGTTTAAAATTCCGGTTGAAGGAATTGCCCTGATTTTACCAATTGACCATTTCTGTGATATGTTTAGAAGTGCAACAAATGTACTTGGAAATGCATTGGCAACTTCTGTTGTTGGAAAATGGGAAGATGGTAAGGAACAGAATTTAGATATTACAGAAGAGAATTAATTATATTCTTTAAAACATAAAAAAAACCGTAACAGATTTTGTTTGTTACGGTTTTTAAATTTTATAGTAGTTTATGGCTGAAAAAAATCAGCATATAAACTTATTTAAGCAGCTACTTTTCCTTTTCTGTCAGCTTCATCAGGAGCTGGTGTGTCACCGCCTGAAATAGTTTTTTGTTGTGCTTTAGTCAATTTTTCAGTTTCTGCAAATTTTAAAAAGTTATCTAACATAGTTTTTTAGTTTTAGTTGCTCCAATCTTCTAAAACACTTGGGGCATGTGTTTTTAATTTTTATTATTTGAATAAATCAACTAATAAATTATTTTGCTGCAACTTTACCTTTTCTAGATTCCTCCGACTCTGGAGCTAGTGTTTCACCACCTTTGATAGTTTTTTGTTGTGTTTTAGTCAATTTTTCAGTTTTTGCAAATTTTAAAAAGTTTTCTAACATAGTTTTTTAATTTTTAGTTGCTCCAATCTTCTAAAAACACTTGGGGCTTATGTTTTTTAATTTAGTTAAAAATAGTATTATTTTTCATTATTATGATGTTTTTATTAAATGTTTTTCAATAAAAAGAACTTTGAAATGATAATAGATCTTGTTTTGTAGTGTTTTAAAGCTTTGAAAGAGTTTTATCGAGGATAACAGTTTAAAAGGTATAAACTTTAAGCTTCCTAAATGTTTAAATGCCTTTTTTTATATTTTATAAGTGTAAAATAGTAGAATGATTATTGAATCTTTAGGTTATTAAGATAATACTTTTATTGTGTATTATGATAATAATGTATATTTGAATAAACATATCCCAAATTATGCTTCATTATAGATTTTGTTTTTTAATTTTTACTTTTTTAAACATACTTTGTCTTGAGTCACCAGCTCAAAACCATGCTGTATCTCTTACAAAAGTTAAAGAACTAACTCAGGAAGCTTGTGATTATTTAGATGAAACTAATTACGAAAAATCCTTAAAGAAATCCGGAATTGCCCTTCAGTATGCATTTGATATAAAAAATGATACGCTGATTTCGAGGAATTACAACATAATCGGAATTAATTTTCACGATTTGGGCGAAATTAATAAAGCTGTATTTTTTTATAAGAAGGCATTATTCTATGCAGAACGATCTAATATTGTTAGTCTAAGAATGATGATAACCAGTAATTTGGGCAACTTGTATTTTTTTGAAAAAAAAATGTACAGCGACGGAATTACTTATTATAAAGAGTCATTGAAATTTGGAAGGCAGCAAAAATATTTGAAAGAAGTTGCCATAACGAATCTTAATATTGTCTGGTCCTATTTTAAGATTGGAAACTATAAAGAAGGACTGCCATATTTGCAATATATTAATGAACATCAAAATGATTTAAAAGGAAAGGCAAATGACATTGCTTTAAATTTTTTAAACGGAATGTATTGGGCCAGCGAAAATCAAAATGATAAAGCCAATACCTATTTTGTAAAAGCAATTTCCTATAGCAAGTCTAAAGATGAGAAACCAGATTTAGCTTATGCACATTTAGAATATTCAAAATTTCTGAGCAAAATAGGAAAACACAAAGAAGCATATAATAATCTCGTTATATATAATAAAATTACAGGCGAACTCTATAGCCAGGAAAAGCTTAAAAAAGCTTCTATAGCCGGTTTAAACTTAGAACTGGATGAATACAAAAGACAGATTGAGAAAATTGAAAATGAAAAAACATCACAATTACAAAGTCTCAAAAAATCACGAATTATTGTAATCCTGTTCATCCTTATTTCATTTATTCTACTTTTTTTAATTGTAACCTTAATTAAGAATATCGGACTTAAGAAGAAACACAATTTAGAGCTTCTAAAGGCAAAAGAAATGGCAGAAGAAGCTTCTGTGCTCAAAACTCAATTTATTTCTACTATAAGCCACGAATTGCGTACTCCGTTGTATGGTGTTGTCGGGATAACCAATATGCTTTTAGAAGAACACAAAGAATTATCCCAAAGCGAACACTTAAGCGCTTTAAAATTTTCTGCCAGATATTTATTGTCTCTTGTAAATGACATTCTGCAAATCAATAAAATTGAAGAGAATAAAGTCGTTCTGGAAAGTTTGACTTTTAATATTTCAGATGAGATAACCGTGATTAAAAATTCACTTTCTTTTTTATCTCAAAAAAACAACAATAAAATTAATGTTGAAATTGATCACGCAATTCCCGAATACTTAATTGGAGATAAACTGCGGTTGGCGCAAATTTTAATGAACCTCGTGAGTAACGCTTTAAAATTTACTAAAGATGGAGAAGTTGAAATTAGAGTTAAACTGGAAAGAATAGAAGGAAAATTTTATTATTTAGGTTTTCTGATAAAAGATAATGGTGTTGGAATTGCCGCTGTAGATCAAAATAAAATATTCGAAAAATTTGTTCAGGTAGGAAGAAAAGAAGAAGATTACCAGGGAACAGGATTAGGTTTAAGTATTGTAAAACGTTTGTTAGGGCTTTTTGGAAGCTCAATTACTTTAGAAAGTGATCTTGGTGCAGGAACTTCATTTTCATTTTCTATTCCTTTTGAACACGATCCTCTTAAAACAAAGAAAATTATTGAAAATATAGAAGTCGATTTAACTTCAAGCGATATCTACAAAATTCTTATTGTCGAAGATAACCTGATTAATCAATTGGTAACCAAGAAAATTATCGAAAAAAATAATTTTATCTGCAAAGTTGTTGATGATGGTTTTGCTGCTCTTTCCATATTAGAAAAAGAAGAATTTGATCTTATTTTGATGGATATCAATATGCCGTTAATGAATGGATTTGAAACCACAAAAAGAATTCGGCAGCTTGGTATAAAAACTCCGGTTGTAGCGCTTACTGCTTTTGATAAAGATGAAATTACAGATGAAGCAGTTTCATCAGGAATGAATGATATTATCGTGAAACCTTTTGAGCCTGTTAAACTCTTTAAGATTTTAAATTACCTAATAAATGAATCAAAAAACGCTGGTTAATACCAGCGTTTTTTATTTTGTTTTGAAGCACTCGATTTTCTCGATTTATGAGCACCGCCGCTTCGGTTTGAATTTTTAGGTTTTTCGCCGGCTTCAGGACTTCCTGCATGCCATGGATAAGGATGATCTGTAATGATTTTTACATCTACTTTTATTAATTTCTTAATATCCTTCCAGTAAGGCTCTTCGTCTTTACCGCAAAATGAAATCGCAATTCCGCCATTTCCTGCACGTCCGGTACGGCCAATTCTATGCACATACGTTTCCGGAATATTCGGTAAATCAAAGTTAATAACATAAGGTAACTGGTCAATGTCAATTCCTCTTGCTGCAATATCTGTAGCAACCAGAACACCAACTTCTTTGTTTTTAAAAGCATCTAAAACACGTTGTCTTGCATTTTGCGATTTATCCCCGTGAATTGCTTCTGCCGGAATATCTTTTTTACGAAGTGCTTTTACAACATTATCAGCACCATGTTTTGTTCTTGAAAAAACAAGCACATTTGATAAATTTTCATTTTTAATCAAATGGTATAATAAGTTTCTTTTTTCTGTTTTGTCAACAAAATAAATACGCTGTTCCACATTTTCAGCCGTTGATGAAACCGGAGAAACTTCCACTTTTTCAGGATCCTGCAAAAACATTTCGGCCAATTCACGAATCGCAAGAGGCATAGTTGCAGAAAAAAGTAAAGTTTGTCTGTTTTTAGGTGTCAGTTTTACAATCTTTTTTACATCGTTTATAAAACCCATATCCAGCATTTGATCGGCCTCATCTAAAACTAAAGTGTGTAAATGATTTAAATCAAGAAAACCCTGCTTTTGTAAATCTAATAAACGACCCGGAGTCGCAACTAAAATATCAATACCATTTTTTAAGGTATCAACTTGCGGATTTTGAGAAACTCCGCCAAAAATAGTCAGCTGCGTTAAATTGGTATATTTTGCATAAGTGTCAAAACTCTGTCCAATCTGTACGGCTAATTCGCGAGTAGGAGTTACGATAAGGGCACGAATTACTTTGGCTTTTTTTGATGAGCCTACAATTCTATGCAGTTGATGTATAATTGGAATAGCAAATGCGGCAGTTTTTCCCGTACCAGTTTGAGCACAGCCAATTAAATCCCTTCCGGCTAAAACAATCGGAATCGATTTTTCCTGAATTGGAGTGGGGTTTAGGTAGCCTTCTTCAAATACGGCTTTTTGTATACTTTTTGAAAGTGATAAATCTTCGAATAACATATCTTACTAATTAAGAACTTTAGTTTTAAGTACTAAATTCTGTGCAAAGATAGGTTTATTCGGTTAACCGTTGATTTGAATCTGCTATTATTTGGGAAATATGTGGCTGCAGACCACTTGCTCTTCAGTTAATTTTATCTTTTTCGTTATTCGCTTTTATAAAATCAGTTACTAAATAGCCAATTAATTTTCCAATTAAATTATTATTAGGAGAATCGGCAAGATCTGGCGCACCTTCACAAATATGCAAATAAGTCGCATTTCTATGCTGTGCAAAAAACGAAATAAACTGTCTTAATTCTTCTACCGAAAAACCGCTTATAGTCATAGCGCTGCTGGCGATATTAGGAATTGCATCTAAATCAATTTCAATTCCAAATGAATCTGTCTTGATAAATTCAAGAGCCAAAGCCATTTCTCTTTCAAAATCTTTTTCTTTGCGAATATTTACGCTGTCGTACGTATTATAACGAACACGATCTTCGAGTTTTTTAATAATATCTAAAACGCTTTTTGAAGTATAATTTTCGTGAAGTCCAAAAATGAAATACTTTTTAAGAAAACCTTCTTCATACGCATAAGAAAATCCATTTCCGCTGTGACGGCCTTCTAAAATTCTAAAATCAGAATGGGCATCAAAATTAATGGCATTAATAGGTTTTCCTTTGGCTAAAGCCGAACCTTTAATATTTCCATAAGCGTTATTATGACCGCCCCCAATAATAATTGGCGTTTTTCCCGCTTTAATTATAGTAAATATGATATGAGAAACTTCTTTATCGATTTTTTCTACTAACTGACTTAGTTTAGAACGATCGTCGATATCATTAAAATCTAATTTTTCGACATCACGCATTTCTTCAGAAACATCTAAATGTCCTAAAATAATAATCTGACTTCCTTTAGAAAATCTGTTATGCTGAATATTTGCAATACTTTTAATAGCACTTTCCCAGGCAGATGCCGCACCGGGTCTTCCGTAATTCGCTCTTACACCAATATCTTCAGGAATTCCTAACAACACATACTTCGCCTCCGATTCTTGCAAAAACTTGATTTTATCTGCTCCTTTAGGAAGCACAATCATTTTTTCTCCGAATTTTATTTCACCACTACGATGATTTGTGACTTTTGCCAAATCATTGACAGTAAAAGGAACTAATTTCTCCATGAAAAAAATTTATTTTCCAAAAATAATATAATTGTTACAACTTACGTTATTAAGATATATTAATTCTTAAATTTGTTATTAAAGAAAATTATTCAATATGGAAAACCCAACGAACAACAACAATTCAAGTCTAAAAGCGGTTATAGCGGTTTTAGCAGTCCTACTAATTGGTAGCTTAGTGTATATTTTTAAACTTTCTTCTGATACTGAAGTAGTTAAAACAGAATTGACAACGTCAATGACAGAAAAAGAATCTGTTATGAAAGATTTACAGGAATTAAAAGCAACTTACGATGCTGCAATTGCTGAAAATACGTCAATGTCTGATGAATTAATTCAGGAAAGAGATAAAGTTGTCGCTTTAATGGCAGATTTAAATAAATCTAAAGGTGACGTTTCTAAATACAGATCTCAAGTTCAGGCAATGCAGGGCAAAATGAAAACTCTTGTTGCTGAAAATGACGAATTGAAAAAACAAAATGGTGTTTTAACAGTTCAAAGAGATAGTACAATTACAGTATTAGGGGAGTCTAAAAAATATAACGAAGTACTTGTAGGTCAAAATGAAGAGCTTGCAAAAACAGTTGAAAGAGGTTCTAAATTATCTATTACGAACACTAAAACTGCAGCTTATAAATTAAGAAGCTCTGGAAAACAAATTGAAACAGACAAAGCAAGCCGTGCTGATGTTTTAAAAATAAGTTTTACAATTGCTGAAAACCAAATTGCAAAATCTGGAGATAAAACATATTATGTTCAGGTTATTGATGCAAAAAACAACGTTTTAGGCGAGAAAAAAACAGAGAGCTTTGGTGACAACTCTTTAACATACAGCTTTAAAACTACTGTAAAGTATGAAAACAAAACTGTAAACGTTACGGAAGATTTACCAGGAAAAGATTTTGCTAAAGGAACTTACTTTATCAATGTTTTTGATAATGATGAATTAGTTTCTAAAACTAGTTTCAGCTTGAGATAAATTCTCATCGTCGTTTAAGTAAAAATACCACTTAAGATATTAAAGGTCTGTGATTTTCTTCACAGACCTTTTTTTATGTCTTATGTTTTCTTGTGTTTGGCTGAAAGCCTGTTTTGCGATACGTTTCCCGTGGTTGAAACCACGGGCTATATTGAAAAATATTTTTTATATAATTTCACCTTCAATAATGACATCTTCGATTAAATTGCTTCCAAAAGCATAAGGAATTTGATAATAAGATGAAATTGGTTTTGTTACAATTAAATTGGCTTTTTTGCCTTTTGTAATACTTCCGTGTGTGTCAGAAAGTCCCATTGCGTAGGCACCATTTATTGTTGCGGCATTTATGGCTTCTTCCGGAGTCATTTTCATTTTGATGCATGCTGTTGCTACAACAAAATTCATGTTTCCGGATGGAGTAGAACCAGGGTTAAAATCTGTTGCTAATGCCAAAGGTAAACCTGCTTTTATCATTTCGCGTGCCGGTGTATACGGAATGCTTAAAAAATAAGAACAAGACGGTAAAGCAACCGGCATCGTTTCTGTGCCTTTTAAAGCTTCAATATCTTCCGGATTCATTATTTCCAGATGATCGACAGAAAGTGCGTTAAATTTAACACCAGCCTGAATTCCGCCAATAGAATTAAATTGGTTAACGTGAATTTTTGGCTTTAAGCCGAATTCAATTCCGGCCTGCATAATTTTTTCGGTTTCTTCAACAGAGAAATAACCGCTTTCGCAGAAAACATCCACGTAATCTGCCAGTTTGTTCTGAGCAATTTCAGGAAGCATTTTAGTTATAATTTCATCAATATAACCTGCTTTGTTTTCTTTATAATGTGTTGGAAAAGCATGTGCGCCAAGAAAAGTTGCTTTTATGGAAATAGGATGATTTTCTGCCAGTTTTTTAATTACACGAAGCATTTTTAATTCACCTTCAATAGTTAATCCGTAGCCGGATTTTATTTCGACAGCTCCAGTTCCTAAATGCATCACTTCTTCAAGACGAAGTTTGGACTGTTCGTAAATTTCTTCTTCAGAAGTTTCGTTTAGTTTTTTAGCCGAATTTAAAATACCGCCGCCTCGATTGGCGATTTCTTCATAAGTAAATCCGTTAATGCGGTCCACAAATTCCTGTTCGCGGTTTCCTGCATATACAATATGTGTATGGCTGTCGCACCAAGTAGGAAGAACAATGCGACCTTCAGCATTAATAACTTTATCTATTTTGATTTCGGGTAAATTTTCCATCGAACCAAAATCAGCAATTAGATTGTCTTTTATAATTAAGAAAGCATTTTTAATCGTAGGAAGTTCTGCCATCTCAGCTCCCGAAACTTTAGAAACAGAAGTTTCACGGACTTGAAGCAGTTCTTTTATATTTTTTATTAATGTTGTCATTGTGGATATTGTTATAAAACACAAATTTCACGAATTTTCACTAATGAATTGTGAAAACTCGTGAAATTTGTATCGTATTATTGGAATTTGGAATTTAAAAATTTGAATGTTGTTTCACTATTATTCTGAAACTGTGATTTCAAACATTTTCTCCCAGTATTTACCTGTCACAAAAATGGTTTTAGTTTGAGGATTATATGCGATTCCGTTTAAAACTTCTGCTTTTGGAGCTTTAATAAATTTACGTAAATCAGAAAGGTTTAATATTCCTTCAACTGCGCCAGATGTTGGGTTTACAACCGCAATTGCATCTTTCTGCCAAACGTTTACATAGAATTTTCCATCAATTAATTCTAATTCGTTAATAGCTTTAATTTTTGATGAACCAGAATACACATTAATATAATCAATTAATTTTTGAGTATTTGGGTCCATTTTCCAGATTTTCTCAGTTCCGTCAGAGTGATAAATATATTTATCATCATGCGTCATTCCCCAGCCTTCAATATCTTTATCATAGGTGAATTTTTTTTCAAGTTTTAATGTGTTAGCATCATAAATAAAGCCTGTTTTTTCCTGCCAGCTTAATTGAAATAATTTGCCATTGATAAAAGTGATTCCTTCTCCAAAATATTCTTTTGGCAGGTCAACCTGCTTGATTACTTTTCCGGTTTTGTAATCAACAGATCTAAAGTATGAATCTTCTTTTTGACCTGTACTTTCAAATAAAACACCATCATGAAATTCTAAACCTTCAGTAAAAGCTTCTGGATCGTGTGGATAAGTATTTACTATTTTAAATTTTAATGCTTTCGGCTGAACGTCAGAAACAACTTCAATTCGTTTAGTTGCATCAGATGAATCACTTCCAAAATAAGCAGTAGCTTTTAAGTATTGATATCCTAATTTTTGATTTTTTAACTCAAATTTAAATTTCTCAGCTCCTTTTGTACTTCCTACTTTTTTGTCGTTAACAAAGTATACAATGCTGTCGATTTCTTTCGAATTTGGGTTTAAAATTCCGATTGAAACCGCTTCTTTTGGCAGAAAATGCGCTGGAAAAGCAGAATCATCGATAGTAAATAAAGAATTTTCACCTTTTTTTGTGCCGTTACATCCAATTAATGTAATTCCTAATAAAATGACAGTTAGGAAGTTATAATTTTTCATAGTTTAAAATTTGAATAAGCCAATATACAACGATATTTTTATAGCAGCAAAGCTCTTGCAAAAATATAAAAAGATTGTATATTTGCACCGGCAAGTCCTACACGACCAGCTCCTGCAGACTCCCCCAGGATGGGAACATAGCAAGGGTACGTGGTTGAGCGGTGCGATGTAGGTCGCTTGCCACTTTTTATTTTTTAGAATTTGTATAAAAGTAGTCTTCCTTCGGGAGGATTTTTTTATTTTTGGACCTTTCGTAATGTTAGAAGTTAAATGTTAGAAGTAAAAAGATTTTTCTGCATCAAACTCATAACTCATAATTTATAACTCATAACTCAAAATGAATAAAGTCGTTTTAATTACAGGAGGATCATCGGGAATAGGTAAATCTATTGGAGAATTTTTACATGCAAAAGGTTTCGTTGTTTACGGAACAAGCAGAAATCCTGAAAAAGTTTTAAATTCAGTTTTTCCATTAGTTGCTTTAGATGTTCGAAATGCTGATTCAATTAAAACAGCTGTTGCGAAAATCATTGAAACTTCCGGAAGATTAGATATTGTAATTAATAATGCCGGAGTTGGAATTACAGGACCTTTGGAAGAAATTCCGATGGAAGAAATTAAAAATAATTTTGAAACAAATTTCTTTGGTCCAATTGAAGTAATGAAGGCTGTTTTGCCACAAATGCGTGAGCAAAAATCAGGTTTGATTATTAATATAACATCAATTGCTGCTTATATGGGCTTGCCTTACAGAAGTGTTTATTCGGCTTCAAAAGGAGCTTTGGAATTAATTACCGAAGCTTTAAGGATGGAAGTAAAGCAATTTGGAATTGAAATTACCAATGTTGCTCCGGGTGATTTTGCGACAAATATTGCTTCTGGACGTTATCATGCTCCAGTTTTAAAAGGTTCTGCTTACGAAAAAGTATATGGAGATACACTTGCAACAATGAATGAACATGTTGACGCGGGAAGTAATCCAAATGAAATGGCTGAAGCGATTTTTAAAATCATACAAAAAGACAAACCAAAAGTGCATTACAAAGTGGGTGTTTTCATGCAAAAGTTTTCAATTGTATTGAAACGTGCTCTTCCGGATAAGGTTTACGAAAAAATGCTTATGAATCATTATAAATTATAAAATTATTAAACCTTAAAATGAAATACCTTTTACTGCTTGTTACTATTGTTTTTTGTTCTTGTTCTCCAAAAATCAAAACTTCTGTTTCTGAAAAACATGAAAAATTGAATGACACTGAGAAAGTTGTTGTTTTTAAAACTAAATCTGAACTTCCTTCAAAATATAGTAAAATAGGAACTACTAAAATTGGAGATACTGGTTTTACAACCAATTGTGATTTAGCTACTGTACTTGAAAAGGCAAAAATAGAAGCTCGTAAAAGTGGTGCTAATGCATTATTAATCACAGAGCATTTGTATCCACATTCATTTGGCAGTTCTTGTCATCGAATTACTGCAGACTTGTTGAGAATTGAAAATATTACGGATTATACCCAGCCTAAAATTGCTAAAGATTCAGTAACATCAATTGATAATTCAAGGATTGTTTCAAATAACACTGTAAGATATAATTCGATTAATTATAGAAATTCTAAATCCTCAAACTCAAATTTTTTGATATCAGCAAATGTTGGACCGAGTTTTAGAGTTGCTTCGTCACCAGATGGATTAAATTCAGCTCAAAAAAAATATTACAAAGATTTAAAATCGGGATTGAGTTATGATGTCAGTGCGTATTATCTTAAAGAAGGTAAAGCTGGATTTGGTTTAAAATATAATGCTTATAAATCGTCGGGAACACTTAATAATCAGCAAATCCCCCTTGATAATGGTACAACTGTTACAGGTGCTTTTAGTGATGATATTACGATTTCCTTTATTGGGCCTTCTTTTATACTAACTGAAGATGAGAATGCGAGAGTTGGTGAAGCTAATTTAGAAATAGCGATTGGGTATATGTCATATCAAAATAAAGCTGCAGCAATAGGCGTTCCATTCAAAATAACAGGATCTAATTTGGGTGCAATTGGAGGAATGGGATATCATTTTAGAATAACGCCTCATTTTTTAGTAGGACCGCAAGTTAGCTTTGCTGGAGGAGTTTTGAAAAAATTAAAGTATAAATATGCAGATGGCAGTACAGAAACTGTCAAGCTTGAAGATGAAGACATTGAAAATTTATGGAGAATTGATTTAGCTATTGGTGCTAAATTTAGATTCTAAGCTCTAAAACACAAATATTTTTTTATTTATAACATATAATTTCAAATTGGTTTTGATTTTGAAATCGTTATTGATATTGATTTTGTAATTTTGCAGCTGCATTTGCTTAAGATTCCTGATTTAAAAATTTTAAGCAGACCACGAAAAACAAATCAACACAATTTAAACTTAAATAAATTATGAAATTTTTTATTGACACAGCTAACCTAGATCAAATTAAAGAAGCACAAGCTTTAGGTGTTTTGGATGGTGTAACGACAAATCCGTCATTAATGGCGAAAGAAGGAATTACAGGAAAAAATAACATTTTAAAGCATTATGTTGACATCTGCAATCTTGTAGAAGGTGATGTAAGTGCAGAAGTAAACGCTCTTGATTATGATGGAATGATCAAAGAAGGTGAAGAGTTAGCTGAATTACATGACCAAATCGTTGTAAAACTGCCTATGACTAAAGAAGGAGTTATGGCTGCAAAATATTTTTCTGATAAAGGAATCAAAACTAACGTAACTCTTGTTTTCTCTGTAGGACAAGCGCTTTTGGCTGCTAAAGCCGGAGCTACATATGTTTCTCCGTTTGTAGGTCGTTTAGATGATATCTCAACTGACGGATTAAACTTAGTTCAGGAAATTAGAGAAGTTTACGATAACTACGGTTACGAAACTCAAATTTTAGCTGCATCTGTACGTCACACAATGCATATTGTAAATTGTGCTAAAATTGGTGCTGATGTTATGACTGGACCTCTTTCTGCAATTTACGGATTGTTGAAACACCCGTTAACTGATATCGGTTTAGCTCAGTTTGTTGCTGACTTCGAAAAAGGAAACAAGTAATCCTTAGATACTTATAAAAATTAAATCGTCTTTTTTCTAACGAGAAAAGGCGATTTTTTTTACTTTTATATGAAACTTAAATTGTTGATTATGAAAGTGATATTGATAATTGTGTCTTTTTTTGCCAGTATTTCAATAAATGCACAAGCTGCTGAAATATTAAAGAGTGTAAATGAAGCCGGCGATGTAGCGACATTTGAATTAGATTGTTCTGTAGCATTTCAGCCTTTAGCAAAAGGGCTTCGGTATAATATTACCAGGCATGAATTTAAAGGTCCTGAAATGAAAAATTCGTATCGACTGCTTCTTGTTATGGACGGATTTTATTCTAAAACCTTAAATAAAGAAATGACAATTTCGGCTGTTTTAGGTAACGGAACTGTTATCGAAGCGAAGAAAATTATTGAAGATGATGGTTTTTTTGACGGGGCCTGTACTTTAAAAATTAAAGATCCGCAAGGTCTCGCATCACAGAATATTGAAAAGGTTATTGTTCATGCAGATAAGGATGTTGTTTATCAAATATCAGAACAGAATAGAGCCATTTTTAAGAAGAATTTGATTAATGTTATTAATGCGAAGTAGGTAGGTGCAAAGGAACAAAGGTTTTCTTTTGTCAATAAAAAAATCCAAATTCCTATTATAAAATTGGAATTTGGATTTTTTTATATTGTTATTTTTGAAATTTTAGTGACCTCCAGATAATTTTTTGTCGAAATTGATTCCTTGTTTTCTAAGGATTCCGCTTACGCTCCAAGCATAGAATGCAAGGTAAGCGAAACATACGATACCAACAATATAACTTGCCTGGATACCAATGAATTCAGATACAAAACCTTGTAACCAGCTGATAACTCCACCACCCATAATCATCATGATTAAGAAGCTGCTTCCCTGGCTTGTGTTTTTTCCTAATCCGCTTACAGCAAGTGTAAAGATACATGGCCATAGTGTACTACAGAATAAACCAACACTTGTGAAAGCATAAACACTTACAATTCCACTTGTAGCCATACCGATAGCTATCGCAACAATACCTAAAGAAGAGAAGATTAATAACATTCTTGCAGGGTTTCCTTTACTTGCAATATCAGCAGCAATTAATACTAAAATGATTAATCCGTAAATATAAAATGGAGTTAAGTCGTGCTTCGCAATTGCATTTACCGCTAAGAATACACCAAAAGCTAAATAAGGAGCTACGAAACGTAAAATTTGCTGTAAGCTTGCCTTATCTGTAAAAGCTTCAATTGCACCTGTCCAACGTCCGATCATTAAACTCGCCCAGTATAAAGATATATATGGAGCAACTTCCTGAGTTAAGAATCCTAATTTGCTTTCCATGTATGCTGGTAAATTACTAGCTGTAGAAACTTCTACACCAACATAAAGGAAGATCGCAATCATACCCATTATTAATTGAGGGTATTGTAAAGCTGATTTTTTTGCATTAGCACCATCAGCAGCAATTTCTTCTTCGATAAGAGCTGGTTTGTCTGGTAAAGATGAAAATTTAAGTAGTATAGCAACTAATAAGAAAGCAAGTCCTAAAATTAAATAAGGAATTTTTACACTTTCGATACTTAAAGTTGATGATCCTGTACTTGATCCGAAAATCGCAAAACTTACGATTAGTGGCCCAATTGTAGTTCCTAAGTTGTTGATTCCACCAGCCAATGTTAAACGCTGAGAACCTGTAGATATTGGTCCTAAAGCAATTGCTAACGGATTAGCAACAGTTTGCTGTAATGAAAATCCTAAAGCTACTATGAATAAACCTGAAAGCATTAAAGGAAATGAACCTGTATTTGCTGCAGGGTAAAATAATAATGTTCCGACTGCAGAAATAAGTAATCCTAATGATAGACCGTTTTTGTAGCCAATTTTGTTAACTAAATCTTCTTTGATTAAAACTGAAATTCCCATGTATATTAAGGATCCTACTGTATAAGCAATATAGAATGCTAACGAAACTAACTGACTTTCTCCTTGAGATAAATTAAAAGCCGTTTTAAATACAGGAATTAAGATATCGTTACTGGCAGCAACAAAACCCCAAAAGAAGAACACGATAACTAGTGGGATAAACTGTCCCCATTTGGTTTGAACATTTTCTGAACTCATAATTGTAATAAGGTTAATTTTTTAATAAAATTGTTTTTTGAAGACCGTAAATATATTTGTTACATGAATCAAAAAAAAATTATTGATCGAAAATAATGTTAAATTTAAACGAACAACCTTATTTATTCAACAATGTGTTAATTTATATAGAGTTAGAAATGTTAAAGTTTTATTCGAGAATCCTGTTTTTTACGTCTTTACTATAATTTCTTCCTATTGGAATGGTATAAGACTGAATTTGAATACGGTTTCCTTCAATAGATTTGACCTTATTTAACGCAATAACATAGGATTTATGGATGCGTAAGAAGCGATCTGCCGGTAATTCTTCAGATAACGAAGTCAAAGATTTATGTGTAATATAGGTTTTATCGGGTGTTACAACCTTTATATATTCTTTCATTCCTTCGATAAAAAGAATTTCTTCAATATTAATTTTCATCATCTTTTTATCAACTTTAATAAAAATATGTGAGTCGCCTTTGGCAACATCAATTTTAATATTGTTTTTTAAATTGAATTCGGTTGTAATTTTATTAATGCATTTGATAAACCTGGGAAGCGGAATAGGTTTTACTAAATAATCTAAAACATCAAGATCATAACTTTCTGCAGCAAATTCTCTAAAAGCGGTTGTGATAATAACTTTGGTTTTGTTTTCAATTAAGCTTATAAGCTCAAAACCAGTCATCATGGGCATATTAATGTCTAAAAAAACGGCATCTACAGAAGTGCTGTTTATGAAATCCAGAGCTTCTAAAGAATTATTGAATGTGCCGATAACTTCAAAATCTGTAAAATTGTTAAAATAATTTTGCAGCACTTTGATTGCTAAGGGTTCATCATCAATCAGTACACATTTAATTTTCATTATGGATAGGTATTTGCAAACGAATTATATAGTAATTCAGTTTTATTTTGTCTTTTAAACTGAAATTATTCTTGTAAATTAATTTTAGTCTTTTCTTTGTGTTAACTAAACCAATTCCACCTTTTGACTTAACATTTTGTGAAATTACAAAATTATTTAAGATTTCAAAGTCTAACATTTTATTGTCAATAACTTTACAATTGATTTTAATTTTAAAGTTATTATTATTGACTCCGCCATGTTTGAAAGCATTTTCGACCAATGAAATAAATATTAATGGAGGAACTACAATATCTTCAATGTTTGATTCTAAATTTACGGTAACTTCCACATTATCAAAACGAAGTTTTTCGATTTCAATATAATTTTGAATATAATCGATCTCTTTTATCAACGGTACAAACTTGGTTCCTTTAACATCATACAGCACATATTCCATTAAATTAGAAAGCTTAATAATGACATCCGGAACTTTATCTGAAGATTCTAAAGATAAGGCATAAAGATTATTTAATGTATTAAAAAAGAAATGTGGCTGAATTTGATTTTCTAAATATTTCAGCTTGATTTTAAACTGATTTTCTCTCAGCGATCTGTTTCTTTCTCTTTCACGAAGCCATGTTAAAGTAAGATATACTGATGATGCCATTGCTAAAACGTACAATTCACCAATACAAACAGCTACAATATGGTTGATTTCAAAAGGATGGTATTCTCTGTTAGCTTCCGGCCAGATATTTTCGGATATAATATAATAGGTAAGCGCAGTTTTTAATAAATAGATTCCAAAAAGGCTTACAAGAAGTGCTAGTGTATAAGTTATATATTTTTGTTTAAGGACATATTTAGGTACTAAAACAAAAAGATTGAAATATACTAATGGTATATGCAGCGAAAACTCAATTAAGTTCGATTTAAACGAATACGGATAGTCGTTAAAGTAAGCGCCCCATCGTAAAAAGTTGAGAGTGAAATAAGAACCCCAAAACCAGATATGATTTTGAAGTTTTATGTCAAATTTTAGTTTTCGAATTTCGTTCAACTTTTTTTAACGTTTTGTTATTATTTGTAAAGCTTTGTAATTACTGTGCAACTTTACACAATTACTGGCTAAATCGCAATTCTTTTGAATAAAATTTTGTAAAAAAAGCCAATTAATATTTTATTTAAATAGGATAACGTTTTCGTACAGCATAATGTTGAATGATTTATGTCGTTTGTTTAACAAATTTGACTGTTTGTATAAAATATTTTTTTTAACAGTACCTTAACAATAAATTTATCGCTTAACTAATCAAAAACCATGATAAAAATGAAACAAATTATGTTAATCTTTATGATTGTCTTTACGGCGCAATTGTCTGTTGCGCAGGTAAAAACGGTCAAAGGTTTGGTAAGCGACCAAAATGGTCTGCCGCTGCCGGGTGTAAGTATTCTTATTCAAGGTACAAAAACGGCAAGTCAAACTGATTATGACGGTGTGTATACGATTCAGGCATCTGCAGGAGATGTTCTGGTATTTTCGTATATCGGTATTAAAACTAAAACTGTAACAGTTGGGTCTTCTTCAACTGTAGATGTTGTGCTAACTCAAGACGCACAAAATTTAAATGAAGTTGTTGTTACAGCATTAGGGATTAAGAGACAGAAAAAAGAATTGGGTTATGCCGTTCAGGATGTAAAAGGAGAGCAGTTAAACAAGGCTATTACAACCAATGTAACTACAGCTTTATCTGGAAGAATTGCCGGTGTAGACGTTTCTATACCAGCTACAGGTGTTGGAGGAAGTACGAGAGTTATTATTAGAGGTATCTCAAGTATTGGTGAAAGTAACCAGCCTCTTTATATTGTAGACGGAGTTCCAATCGACAATTCAGGTTTGAATAATGATAGTGCTGCAACAAGCAAATGGTTTGACGGACGTGATAACGGAGATGGTATTTCAAGTATTAACCCAAATAACATTGAAAGTTTAACAGTACTTAAAGGAGCAGCAGCAGCAGCTTTGTATGGTTCACGAGCTTTGAATGGTGTAATTTTAATTACAACTAAAAAGGGAAGTAAAGGAAAACTTCGTGTAGAATTAACTAGTGGAGTAAATTTTGACCGAGTAAATGCGAAATATTCAGATTATCAAAGTGAATATGGAACTGGATCAAATGGTGCATTGCCAGATCCAACAAAAGCCCCAACTGAAATTTATGGATATACTACAAATGCGTGGGGACCTAAATTTTCTGAGTCAGTAGGGCAGCAGGTAAAAATATTTGATGGTTCTATGAAACCTTATGCTAAAGTTGATAACAATATTCAGGATTTCTTTAAAACTGGATTTACGACAACAAACGGAATTGCTATTTCTGGAGGTAATGACAGCGGATATGTTCGTTTTGGTTTCAATAACCTGAAAAATAGCGACGTAATTCCAAATTCAGGATTAGAAAGAAATGATGCAACATTAAATGCAACATTAAAAGCAGAAAAATTTACTTTGGATGCTAACGTAAATTATATCGCAGAAAATACTAATAACAGACCAGCTCTTGGAGATTCTCCTAATAACGTAGGATATTCATTAAGCGGATTGGCTCCAAACATAGATCAGGCCTGGCTGAAAAATTATAAAAATAATGATACAGGTCAGATTTATCCATGGAACAGCAATGTTTATTTATTGAACCCATATTTTGTAACAGAAGAAAATCATAATACATCTGTTAAAAATCGTTTTATAGGAAACGTTACAGGAACGTATCAGCTAAAAAAATGGATCGCTTTAACTTTTAGAACAGGTCTTGATACTTATGCCTTTAGTTCAAAAGATTTTATGGCTGCAGGAAGTACTTGGCCGGGAAGAGATGAAGGATATCTAGGTTTAAATGATATTAATGTATCAGAAATGAATACCGATATTATTGCGACTTTGAGCGATATTAAATTAGCTAAAGATTTAACTTTTTCTGGAATTTTAGGTACAGCAAGAAGAGATTTTAGAAGAGAACAAAACTCAAGATTTGGAACAAAAATTATTGAACCGGGTACAGAATACATCAGTAATTTTGTTAATAAAACTGAAAATGCTCCGGTTGAAACTAAAACAAGAACAAACTCAGTTTACGGTTCTGCAAAATTAGATTATAAAGGATATTTATATGCAGAGTTTACTGGAAGAAATGACTGGTTTAGTGTAATCTACAGCGGTGACGAAAGTGCTTTTTATCCTGCAGGTTCGTTAGGATTTGTATTCTCAGATGCACTTAATATTCAAAATGATACTTTTTCGTATGGTAAATTTAGAGCATCATGGGCACAGGTTTCAAATTCACCGGGAGCTTATAAAAATGCATTAAACTATACTACATTTTCTTCATATGATGGTCAAAGTGTTGTAAATATCAAAAATACTGCGGCACCAAATCCTAATTTAACGTATCAGTCAAAAACAGGAGTTGAGTTTGGACTTGAAACTGCTTTCTTCAAAAACAGATTAAAAGCAGATATTACAGTATATCGTGAAGATACATCAGATCAAACACTTGATTTACCTTCATCTGCAACATCTGGTTATGAATTTATTTCTGTAAATGCAGGAAAATTACGTAACGAAGGTATCGAGGTATTTTTATCTGGTACTCCAATAAAAACAAACAATTTTGAATGGGGAATTGATTTGAACTTCTCAAAAAATAAAAACTCGATTCTTTCATTGCATCCAGACATTAGTACTTATACAATTTCAGAAGCTCGTTGGGCTGGAGCAGCTGTTGTTGCTCAGGTTGGCGGTCAATACGGAACTATTATGGGTAGAGATTTCTTAAGAAATGAAAATGGAGAAAAAGTAGTAGCTGCAAATGGTTTACCATTGTTTACAGATGAAAAAGTAGCATTAGGAAAAGGACTTCCTGACTGGGCTGCAGGTTTAACTAACAGATTTACTTATAAAGGTATTACATTACAGTTCTTGATCGATATGAAATTTGGTATGGATGTATACTCTATGACAAATTCATTAGCGGCAACAAAAGGACTTTTGGATGTAACTACAGACGGAAGAGATGCGTATAACCATGCAAGAGCAGAAGCTATTGCTAATGATCCTAACTTTAGCCAGTCTACATGGGTTCCTACAGCAGGTTATGTTGCAGAAGGAGTTGTAAACACAGGAACAGCTGCTAACCCGGTTTATGTTAAAAATACAAAACCTGTTAATCCTCAGGATTACTGGAATACAGTTTTCAACAATACACCAGCGCCATTTGTTTACGATGCATCTTACGTGAAATTGAGAGAAATTAGTTTAGGATATACAATACCATCAAGTGTTTTTGGCGGAGCTAAAATAAGTTCAATTTATGTTTCGGCATTTGCAAGAAACTTATTGACTTTTAATAAAGATCTTCCAAATATTGACCCAGAATCAATGTATACTTCTGGAAACGGACAAGGTTTTGAATATGGCTCATTACCATTTAGACAATCGTACGGTTTTAATATTAAAGTTGCATTCTAAAAAAAGAAATTATGAAATTTAAACAAATAATTATAGCTGTGCTCACATTGTTTACTGCAGTAGGCTGTACCGAAAATTTTGACGAACTGGAAAAAGATCCGGTTGCGTTGTCTGCAAATCCAGCTGGGCAGCTTACGTTTACCCAATTGTGTATGTCGGGTGACGGATTTTACCAATGGAGAACCAATTTAATTTATTCAGGAGGTTTTGTACAGCATTATGCGGGTGCATGGAACGTAACTGAGTTTGGAAGCAAATTTAAAAAAGATGATGGTTATGCAACTGCTCTTTGGAGAAATGGTTACCAAAACGAATTGAAAAATGTTGTTGATATTCTTGAAAAAACAAGTGGAGATCAATCTGCTGTAAATATGAATGCTGTAGCTAAAATTATGAGAGTAATGGTAGCACAGCGTATTACTGATATTTATGGAGATATTCCTTATTCTGAAGCAGGTTTAGGTTTCTCAAAAGGAATTGTAACACCTAGATATGATACACAGGAAGAAATTTATATGTCATTCTTTCATGATTTAGAAGAAGCTCATAATCAATTAAATGCTAACGGTGGTGCTGTAAAAGGTGATTTGTTCTATGGCGGAGATATTACTAAATGGAAAAAATTAGCTAATACACTAAGATTACGTTTAGGAATGAGAATTTCTGAAATTAAACCGGCAGAAGCAGAAAAACAAGTAAAAGCTGCTTTAGCGGCAGGAGTTTTTACAAGCAATGCTGATAACTGTATTATGAAGCATTTAGATGCTACTTTTAATGATGATCCTGCATCGATTGATTTTAGAGGAAATGGATTGGCTTATGCACTTGTAGGTAATGAAAATGGAGATCACTTTAGTACTTTAGTAATTGACTTTTTAAGAGACAACGGAGATCCAAGATTACCAATGTATGCAACTCCTAAAACAACGAGCAGTCTTGCTTGGGGAGCACCATTGCAGCCAGGTGAAACACCTTATGAAGGAGTAAAACCAGGATTGTTTCAGTGGGAAGTTCCAATGGGAGCAAGCTCAACTTCTGGAATTCAATCTTACTTTAAGCAAAAAACAACACCATTTTTACATGTAAGTTATTCAGAATCTCAATTGTTACTTGCTGAAGCAGCATTTAGAGGCTGGGTTGCAGGTTCTGCAACAGACTATTATAAAAAAGGAGTTGAAGCAGGTATTAAGCAATTAGAGATTTATGGAGCAACGCCTGCAACGCAAGCAGCAATCGATACCTATCTAAATGCTAAACCATTAGTTGCCGGACAAGAGTTAAAACAAATTTCAACGCAGCTTTGGATCACTTATATCTTTAATAGTATTGAAGCATATTCAAACTGGAGAAGAACAGGATTCCCGGTATTGATTCCGATAACAAACCCTGATTCAGAAACAAACGGAGTTACACCAAAACGTTTATATTATCCTAATGATGAGATGCAGAAAAATGAGAAAAATTATAAAGAAGCATTATCAAGAATGGGAGGAACAAATGATTGGCTGAATAAAGTTTGGTGGGATGCCAACTAAATAAAATCCTAAAAATATAAAGTTATGCCTAATAAGGTTATATTTTCATTCTAATTAAATTTAAAAAAATTATGATAAAAAATAAAGCCTTATTAGGCATCCTTTTTTATATAAGTTCTCTTTTTTCAGTGTATAGCTGTACCAACGAAAAAGAGCATAATACAGAAGAAACAAAAACGAAAACAGCAAGAGTTGTTGGATATTTATCCACAGACAGTTTCAGTAAAATTTCTTCCATTCAGTTTTGTAAACTAACGCATTTAAATATTGCATTTGCAAATCCGGATAAAGATGGAAACATAGTATTTGCAGGAGATATTGATGCAGTCGTTAAATACGCAAAATCAGTAAACCCAAATATTATTGTAAGTATTTCATTGGCAGGCGGCGTTATTTCTGAAGAACAGGCCAAAAACTGGTCGTCATTAATTGATAAATCTGAAAACCGTCCGGCATTTATTCAAAATATTCTAAAATTTGTAAAAGACCATAATTTAGATGGAGTCGATGTTGATCTCGAATGGGATGCAGTAACATCTGGTTACAGCGGTTTTGTGGTTGAATTAAAAAAGAGTTTAGCAGATGATAAAAAACTTTTAACTGCAGCTTTACCCAATAGTGTGCGATTTGTAAATATAAATTCGGCAGCCTTAAACGCTTTTGATTTTATAAATATAATGGCGTACGATAGTACAGGACCGTGGAGTCCTACTAAAGTAGAACAACACAGTTCTTATGAGTTTGCAAGAAGCGGAATTGAATTCTGGCATAAACAGCAAAATGTTCCAAGTGAAAAATTAACACTTGGAGTTCCTTTTTACGGATATAATTTTACTTTCCCAGAAGTAACCAGTTCAACTTTTGGTCAAATAGTAGAGGCGGGATCTCAACTTGCAGATCAGGATGAAATAGGGAAATTATATTACAACGGCAGGCCCACAATTTCGAGAAAAGTCGAATATGCCGCAGAATATACCGGAGGAATAATGATTTGGGAATTGGCACAGGATTCTTTTACGGAATATTCCTTATTAGATGTTATTCATAAAAAATATTCTTCTTTAAAATTTAAAACTTCAGGAATTTGCGGTAATTAAATAGCTCTCTTACAGTTTTTTAAAATTAATAAGTTTTTCGCTTCTTTTTGACTGAGTAAATCAGAAAGAAGCGAAATTTTTTATATAGATGGCAGATATAAAAATATTTGCAGATTTTAAATTTTTTTTAATGAATTGTAAAATTTATGAATAAAAATGGTCGTAAATGGGATAAAACATGCTTTTAATAGAACCGAATACGTTTTCGGTTAGCGGATTATTGAATGTTTTATGTCGTTCGTTTAAAAATTATAGCTGTTTGTATAATATATTTTTTTTAACAATCCCTTAAGAATAATTTTACCTCATAACTAACAAAATAAATAAACATGAAAAAAATTTTCTTAATCTTTATGATTGTTTTTACGGCGCAGGTTTCGCTTGCACAAGTAAAAAACGTTAAAGGTGTGATTACAGATTCTGATGGGATGCCGTTACCAGGTGCATCTGTTGCTGTACAAGGAGGTCAAAAAGGTGCTACTACCGATTTTGACGGATTGTACTCAATTGACGTTCAAAAAGGACAGACATTAGTTTTTACCTATGTTGGCCTAGAGACACAAAATATAGTTGTAGGCGATGCTGCTACAATTAATGTAAAAATGCAAGTTGCGGCGTCAAATGCACTTAACGAGGTTGTAGTAACATCATTAGGTATCAAGAAAACTAGAAAATCTTTAACTTATGCTGCTCAGGAGCTTAAAGGAGAAGAGTTAACAAGAGTAAGAGATGCCAACCTTGTTAATACTATTGCTGGAAAAATTGCCGGTGTTGCCGTAACTAAAAGTTCAAGTGGTACAGGTGGTTCTACAAAAGTAGTAATTAGAGGTAACTCTTCTGTTTCAAACAATCAGCCTTTATATGTTATTGATGGTATTCCATTATATAATGGTTCTTCAGGACAGCCAAATGATAGTTTTGGTAGTACATCTACAGGAAACCGTGATGGAGGTGATGTTGTTTCACTTATTAACCCAGACGATTACGAAGGTATGACTGTATTAAAAGGTGCTGCTGCATCTGTATTATACGGTAGCCAGGGAGCAAATGGAGTTATCTTATTATCTTCTAAAAAAGCTAAAGCTGGTAAACCATTACTTACTGTTTCATCTGTAACTACTTTTGAATCAGCTGCATATTTACCTAAATTCCAATCTGATTATGTTGCTGCTCCAGGGGCTGATGAATCATGGGGTGCTGCAGGAAAATCAAAAGATCACGTAAAAGACTTTTTTCAAGTAGGAAATACTCAAATTACTTCAGTAGGTTATTCAACTTCATCTGAAAATTCTTCTACAGCATTTACTTACTCTAATACATCTGGAACAGGAATTATGCCAGGTAATAGTATTAAGAAAAATAACTTTGGTATTCGTCAAACAGCTAAATTCTTTGATGATAAACTTCTTTTTGCTGCAAATGCAAACTATACTTCTCAAACTATCATCAACAAACCGGTAAATGGTTTTTATTTCAACCCATTAACTGGAGTTTACCTTATGCCAAGAGGAAATGACTTTGATTACTATAAAAATAATTATGAAGTTTTTGATCCAAACAGAAACTTAATGGCTCAAAACTGGATGACAAACAGAGATATTATGCAAAACCCATATTGGGGAATTAACAGAAATAAATCTGAAGACAAAAATAACTTCTTTAACGGAGCATTATCTTTAACTTATAAAGCTAATAACTGGTTAAGTATTGCTGGTAGATACAGTTATAACAGAGTAGAAAGTGATTTTGATAAAAAAATCTACGCTACTACACAAGGAACAATTTCTCACATAAATGGTAGATATTATGTAGAAAATGCTTTAAGCACACAACGTTATGCTGATTTAATTGCTACAATCAATACAAAATTCAGTGATGATTTTAGCTTTAATGCAAACATTGGTACAAGTGTTACTAATACTTTAGGAAATCAAAAAACAATTCTTGATTCTGGAATTGGCGGAGGATTAAAATATGCTAACTGGTTTACATTACAAAACTTCAATAACAATTCAGGAAATTACCAAACTATCGATACAAGAAAAGAAGTTCAGTCTGTATTTGCAGCTACTACTTTTGGATATAAAGATATGTTATTCTTAGATGTTGCTGCCAGAAATGACTGGTCATCAACTTTAGCTAATACAGACAGTGCAGGATATTTCTATCCATCTGTAGGTTTAACAGCTCTTCTGAGTGAAATGGTTACACTTCCTGAGTTTATCAACTTTGGTAAAGTACGTGCAACTTACGCAGAGGTTGGTAATGATGTTTATCCTTTCGTAACAGTTCCAACTTACTATTACACTCCTGGAGTTACAGATCCAAAACCAAAAGTTGCTCCAAAAGAAGGTACTTCATTGAAACCTGAATTAAAATCAGAGTACGAACTTGGTACAGAATGGAGAATGTTTAACAACAGATTTGCATTTGAATTATCATACTATAACTCAGAAACTAAAAATCAATATTTACAAGTTGTAGCTCCAAAAGGAAATTCTCAAGGAGTTGATTTTTACGGAATCAATGCAGGTAGTATCGAAAACAAAGGTTTTGAAGCAGTAGTTACTGCTGGAATTTTCAGAGGAGATAAATTCTCATGGGATTCAAGCGTGAACTTTTCACAAAATAAAAATAAAGTAAAAGAAATCCCTACTGAATTAGGAGGTAGAGTTAACTTAACTGAAGCTGGAGTAAACAGCTACAGATATGCTTTAATCGAAGGAAGACCATTTGGAGTTATCGAAGGTATTAACTTTAAAAAAGATGCTCAGGGAAGAATTTTATTAAATGATGACGGAACAATCCAAAAAACTGGTTTTGAAGAAGTAGGTAATTCTAATCCTGACTATATGATCGGTTTCTCTAACTCATTTAAAATTGGTTCATTCTTTGCAAATGTGTTAATTGATGGTCGTTTTGGCGGTAATGTAATGAGTTTGACTCAAGCTCAAAATGATTCTTTTGGTGTATCTAGAGCAACAGGTGACGCGAGAAACGCTGGTGGTGTAGCTATAAATGCAGTAAGAGCAAGCGACGGAACTCCGGTTACTTCAATGGATGCTCAACTTTACTACACTCAAGTTGGTGGTAGAGCAGGTATTACAGGAGAGTATGTATATGATGCAACAAACGTAAGCGTAAGAGAGATTTCTATAGGATATAATTTTAACGCAAAAAGATTACCATTTATTCAGACTGCAAGTGTTTCATTAATAGCAAGAAACTTATTCTTTATCTACAAAGATGCACCGTTTGATCCAAATATTGCATTAAGTACAGGCGAAGGTTTACAAGGTGTTGATATTTACGGACAACCATCTACAAGAAGTATCGGTCTTAATTTAAATGTAACTTTCTAATACTAAAAACATGAAACTAAATAAAATAACAAAAGCGGCTCTATGTATGTCATTGCTTGCAGCAATGGGTTGTACAGGTGATTTTGAAGATATTAATACCAATCCTAACGGTATTACCCCTGAATTGTTTGAACAAGATTTTAACCATATTAAAGGAGGATTTGCTCCAATGTTTAACAATATTCAGGTATTAACCCCAGAATGGGTTTATCAATTACAACAAGGATTAAACTGTGATATCTGGTCTGGGTACATGGCTACCCCAACAGGTTTTGCAGGAGGAATAAACAATACAACTTATTCATTAGTTGATGGTTGGAACGGATTTATTTGGGATTACGCATATAGTAACGTAATGTTTAATGCATACGATATTGCTCAAAAATCTAAAGGTAAATACGATCAGTTTTATGCATTGTCATTAATCTTGAAAGTAGAAGGTATGCACAGACTTACAGATACTTTTGGACCTATCATTTATTCTAAATTTGGAACTACAGATTCGACTATTGAATATGATTCTCAACAAGAAGTTTACAACCAAATGTTTAGTGAATTAGATTTTGCAGTAGCAGAATTAACTAAAAGAGAAGATGCTGGAGAAGCTTCGACATTCGCAACAACAGATATGTCTGGTTATGGCGGAAGTTATAAGGCCTGGGCAAAATTTGCAAACACACTGCGTTTAAGATTAGCAATGCGTATTGTTAAGGTAAACCCAGCATTAGCAAAAACACAAGCAGAAAAAGCAATTGCCCATAAATATGGTGTATTCACAACAAATGCTGATTTATTCAAAGTTGTATCACCGGTTTACACAAACCCAATTGCTACAATTAGTGGAGCTTGGTTAGACATTCGTATGTCTGCAGATATGGAATCAATCATGGGTGGATATAATGATCCAAGATTAGCTACTTATTTTGATACATCTACTCAATTCCCAGGACAATATAAAGGAGTTCGTACAGGTATTGATATTGCTGCAAAATCAGATCACCAGGATTTCTCAGGAATTGGAGCTGTTGTAAGATCAAAAGAAATTGTTTTATTCACGACTGCAGAAGCTTATTTCTTAAGAGCAGAAGGTGCATTAAGAGGATGGAATATGGGTGGAGACGCTAAATCTTTATATGAAGCAGGTATTGCAGCTTCATTTGAACAAAGAGGAGCTTCAGGAGCGGCAGCTTATATTGCTGATAATGTTAAAACAGCAAAAGCTTATGTTGATCCTAACTTCCCTGTAAATAATTCTCCAGCTTTAAATAATGTGACTATCGCGTGGGATGCAGCTGCAACTAACGAAGTGAAATTACAAAAAATCATCACTCAAAAATGGATTGCTGGTTTCCCTGAAGGACAAGAAGCTTGGTCTGATTACAGAAGAACAGGTTATCCAAAATTATTCCCGGTTCTTAAAAATTATAGTGGAACAACAATCACTACTGAATTTGGTGTACGAAGAATAAACTTTGTACAATCAGAAAAAGCTGGAAATGCTGGTGGTGTTGCGACAGGAGTTGCTAAACTTGGAGGTCCTGATAATGGTGGAACAAGACTTTGGTGGGATACTACCGGAGCAAACTTCTAAAAAAATAGAGATTTAAGATTTTAAGTTTGGTTAGTAAACGGTATAAGAAATGCAAATTGCTTATACCGTTTCAAAAACCAAAATTGTACATACCAAAAAAAGAAAAAAAATGAAAAGTGCTTTAGAAACAAAACCTGATATCAGCTATAAAAGCGCCGGAAAATTTGAAGAAACACGATTTGAAAAAATTCACAACGAAATCTTCAAAAGTTCTGCTGAAGCATCGGTAATTGTAGCGCAGGAAATCGCTCAGTTAATTAGATCTAAGCAGGAAAAAAATAAATCTTGCGTGCTTGGTTTGGCAACAGGATCTTCTCCTATAAAAGTATATGAGGAATTAGTTAGAATGCACAGAGAAGAAGGACTAAGCTTTAGCAATGTAATCACTTTTAACCTGGATGAATATTATCCAATGAATAGAGAAAACAATCAGAGCTATCATTATTTCATGCACCAGCATCTTTTTAATCATATTGATATTAAACCTGAAAATGTTAATATTCCTGATGGTACAGTTTCTATTGATGAATTAAATCAATATTGTATCGACTATGAAATGAATATTAAACAAGCTGGAGGTTTAGACTTTCAGTTATTAGGAATTGGACGTACAGGTCACGTTGGTTTCAACGAGCCAGGTTCACACATCAATTCCGGAACAAGAATTATTACACTGGATCACATTACAAGAGTAGATGCTTCATCTGACTTTAACGGAATCGACAACGTTCCAAAAAGAGCCATCACAATGGGAGTTTCTACCATTATGAGATCTAAAAGAATCGTATTAATGGCTTGGGGACAAAACAAAGCCGATATCATCAAGAGAACTGTTCAGGGTGATATTAGTTCTGAAGTTCCTGCGACATTTTTACAAAATCATCCAAATGCAACTTTTGTATTAGATCAGTCTGCAGCATCAGAGTTAACACGTTTTAAAACGCCTTGGCTTGTTGGAGAATGTATTTGGACACAAGAATTAAAAAGTAAAGCGATTGTTTGGCTTTGCCAAAAAACAAACCAATCTATTTTAAAATTAACAGACCGTGATTACAACAACAACGGTATGTCTGATTTATTAGCACAAGAAGGTTCTGCTTACGATTTGAACATCAATATGTTTAACGTATTGCAGCACACCATTACTGGATGGCCGGGTGGAAAACCAAATACAGACGATTCTCATCGTCCGGAGAGAGCTAATCCAGCTAAAAAAAGAGTTATCCTTTTCAGTCCGCATCCAGATGATGACGTGATTTCGATGGGGGGAACATTTTCAAAATTGATTAAACAAGGTCATGATGTACACGTAGTATATCAAACCTCTGGAAATATTGCAGTTACAGATGATGAGGCATTAAAATTTGCTGAGGTTTGTAATGATTTCACTGGTGGAAATCTTCCAAATGACATCAACTTCAAATCTGTAATTGAATTTTTAAATAACAAATCAGAAAATCAAATCGATTCTCTGGAAGTTAGAAAACTAAAAGGATTAATTAGAAGAAGAGAATCTTATGCAGCAACAAGATACATTGGCTTAAAAGATGAAAATACACACTTTTTAGACCTTCCTTTTTATGAAACAGGACAAGTTAAAAAGAATCCGTTAGGGCCAGAAGATATTGCTATTGTAAAAGATATTATTGCAAAAATAAAGCCACATCAGGTATTTGCAGCAGGAGATCTTGCCGATCCGCACGGAACGCACGAAGTTTGTCTGAATGCTATTTTTGCAGCAATGAAACAATTAAAACCAGAAAAATACATGGACGACTGCTGGCTATGGCTTTACAGAGGAGCCTGGCACGAGTGGGATATTCATGAAATAGATATGGCGGTACCACTTTCTCCGTCAGAAGTTTTATTAAAGCGTCATGCCATTTTATACCATCAGTCTCAAAAAGACAGGGTAATGTTTCAAGGAAACGATTCTCGAGAATTCTGGGTAAGAGCGGAAGATCGAAATAAAAATACAGCTGTACTGTATGATGAATTGGGACTGGCAGAATACGAAGCTATTGAAGCTTTTAAGCGTTTTGATTATTAAAGTTGTTTTTTTTAGATTCGGGTGAGAGCGAATCAAAATTTCAAAATTCAGATAGACCTCAAAGCGATAAGTGAGGTAAGCAGAAGTCTTTCTGAGTTTTGTTTTTTTTATAATTTAAATGGATGTTTCAGAAAAGCATCTGACCAAAAAAAATAAAAATGAAATATTTATTTGTACTACTATTAGCGGGTGTAACAGCAGGTGCTCAGGTTAAAAAAGAGCAGTTGAACCTTATGCCCTGGCCTCAGAATGTTGTTGTAAATGATGGAAATTTTACTTTAAGCAAAAATTTTAAAGTTAATATTTCCGGAAATCCAAATCCAAGAATTTTTGGTGGAGTAACTCGTTTTTTGCGCCGATTAGATGGTAGAACAGGTATATTTTTCGAACAAGGTTTTATTTCTAAACTAAACGAATTTCCAAACGCTGAATTACAGATTAACTGTGATAAAAACGGAAAAATTGGTTTATACGAAGACGAAAGTTACAGCTTAGATATAAAATCAAACAAAATAACGATCAATGCAACAAGCGATTTAGGTGCTTTGCACGGATTAGAAACGTTATTGCAATTGCTGAAAAATGACAGTAAATCATTTTATTTTCCGGTATCTCAAATCTCAGATTTTCCAAGATTTACCTGGAGAGGTTTAATGATTGATGCAGCAAGACATTTTCAGCCTGTAGATGTAATCAAAAGAAATATTGATGCATTGGCAGCAATGAAAATGAATGTTTTTCACTGGCATTTGGTTGATGATCAAGGCTGGAGAATCGAAACTAAAAAACATCCAAAACTAATCGAATTAGCTTCGGATGGATTGTATTACACACAAGAGGAAATTAGAAATATCGTAAAATATGCTGATGAGCGCGGTATTTTAATAGTTCCGGAAATAGATGTTCCGGGTCACGGATCTGCAATACTTACGGCTTACCCGGAAATAGGGAGCAAAGTGATCACATTGACAGGAGGAACTTCTGAAAAAAATATTCAAGGTACAGCAATTAGTACCTATGGAATTGAAAGAAATGCGGGAATTTTTACTCCAACATTAGATCCTTCAAATCCTAAAACGTATAAAATCTTAAGTGAACTTTTTGATGAGGTATGCCCATTATTTCCCGGAGCTTATTTTCATATTGGGGGAGATGAGAACGAAGGGAAAGATTGGGATGCCAATCCGAAAATTCAGGAATTTAAAAAGAAACATAATTTAAAAACAAATCACGAATTACAAACGTATTTCACCATGCAGTTAGCTCCGATGCTTAAAAAGCACGGAAAACAATTAATGGGCTGGGAAGAAATTTTAACTAAAGATCTTTCAAAAGAAGCAATTGTACATTCATGGAGAGGTCCAAATGAAGGAGTTGCACCAGGGCAGTCATTAGTGGATGCAGTAAAAAAAGGCTATAAAACAGTTTTATCAAATGGGTATTATATTGACTTAATGTATCCGGTTGCAAGTCATTATTTAAATGACCCAATGCCAAAAGGAGCTGATTTATCTGCAGAAGAAAAAGCAAGAATTTTAGGTGGTGAAGCTACCATGTGGACAGAACTTACAACGCCAGAAACAATAGATTCAAGAGTTTGGCCAAGAACTGCTGCAATTGCAGAAAGACTTTGGTCTGCTGAAACTGTTACTGATCTTGCCAGTATGCGTAAACGCCTTGATAATGTTTCTTTTAGATTAGAAGAATTAGGCTTAACACATATTAAAAACAAAGATGTTATTCTAAGAAATATCACGAATAATCAAAACCTGGAATCGATTAATGAGTTTTCTAATGTTTGTGAACCATTAAAAGGATATACAAGAAACAAAGGCGGAACAGAATATCAAATGTATTCTCCGCTGACACTTTTTGCTGATGCGTGTACTCCTGATGCTAAAGAATCTTTAGCTTTTAATGATGCAGTAACACAATATTTAGCAAATAAATCAGAAGAGAATAAAGCAAAAGTTGCATCATTTTTCAATAAATGGATTACCCTAAATAAAGGATTAATTGAGTTGAGTGCAAATGCACCTTTAGTACAGCCAATACTTCCTTTATCAAAAAAATTAAGTGATGCATCGCAGGAATTACTGCTTGTTTTAGATAATAAATCTACTCTTAAAGCTGCAGATTTAAAAAGCTTAATAGAGCAATGCAATACAAAAGATCATGCTGACGTCGAGTTGTCAGTTTATGAGAGTTTAAAGAAATTAATTTAAGGTTGGTTTGAATTAGTATTTAGTAAGTTTAAGTTACCACTAATGTTTTGAGTGTTAGTTATCTCTGCCAGAAGTAACCTCTGGTAGAGGTAATTATGTTAAACTTCGCAAATCTCATTTTAGTCTTCGAATAATATAAAGCATAAAAAAATAACCACTAACGGAGTATTAACATTTTAAAAAACCAAATAGAAAGAATACCCAAACATGACAACAAAAGAGTATAGATTGATGAGTAGTCCCAAATTTATCATTTGTATTTAATATTAATTTTTTTAAAAATTATAAATAAATATCAATCACTACTATTGGCTAATGATTATGAAAAATCAGTAATAGTAATATTTATCTATAGAATTTAATTTGAGTTTATTTCCAATCGACGCAGCCTTCCAACCTGTGTTGAGAGAAACCTGGCAGTAAAAACTGCTTCGGCCCAATTATTTATTTTCTATTAACCAATATTTATTAATTATGAAACATTATTACAGATTGCTCTTTTTGTTATTGTTTCCCCTACTTGCGTTGGCCCAACCCGCCCACGGAAAGAAAGTAGTGGGGTATTATGCGCAATGGTCTATTTATGCCCGGGATTTCAACGTTCCGAAAATTGATGGAAGTAAAATTACGCATTTAAATTATTCTTTTTATGGCACAACGTATGATCCGGCACATCCGGAGAATACAAAATTAAAATGTTTGGATACCTATGCTGATTTTGAGCATATGGAAGGTGGAATCCCGTGGGATGCTCCGGTAAAAGGAAACTTTTATGACTTGAAAAAGTTAAAAGAAAAGTATCCTCATTTAAAAGTCTTAATTTCTGTTGGAGGCTGGACAAAAGGCCAGGATCTTTCTCCAATTGCTGCAAGTCCTGTGGCAAGAGCCGCATTGGCTGCAGATATGGCAAACTTCATTGTTACTTATCCGTTTATTGATGGTTTTGATATCGATTGGGAATATCCTCTTTCGGGTGGAACTGACGGTACAGAAATTGTAAATGGTTCGCCTGTTCCTCCGCAAAAATACAGTCCGGATGACAACAAAAATTTAGTTTTATTATTGAAAGCAATGCGTCAGGCAATGCCAAATAAACTGGTTACAATTGCGGCAGGAAACAATGTTAGAAATGTTTCTAAACAATATTTAGGACCAAATAACAGGGCACAATATGGAATGACAGAAGACATTTCTACTTATTGCGATTATATCACTTATTTTGGATATGATTTTGGAGGAAACTGGTATGATAAAACATGCTACAATGCCCCTTTATACGCAAGTGGAAATCCTAACGATCCGTTGTATGGTGCAACACAATCTGAATCATTGGATGAATTGACTAATCAATACCTAAACGTAATTGGTTTCCCAGCCAATAAATTAATCATGGGATTACCTTTTTATGGAAAAAAATTCGATAATGTCGCCACAAATTCAACAAATGGATTGTTTGTTGCAGCGCCAAGATATGTAGTTCCTGGATGTACAAATCCACAAAACCCAACAGGAACATGGGATGGCTCTGGAGCTTGTGAAAAATCAGGAAGTATCGAAATTTGTGATTTAGTCGGAAATCCGGTTACAAACTCACATGCTTATTTAGATCCAAATACAATGCAGGTTACACCAAGTGCAGCTTCAGCAGGATGGGTAAGATATTTTGATAATACTACAAAAGTTCCTTATTTATATAATGCTACTTTAAAACAGTTTATTTCTTATGAAGATAAACAATCAATGGATTTAAAAGTGCAGTATATTAAATCAAGAAACTTAGCTGGAGGTATGATTTGGGAATTATCTCAGGATACAAGAGGCTCAATTCCAAATTCATTATTAACTCAGGTTGATACTTCTTTTGGAAGCATTGTTCCGGGAACAGTAAGTATTTCTGGTTCTGCAAAAAATGGATCAGCTTTAGTTACAGATGTTACAGTTGAATTGCGTAATGCAAGCAATGCAGTAATTCAGACAATAGTTTCGGCTACAGGGAATTTTACATTCAACAGCCTAACTTCTGGACAAAATTATACCGTTACGGCATTAAAAGCGACTTATACTTTTACTCCGGTAACTTTAACAAATGTTGTTGTGAATCAAACAGGAGTTATCATCAACGGAACACAGCCAACATATACAGTAAGCGGAACAGTTCTTAACGGATCGACTCCAGTTTCTGGCGTAACAGTTTCTGCAGTTTCAGGAAGTTCAACATTAACAGCAGTTTCAAACGCAAGCGGAGTTTACAGCGTTGCAGGTTTAACAGCTGGATTAAATTATACAGTTACTGCTGCAAAAACTGGATTTTCATACACGCCAGCTTCTACAGTTTACAACGCAATTGATTCAAACAAAACGTTGAATTTTACCCAGGGAGCAGCAGTTGTAACTTACACAGTTAGCGGAACAGTTCTAAACGGATCAACTGCAGTTTCTGGTGTGACAGTTACAGCATCTTCTACAGCAGGAAATGTTACTGCAACAACTAATTCAAGCGGAGCTTATTCACTTACATTGGCTTCTGGCGGAAATTATACAGTAACAGCTGCTTTGACAGGACAAACTTTTACTCCTGCTTCAACAGTTTACTCTAACTTAAATGCCAATAAAACATTAAACTTCTCACAAGATGTTATTGTAGTTCCTTCAAGCAAAATCAGCGGAACAGTTAAAAACGGAACAACTCCGGTTGCTGGCGCAAAAGTTGAAATAGTTTTACCTTGGACAGACAGCACTCACAACTGGAAAAGCGTTTTAGCAACAACAGATTCACAAGGAAAATACAGTTTTGATAATTCAGTTGTAGCAGGTTATACAACCATTACAAGTTTGAAATTAAACTCTTGGGAAAACGGAGAAACAGCTTATTTTCCAAATAATCTGGCAAACTTCCCAGTTCCTGCAAACCCAACAGTTTATAACTTTAATACAAGTTCTACAGCAAAAGCAGCACAAGTTCAGGCAAACTTAATTAGCGGAACAGTTAAAAACGGAACAACTCCGGTTGCTGGTGCAAAAGTAGAAATTGTTTTACCTTGGACAGATAATACACATAACTGGAAAAGTGTTTTAGCAACAACAGATGCATCAGGAAATTATACTTTCGATAATTCAGTTGTAGCGGGTTATTCACAAATTTTAAGTTTGAAATTAAATACATGGGAAAATGGGGAACAAACTTATTACCCAAATAACTTAGCCAATTTTGCAGTTCCAACAACTCCAACAGTTTATAATTTTAATAGACAAGCGGTAGTTGCGACTAAGCCAGTAGTTACTATTACAGCGCCAACAGCTTCGGCGATTGCTATAAATTTAGGATCATCAATTAATTTTGTGGCAACTGTTGGATTAAGTGCCGCAGATGCTACTACAATCTCATCTGTTGTATTTAGTTTAGACGGACAAACTATAAGTGCTTCAAATTCTTCAGGAACTTATACAGCGAGTTGGACACCAGCAGCAAATCAGTTTTCGGCTTCTCATACGTTAACTGTTACGGCTACTGCATCAAACGGAACAACAGAGGCAAAAACATATAGTTTTACATTAACTTGTTCAGGTTCAAACTGTCCTAATTCATTACCTGTAATTACTTGGAATTCACCATCTGCTACTGTATACCAAAATTCTTTCCAGGCTGTGCCAATTTCAGTTACAGCTGTTGATAGTAACGGATCGGTTTCAGGTGTTACAATTACCATAAATGGAGGTACATTTAACATGACAGCAGGTACAAATAATACCTATACGTATAATTTTACACCATCTGCTTATCAGGATTATCCAGTTGTAATCAAAGCAACAGATAATCAATCTGGTTTAACTACCTTAAACAATACCATTAAAATTGCTCAAGTAGGTACAAATAGATTCATTCCGCTTCCATCTAAAATTATTTTAGGATATGCACATTCTTGGGAAAATGCTGGTGCTCCATTTTTATATTTCTCTCAAATGGTTGGAAGTAAATTTAACGTAGTTGATTATTCTTTCGTAGAAACAGTTAATCGTGATGGTTATACACCAGTATTAACTACAAATGACAATAGATATTTGACCAATGGTGTTTTCAATAAGCAATTGTTGAAAAATGATATAAAATCATTAAGAGATAGCGGCGTTCCTGTTATTGTTTCTATTGGAGGTCAAAATGGTCATGTTGTTTTAGAGAATGTTACTCAAAAAAATATTTTTGTTAATGGTCTAAAAGCAATTATCGACGAGTATCAATTTGATGGAGTTGATATTGATTTTGAAGGTGGATCGATGAATTTTAGTGCAGGAAATCTAAGAGATATTTCTTATGCGGGAATTTCTGCTTATCCAAGATTGAAAAACGTAGTAGATGCTTTCAAAGAATTAAAAGCTTACTATGGCCCAGGATTCTTATTAACTGCAGCTCCGGAAACACAATATGTACAAGGCGGATATTCTACCTATACAGATACTTTTGGTTCGTTCCTTCCAATCATACAAAATTTACGTAATGAATTAGATTTGTTAGCAGTACAATTGTATAATACAGGAGGAGAAAACGGATTAGATGGTCAATATTACGGTTCAGCTAAGAAATCAAATATGGTTACAGCATTGACTGATATGGTTATAAAAGGATATAACATTGCTTCAACAGGAATGCGTTTTGATGGTTTACCAGCTTCAAAAGTTCTTATTGCATTACCGGCTTGTCCGAGTGCAGCAGGCAGCGGTTATTTAACACCGCAAGAAGGAATAAATGCTATGCATTATTTAAGAACCGGAACTACTTTTACAGGAAGAACATATACTATGCAGCCAGGCGGACCTTATCCTTCTTTAAGAGGTTTAATGACTTGGTCTGTAAACTGGGATGCCTCTTCTTGTGGTAATTCATCAGAATTGTCTAAAGCGTATGCAGCTTATTTCGCATCACAAGGTGCAGCAAAAACATTAGCTCTTGATGATATTTCTTCAAAAAATAATACAACGATAGCATATTTTAAAAACAATGCATTATCAGTTTCAAATGAAAACGAAGATATCGCGCAAGTTGATGTATTCAACATAGTTGGACAAAATTTAGTAAGTCACAGAAACGTTCAAAACAATAAAGAAGTATTGCTTCAAAGTCATAGTTTCTCAACTAAACAATTGTTTTTAGTTGTAGTAACAGACAAATCTGGAAACAAGAAATCATTTAAAGTAATGAACTTTTTAAACTAGAATGAAATGATTGAAAATTTAGAAATAAAAGTATTGGGACGGTTAAAATTGAGTTTGGTTATTTATTTTTTAATCTAATTTTTATTTCGAATAAATGCAGTGAATTAAGGAGATTTGTTATTTGGTTTTCTCCTTGAGGAGCGCATTATGAACCTGGCAATTATATTGCCAGGTTTTTTTATGGTTTATAATGAAATAAAGTGATGATGATTTTTTAGGAGCTATTTCCTGCTATCCGCTCCAATCTTTTGTGTCTCGTTAAAGAAACGAGACACAAAAGGATTTCCACTACTATCAGGGCTAGGACATTCAGTTTCATTAAACATTTTGTTCCTCCGGATGACAAGATTATGGTGCATTATAAAAAGGGAATATAATCCGCATAAATCCGCGTTTTCGCGATAGCGAATCCATATCATCCGCGTGCCATTTCTTCACGATTAAAACCCAAATTGCAAACTATTTTAAGTACTTTTGACTCCAGAATTATTGCATAAAATCTTTATGAAAAACTTCATCACCATTATAATCGCATTTTTATTTTTCACTTTTTCTTTCGCTCAAAATAAATTTGGAAATCCGGAAGTAAATCCCATTCAAATTCAAAAAACTTTTGGAGATTGGTCTGCCTATCAAAGTAAAAACATAATGCTTTCCAGAGATTTTATTGCGCTTGATTCTTCTACAAAAGAAATTTCAAAAGAAGCTTTTTTAGATCAGTTAGCAAATGGAAATTTCATTCCAGTTAGATTAAAATCAGAAGATTCGGTTTATTATTATAAGCTATTCAAAATTCAGCCAAAAACAGATACCAGTATAAAAGCCACCATCAACCAAATTGGTTTTGACGCCCTTAAAAACTATAAAATGGAAGGAACCGCTTTTCCACCATTTTCATTTAAAGATTTAAATGGAAATGAAGTTTCAAACGAAACAATGAAAGGAAAAATAATCGTTATAAAATGCTGGTATATTCACTGTACACCATGTATAAGAGAATTTCCGCAGGTAAATAAACTAACAGAAGAATATAAAGACCGAAAAGATATTCTATTTATAAGTTTAGCCGAAGATTCGCCGGAACAATTAAAAACATTCTTAGCCAGAAAACCACTTTCGTATACTGTAATTCCAGACATGAAAGAGTATATGAATGAATCTTTACAGCTAAATTCATTCCCAACACATTTTATTCTAAACAAAGAAGGATTGATTTCTAAAGTCCTGCCAAATTTCGAAAGCTTAGAAGTAGCATTAGCGAAAGAAAGTAAGCTATAATTGAATTAATCTCGCAAAGTCGCGAAGTCGCAAAGTTTTTTTATCCAATAAGTCAAGATACTGTTTGTCATTTCGATTTCTATGATAAAACCAAATCTTTTTCATAAAAGGTTTGGTTTTTTATTACTGCAAAAACTCGATGGATTATTTTGTTTCTCACAGCATTTAAAACA
>NZ_CAIJDE010000046.1 GCF_903819335.1 Flavobacterium panici | reverse complement strand
ACTTCTTCTACACAACGAAGTTTAAATTCACAATTGTACTTGACTTTTCTTTCCATAAAAATGCCCCCAAATAGTGTCTAACTTTTTGGGGGCAGTTCACTTTTGGGTTGTCTCTTTTTTTGCATTAGAAGTACGAACACCACAAAAAAACCTATTTCATAATAAAATAGGTTTTTTATTTTTTTGTCCGTTACAGAATGCTTTAATTGATGTAAGCATGGATTTTCGCAGCGTAAATTAAAAAGGTGAAAATTGATTTTATTTTGAAAAACGGATCTGTTTTTTTCTTTAAAATCAAATTTATTTTCCAATAACAAATAATATCCAGATCGCTGTTTTCTATGTCTATATTAATCTAAATCCTTACAGTTACAATTAATTTTTAAATTCAGTAAGAGGCTAAATAAATCTTATTTTGGGTTAAGATTTTAAATGTTGAAGTTGTTTTATGTTTCTCTTTTTAAATATTCGATATTAATAAAATCTAATATTCTTATGTACAGTAATTTTTTCAAAAAAAATCATCTTCACAAGAATTACTCTTTAAATAATATAAAAACATTTTGTCTTAACTTATTGGTTTTTAAATATTTATGTTTTTTGTTGTGAGAAATTCAGGAATTACGTATCGGAATTCCCGAATTCCGATTTACATAGTTTGTAACAGATAACACGTTTATATAGTTTTGGCTTGAAAATCTGACATGCCTTGTTTTAGAAATTATTTATGATAACTGTTTCTGATGTCATATCATTTTTTACTTCATTATTGATCTCCAAAGTAAATAGCATAAAGATTTTGAAATAAACAATTCGTACAATTTAATTACTAAGTATTTTATAAATGGCCAGTTGTAAAAGAAATGTATCTAAATAGCGCTTGCAAGCAAAACTATGGCAAGTTTTATATGCCGATATTATTAATATTTAAAATTTGAAATTATGAAATTAAGTTTAGAAGCTCTTCAGGAAAGAATTCAAACAGTTGCTTCAACAGAATTGATGGAGTCAATTTCAGGAGGAAAGGCAAGTGATTGCCATACAGGTGGTGACGTTATAACGGACTGGTTGGGGGACTTTGGACCTTATGAGTTACCATATTAATAAAATACATTAACAATTTAAACAAAAAATTATGAAATTAAGTTTTGACAGTTTAAAAGAAAAAGCAGAAGCAGTTGTTTCTCAAGAGCTATTAAGTACAATAAGCGGTGGAATTCAGGACGATTGTCACGAATTTACTGAATTAGCAAAAAGACCACACCTTATTCAATAATTATATAAATCAATCAATATGAAATTAAGTTTAGACGCTTTAAAAGAAAAAGCAGAAGCAACAGCTTCAAATGAGTTATTAAATTCAATCGTAGGGGGTAATGCAAGTGGCTGTCACATAATTGCCAAAGTAGGAGATTTAATCATATATAAATAAAAACACTATGAAATTAAGTTTAGAAGCTTTAAAAGTTAAAGCAGAAGCAACAGCTTCTGATGAATTATTAAATTTAATCGTAGGTGGTAATGCAAGTGGTTGTCATGTAATTGCCCAAGTAGGAGATTTGATCATTTATCAAAAATAATTATTTTTTCAAGAGGTTGATTTTATCAGCCTCTTGAAATAAAAAAAAGACAATGAAAAAGTATAAAGAAATTAATGCAAATCAAACAGAAATAATAAATACCATCAAATTATTAATCTATAAAGAAAATCCAGGCTTATTAGAAAAAATAAATTTTGATGATGATGAATTATTTCTTGAACCGTTATTATTCTCGTACTTTAATTATAAAATGGATAATTCTTTGCCAAATAAATTTTTGACAGAGTTTATGCAAGGCTATTTTGTAAATAAAGAAGAGTTGGAAATTAATTATTCCTTTAATGAAAATGAGATTGCGTATCTGCCAAAATTGGGATATTTTAAAAAAAATGAACCGGCTTTTTTTGAACCGATACATATAATTGAAAATTCAAACATTGAAGTGTTCAGGCATTCAATTAATTTGCTTAGAAATGTTTTTACAGATGGGTCTGGAAATGTGATACCAGATTTTGATATAACTTTTGATAATTCTTTATTGGAGAAAAACATATCGTATTTAACTAATGCAGTTTCCTTTATAAAAGAAGATTCAAAAGAACATTATGAAATAATCGAGAAATGCTGCAAAAAAATACTGCTTTTTAAAACAGATCCCGGTAATACTAATTCGTTTGCTACTATAAAAGCACACGGAGTTGCATTTTTTAATGTTTATCAGGACGATTATGATGAAGTTTTCTTTATAGATGATATTGCCCATCAAACCGGTCATATTATTTTGACAACATTATTCCATAATCGTAAAGCTATATTTAAAATAGATGAGGAACAAAATGTAGAAGATCTCTTAAAATTAAAAGATCACAGAACGGTATATATACTTCTTCATGCATTGTATACTTACTACACTACATTACTTTGTTTGGATAATTCATTGGCAAAAAACAGATTTAATAAAAGACAAGAAAAAGAGGCTATGGGAAGAATAGGTTTTTATCTAAATAAATGTTCTAATGACTTGAATCGATTTGAAAAAATAAATGATTTGTATAGTGGAATAGAAAATGTTCTAACAAATGAAGGCAAAGAGATATATGATATCATAAGGCAAAAATATTCTGAAGCTGTTCAAAAATGGCAGACTACAATAAGCGGGTTTGATTATAATAATCAGACTTATAATTTCGCATTTAAAAATTTTGATGCTTTAAATACATTAGAAAAAACTCAATCATAATGAAAAACATTTTATTAATTATTTTAATTCATATTTCGCAGTTTATTTATCCTCAACTTAATCAGGAAATAAAGAAGAAACAAGACGCTATAATTTTAGAGCATCTAACGAATTGTGCAGAACACTATAATTATAACTTTCAAATGGCCGAATGGCAAAACTGTTTAGATGAAGGTTTAAAAAAAGACAGTACAATTGCTTCTTTATGGCAGGAAAAAGCAATGCCTTATTTTAAAGCCAGAAAATATGAAATAGGAATGCAGTATGTTGATAAAGCGGTTCAATACGATCCGCAAGAATGGCAGTCTTATCGCGCTTTTATAAAATGCATTTTTGTTAAAACCTACAAAGATGCAATTGCAGACTTTCAGGATTGTATAAATAAATATGGCGACGGTTACAGAATGGATCATAAATACAGCTTCTACATAGGGCTGTGTTATTTACAATTGAATGAGTACGAAAAAGCTGAAAAAATATTTAAAGAATATAACGACGATTTATTTAAAAATAGACAAAGTTTAGAACATCCTACAGCTTTATTTTACTATGGAATTGCAAAATATGAGTTGAAAAAATGGGATGAAGCAATTGCCTTATTTGATAAAGCATTGAAGATTTATCCCAATTTTTCAGATGCAAAATATTACAGAGCAATATGTTTGGCAAGATTAGGAGCTAAAGATGAGGAGGTTAAAGCCTTGTTTAAAGATGCAAAAGAAGATGCAAAACTTGGATATACCATAAATGAAGATAATACTATATACGAAACATATCCATACCAGGTAAGATGGAAATTTTAATATAGAAGCCTTTAGCATTTTAGTTTAAAGAATTACACATACATGATTAATAAAAATTTTCCGCATTTTAGGCAATTAGACAATAAAGACTGCGGACCAACTTGCTTGAGAATGATTGCCAAATATCATGGCAAAACCTTTTCGAGAGAATTTTTAAGAGATAAAGCAAACATTACGAAACTTGGCGTAACAATGGCAGGAATTGCCGAGGCCGCAGAAGAAATAGAAATGCGGACTCTGGGAATGCGTATTTCTTTAGAAAGTTTAGTAAATGAGGCTCCAACACCTTTCATTGTTCCGTGGAGACAAAAGCACTTTGTGGTAGTATACAAAACATCTAAAACAAAAATCTGGATTGCAGATCCGGCTCAAGGTTTACTGGTTTATTCTCATGAAGATTTTAAAACCGCATGGACAGATACCATAGATGCCACAGGATTTATTTTAATATTAGAACCAAATACTAAGTTTAAGGATCAGGATGACGAAAAAGAAAGCTCCCAAGGATTTTCTTTTTTGTATCCTTACTTTAGACCGTATAAAAAGCTGATTTATCAAATATTTATTGGATTATTTGTTGCCACTATTATTCAATTTATTCTGCCTTTTTTAATGCAGTCTATAGTTGATGTAGGTGTTAATAATCAAGATATTCCTTTTATTTACCTAATACTTATTTCGCAGTTTGTACTGATTTTATCGCAAACATTAGTAAGTGTTTTTAGAGAATGGATTCTAATACATATAACCAGCAGGTTTAATATAAAAATGATTTCAGATTTTTTATATAAAATGATGAAACTGCCTGTAAATTATTTCGAAACAAGAAATTCAGGAGAACATTTACAAAGAATTACAGATCATACCCGTATTCAAAATTTTATTTCTTCGTCGAGTTTGAATATGGTTTTTTCGATGGTCACTTTTGTGCTCTTTAATGCAATTCTTGCTTATTACGATTTAACGATTTTTCTCGTATTTATAATTGGAGCGGTTTTGTATGTGGGATGGACTTTCTTTTTCTTAAAAAAAAGAGCTGAATTAGATTTTAAAAGATTTGATCAATTATCTCAAAATCAAACCTCATTAATTCAAATTATTAATGGAGTCAGAGAAATTAAAGTAAATAATTCGCAGCGAAAAAACCGCTGGAAATGGGAATTTAACCAGATCAGTTTATTTAAAACATCTTTGAGCACTTTAAAGTTAGCCCAATACCAAACTATTGGAGCCAATTTTATAAATGAATTCAAAAATATCATTATTACTTTTCTTTCTGCTAAAGCAGTAGTCGATGGAAATCTTACACTTGGTATGATGACATCAATTCAGTTTATAGTTGGGCAGCTTAATATGCCCCTAGGGAATTTTGTTCTTTTTATCCAGTCCTGGCAAGATGCAAAAATTAGTTTAGAACGTTTATCTCAAGTTCATTTAAGAGAAGATGAAGATGTCGTTTCTGCACATAAAGCAAAAGAATTGCCAAATGATAAGTCTATAATTTTAAAAGATTTATCCTATCGTTATGGTGGAAAATCTTCGCCTTTAATTTTAAAAAACATTAATTGTGTTATTCCAGAAGGAAAGACTACTGCAATTGTTGGTGCCAGCGGAAGCGGTAAAACAACCTTAATGAAATTATTACTAAAGTTTTATAACCCTACGAAAGGAAGTATCAATATTGGGCCAATTAATTTAAATGATATTCATAATGATTACTGGCGTTTGAATTGTGGCGCTGTAATGCAGGATACATTTATGTTCAATGATAGTATTGGCGGAAATATTTCAGAATCTGAGCAAAATGAATTTATTGATAGAGAGAAGCTAAACAATGCTGCCTTTGTTGCCAATATTGAGGATTTTATTGAAAAACTGCCAAACAAATATAATACAGAATTAGGAACTTCAGGAATACGTCTAAGCGGTGGACAAGAACAACGAATTATGATTGCCAGAGCAGTTTATAAAGATCCATTTTATTTGTTTTTTGATGAAGCAACAAGTGCGCTAGACGCAAATAATGAAAAAGTAATTATGGAAAACCTAAGTAATTTTATTCATGGAAAAACAGCCATAATTGTAGCGCACCGTTTAAGTACAGTAAAAAATGCAGATAATATTATCGTTCTCGAAAACGGCGAAATAGTAGAACAAGGCAATCATAATGATTTAACACAACTAAGAGGAAAGTACTACTCATTGGTTAAAAATCAATTAGAACTAGGAAATTAAAATGGAAGAAGTAAATGATGGTTTAAAAATATACAGTGAAGAGGTGAGAGATGTTTTATCAGATCCACCGCAAGCAATTCAAAAGTGGGGGAATACTATATTACTGTTATTTGTAATAATTTTGTTTTTAATATCGTGGTTTGTTAAGTATCCGGATATTATATCCTCGCAAATTGTGATAACAACAAATATTCCTCCTCAAAAACTAGTTGTTAAAACATCTGGAAGAATTGAGGCTATTTTAGTTAAAGATAAAATCTTTGTTACAAAAAATACTGCTTTAGCTATTCTTGAAAATTCTGCAAATTATCGGGATGTATTTATGTTAAAAAGTATTTTAGATACAATAGACATAAACAGAGTTAAATTTCCATTTAATAAATTAAATTCAGTTCAGCTTGGAGAGGTAGAGAGCGCATTTGCAAATTTTAAGAAAGAATATGTTGCAGACGAATTAAATATGAAGCTTCAGCCATATCGTATTGAAGGTAACGCTCAAGACTATGAGTCAATTCAACTGCGAGAACGCTTAAATTTATTAGAGTCACAAAAAGAAATTAATCAAAATGAATTAGTCCTTCAGAAAAATGAACTAGACAGATATGAAGTTTTATTTCAAAAAGGAATATATGCTTCGCAGGAAGTAGAAAAACAGCGATTACTTTATTTACAAGCTCAAAAAAGCTACAAAAGTTTTCTTAGTACAATTTCGCAGTTAAAATCTTCATTAAATGAATTAAACCGAAATAGTAAAACAACACATATAAACGAAAGTAAAGAATCTATAAATCTTGAAAACAACAAAATTCAGGCATTATACCTATTAAAAAAAGCGATAAAAGACTGGGAGCTAAATTATGTTTTAAGATCTTCTATAAATGGCAAAATCAGTTTTTTGCAAATTTGGTCTGAAAATCAATCTGTAGAAGTTGGATCAACCATTTTTGCTATTATTCCAAATAAAGAAAACGGATATGTTGGAAAAGTAAAAGCTGCTGCGCTAAATTCAGGTAAGATTAGGGAAGGTCAAAACGTCAATATAAAGCTGGTAAACTTTCCTGATAGAGAATTTGGAATAATAAAAGGAAAAATACAAGCCATTTCATTAACTCCAGATAAAGATGGAAATCTATTAATTGATGTTGCATTGCCAAAAGGATTAGAGAGCTCTTACAAGAAAAGAATTCCTTTTCAGCAAGAAATGCAGGGAAATGCAGATATTATAACAGAAGATTTAAGATTGATTGAAAGACTTTTGTATCAATTTAGAGATATATTTCAAAGATAGTATAAACAAAAAAAGCTCCAGATTTCTCTGAAGCTTTGTGTTAGTAGTCCGTGGGGGAATCGAACCCCCCTTACCAGGATGAAAACCTGGCGTCCTAACCGATAGACGAACGGACCTGTTTTGCTAATGCGGGTGCAAAAATGTGATTAATTTTTGAAATGAACAAAGGATTTCAAAAAAACTTTTTTAGTTATTTTGAAGAAGTTAAAGACCAGTAATTTAGAGATTATAAAAGTTTAAAAAATATCTGACTTTTTTTGTTTTGATACATTATTTTGGTTGTTTGATTGGTTCTTTCTTTTTCATTGTTCCCAAAATCAGAAATACTTTTTTTAAGTCTGCGGCAGAATTTGCACTGGCAAAAGTGTGAATATATTGGTTCCAGCCTTCATTGCTTCCGCTTTCAATAATCGACTGGATCGAATATTTGTCTTTGCAGTTATAGACTGTCCAATCGGCATTTTTGTTTAGAATTTTACGCTGCATTTTTTCTGTTTTACAACTATCACCTGGTTCAAACTGACTTGGATGATTCCCAAAATAGAAACCGCCTGAAAAAGCTGCTGTAGCTGTCGTGTCTGTAGGATAGAAATAATAAACAGAAAAATCAGGCCCTCTGTTTTCTTTAATTGTATATTTTTTTGGGATAGAAATATAGTAATTGCTATCTCCAATTTGCTTTTCGGTTAATTGCTTTAAATAAGGATTTTCTGGAATGTGTTTTGTTTTTTTATCAGAACAGCCTAAAATGGTTAAAATTAAAAAGACAGAAAGAAATGAAATTTTCAGATTCAAATTCATATTTATTTAAATAGTGGTTAGCAAATTTTATTTCCCCATGGCATATGTAATGCCTCCAAGCAAATGCTGCACAAAAAGAGGATCGCTATAACTTTCAGGGCTGTGTCCTAAAGCGGTGTAAAACGCTCTGCCGCCATCATATTCGTGATACCAGGCCAAAGGATGATTATCGCCATGTTTACCGCCTTTATACGAAGTTACATCAATTTTGATAAGCACATTTACATCTGGATTCAAATTTTTAAAATTGTACCATTCATCTTTTCGTTCCCAAATTGCCGGAAGATATTTTGTAGATGGATGTTCATGATTGACAACTATTAGTTTAGCATTTTGCGGCTCGGGATGCCCTTCAAAAATTCCGCCGATCATTTGTGTGTACCAAGACCAGTCTGGTTCGCAGTTTGTAGCCGAATGAATGCCTACAAAACCCTTTCCTTTTTCTATAAATTTTTGTAAAGCTAATTTCTGACTTTCGCCTAAAACATGACCAGAAGCGCTTAAAAATATAACGGCTTTGTATTGCTTTAAATTTTTTGAATTAATTGCCAGAGAATCTTCGGTAGCATCTACCAGAAAATGATTTTCCTTTCCCAGTTTTTTTATCGCTTCAATTCCGGCAGGAATGCTTTCATGTCTGAAACCATTAGTTTTAGAAAAAACCAGCACTTTTTTGATTTTATCAGGAGCGGTTTGTTCTGTATTTTTTGGGTAAAAAGAAACTAGAAAATAGCTTGTCACTAAAATGAAGCTGAATAAAAATGATTTTTTTATTAAAAACTGTTGGTTCATTTTGCAAAATTTTATTTTGGGAAGATAGAAAAAAATAGTTTCTGGTGACTGTATTTTATATGATGAAGGTTTTTAATTTTTTTCGGATTGTCAGTTCGCTGGAAAATACGTTGTGAGGAGATTTAAAGTTGTTTCATAAATCGTTTTTCGCCTCACTTTTGCAAGCAGCCAGGATAAAAAACTCATGATTAAAATATCTTTAGGACCATTTTGAGCAGTAATTATAAAATCTTCTATTGCATTTTGAAATTTTTGTGTTTGAATAATTTCAGGTTTCATTACATATTGTTCTACAAACAAAAGATATTGAATAACACGTTCTTCATTTACCGTTAAAAGATATTTTCTATAACGTCGTTTAAAACTTTTTATTCGGGATAAAGCCAGTTCAATATTTTCTTGCTGAGTATGCAGAAGGATTTCGACAACATGCTTTTTTATTGTCCAGTCCATGCCCATTTTTTTTTCGTACCAACTATCAGTATGATTTAATTTTGCCATTTCTTTTACGGCATTACGCCCGGCATTTTGCTGTATATAAAAAACGATAAGCATAAGACGAATGTCGTTACTGTCGTTAGGATCTGCTTTTTTATTTGAAGAAAGAGATTTTTCGGCAATTTCGATTGCTTTTTGGGGATTACCAAGATAATTTTCATTAAACGCTAATAATAAATAATACCTAAGACAAAAACGCTGATAATACTTGCCAGATTGTTTCTGAAGTTCTGTAAACATCAATTCAAGATAATTCAAAGATTTAGTAAACTGCCCATTACGAAAATAGAAGTTAGCTATAAAATACAAAATGTATATATGATAGTATAAATGTCTGTCTGTCAGATCAGTTTTTTTACTAATAAACCTATAACTTTTCACAACAAAGGGTTGTATAAGTGAGTAATTGTTGTTTATAGAAGCATATTCGTTGGCAATAAATAATATTTGATACAGAGACTTAAACGTTAATCCCTGTTTTAATGATATTCCATGCGTTTCAATAGTGTTCTTTATAAGTGCCTGAAAATCTACTATTCGGCCTTCGTGATAAATAGCAGCAAGTTCGCGACGCAAAATGGCATAACCTAAATTGAGCTGTTCCTCATATTCGAGCTGTTTTTTATTTGCTTTAAATTTTTCTATTATTTTTTCAATTGGTTCTGACAGATTGAAATGAGCAAATTGTATCTGAGTCAGATAGATTTCATTGAGAAGACTAAAGTGCTCAATGCTCAGTGCAATATCTTCGGCTTTTGCAAGACATTTAAATGCTGTTTTTATAAGTTTATGTTCAAAAAATAACCGACTTACGACAATAAATCGAAGTATTGTATTTTCTTCTGAACTATCATTTTCAAAACTTCGATTGGCCATGAAATTTATCATGTTATCATAAAGTCTTTTTCTAAGAGCATGATAAGCATCGGTAGTTTTTTTATCTTCTAAAATCTTTTTATTAAATTTTATATCGTCAGTTTTTAACGAATTGAATAACTCGATATTGCCAGTATCTTTGCGCTTGTTCTTTTTTGATAGATACTGTATAAATGCTTTTTTATCAGCATCATTCATCATATTTGATATTTCCTCGAGAGCATTCATAAATAAGATTTTATCAGGATAAAAATAGTAAAATGTATTTTTATATCATCAGTTTTATAAATAAATTAGTTTTTAGAACTCCTTTTTCATGCTGACATTTGCCTCATAATTATAAAACATAAAATTATGGAACCGCTAAAATCAAATGAATTAAACAACAATTCAGAATCAAAAAATGCAAAATCAAATTATGGAAATAACCCTTTAAAGCCAAGCGCCGCTTTCGTTGGCGCATCCTGGATGACATTACTTATAGGTATGACCTCCTATTGTATTGGTCTTTATAATTCGGCTATGGCTTACAATGAAAAAGGATACTATTTTACCATTCTCCTTTTTGGTCTTTTCTCTGTGATATCAGTACAAAAAAGCGTGCGAGACAGACTGGAAGGAATCCCCGTAACCGATTTATATTACAGTATAAGCTGGTTTAGTACTATTGCTTCTATAGTATTATTAATAATCGGACTTTGGAATGCCAGTTTATTACTCAGTGAAAAGGGATTTTTCGGAATGTCGTTTGTATTAGGACTGTTTTCAGCCCTTGCAGTACAAAAAAACACCAGAGATCTCAAACAATTTGAATCGACTAACCTATAGTTTTAGCGGGCCTCATTACTGTCACAAATTGTGCAGTTTTGAGGTTTTCTAACTTTTAAAACTTAAGTATATGAAATCTAAATACAAATCGCTTATTTATATTGTTGGAGTATTGCTGCTAATAATTAGCATCTTAAATAAAATTTGCTGGATATATATATGCACGAAATACACTGAATTTGAAGAAACCAAGACAGCTTATCTCAGTTTATTTCCTAAGTATATTGCTAATGCTTTTTTCTTGACTATTATTGATATAATCGCATCGGGAATCGCTGCAATTATCTTTTTTAAATTTAAAAAGAAAGGTTATTTAAAAAAGAAATCAAAAATTTTCATGATAATCTCTTTCATTCTTTGTGGATGGAGTATATTTTCTTTGATGTAATCGATGTGTTTTCAATAAGTTTTCACCTTATTGTTCACTAATTTCAAAATAAAGTTCAGGTAAGATTATTTTGGTTTCCTGCGAAGCTCCTTCCTTATGCCAGTACAATATGAAATTTACTTTTATATTTTTTAGTTCATAATGTTTTGATTTCATTTCCTCAATTTTCTTAATAAATAACTTTGAGAATTTCAACACAGATTGTCCATTTGAATTTAAGCATTCATCATCCTTAACATATAACGTTTCTCCACACGCTAGTTGAGAAACTAAGATCTGTCTGTTAATAAAATAGTCTAACCAAATATCTTTAAAAGTGGCATGTACAGCAATTTTATCAGGAGCAGTGTAAAATTCAAAGTTGTCTATTTGTTCCAGATTATCTACAGTCAAATGATTGAGATTATTTGTATTTAAGTGAATGTTTAAATTGCGTTTAGCTCTGGTCATTGCTACGTATACTTGTCGTTTAGCTTCATCTGCAGCCAGATGAAAGTTTTCAAGTAAAAGAAATACATTATCAAACTCTTTTCCTTTGGCTTTATGAATGGTTGATACAAAAATTGTTTCACCATTTTCATTATAAAAATCCTCTAATTTAGATTCCCGAATTAAAACTTCTAAATCAGATTTGTACTTCTTATTAGGATTAGTGCTTTCAAAATCTTTGATGATATTCTGGCAAATCTCTAATTTGTTGCTGTTACGGAAGGTGTTAATTAGCTCTTGTTTAGCATTGTCCCAAATTTCATCACTGATGATGTAAATATCAGCTCCAACATTTATTTTATCTAGTAAAAACCGAACTTCAACAAGATTGTATAAACTAAAATCATCATTAGATTGAATTAATTTTGCCTTGATGCTATTTTTTAAAAGCATCCCTGTGACTTTTATAGCCTCTTCGTTAGTTTTTGTGAGTACGCATGTAGTTCCGGAAAGATCTGCGTTAACGATATCAGTTACAAGAGGCGTAATCAAATTGCTGCTTTGATATTTAACAACTTTGATTTTTCCATTATCGGTTTGATTAGCAATGATTGGTGTTTCTTTTAGGCGGTGTTGAATTTGTTGTACGAATTGATTCGAAAATGCAACCAGATTACTTTTACTGCGGTAATTTTCGACTAACTCATGTTTTACGGCCTTGTTATCATAAATGAATTGTTCAAGATATTTGGAACTTGCTCCCCTGAAATCATAAATATTTTGGTCATCATCTCCCACAGCAATAACCCTCATTTCTTCATTCTGCTCCATCAATGCATTTATAAGAGCAAACTCATCTGCATTCATATCTTGTGCTTCGTCAATTACTAAAACAGTCTTCGTAATTTTATTAGCCTCAACATCACCATTTTTAATTCTTTCAACCGTTGTGTTTAAAATATCCGCCGATTTTTCTAAAGTGCCAACTTTACCCAAAAGATCGAAACAGTAAGAATGAAATGTTTTAATTTCAATAAAGTTTGCTGCATTACCAATCAGTTTTAATAAACGCTTCTTAAATTCGACAGCAGCAGCCCTTGAAAATGTCAGCATCAGTAACTGCTCATGCTTAACATCTTCCATTAAAAGAAGCGAAGCCAGTTTATGCACTAATACCTTTGTTTTTCCGCTGCCGGGACCGGCAGCAACAACTATATGCTGAGTTTCATTATCATTAATAATCTTCAATTGTGTAGGGGAGAGCTCACCAAAAAGTTGTCTGAATTTTGCCGGTGTAATATTCCGCTTAATCTCATTTTGCCTGCTGCCTTTAAAATATTTGTTCAAAAATGAACCATAATTCAGTTGGAAATAATCTTCTACAAACTGAAGCGCGTTTCTGTAATCGGTAATCATTCTTTGGGCATATTCGCCTACAATGTGAATTTGCTGGACCTTGCTCTCGTAAAACTGGTTGAGCTTTTGATAATCGTCTTTAGTATATCTTTTTTTATTATCTTGTTCCGTTCGCTCAATCGTTAAGCTATTATAAACTACAAGAAAACCACCTTCTATCTTTATTGCCTCAATTCGTGAAAGATAGAACAAGGTATCTTCAATATCATAAATACTTATTTCTTTTTTGAAAAGGCTTAAGCTAGTATCATATGCAGTTTTTAGCTCATGTACCGAAAACTCCACCAAAGTCTCCTCTTTATTTGTTTGATCTTTTAATGTTTCGGTGATAGTTTTATCATAAAAAAAATCAATGATGAATGCTGCAAGTTCATGCCGCTTTTCAAGTTTATCTTTTAATAACTCTTTGTTTTGAAGGCAGAGAACAGCAATATGATTTCTGGCATGGTCTAAGTTTTTTCTTTTAATCCAGTTTTTAATAGACCAAAAGTTAATTATCGTTTTTAGTTTATTGGTGTTTATATCGTCACAGCCGTTTTTTTCAGCACCTTCGTTTAATTCCTTCAAATGAAAAGTACTTTCTTCTTCTTTAAAAACCGAAAGTAAAAAGTTTTCGATTTTGCTGTATGACTCGACTATTGAAAGAGAGCGGTTTTTATTATCTGCATTCTTTATAAAGGCAGTCAGGTCTTTAGCATCTGCCAGGATATTTTCCTCACGCAGTAAGTTTATCACATTAATGACTTCTTCTTTTACAATGCCCAAATGATCGCTAATGTAGTCTACTCTTGATTCTGGAGTTTCGTTGTTGGCCTGCTTTCTGCTTTTGCTTGAAAAGAGTTTCTTGATAATACGTACACCTTGCTCTTTTTGCTTTTCTTCAAATTTTTGCGAAGTGTTTATTTTATCAATGGCTTCCTGGGTATTTTTGGATAAAATACTGTTGGCAAAAACCTTCGGCATATTCTGCCCGCGTTTTAAATATCCTGCGTCTTCAAGGGCAGCAATTGCTGTAGTTACGCGTGTTTCTATTTCTACAACAGTATCATCCCAGCCTGCTTTTCGTGCGATTTCTAATGCAGAATTGGATACTTTAGAACGAAATCTTGTAATATTCTTTATCGCTTTCCACACCTGCTGGATTTCTTTAATGGAAAGTTTGGTCTGATTTAGCAGAATAAAATGCTTACTAAGATCTTCTTCGTTAAAAAGTACAAAACAATCAGCTGAAATATTTTCATCCCTGCCTGCACGTCCCGCTTCCTGCACATAGTTTTCAAGTGAATCTGAAATTTCATAATGAATGACCAAACCCACATCTTTCTTGTCCACTCCCATACCAAATGCAGAAGTGGCTACCATAATTTGTGTTTCACCACCTAAAAAGGAATTTTGATTCTCGGTTTTCTCCTGCTTATCCATTTTTCCATGGTATGGTTTTGCATTAAAACCATCTTTTGCCAGTTGCTCGGCAAGTTTATAAGCTTTGAGTGTTCTGGATACATAGATAATTGTGGGACAGTTTTTCTCTTCAATTAAATCTCTGACGGTCTGATATTTTTCATCTTCATTTTGCTTTTCAAAAACCTTATAGTGAAGATTAGTCCTCGAGGCTTTTGAAGTGAACACTTCAAGATCCAGCGATAGCTTTTCGCTAAAATAATCCCGGATATCTTCAATTACCTTTTGTTTTGCCGTTGCTGTAAAACAGGACACCGGTATGGCATCTTCAAGATTTTTCTTTTCCTGAATTAACTTTATAAAATCACCAATATATAAATAGTCAACCCTGAAATCTTGTCCCCATGATGAAAAACAGTGTGCTTCATCAATTACGAAACGGGCAACTTTTCGGCCTAAAATTAGTTTTTCGATAGTTTTTGAACGGAGAGATTCAGGTGAAATATAAAGAATAGAGGCAGAACCATCTTCAATTCTTTCAAATGATTTGGCTCTTTCAATAGGGTCTAATAGTCCATTAATAGTAACTGCTTCTGTTATTCCGTTTTTTTCAAGATTGTCAACCTGATCTTTCATTAACGACTGAAGCGGAGAAATTACGATGGTTAACCCTTTAGAGTTTTCAGCACTCATAAGTGCCGGAACCTGAAATGTAATTGATTTTCCGCCGCCAGTTGGGAAAACAGCCAGTACCGACTTGTTGTTAACAGCAGCCTTAACAGCTTTTTCCTGAAGCGGTTCACCACCATAAGTTCGGTAAAAATCAAAGCCAAAGAATTTTTTTAATCCTTTATAGATGTCAAGCGCGTTGTTACAGTAAATGCAGCCAGTTATACAAGGTTTGCTCCGTAATAACAGCATTATACGTTCCACATCGGGGTAGTTTTTAAGAACCCATGGAGGCGTAATGGAATGAACCTTTCTATGAATTATAAATGAATTAATCAGTGACAGGCAATATGCCAGTTCGATAGGATTTTCAGAAATTATTTTAGCTAAATCCGACTGTTCACAAATTTCACCACGGAATTTTAATCTAATCTCAGCTTCTGGATCAGAGCTTATATTTTTATAATTCACAAACCGAAAAAAAGCTCCAAACTCTTTGGTACGATTTAAAAGGAGATAAAAAATTTCCTTAAGTGTTTTATCCGTTTGCCAAAAAGCGGCAACTTCACTATTGAATAAATCTCTTGCTTTAATAGAATCGTTTAACGGGTTGTTTGTGTCTTCAGTCTGAAGTTTATCATCTTTTAATAAGGAATGGTAAGGCTTAGTTGGAAATAACAAAGGAGATAAATGTAAAGTGTCAATTATGTTTGAAGGGTTAATACCAGCATCATAAATTGCTTTGCCTATATATTTTATATCGTGATTTAAAATGTTATGTCCGCATATATAATCGCCACCTTTGAGGAATTGGACAAAATCCCCTAAAGATGCTTTATGAAATTGATTACCGTTATCTTTAATTGCTCCTATATCAAGGATTTTGCCTTTTGCTGGTTCAATTTCGGTATCAATGAAGGTAATTAAACGGGTTTTATTTTGTTCATCTATTAGCATTAAACTCAATAAGATTATGTTTTGGTTTTTTATTAAGATGTAAAGACGCAAATATTTAAAGGCGAGGATGATAGATAGCTAATTTAGGGTTTAATTTCTAAATTTGAAATAGTTTAAATAAGATTTTTTATGTTAAATGAATTTAAGAGATGGATATAGGTCCTCTCAATAATAAGTTTAATAAATAAGCTTCAGAGAAATCTGGAGCTTTTTTATTGCAGGAACCATTCTAACAAAAACTTTAGAATTAAAAACTGAATTCGTATATTGTTCTTCTAAAATTAAAATAGTTGCCTTCAAACTTTTTCAGTTCATTTTAATAGAAATCATCTAGATTATGAAAAAAACATTAATGCTCTTTATTGCAATCTTAGCTTTTACAGCGTGTTCAAAACATCAAGAAAAGAAAAATGTTGCTATCACCGGAATAGATTCTACATTGCGGCCTGGTAATGACTTTTTTAAATATGTAAATGGCAAATGGTATGATTCTGTATCAATACCAGCATCTCAAGCAGGAGTTGGTGCTTACATGTTTATGAATTTTCCACAACGAATGCGCCTGCAGGGAATACTGGATAGTGTTTCGAAAAGCAAAAATGCAACAGGAAGTATAGCACAAAAGGTGGGAGATTTTTATGCATCTGGTATGGATACTGTAACTATTGATAAACGCGGTTATAAGCCAATTAAACCTTTGTTGTCTAAAATTGAAGCAATTAACGATTTGCCGTCATTAATGAACTTTGTAGTTAATGAAGTAAAAGTGGGCAATTCTTCTATTATAGGTTTTACAGTCACACCCGATGATAAAAACAGTAAAATGAACATTGCTCAACTTTATCAAACGGGCATCGGATTGCCAGACAGGGATTACTATTTCAAGTCAGATTCATCAACTGTTGCCATACAGGAATCATACAAAAAATATCTTACAGCCTTATTTCAACAAACAGGAGGCAATGCACAAGAAGCTAAAAAGAATGCTGATTTAGTTTATGATATTGATAAAAAACTTGCAGTTTCGCATAAAACAAAAGTTGAACTTAGAGATGTGCAGGCAAATTATAATAAAATGGCTGTGGCAGATCTTGTAAAAAAACATCCCAACATAAACTGGACTGCTTTTTTAAATAATTTAGGTGCTAAAACCGATTCTATTAATGTTGGCCAGCCTGCTTATTATGATGTCCTAAATAAACTTTTAAAAACCATTCCCATTGATAATTGGAAAATTTATCTGAAAGCAAATTCTCTGGAACGATATGCAGATGATTTAAGCAAACCTTTTGTAGATGCTTTATTTGAGTACACCAAAGTGCTTTCTGGTCAGGCTGTTCAAAAATCACGCGGTGAAAAAATGGCTAATGTCATTGATAATTATTTAGGCGAAGCGCTTGGTGAATTGTATGTGAAGAAATATTTTTCTGAAGATGCCAAAAAACGAATGTTGGTTCTCGTGAATAATTTGCAAAAAGCCTATGCCAAAAGAATTGATAAATTAGAATGGATGAGCCCTATTACAAAACAAAAGGCTAAAGAAAAATTGTTTGCCATTACTAAAAAAATAGGATATCCAGATAAATGGAGAGATTATAGTAATGTACAAATAGGCAGAGATACCTATTTTGAGAATATGGTTTCGGCTTCTAAAGCCGCATATCAATTTCAATTGGCAAAATTGGGTAAACCAGTCGATAAATCAGAATGGTATACTACAACCCCAACAGTTACAGCTTATAATAATCCTACTGCAAATGAAATTGTTTTTCCTGCAGGTATTTTACAAGCCCCATATTTTGATAATAATGCAGATGACGCACTTAATTATGGAGGAATTGGAATGGTTATAGGTCATGAAATAACGCATACTTTTGATGATCAGGGTGCTCAATATGATAAAAATGGAAACCTGAAAAACTGGTGGACAAAAGAGGATTATGCACAGTTTAAGTCAAGAATACAACAGGTTATTAATTTGTACAATACCTATACTGTTTTAGGAGATTTACATATTAATGGAGCAATGACAGTTGGAGAAAACACGGCAGATATTGCCGGAATAGCAGTTGCTTATGATGCTTTTAAAATGACCGAACAAGGAAAAGGAAACACAAAAATTGATGGTTTTACTCCAGACCAACGCTTTTTTATTTCTATAGCTAAAATATGGAGAGTAAAAATGAAAGACGAATTTCTGCGTTTGTGGATTAACAATAACCCACATTCGCCGCCAAATTGGCGCGTTAATGGCCCTCTAATGAATACTACACCTTTTTACAACGCATTTAATGTAAAACCTGGAGATAAAATGTTTTTGGCAGAGAAAGACAGAATAACGATTTGGTAATAATCTCGTTTCTGGAAATATTTAAAGTTTGTACTTTTGCCATTATGAATGATAACTTTATAAATGAATACTTTGGCATAGGAATTCAAAATGGTAAAACACCTGAAAATTTGGGAGTTTTATGGCGATCAGCTCAAAATATGGGTGCTACTTTTATATTTACCATTGGTAATCGATATGCAAAACAAGCATGTGATACTCATGATGCAGTAAAAGCAATCCCTTATTTTCATTATGAAACTTTTGAGGCTTTCTTTGAAAATTTACCTAAAGGTGCCAGATTGGTTGGTGTAGAATTAGCAGAAAAATCTTCTGATTTAGAAACTTTTGAACATCCAAGAAGATGTGTTTATTTATTAGGGGCAGAAGATCATGGATTGTCTAAAAAAGCAATGGATAAATGTCATCATTTGGTGAAATTTAAATCAGAAAAAAGTCTAAACGTAGCCGTGGCAGGAACTATTATTATGTATGACAGAAATTTGTCAAAACCACGTTCTTAAAACAAAAAGCTTCAGAGAAATCTGAAGCTTTTTTTATTTATTATATGTGTGATACTAAACTCAAATTTCACTTGAATTAATATCTTTTTGTAAAGTTTATTTATCGTTTAATAATTTCTCTAAAACCTTAATATGTTCATCTTTGGTTTTTAAAAGTTCCGAATTTAAACGTTTAATTTCCTCTAAAGCTTCGATCCATTTTTCTATTGGATTTACATTAAATGTTGGACTATGTCCTGCATTCAAATAGGCTCCATTATCAAATGTATTTGAAATAATATTAATCGCCTGTTCTTCATCAAAATTCTGAAAAGCTTCAACTGGAATTTTCAAAACTGCAGAGATTTGTTTCAACAGATTTTCTTCAATTACATCTTTCTGCTCCAGTAAAGAAATTTTCTTTTGGTTCCATTCTTCGCCCAAATCATAAGCTAATCCTTCCTGTTTTATGTTAAGCATTTCTCTGAAACGTTTTACGTTTCTTCCCTGATGTATTTTCTGTTCCATAATGAGTGTCAATTTTTCTAAAGGCTCAAAGACAAAGCCGTTTCAGATTAAAAATCCTGAGTTTCAAAGATAAAAAAATATCCCGTAAATATTTCTTTTGTCAGATATTATAACCAAATCTGTAATATTTTATTCATTTGAAAAGAATGTATTCTTAGAAGGTATTTTGATTTAAATAATTGAACAAAAGCTGCAAAATGAGGTAAGTCCGTAAAAAATCAATATTTAGATAAGATATATTCGTACAATGTAAGTTTCCCCTAAGAAATAACCATAACTGAATTAAAATATTTTCTAAATGATTTTTCAGAAGAAGAAGCATTTGAGAAGAGATTTAGTTCAATTTATAAAATATAGAAAAAATTCTTGCGCGAGGATAGACAAAAATCCCAAGTGTCTTTAAATGATTGGGGTATTAACTAAATTTTTAAAACCTTAGATTATGTTAAAAAAAATTTTAAAATTAAACGGAGCTCAAGAATTATCTAAAGATGAGCTAAAAGCGGTAAATGGTGGAATAACAGAAATTTGCGTTAAAGGGATTGCAAGCGGACTGGCCATTTTAAAAACTGGACCATGTCCTCCAAATTATCCTCTAGAGGGTGGAGGATGTTGCTTCGCAGATTAATAATTAATTTGCAAAAAAATATTGATTGTAAGACATGGAAAATTTAAGAGATTAAGCTACCCCATACAAAGGCAGTTAAATTTTCAAACAAAAAACTTAAACTAATGCTCTTACTTTGTTGATTGTATAATGATATACTATCTTCAATATTTATATTTTTTAAGAAGAGAGGAACTTATTTCCTCTCTTTTTATTTCTTTAACAGTTTACGTAAGATATTAGTTAATATTCTATACATTTGATGCATTAATTTAACAAAAATTTTGCCTATGAAACTAAAGCTACTCTTTATACTATTTTTGGCTAGCGTATCTTCCTTTGCCCAATACACCCTGATCCCCGATTTGTATTTTGAAGCAGAACTAATCCGTCAGGGAATTGATTCCGGCGTACCGGATGGTAAAGTTTTGACTTCAAATATAAACACCCGGACTACTTTGAATGTTAGGGGAGTAAGTCTCATTACCGATTTAACCGGAATTCAGGATTTTACTGCTTTGAAATCTTTGCTTTGTGATACCAATCAATTAACTTCTTTAGATGTTTCTAAGAATACTGCTTTAACATACTTGAGTTTTGGAGACAATTACTTAACGACTATAGACGTTTCTAAGAATACTGCTTTAACAGAGTTACGTTGTTATCATAATCTATTAACAACTTTAGATGTTTCTAAGAATCCGGCTTTAACAATTTTACATTGTTATGAGAATCAATTAAAGGCTTTAGATGTTTCTAAGAATCCGGCTTTAACATACTTAGATTGTTCTGACAATGAATTAACGGGACTGAATTTGAAAAATGGAAATAATTCTAAATTATCGACAAATAGTTCCTTTAATGCTAATAATTTAAGTTGCATTCAGGTAGATAATGTGGCTTATGCTAATGCAAATTGGGCTTCAGCCAAAGATCCTCAGGCAAGTTATAGTTTAGATTGCTCAATTGTTGTTCAATACACTCTTATTCCTGATGTTAATTTCGAAAAAAAGTTAATTCAACTTGGTTATGATTTTGGAACTCCTGACGGAAAAGTTCCAACATCTAAGATTTCCGGAGTAACGACTTTAAATATTTCCGGTAGTTCTATTACTAATTTAACAGGAATTCAAGATTTTGCGGCTTTACAGCAATTAGATTGCAGCAATAATCAATTAACGGCTTTAGATTTTTCTAAGAATATTGCTTTAACAAATTTAAGTTGCAATTCTAATAAATTAACAACTTTAGATGTTTCTAAGAATGTTGCTCTAACCTATTTATATTGTTATTCTAATAAATTAACAACTTTAGATGTTTCTAAGAATACTGCTCTAATATATTTACATTGTTATGAGAATCAATTAAAGGCTTTAGATGTTTCTAAGAATACTGCTTTAAGATATATAGACTGTAGTTCAAATCAATTAACGAGTTTAAATTTGAAAAATGGAAACAATACTAATGTTAGTTCCTACAATTTTACAAACAACCCTAATTTAAGTTGTATTCAGGTAGATAATGATTATTATTCTAGTAACAGTTGGAAGTCATATAAAGACGCTACGGCAAGTTATAGTAAAGACTGCCTAGCTTCCACCCTTATTCCTGATGTGAATTTTGAAAAAAAGTTAATCTCTTTAGGAATTGATACCGGAACGGTTGATGGACAAGTGCCAACTTATAAAATAAACAGATTAACTTCTTTGGATATTTCTAATAGTTCTATTATTAATTTAACTGGTATTCAGGATTTTACGGAGTTAAATACATTGAATTGCAGCGGTAATCAGTTAACGGCATTAGATCTTTCTAAGAATAAGCTTGTAAATTCTTTAAACTGTAGTTCAAATCAATTAACCAGTTTAAATTTAAAGACTGGAACTAATACTTATTTAAGCATCAGAAACTTTAAAAACAACCCTGATTTAACTTGTATTCAAGTAGATAATGTTGCTTATTCTGCTGCTAACTGGGCTAGTTCAAAAGATCCTGTTGCAGGATTTAGTACAGATTGCTCAGCTGTTGTTCAATACACGCTTATTCCTGATGCGAATTTTGAAAAGAAACTAATCGCTCTTGGTATTGATACCGATGGTACAAACGGAAAAGTGTCAACAGCGAGTATTTCGTCATTGACTTCTTTGGATGTCACATATAGTAAAATTACTGATTTAACCGGAATTCAAGACTTTGCGGCTTTAAAGATTTTAAAATGTTTTGAGAATCAATTAACGAGTTTAGATGTTTCTAAAAATAATGTACTGGAAGAATTATATTGTTCCGAAAATCAATTAACGGCTTTAGATGTTTCTAAGAATGTTGCTCTAGAATCTTTATTTTGTGGAAAAAATCAATTAACAGCTTTAGATGTTTCTAACAATACAGCTTTACGAGCTATATCTTTTTATAATAGTCAACTAACAAATTTGGATGTTTCTAAAAATACTGATTTAAGATATTTGGATTGTAGTTCAAATTTATTATCTAATTTGGATGTTTCTAAGAATACAGTTTTGTCAGCTTTTTATTGTTATTCAAATTCATTAACTAATTTGGATGTTTCTAAGAATCTTACTTTACTAGATTTGAGATGTGATACAAACCAATTAGCGAATTTAGATGTTTCCAACAATACTGCTTTAGATATTTTAAGTTGTGCTCAAAATCAATTAATTAATTTAAATGTTTCCAATAATAAAGCTTTGACATACTTAAATTGTAGTTATAACTTATTGACAAGTTTAAATTTAAAGAACGGAAATAATGTTAAAATGAGCGGTAATAACTTTACAAACAATCCTAATTTAAGTTGTATTCAGGTAGATAATGTTGCTTATTCTAATGCCAATTGGGCTGCAAAGAAAGATGCTACGGCAAGTTATTCTGATAATTGTTCTGGTGCTGTTGCAGTTAGTAGCGCGTTTGAAGACCAATTAATCGCTTTAGGAGTTGATACAGATGGCAAAAACGGTTCTGTTTTGCTGGCGAGTATAACAAATATAACTAGTTTAGATGTATCCAATTCTAATATTACCAGTTTGTCAGGAATCGAATATTTTTCAAAACTAGAAACCTTAAAATGTCAAGGAAATTTATTGACTTCAATAAATGTGTCTTCTAACTTGGCACTGAAATATTTAGATTGTTCAAAAAATCTACTATCGACTTTAGATGTTTCTAAAAACACCCAGCTTACAGAATTGTATTGTGATGGTATCGTAACAACTAGTAAAAAAATCAATGCCAAAACCAGCGCTGCTAATCAACTAACGGTCTTAGATGTTTCTAAAAATGTATTGTTGACTAAATTGAGTTGTTCTAACAATTTAATAGTAAGTTTAGACCTTTCTAAGAATACGCTGCTTACAGATGTAAATTGTTCCAATAATAAATTGACTTCTTTGAATTTAAATAATGGAAACAATAGCAAACTGGTCAACGTTAATTTCAAAACGAATGCTTCACAATCCTGTATTCAGGTAGATGATGTTGCTTATGCTAATGCCAATTGGTCAACAGCTAAAGATGCAACAGCAATTTATTCGAAAACAGCTTGTACTTTAGGGATCGAAGATCTGGTTTTTGAAAAACTCGCCGTTTACCCTAATCCTACCAAAGGAGAATTACACATTGATAACATTGTGTTAGAAAAAGCAAGCGTGTACGATGTATTAGGAAAGTTGGTGACAACTACGAAATTTACTAATGGTTCAAACACTAATAGCATCAATTTATCAGGATTCCCAAAAGGAATTTATTATGTGTATTTAGAAAGTGAAGGATCTACTCTTGTTAGAAAAATAATAATTAAGTAAATTAATAAGCATATAAGTTAAAACCACATTTTCATTCGTTTGAAAATGTGGTTTTTTATTTTTTATCAAACTTACAAAACTTCCAGATTTCTCTGAAGCTTTTTACTTAGTAGCGCGAAGCATTCAAATATTTAGCCGATTAATTGTTAGTTAATAATATTCCTTTAATTTTATATTAAGTGTAACTTAATTGAGACTAGGACTTTATGGAGTTAATTTTGCTAATTGTAATTTTTTTAATAGCTTTTAGTTTTGGTTTTTATAAGGCAAAAATTAAAGGAATAATTGGAGAGAAAACGGTTTCTTCAATATTACATTTTTTAAATAAGTCAGATTATAAAATCATCAATAATGTTATTTTAAAAAAAGGAGAATTTACAACTCAAATAGATCATGTAGTAATCTCTAGTTTTGGAATATTTGTTATTGAAACAAAAAATTATAAAGGATGGATTTTGGGATATGAAAACTCGGAATATTGGACTCAAGTAATATATAAATACAAAACGAAGTTTTATAATCCTATTTTTCAAAATGCAGGACATATACGAGCCTTAAAAACCTGTCTAAAGGAATACGGCGATTTCGAATACATATCTATTATTGTTTTCTCGACAAAAGCCGAAATAAAAATAGATACCAACATAGATGTTATTAATATGCATCGCCTTTTAAGTACAATTAAAAAGTACTCTGCTGTAAATCTCTCAGAAGACGATAAGGAAAAGATTTTTGAAAAAATTAATGCTTCTAATTTAATTGATTCTTTTAAGAAACAAGATCACATTAATTCTATTAAAAAGAGAATTGACAATCGAGAGAAAACAATTCATGAGAAGAAATGTCCAAGATGCGGTAACAATTTAGTAGAACGAAAAGGAGAATTCGGAAGATTTTTGGGATGCAAATCATATCCAAAATGTAAATTCACAAAAAAATTATTGTAAACGAAAGTACTCTAAAACAAAAAAGCTCCAGATTTCTCTGAAGCTTTTGTCTTAGTAGCGGGAACAGGACTCGAACCTGTGACCTTCGGGTTATGAGCCCGACGAGCTGCCTACTGCTCTATCCCGCGATGTTTCGGGTGCAAAGATACGTCGATTTTTGAGAATTCCAACGAAAATTTTAAAAAATGTTTTATTTTCTGTATTAACTTGATATGACTACCTTTGCAAAATAAATAATACGCAAATGTCACATAAAGCAGGTTTTGTAAACATAATCGGGAATCCAAATGTTGGAAAATCGACACTAATGAATGCCTTTGTTGGAGAAAGATTATCCATCATAACATCAAAAGCACAAACAACACGTCATAGAATCTTGGGAATCGTAAATGGCGAAGATTTTCAAATGGTACTTTCAGATACTCCCGGAATTATAAAACCGGCTTATGAAATGCAGGAGTCGATGATGAACTTCGTGAAATCGGCTTTTGAAGATGCTGATGTTTTAATTTACATGGTCGAAATAGGGGAGCAGAACTTAAAAGACGAAGATTTCTTCAATAAAATCTTTTATGCTAAAATTCCCGTTTTACTATTGCTGAATAAAATCGACAATTCAAATCAGGAACAATTAGAAGAACAGGTTGGTTTTTGGAAAGAGAAACTGCCAAACGCTGAAATTTTCCCAATCTCGGCTTTGCAGAACTTTAATGTTCCGGAAGTTTTTGGACGAATTATCGAATTACTTCCAGAATCTCCACCTTATTATCCAAAAGATCAATTAACAGATAAACCGGAACGTTTCTTTGTAAACGAAACAATTCGTGAAAAAATCTTATTGAATTACAGTAAAGAGATTCCGTATGCCGTAGAAATTGTAACAGAGGAATTTCATGAAGACGAGAAAATTATCAGAATCCGTTCTGTAATTATGGTCGAACGCGATACACAAAAAGGAATCATCATCGGACATAAAGGTGCAGCACTAAAGAAAGTTGGAACCGAGGCCCGTGCCGATTTAGAGAAATTCTTCGGAAAACAAATTCACATCGAACTTTACGTAAAAGTGAACAAAGACTGGAGAAGTAATGCGAATATGCTGAAACGATTTGGTTATAATCAATAATCTAGTTTGGTCGTGTCCCTCCGGGGTCGGGCTATCCGTTGCAATCTTTTGTTCCATTTCATTTCACAAAAGGATTTCCACTTCTATCCCTCACGCTAACAAAATTAATAAGAACTTTGATTTTATAAGAAAATAAATGAAAGTTAAAAAGACCGTTCTCATCATTATTTCAGTCTTAGCTTTAGGTTATGCAGGATTAAAAGCTATCAAGAAAATAAACCTAAATTCAGATTATAAAACAGGACAATCTCTGGATAGTTTGAATGGGGTGAAAGTCTATTATAATGGCGGTGTAGATCATGTTTCCGGAAGAAATGTTACAAAAGATAATTACAATTTAGGGCTTAAATATCAATGTGTTGAATTTGTAAAACGATATTATTACGAATATTACAATCATAAAATGCCCGATGCTTATGGTCATGCAAAAGATTTTTATGATTCGAAAGTTAAAGATGGTGATCTGAATTCAAAGAGAAATTTAATTCAATATACAAATCCAAGTAAAAAGAAACCTGAAGTTGGAGATTTGGTAATTTTTTCAGGATCATTATTAAATAGATTTGGGCATGTTGCCATAATTTCTAGCGTTTCTGAAAATGAAGTTGAAATTATTCAACAAAATCCCGGGCCTTTTAGTGATTCGAGAGAAACAATTACTTTAGAATTTCAAAAAGGAAACTACAAAATAGAAAATGAAAGGCTGTTAGGCTGGTTAAGAAAAGAAAAATAATTTGTAATAAACTTTTTCTGAAACCGTAAAGCCCTAGCCCTGATAGAAGTGGAAATCCTTTTGTGACGCTTCTTTAGCGGAACAAAAGATTGAAACGGATAGCAGGAAACAGCTTCAAAAAATATTAAGAAAAACAATAAAAACTTAGGTACTTAGAAACTTATTAGCTTAGGAGCTTTTTTTAACTACCTTTGCAAAAAATTAAAATAAAGCATTTTGGATTACAGATGGTTAGGTTTTTAGGAAGCTGAAAATCTAAAATCTAAAATCCAAAATCTAAAATTCAAAAAAATGAATAACATTGTTGCGATAGTAGGAAGACCTAATGTAGGGAAATCAACCCTTTTTAATAGGCTGATACAAAGAAGAGAAGCTATTGTAGATTCAGTATCTGGGGTTACCCGTGATAGAAACTATGGTAAAAGCGAGTGGAACGGAAAAGAGTTTTCTGTGATTGATACGGGTGGATACGTTCGCGGATCTGATGACGTATTTGAAGGTGAAATCCGTAAACAAGTAGAACTTGCTATCGACGAAGCCGATGTTATTATTTTTGTTGTTGATGTAGAAGAAGGTATTACACCAATGGATGAAACAGTTGCAAAGTTGCTTCGTAAAGTAACAAAACCAGTTTTATTGGCTGTAAACAAAGTAGATAACGCAATGCGTGAAAAAGATGCGATTGAGTTTTATAATCTTGGTTTAGGAGATTATTTTACTTTCGCAAGTATTTCAGGAAGCGGAACAGGAGATTTATTAGATGCTTTAATTGATGCTTTTCCAGAAAAAGAACCTGTTGAGGTTACAGAAGAATTACCCCGTTTTGCAGTTGTAGGACGTCCTAATGCTGGAAAATCTAGTTTTATCAATGCCTTAATTGGTCAGGATCGTTATATTGTAACTGATATTGCAGGAACAACACGTGATGCAATTGATACAAAATTTGACCGTTTTGGTTTCGAATTTAACTTGGTTGATACTGCGGGAATTCGTCGTAAAGCAAAAGTTAAGGAAGATTTAGAGTTTTACTCTGTAATGCGTTCTGTAAGAGCAATTGAGCATGCTGACGTTTGTATATTAGTAATCGACGCAACTCGTGGTTTTGAAGGACAGGATCAAAGTATTTTTTGGCTGGCAGAGAAAAACCGTAAAGGTGTTGTAATCTTAGTAAACAAATGGGATTTAGTTGAAAAAGATACCATGTCAAGCCGCGATTACGAAGAGAAAATTCGTAAAGAATTAATGCCTTTTACTGATGTGCCAATTTTATTCGTTTCGGCTTTAACAAAACAACGTTTATTGAAAGCTTTAGAAGCTACAGTTCAGGTTTTTGAAAGCAGAAAACAAAGAATTGCAACTTCAAAATTCAACGAATATATGTTGAAAGTAATTGAAGCTTATCCGCCGCCGGCGACAAAAGGAAAATATGTAAAGATTAAATATTGCATGCAATTGCCAACGCAAACACCTCAATTTGTGTTTTTTGCCAATATGCCGCAATACGTTAAGGAACCATACAAAAGATATCTGGAAAATAAAATTCGTGATAACTGGGATTTTTCAGGAGTTCCAATCGATATTTATATCAGAGAGAAATAGATTTTCAAAAATCTTTGCCATAATAAAAAAGCAGTATTTCAATTCGAAATACTGCTTTTTTGATTTACAAAATGATTTTAAACATCATAAAAGAATAATTGTTCCAATGGTGTTCCGCCATCAGAATCGCCATAATCACCATTATGTTTTCTGGTTGACGAAAACAGTTTTAATGTATACGTACAACGCGTCATGTCTGCAGGAGGATTGTTCAGCTGCGAACTATTGTTGGTTCTTTCATCAACTGCCGGAAGTGTATTGATTACTCCATCCAGAATGTCTCTTTCAACCGTATGACTATTGTTGTTTAAATGCAGACTGCAGCCTGCTAAATACGGATGATAAACAGTATATCGCCCATGAATTGTTCCGCTTATTGGGCTGCAAAGACTGCTTTCGTCTAATTCCTTAATAGATAATTTTCTATATATAGGATTATTATTCATCACGACAGAATTCAATGTTTTTCCGTTTCCGCCAATAACACCAAAATTATTAGAAGGCTTGTCGATCACTTCTCTGATTTCAAATCTGATAGCAAATTTTTCTAACGGAATTTTACTTCCCGCAGGAATATTTTGTCCGGCATTAATGCTGTTTGCCGGAATACTCGGAGCTGTTGTAAGTGCTGTAGTATTTAGCGAAATCAGCGTATCTTCTTCAATAATATTATAAAGTGCTAAATCGGCAGGAGTTAATCCCACGGCAATTAAAGTTCTTTCAATAGCATGATTGACATCAAACCAGCCTTCGGCATCAAAATCACTTTGGTCGCTCCAAACAAAAATATCGTTAAGAATAAAAGAGAAAACTTTACGGGTTAGTTTAGAAACTATGCTTGAAGTAAATAATCCAGGAGTTACTCCAACAATTTTGGTAAAATTAGATTCTGGTAAACTAACCGTATTATTTGGTGCCGTTGTATCGCTCACTCTAAAACGATATTCGATTGGGTTTCCTGAACCTGATCTCAGTGCAGCTTGTCCCGTTAATCGTATAACAGAGTATAAAACGTTTTTACCAGATCCGGCAAAACCATCAGCATCAAAATCATAAGAGCTTGAACCGTAAGACGAACTAAAAGCAGCTCCAATTCCTGTCCACGCACTTGGGAAATTAGGATCATTTGGATCTACGACATTCACATCAGAACATAAATTGACACATAAGCAAAAACCAACATTTTTGCGTGCATCAGCTTTGGTTTCGTCAACTAATTTTGTACCGCCTAATTCCGCTTTAAAATAAACATCTGGCCCGCTCTGGAAGGAAAGAAAACTAGGATCTGTTTCTATGTTAATCCAAGGCGATAAAAATGTCTTTTTAAAATCGGCCGAAGTATAATCAATTCTAAAATGCCCGTTTGAATCTGTTGTTGCTGTTCCTAAATTATCATCGGTAAAAAAATCAGCATCCATTGCCGTAACTTTTGCATTAGCAATTGGTTTATTAGTCTGACAGTTCATTAAATGTCCGCAGATAACCCACGCATCAAAAAAATGTCCGCGAATATAGCACCACCATTTATAAGCAATTGCATATTCCCATCTGTGTTTTTCATCTTTGGCCTGTTTTTCAAGCTCTAAACGCATTGAGAAAGTTGTAATATGCAGCTGTACTATTTCATCTCTTTTTGGTTTTGGATGTTTTGGCGGCACAGTCCCGCACACAAAATCAATATCGAAGCTTGCATCAAGATGGTTTTCACTAACTTCAATTTGAAAATTACCTTCTGCATCTGTTTTTGCTTTATACACAAGTAATTCTGCTCTTTGTTTTGCTTCTTCTTTTGAAACAAAACGAAATGTTTCTTTTACATTTGAGGCCGCATTTGCAGTAGAATTAGCATTTCTGTATGGGTGATAAATTAAAATTTCTACTTCAGATACGGCTTCAAGACAATCTTCACATACATATCCTCTTAAGGAGCCTTTAAAAATATTTCTCATGGTAATTGGTTTTAAGTTGCCTACTCTTATCAGTTTTCGACTTTTCTGTCATACTCTGTTTTAGGATTTTCTGAATTCTCCTTTATTGTTGTCGCAAAGTTTTTGTATTTTGATGAAATAGAAGTAAGGCTTAATACTGTTTTTAAAAGGGCAGTTTTACCCTTTTTTGAAGGGTTTAAAATATTGAAAATCAATAATTTATTTATTTGTATAAAGCTTTTGATATATTTTTTGTTACCTTAATAGAAGCTAAAATGGCATACTATTTGAATAAATGTAAAAACTACAATTAAACCTTTTTGCTTTTATGTAGTCTAATCATCTAACTAACCAAATTTTTTATGACTAAGATTTATTCATTTCTTTCGTTTTTCTTCCTTTTTGTCTTTACAGCCCATTCGCAGAATGATATTACTATTAGAGGGGCAATTTTAGATGTTAATACCCAATTGCCGCTTGAAATGGCAACTGTTTATTTCACCACAATTAAAGATTCTACTGTTATTGAATATGCCACCACAGATAAAAACGGTGCTTTTAGAATGGATATCAAAAAATATGATAAACCTGTATTTTTGAAGGTAAGTTATATGGGATATCAAACCTATTTTGAAGAATATAAAGGACTTACAGAAAGCAAAGATTTCGGTAAAATATACATGCTTGAAAATGTAAACGCCTTAAATGATGTTGTTATTAAAACAGAAGCAGCGCCCATAACAATCAAAAAAGATACTTTAGAATTTAATGCGGCGTCTTATAAAGTCCGTCCGGATTCTAATGTCGAAACTTTACTAAAGCAATTGCCCGGATTTGATGTCGATAATGATGGAAAAATTACCGTTAATGGGCGAGAGGTCAATCAGGTTTTAGTAAACGGAAAGACCTTTTTTGATAAAGACGGAGCCATTGCGATTAAAAATTTACCTGCAGATATTATAAAAAAGATTCAGGTTTCTGATTTTAAAACCAAGAAAGAAGAACTGGCAAAACAAGAATCTACTTCAGATTTTTCGAGTATTAATATTACTATTGATGAAAAGAAAAACAAAGGATATTTCGGGAAAATAATGGGCGGTTACGGCACAGATGATCGTTATGAAGCCAATGTAAACCTGAATTATTTTAATAATAAACAAAAAATAAGCTTGCTGGCTTCTTCCAATAATATCAACGCAACCGGATTTTCTATGGATGATGTTTTTGATAATATGTCGGGCGGGAGAAACAGCAGCGGAAGAGGTGGAAGTACAAGTTCTGGCGGAAGCGGGAAGGGAATTACACAGTCAAATTTAGTGGGACTTAATTATTCTGATGACTGGACGAAAAATCTGCTGGCAATGGGAAGCTATAACTTTTCGAATACCATTAATAATAACGACAGCAAATCAAACCAGCTTAGTTTTTTGCCAACCGGAAATATTATTACAGAAGCCGAGTCTAAAACAAGAAACGAAAGTACCGGGAATAATGTCAATTTTGAATTAGAATATAAAATTAATCCAAGTATGCGTATTGTGGTGGCGCCTAAGCTGAATCAATCGCGCACAAACAGCAATTCGACTTCATCAAGTTCTTCTGAAGATGAAAACGGAAATGCATTAAACGAAAGCAATTCTAAATCATATTCTGAAAGTGATAATTTTAATTTTGGCAACACAATCAACTTTAATAAAACTTTTGAAAAGAAATCCCGAAATCTAAGTTTTGTATTTACTAATAATAATACAAGTACGGATTCTAATGGTTTGAATCTTTCTGAAACAATTTTCTATCAGGACAATCAGCCAAATGATGAAAGAAATCAGACTACAAAAAAGAAAAACAGCAGTGATGCTTATTCTGCAGATATCGAGTATACAGAACCCATAACCGATTCTTTAAGAGTAAGATTTGGATCTGATTTTGATTGGAATACTAGCGTAAATGATGAAAAGACTTTTAATTTCAATCCTGATACACAAGAATATAGTGACTTGAATTTGTCTTTAAGTAATTATACAAGTTCTGTACAAAATTCAGTTACGCCAAAAGTTGGAATTACGCTGCAAAAAAACAAGTTTACATTAAATCTTGACAGCCGAACTTCAATCGTAAATTTTGATAATCATTCGTTATATTTAAATAATGCGACAGATTTAAATAAAAAATATGCATTGCCATTTGCGACAGCCATATTTAGATACAAGTTTACGCGTTCTAAAAATTTATCACTTAAATATGATTATTCAAACGCATTGCCGTCTGCAACGCAGTTAATGCCTGTTGTAAACCTTAACAATCCGCTAAATACAATTGTTGGAAATCCTAATTTGCATCCGGTTGAAAAAAGTAGTGTAAATTTTAATTTCAAAAATTACGATTTCCGTTCACGTTCCGGTTACAGTTTATATTTAAAAGGAGATTATTATGATAATGATATCGTGTCGACTTCTATTTATGACGAAAGCGGAAAAAGAAATACAACGTATGTAAATATTTCCGGCGTTTACAATGCCTCTATTGGTGCAAATTGGAATCAGTCGGTAAAAAGCGGAGCACATACTTTACGATACGGTTTAGGATTAAACGCAGGGTATTCTTTTGACAAAGGATTTACAAATGCTGTTTTATACAATGCAAAATCAACTTCGATTACTCCAAAAGTTTATATGTCATACGATTATGGAGAAATATTGACTATTGCGCCATCTTATAATTTATCATACAATCAGTCGAAATATGAAAATTATTCAAGAGATGCAACCTCAAATGTGGTTCACCGAATCAATTTACAGACGACAACGTACTGGCCGGAAAATTTAATCTTCGGAAATGATTTTGGATATACTTATAATTCGAATATTTCCGGCGATTTCAAAAAAGATTTCTACCTATGGAACACCAGTTTATCATACGGATTCTTTGATAAAAAACTATATGCAAAAGTAAAAGTGTATGATGTTTTAAATCAAAATTTAAGTGCTACACGAACCATTTCTGCAACCGCAATTCGCGATGAAGAAAATACTGTTTTAAGACGTTACGTTATGTTTTCCCTGGCTTATAAAATAGGAAACTTTACAGGTTCTGAAAAAGGAGGAAAGAGAAGACAGAGAGAGTAGGTTTTTTTGAGGTTCAGAGGCTCAAAGAGACAAAGGTTCAAAGGAACATAGAATAGAAAAAATCCTAAATCTAAAATCTAAAATCTAAATCTAAATTGTAGAACAATATTTGGAGTCGAAAACGATAACTTTACTATTTAAGTTTAAAAAAGATTCCAGCTGCGGTATGATTTCCATTTCTAAAAAACGTACTTCGGGATTGGATTTATTTTCGTTTTTGATGCGGGCTGTTAATTTGATCTTTTTAATTTTAGTACTGTCCTTAGAAGTAAGAACATAATGATAACTCATTGCTCCGGATTTTGTGACAATATCTATTACATTGTTAAGTGAAATCACTTTCTTTTTACCCCGCAGCGTAATTTTGTACAAAGCGTTTTCGGTTTTATCAAAAATAAATGTTTTTTTATTTTTAATCATGAATTTATAAATGCCATTAAAAATTAAAACAGCACTTATAAAAATAGAGATAATAAATCCGATTTTGAAATCACTTAAGTGTGATAAAATAAATCCGGAAGCCAAAACTAAAATTCCCGATATGCATTTTAAAATGATATTTGATTTTACATACCAATAAGGACTATATGACATTTGACTCGCTGAAACTGTGAAATTATAGTAATTCTGCATTTAGTATTCTCTTTATATTGTTGATTATCTTTTAGCTAGAAGAAAAATCATTGCTACGAAATACTAAATTCACTGTTTGGGACTAAAACGAAAGTCTTTGTAAGTTTTTAAAATAACAGTTTAAGGTAATTTATGCTTTGAAGAAACATTTTGCAAAAAAAAACGAGATACGTTTTACCGTATCCCGTTAATTAGTTTTTAGTTTTAATTTTTATTTATTCTTATAAGTTGTATTTCAATGTGATTCCGTAAGTTCTTTGATCACCTAATACACCAGCATATTGTCCTGCGTTACCTCCTGCAGGCAATAACTGCTCATAATAATCTTTGTTTAAAAGGTTACGTCCCCAAAAGTGAACAGATAAACCTTGAGATGCACGGAAACCTAAACGAGCATTAAAAATGGCATATCCCGGAACAACTAAATATTTTGAAGCCGAAGGGCTTGAAGAAAATTCAGAACGAGCGTAAGAATCAATAGCAAGGAAAACTTTTCCTGCGTTTCCAAAGAATCTTGCACTATCAGAAAGCTCTCCGCCTAAAGATCCTGCCCATCTCGAAGCACCCGGAAGATTAGTTCCAGAAACATCTTTGAAAGATACCGGAGCTCCGGTTTCTTCTAACGGAAGCGGTGCATTAGTGAATTTTTCATAAATAGCATCTGTATAAGTTGCAGCACCATTTATCGTTAAATGTGAACTTACAACAAAACTTGCATCTAATTCAACACCTTGTACACGTACTTTATCTGCATTAGCAAGATAACCACGGTTTACACCCAATTCAGCAGCCTGGACGTTAGTTTGAAAATCTTTAATGTCTGTTTTAAACGCAGCAATATTGAAGATTGAATTTTTGAAAGGAGAAGTTTTTACCCCAACTTCATAATGATATACTTTTTCAGGTCTAATAACCGCAAGATCTAATAAAGGAGCACCTTTAGAATCTGTTGGAAGTCCCGCAACGTTTACACCAACCGGTTTGTAGCTTTTTGCAAAAGTTCCGTAAGCATTGATTCTGTCATTTGCTTTAAAAGTAACCGTTATGTTTCCAGAAAAGTCAGTATTATCAGTACTTGAATCAAATGCCTGATCAGAATAAACTAATTTTTTCAAAGCTAACAATGCCGGATCAGTAGTTTGTAAACCTCCGTATGTTGTACGAGCGTAGTGCGCGTCTTTTTTATCAAAGTTATATCTTAAACCTGGTAAAACGTGTAACCAATCTGTAATTGCCCAGTCAATTTGTCCAAATACCGCAGCACTCGAAGCTCTGATTCTTGCATCAGTTTTAATTCCGTATCCTTCAAAAAGACCCGGAGTTTTCCATAATGCGCTTGTAGTACTTTGAGAGAATCTCCATTGTGCGTTTCCAGATTCTTCAGTTCCATCAGTTTGAGATGTTTGATCGATAAAGAATACTCCGGCAACACCGCTAATTTTTGATGTTAACTGCCCTGCGTAACGAACCTCTTGTGTAATTTGAGTTTGTCTTGTTGGGTTTTGAGATTTAGCCAATACTTGTAATCCTGTAAAATCCCTGTCATTTGATGGATCCCAGTTCCAAAAACGCCATGCAGTTGTAGAAGTAAGAGTTCCGCCTCCAATTTTTGTATCAACATTTAAAGATAAACCTCCCATATCCTGATTTGAACGCCACGGTGTATCCTGATCAATTCTACGATCAAATGCATTTTGGCTAGGAAGCTGATAATTTAAATCTTTAATAATAGCATCAAACTGACGGTAAGCAGCTCTTTGAGTTGGAGCAACACCAGCAACAACTTGTGCATATCCATCAGGACGCTGTGTTGTAATATCAGCAGCAAATATAACGTTAGTATTTACAGTTGGAGTCCAAAGTAATTGACCTCTAATACCTTGATTGTTTAATGTATTGGTAGATCTTCCGGTTGCAACATTATCAACTAAACCATCACGTGATGTACCTGAGAAAGATAATCTACCTGCTACTTTGCTTCCTAAAGCACCCGTAACAGAAGCTTTTGCCTGCAGGAAAGAATAATTTCCGTAGCTCACTTCAAAGTCAGCGCCTGAAGTAAAACTTGGTTTACGAGTTGTAATATTGAATGCTCCGGAAGTTGTATTTTTTCCGAATAAAGAACCTTGCGGACCACGTAAAACCTCGATTTGTTCTACGTCGATAAAGTCAAGAGTTGTTGCAGCCGGACGAGCGTAATAAACACCGTCAACATAAAATCCAACTCCCGGATCGATACCGTCATTTGTTAATCCGAATGGAGAACCTAAACTTCTAATGTTGATTCCAGTATTTCTTGGATTTGAAGAATAAAGCTGAACCGAAGGAACTAATTCCTTAATACGGTTTACGTTAAAAGCTCCGGTTTGTTCTGCCTGTTTTCCTGTAATAACAGAAATTGCAATTGGCACATCCTGAACTTTTTCAATTCTTCTTCTTGAAGAAACCACAACTTCAATAAGTTCGTTTTCTTCTTTAAGCAAAACCTGAATTGGATTTACAGGGATTGAAGTAACTTCAATTTCAGATGTTGTATAACCTACATACTGAATTAAAAGTGTTAATGGCAATCTTCCTTTTGAATCGATTGTAAATTTACCGCTGTTATCTGTAACGGCACTTGTTGTAGTTCCTTTAATTACCACGTTTACGGCTTCTAAAGGGATATTTTCGCTTGTTGTAACAACACCTTCAATGTTTTGTGCAAATGAAATAGAGAAGGTTAAAAAGAATAAAATTGTAAGTATATTTTTAGTAGAATTTTTCATGTTTTATAGTAAGTATATATGATTAGTAGAATTTAAAATAAAATTTTTTTAAATCAACAGCACATACATATAATAGATGAATTTCTATTTACAGGAGCAGAAAGCCCTGTTTGTTTATTTTGCAAAAATTTTGATACACCCGATGGACTAAAATGTACTTTCATGTTAAAAATTTTGTAAATGGTTAGTTAATTATTTTGTGCAAATATAAATATTAATTCTATCGATTTACTAGGAATTAGAAAATATTTTTTTATTTATTTACCAGTGAAGCTATTGTGATACCTTCCATAGCCTTTAAAGTTTTATCTCTAATAAGCATTAAACCGTGACGCAGACTGCATTCAGACTCGGTTTTACAATCAGAGCAAGGCTCGTAAAAATTTAAAGAAGCGCATGGCAAAAGTGCAATTGCACCGTCAAATAATCGGTGAATTTCTGCCAAAGTGATGTCATTTTTTGATTTTATCAGGTAATATCCGCCAAATTTTCCCTGCTTACTGCTCACAAAACGTCCTCGTTTTAAGTCTAAAAGAATCTGTTCTAAAAACTTTTTAGGAATGTTAGCGCCATCAGCTATTTCTATAGTTCTAGAAATGTGATTTTCGTCTTGTTCTGCTAAATAAAGTAAGGCCTTAAGGGCGTATTTTGCTTTATGTGATAACATCTATATAATTAATTGTAAAATGTAAATGTATGAATTTAAACTTGAAACTGAAAACTGTGACTGCAAACTGTTTTTCTTTTTCTACCAGCTTCCGCCAGAACCTCCTCCAGAGAATCCGCCTCCGCCAAATCCACCGCCGAAACCGCCGCCTCCGCCAGATGAACCACCGCCAAAACCTCCAAATCCGCCGCCGCTGCTTCTGCCAAGACTGCTTAAAAGGATTACATCCATCAGGCTTGGACCGCCGCCACTGCTGCCAGAATTTCCACCTCCTCTTTTGCCGCGAGAAAGTAAAATTAAAACAATTACAACAATAACGATAAATGGAAGTATAGGAAAGTCTTTTCCTTTAGACTGCTTGCGTTCGCCTTTGTATTTGCCTTTAAAAACATCAAAAAGCGCATCGGCACCTTTATCAAGTCCGCGATAATAACTTCCGGCTTTAAATTCAGGAATAATAATGTTTCGGGTAATTTCTCCTCCAATTCCTGCCGTTAAGCGATCTTCTAATCCATAACCAGGCGAAATCCAGATTCTTTTTTCGGCTTTAGCCAATAAAATTAAAACACCGTTGTCTTCTTTTGCTTGTCCAATTCCCCATTCCTGAGCCCATTTTGGAGTAAGAATTCCAATATCTTCGCCTTTTAAGCTTTCAATAGTAATCACTACAATTTGAGTGGAAGTCGAATCAGAATAACGAACTAGTTTTTCTTCTAACTGCGTTTTTTCAGCAGCACTTAAAACATTTGCATAGTCGTAAACAGAAGTTTGAAAATCCGGTTTTTTTGGAATATCGAATTGAGCAAAAATGCTATTGCTGATAAAAAGCGTGATTAACAAAAGAGTAAACTGAAAAATTCTGTTGGAATTTAAAATTTTATTATTGGAATTTTTCATTATTTATCCTTTTGAGATTTCGTTAGATAATTCGTTTGTATCGTCTGCTAATGAAGGAAAATGCTTTTTTAGCTGCTCACCGGCATTCAAAATACCGTCAACAATTCCCTGTTTAAAGTTACCAGATTTAAAATGATTGGTCATAATGTCTTTGGTACAATCCCAAAAATCATCAGCAACCAAATCATCGATTCCTTTGTCTCCGCAAATCACGAAGTTTTTATCCTCAACTGCAAAATAGAGTAATACACCATTTTTTAGTCTGGTTTCATGCATTCGCAATTCATGAAAAACTTCTAAAGCTCGGTCATAATGAGCTTTAGAAGTTGTTTTTTCTATATGAACCCTAATTTCGCCAGAAGTATTATTTTCGGCCATGCGAATAGCTTCAACAATTTCCTGCTCTTCTGCTTTGGTTAAAAAATCTTCTACTTTTGACATGTGAAATATTTTAGAGTTTAGATTTGTGATTTTAGATTATTTTCTAAAAATATTAAATTCTTAGAATTTTACTTCAACTGGTTTGTCTGCTCCGGTAGAAGCCTCGAAGTATGGTTTTTCTTTGTATTCGCTCAGGAACCAGTTATTTGGAATTTTTAAGATGTAACCATTATAACCTTGTACAGATTCGTTAAAACGAGTTCTAGCCGTTAAAATCTGATTTTCTGTACTTGCTAATTCGTCTTGCAATTTCAAGAAATTCTCGTTTGCTTTCAATGTTGGATATTGTTCCACAGAAACCAATAATCTTGATAAAGAAGAAGAAACACCGCTTTGAGCCTGATTAAATTCTTTTAATTGCTCTGGAGTTACATTACTTGGATCAACTGTTACAGAAGTCGCTTTTGCACGAGCTTCGATTACTGCTGTTAAAGTTGATTTTTCAAAATCCGCAGCACCTTTAACCGTATTTACTAAATTCCCAATAAGGTCATTTCTTCTTTGGTAAGCTGTTTGTACGTTACCCCATTCTTTATTTACAGCCTGGCTGTATTGCAAAGCACTATTTTTAATTCCAATCGACCAAAATGCGATAATGGCAATAAATACGATAATAATTCCTACAGGGATTAACCACTTTTTCATATTTGTTTTGATTTAAGTTTATTTCTATTTTTAATTACAATTCGTTTTTGATGTCGTTCAATTGCGTTTTTATGGTCTCTAATTTACGTATTATTTCGAATTTATCTAATGTTTTCTTCTGACCTTCTTTTAAATGTGTTTTGGCACCTTCAAGGGTAAAACCTCTTTCTTTAACTAAATGATATATCAATTGCAGATTGGTTACATCCTCTGGAGTAAACATTCTGTTGCCTTTGGCGTTCTTTTTTGGTTTCAGTATATCAAATTCGCTGTCCCAAAATCGTATCAAGGATGCATTGACATTAAAAGCCTTGGCAACTTCGCCAATACTGTAATATCTTTTATCTTTTGAAAGCTCAATATGCATGTTTTTTTGTTTCTAATTTATTTCAAAAATAATACTTTTTGTAGTATTAATCTAATGACTGATTTTCCTGGTTTGCCATTTTCGAAATTGCCACGTATTCTGCCGCCGAAATATTACCATAATAGAAGTTCAGCGGGTTGACAACATTCCCATCTTTATGTACTTCGTAATGACAATGCGGCCCTTCAGATCTTCCAGTACTTCCCACATAACCTATAATATCACCGCGTTTGACATGTTGTCCAGGTCTGCAGTTATATTTGCTTAAATGCGCATACAAACTCTCATATCCAAAACCATGCCTGATCACAACATGGTTCCCAAAGCCCGAAGCTGTGTTGTCAGCCCTTGCCACAACGCCGTCTCCCGTGGCATAAACAGGCGCTCCTGTGTTGGCAGTAAAATCCATTCCGTTGTGCATTTTTCGCACTTTCGTGAAAGGGTCGATCCTGTATCCAAAACCAGATGCAACACGTTTCAAATTTTCATTTCGCACAGGCTGAATAGCCGGAATCGCTAATAATAAACTTTCTTTTGCACCGGCTAATTTCAATATTTCATCTAACGATTTAGACTGAATCGCCAATTCTTTTGAAAGTTTATCTACTCTTTTTGTCGTATTCAAAACCAGCTGCGAATTGTTGTAACCTTCTAATGTTTTATATCTTTCAGGGTTTCTAAAACCTGCTTTTCTAATAGAATCCGGAATTTCGGCTTTATTAAAATATACTCTGTAAATATTATTGTCACGTTCTTCTAAAGCCTCTGCGGCAGCGTCGATTTCGTCCAGTTTTTTATTCAAAATAGAATATTGCAGCTTTAAATTTTCAATTTCACGTGCCTGTAAACGATCTTTTGGCGTTTCAAAATACGGAGTGTTAATTAAAAGTACAAAAACTAAAAATCCAAACAATGCCGAAGCCACTAAAAACAGTAAAGCATAACCGATTTTGATTCTTTTTCTGGTTTTTATTTTTGTATAAGCCAGATTTTCTGAGTCGTAATAATATTTTACTTTCGCCATATTTTAAAATACGCTATTTTTGCAGCTTGTAAAATCAATTAGTCGAACAATAGTGCTAAATGTTTCAATTGTTGACAGCTTTTTTACAAGAACAAAATAATTTGATAATTTGGGGGAATTACATAATTATATAATGCGCAAAATAGGCAATTTATTGTTGAAAAGCATAAGTTTTAATTTTCGATTTTAAAATTAACGCATTATTAATTTGAGATTATTTCTAATTATCACATTATCAAATTGACACATTTGTAAACAGATACATTTTCTAATTTAAATATGAAATCACAAGACGTACGTAAGCAATTTTTAGACTTTTTTAAAAGCAATGGACACCTTATTGTTCCATCGGCTCCAATCGTTCTTAAAGACGATCCAACCTTAATGTTCAATAACTCGGGAATGGCCCAGTTTAAGGAATTTTTCTTAGGGAACGGAACTCCAAAAAGTCCAAGAATAGCCGATACGCAAAAATGTCTTCGTGTTTCAGGAAAACATAATGACCTTGAAGATGTAGGTTTTGATACCTATCATCATACTATGTTTGAGATGTTAGGGAACTGGTCTTTTGGAGATTACTTCAAAAAAGAAGCAATCAACTGGGCTTGGCAGCTTTTGACAGAAGTTTATAAAATTCCAAAAGAAAATCTTTATGTTTCTGTTTTTGAAGGAAGCAAAGAAGATAATGTTCCTTTTGACCAGGAAGCTTGGGATATCTGGAAAACATTAATTGACGAGGATAGAATTATTCTTGGAAATAAAAAAGACAATTTCTGGGAAATGGGAGATCAGGGACCATGCGGACCTTGTTCTGAAATTCACGTTGATTTACGTCCGGAAGCTGAAAAAGCTTTAGTTACAGGAAAAAGTTTGGTAAATAACGATCACCCGCAGGTAGTTGAAATCTGGAATAATGTATTCATGGAATTCAACCGTAAAGCTGACGGATCGTTAGAAAAACTTCCTGCACAACACGTTGATACCGGAATGGGATTTGAGCGTTTGTGTATGGCTTTGCAAGGAAAAACATCAAATTATGATACAGATGTTTTTACACCGCTTATCGAAAAAGTAGAACAAATTACAGGTTTAAAATATACATCTGATGAAGTAAAAAACATCTCAGAAGAACAAAATAAAACCAATATTGCAATTCGTGTTATTGTAGATCACGTTCGTGCGGTTGCTTTTGCAATTGCTGACGGGCAATTACCATCAAACACGGGAGCTGGATATGTGATTCGTAGAATTTTGCGTCGTGCAATTCGTTACGGGTTTACATTCTTAAACACAAAAGAACCTTTTATTAATAAATTGGTAGAAGTTCTGGCAAACCAAATGGAAGAATTTTTCCCTGAAATTAAATCGCAGCAGCAATTAGTTACCAATGTAATTCGTGAAGAAGAAGCTTCTTTCTTAAGAACTTTGGATCAAGGTTTACAATTGTTAGAAAATGTAGTTACAGAAACTACAGGAAAAGAAGTTTCTGGCGCTAAGGTTTTTGAGTTGTATGATACGTTTGGTTTTCCAAAAGATTTGACAGCTTTGATCCTAAAAGAAAAAGGTTTCTCTTATAATGAAGCAGAATTTGAAGTTGAATTGCAAAAACAAAAAACACGTTCTCGTGCCGCTTCTGAAGTTTCAACAGAAGACTGGAATGTTTTGATTCCTGGAAATGTAGAAACATTTGTAGGTTATGATAAAATTGAAAACGAAGTAAAAATTACTCGTATCAGAAAAGTTGATTCTAAAAAAGATGGTATTTTGTACCAAATCGTTTTAGATAATACGCCATTTTATCCAGAAGGGGGAGGACAAGTTGGTGATAAAGGAACATTGGTTTCGGCAAACGAAACAATTGAAATTATCGATACCAAGAAAGAAAATAACTTGATTTTACATTTCGCAAAACAACTTCCCGAAAATGTAGAAGCAGGTTTTGCAGCAAAAGTAAATACTGATTTAAGAACTTCAACTTCTAAAAATCACTCCGCTACGCATTTAATGCATTTAGCTTTGAGAACTATTTTAGGAACGCATGTGGAGCAAAAAGGATCGTTGGTAAATTCAAATTACCTGCGTTTTGACTTTTCTCATTTCAGTAAAGTTTCGGATGAAGAGATTAAACAAGTTGAGGCTTCTGTAAATGCTCAAATCGAAGCACAATTACAGTTGGTTGAACACAGAAACATTCCAATTCAGGAAGCATTAGATAAAGGCGCAATGGCTTTATTTGGTGAGAAATACGGCGATAATGTTCGTATGATTGAATTTGGTGAAAGTAAAGAGTTATGTGGAGGTATTCACGTAAAAAATACAGCAGAGATCTGGCATTTCAAAATTATTTCTGAAGGTGCTGTTGCGGCAGGAATTCGTCGTATCGAAGCGATAACTGGTGATGCGGTGAAAAACTTCTATCTAAACCAGGAAAATACATTGGCAGAGATAAAAGAAACGCTTAAAAATCCACAGGATATTTTGAAATCTGTTGCTTCTCTTCAGGATGATAATGCTAAGTTGAAAAAACAAGTAGAGCAGTTGCTTAAAGAAAAAGTAGGCGCTTTAAAAACAGAATTAGAGAAAGATTTTCAAGAAGTAAACGGAGTAAATTTCCTTGCTAAACAAGTTGATTTAAGCATGGCTTCTACAAAAGATTTAGCTTCAGCTTTAGGAAGTTCAAAACCAGATTCATTTGTTTTTTTAGCTTCTGTTGAAGATGGTTTACCAAATATTCACTGTTATATCGCTAAAGAATTGGTTGCAAGTAAAGGCTTAAATGCTAATGCAGTAATCAAAGAATTAGGTAAATATATTGACGGAAATGGAGGAGGACAGCCTTTCTTCGCATCTGGAAAAGGAAAAAATGCTGCTGGAATTGCTGAGGCTTTGTCTAAGGCAGTTGAGTTTTTAAAGTAAGTTTTTTTTTAATCTCGCAAAGTCGCAGAGTCGCAAAGTTTTTTTAAGCTTTTCGATTTTTTTTGGAATAGTCTTGCTCGCTAAGTATTGAGTTTATTAATTTTTTTTTAATCTCGCAAAGACGCGAAGTCGCAAAGTTTTTTAAACCTTGCGATTTTTTTTGGTTTAATAAACTACATTTGTAAGTTTTTACTTTAATATTTTAAAATGACTGAGAATGAAATTTCGGCTGTTGTAGTTGATGCTTGTTATAAAATACATGTAAAATTGGGGCCTGGATTGTTGGAGTCAGTATATGAAGCTATTTTACATCATGAATTGACAAAGAGAGGGTTGAGTGTAGAAAGACAAAAAACGTTGCCTGTTATTTGGGATCAAATAAATTTAGATATTGGTTTTAGAGCAGATTTAATAGTAGAAAATAAAGTGATTTTAGAAATAAAATCAATAGAACAGCTAACAGATATCCACGCAAAACAAGTGCTGACTTATCTTAAAATCACAAAAATGAAACTAGGTCTACTTATAAACTTCAATGTACCAATTATCAAATTTGGTATAAAAAGGGTAGTTTCAAATCTTTAATTAAACACTTAAAAAACTTTAAATAAAAGCAGAGTCGCAAAGCTTAAAAAAAACTTTGCGACTCTGCGACTTTGCGAGATTCTTTACGCGCAACTATTTTCGTTCCCCAATTTGCTGACGCCACATAGCGTAATACAAACCTCTCTCTACAATTAAATCATCATGTTTACCTTGCTCGATGATTTTACCTTGTTCCAGAACAAAAATTCTATCAGCATGCATTACAGTTGATAAACGGTGCGCGATTAAAACGGTGATTCTGTTTTTATCAGATATATTTCTAATTGTAGCATTAATTTCTTCTTCAGTAATAGAATCTAAAGCAGAAGTTGCTTCATCAAAAATCAATAAATTCGGATTTCTAAGAATCGCTCTGGCAATAGATAAACGTTGTTTTTCTCCACCCGAAACTTTGATTCCGCCTTCACCAATTGTAGTGTTTAAACCATCTTCTGCACGTTTAAGAAGTTTATCACAGCTTGCTCTTTTTAGAGCGTCGTATAACTCTTCATCGGTTGCATTTGGTTTAACGAATAATAAGTTTTCGCGAATTGTTCCAGAGAATAATTGCGCATCCTGCGTTACAAAACCTAATTGTTTTCTTAAGTCTAGTAAATCAATTTCTGTAGAATCAATATCATTATAAAGAACCTGACCTTCGGCCGGAGTATATAAACCAACTAATAACTTAACCAAAGTTGTTTTCCCTGAACCAGACGGACCGACAAACGCAACAGTTTGACCTTGTTTGATTTCAAAATTGATATTTTCAACGGCTTTGAATTTTGCCGTTTTATGCTGAAAACTTACATTCGAAAATAATAACGACTGAATTGCCCCAACATGTTTTGGATTTTTTGGACGGAATTCTTTTGGAGCGCTTAATAATGTTTTAAAGTTTTCCATCGAAACTTTAGTTTCATTCAATGCAATAATGAAATTTCCAAGTTCCTGAAGCGGACCAAAAATGAAAAACGTAAAGAATACCATTGTCAGCAAATCACCCACAATAATTTTTCCTCCAAATAAGAAATAATACAAAGTGAAAACAACGCAAGTTCTTAAAAAGTGAACTGTTGTTCCCTGAATAAAACTCAAACTTCGAATAAATCTGATTTTTTCTAATTCTAATTGCAGAATTTTAAATGTGTTTAAGTTCAAACGTTTCTCTTCTTGGTACGTTAAACCAAGACTTTTTACCAATTCGATGTTTCGTAAACTCTCTGTTGTAGAACCTGCCAAAGCATTCGTTTGATTGACAATTTTTTTAGAAACTATCTTAATCTTTTTACCCAAATAAGAACTTACCAAAGCAATAATTGGAGCTGTAATTAAAAAGATAAGTGAGATTCGAAAATCAATTCGGGCAACATAAAGAATTACAAAAATGAATCCGATAACGGTTTGAAAAATCAAAGAAATCGAAAGTGTAATTAATTTTTCAGAATCAGACCTAACTTTGGTTAACTTACTCAAAGTTTCACCGCTTCGCTGATCTTCAAATTCGGCGTAAGGTAAATCGAGGGATTTTTTAATTCCGTCGGTATACATTTGAGCGCCGGTTCTCTGGATCACAACATTAGTGAAATAATCCTGAAAGTTTTTGGTAATTCTGGAAATCATCGCAGCACCAAGTGAAAGCCCAAGCCAGAAAGAAAGTGATTTGATAAAACCAGTTGGATTTCCTTCGTATTTGTGTAATCCAACACCGCAATCCTGCATTAATTTACCGGTAATAATAGAGTCTGATAAACTGAAACAAATGTTTATAGAGGCCATAATCAAAGCAAAAAGCAAAAGCATTTTGTGTTTGATTATATAAGAATATAATAATTTCATATAGAGTATAAAAAAATGGAAGATGCAAAAGTAAGCAATAGTTTGTCTTGATGGAGTTGATTTTTGTTATTAAAAATGTAAATTTTTAATAATTGATTTTTAGCTTATATCGAAGGGATTATTGTTTAATAACACAATGAGCAAGTATTGGTATTTATTTGAGAAATTATATTATAATGATAAAGATTATTATTGAATAGAATAGAATGCATCAACTAGTTCTTGAGATAAAAAATACCTTATTATAATAGTAAAATGACAGGAATAGCTCATTTTTTTAAGTGGTGTGCGATATGTTTGTTTGTATAAATCTAATACATGCCAAATGAAAAAGAATTTACTCCTTTTCTTAATTTTAATTTTTACATTCCTTTCATGTTCAAGTGATGCAAGTAATGATAGTGATAATACTAAAGATGATACGACAATATTACCTAAAGCCATAATATCTATTTATCCTGGTTTTAGTTCTGATACTGCTCTTTTTTCTTACGATAAGAATAAAATTAAAAGTATATCCTATAAAAAAGATAAAATTTATTACCATTATGAGGATAATGTAATTGTGGGTAAAACGTATTATAATATTGTTCAAGGTAAAGAAGTTAAAATTAACGAAGAGACCTATTCTTATACAAATGGAAGATTAGCATCAATTAAATATCTGGACAATTGGGCATCATCTCCTCGTAAAATTAATATAAGATCGGTGTACACATATTTATCAGATACTTTAGTTAAAGAACAAAGATTTAGTACAGATTATATAACTAAGATCGAAGCAGAAGATGATTATTTTTCTTTACTTAAGATTAAAAATGGAAATCTGATTAAAAGGGATTATGTAAAAACAAAAACAGGCATCACTTCTTATACATATACTTATGTTTATGATAATATGAATTCTCCTTTTAAAAATATTACAGGTATGAGTTCACTTATAAATGAAGAAGAATCATCTTTTAATAATCGTTTAAGTAGTTTTTCTGTCGATTCAAGTGATTACCTTGATATAAAAGACTATAAATATGATATGAAAGGATATCCAATCTTAGAAACATATTATAAAGGAGGAAAACAAGTAACAACCATTACAAAATATTTATATTAATTACCCAGAACCAAATACTTCATGTATTTGGTTTTTTTATTGGTAAAAATTGGTGAAATTCGTGTTTAAATAATATGCCATGCAATTCAGAACTCAAATTCCAATTTCAAAAAGCAACAATCCAATCGATTATAATTCGAAGATACTTTCTGTAGGTTCTTGTTTTGCAGAAAATATGGCGGAGAAATTTGATTATTTTAAGTTTCAAAATGAAACAAATCCGTTTGGAATTATATTCAATCCCGTTTCAATAGAGAAATTATTTAGTCGGGTTTGTAAAGAAGAATTGTTTACAGAAAAAGACGTTTTCTTTCACAACGAACGTTGGCATAGCTTTGAAGTTCATTCCGATTTAAGTAATGCTGACCGACAAGAATTGTTAGAAACACTCAACAAAGCCGTTACAGAAACCAACAAAAAGTTAAAAGAAGCCACACATATCATTATCACATTTGGAACTTCATGGATTTACAGAAATATCGAAAGCACCGAAATCGCCGCCAATTGTCATAAAGTTCCTCAAAAACAATTTTTAAAAGAATTACTATCAGTTGATGTAATTCAAAAAAGTATTCAAAACACAGTCGATTTAATTCAGACTTTAAATCCAGAAATCAATTTCATTTTCACGATTTCACCAGTACGCCACATTAAAGATGGTTTTGTAGAAAATCAATTAAGTAAATCACATTTATTTTCAGCGCTGCATGCTGCGTTAAATACGGAACACTTTAAACTGAACACTGAATACTTTCCATCGTACGAAATCCTGATGGATGAACTTCGCGATTATCGTTTTTATAACGAAGATATGCTTCACCCCAACCAAATCGCTATCGATTATATCTGGAAACTTTTCAGCGAAAATTATATTTCGCAAGAAAGCATCTCAATAATGCAGGAAGTAGATGAAATTCAAAAAAGCCTGCGTCACAGAAGCTTCAATCCAGATTCTGAACAACACCAAAAATTCCTTGCCAAACTTCAGCAGAAAATGAATCTTTTAGAAGAAAAGATTCCATATTAAATTTTAATTTTCATTAAGCACAAAACGTTCTTATAAAATATTTAAGCATAAAAAAACTTTGTGTCTTAGCGCCTTCGTGGCTAAAATTCAAAAGTAAGAAATTAACTATTTTACAGTGAAATTTTAGAATAATTCCCAATAATTATGTAAATTGTTAAAGGTTTAAATTTTCCATTTTTGTAAGATGTATAACCATGCTTTTTTCAGAAGCAATTAAATCCTGTATTTTATTGATCTATGAATAAGAAACCAATTTATTACGTAAAAAAAACACTTCGTGTACTATTATGGTGCGTGGTTTCTGTAGTTGCACTTTTATTACTTCTTATTATATTAATTCAGGTTCCTTCTGTTCAAAATTTCACCAAAGACAAAGCGATTTCGTATCTCCATAAAAAAATAAAAACCAAAGTTTCATTAGATCATATTTCTATCAAATTTCCGAAAGATGTAGTTCTGGAAGGTTTTTATTTTGAAGATCAAAAAAAAGATACTTTGCTGGCAGGGAAACGTTTAGAAATCGATGTTGACCTTTTTAAATTGGTTAGCAGTGAACTCGAAATCAATTCTGTTTCTCTTGAAAATGTAAAAGCCAATATTTCCCGAAATAAAGACGGGGTTTTCAATTTCGATTATATCATAAAAGCATTCGAATCAAAAGAACCCAAAGTTGAAGATCCAAATGCTAAACCATTTAAAATTTCAGTTGTAAAAGTAAATCTGGATAACATCAAATTTAATTTTAAAGACGATTATTCTAAAAATGATATTGCCGTAAAACTGACGCATTTCGATACTAAATTCAATAAATTCGATTTGGATAAAATGGATTTTGATATTCCGAATATCGATTTAAATGGATTAAAATTAGTTTTAAATCAAGATGTTGTGGAACAAATTGCAGTTGTTTCGGTAAAAACCGTAGATACCATTTCAAAACGCAAAGACTTCAAATTAAAACTGGGAAAAATCAGTTTGTCAAAAATTGATGTTGCTTATGATAATAAAGATTCAAAATTAGATTCGGGAATAAAACTCGGAAATCTGAATTTATCTGTAAATGAAATCGACTTAAACAAACAACTTTTAGATTTCGATACTTTCGAATTAAAAAATCTTAGCGGAAATCTGCGTTTAGGAGTAAAAGATAAACAAATACAAACTCCAAATTTAGATACAACAGCGATAAAACAAGCAGGCTGGAAAGCAAAACTAAATAAAGTCAACATACAAAACATTGCTTTTAAATTTGATAATATGCAATCGAAACCAACTTCAAGAGGAATCGATTACAGCCATTTAAATCTAAGTAAATTCAATCTTGAAGCCGAGAAATTATATTATGGTAACAATATTATTTCGGGCAATATAAAATCACTGGCAGCAACAGAAAAAAGTGGATTGAACATTCAATCTTTAAAAACAGATTTTTTCTACGGTCCAAAAAATGCCTATTTAATTAATCTGTATTTAAAAACACCGCAAACCCTTGTAAAAGATAAAATCAAAGTTGAATACAAGTCACTCGCAGCGCTTCAAAAAGATATTGCAAATCTTGCTGTCGATGCTAATTTTAAAGATTCAAAAATAGGGTTTAAAGACATTTTGTTATTTGCTCCCGATTTACAGAAAACAAATCCGTTTAAGAGTAATCCAAATGCTGTTTTATACATAAACAGTCGTGTAAACGGAAAAGTAAAAGATTTGAATATTCCGAAATTCGAAATGAGCGGAATTGGAACTACAAAAGTTTCCCTTTCGGGGAAAATAACCGGACTTCCTGATGCGCAAAGAGCATATTATGATTTAGATATCAAAAAAATTGCTACGACTTCTAAAGACATAAATACGTTTGTACCAGCCGGAACAATTCCGAAAAATATTCAGCTTCCATCACAAATAAACCTGCAGGGAAAATTTAAAGGTTCTGTTCAGAATTTCAAAACTAATCTGGCTTTAAATAGTAGTTTCGGAAATGCAAAAGTTGATGCTTTATTCGATCAGCGAGTTAAGAAAAAAGAGAAATACGATGCAACCGTTTATTTACTTGATTTTGATTTAGGAAGATTAATCAAAAACGATTCAATTGGAAAAATTACGCTTAAAGCGAAAGTAAAAGGGAATGGTTTGGACCCGAAAACAGCAAAAGCAGAATTAGACGGAATTGTGCAGAAAGCAGTTTTCAACAGATATACGTATAGAGATTTAGCTTTAAAAGGAAATATTGCAAACGGTTCATTCGCAGTAAAATCTGGAATGCAAGACCCGAATTTAAATTTTGATTTGACTGCGAGCGGAAACACACAAGAAAAATATCCGTCAATAAAATTAAAACTAAACCTGGATATTGCCGATCTGGAAAAACTAAATCTTCATGCCGGACCGATGAAACTTCGCGGTAATGTTGATGCGGATATTGCCAACAGTAATCCGGATTTTTTGAACGGAAAAGTATTTCTTTCGAACATTCAGATTTTACAGGATAAAGAACCAATCGTTTTAGATTCGGTTCGTGTCATTGCTTTTTCAGATAATACCCGAAACAATATTAAAATATCTTCTCAGTTTTTAAAAGCTGAGGTTGATGGAAAATACAAATTGACCACTTTGACAGCAGCGATAAAAAAATCATTGTCAAAATATATCGATTTGAAAACTCCGAAAGCAAACGGAGAATCTGACGAGCAGCGTTTGGCTTTTACATTAACTGTTGATAACGATCCGATTCTTTTTAAACTGATTCCGAAACTGACAGGTTTAGAGCCAATTAAAATCACTGGAAAATACAATAACGTAACCGATTCATTAGAAATAAGAGGAACAATTCCAAGAATCGTATATGCGGAAAACACAATTGCCGACGGAAAAATTAATATTGAAGCCAAAGAAAATGCTTTAGAATATTCTGTTTCTATTGCCACTATTGAAAGCGGTTCATTAAAAATTCCGTTTACTAGTTTATCCGGAAAAGTAGAAAATAATATTTTGACTTATGCGCTTGAAGTTCAGGATGCAAAAGAGAAACAGCAATATTTTATAGCAGGAGAATTTAAAGCAGAAAATTCTAAAAACATATTTAAAATCGATGCCGAAAACTTCATTTTAAATTATGACAAGTGGAATATTGATCCTGAAAATGCAATTGAATTTGGAGACAAACGTCTTTACGTCAATAAATTTTTCCTGAACAATAACGGAAATGAATTAAAAATTCAATCGCAGGGAACACAGGACAATGCGCCGCTGCAAGTCGATTTTGTAAACTTCAAAATCGAAACCATTATGAACATGGTTAAAAAAGATAAACTGTTAATGCAGGGTTTAATTAACGGAAATGCTGTTGTCGAAAACGTAATGACAAACCCAACTTTTACTTCTGATTTAAAAATTGATGATTTTGCTTTTAGAGGAGATGCAGTTGGTGACATTGAAATAAAAGTGGATAATAAAACCAATAATTTATTAAATGCAAATGTGGCATTAACCGGAGAAGGAAACGAGGTAAACCTGACCGGGAATTACAAAATGGATGACGGAAATCTTGATTTAAATTTAGATATCAATAAATTGTATATCAAAAGTATTCAGGGTTTTACAATGGGTAACGTAACAGACGGAACGGGATATCTATCGGGAAATTTTAAAGTTGCTGGCAACGCATCAAGTCCAAAAGTTGCGGGCGAATTAAACTTTAACGATGCCGGTTTTAGAATCACACAGCTGAATTCCTTCTTTAAAACCGATAATGAAAAAATCACTTTTAATAATGATGTAATTACCTTTGATAAATTCACGCTTAATGACGAAAACGACAACGAATTATCTGTAGACGGAACGGTTCAGTCTCCTGATTTCAAGAGTTATAATTTTGATTTAGTTGTTGCAGCAGATGATTTTAGAGCCATACATTCTAAAGAAGTTGATAACGATTTGTTTTATGGTGATATGTTCCTGGATACCAAACTAAATATTACAGGAAATCTGGACAGCCCGGTTGTCGATGGAACAATTAAAATCAATAAAGAAACCAAGTTTACGGTTGTAATGCCGCAGTCAGATCCATCTATTGCAGATCGTGAAGGAATTGTAGAGTTTGTTGATGAAGATAATATGTACCTGAAACAAACTGTTGAGCTGCAAAATGAACTGAATCAGTCTGATGTAAAAGGAATGGACGTGAATGTAGCCATTTCGATTGATAAAGAAGCAGAATTGACTTTACTTATTGATAAAGGAAACGGTGATTATTTGAAACTGAAAGGTGAAGCTGAATTAGTTGGCGGAATCGACAAATCTGGAAAAACAACTTTGACCGGAAAATACGAGTTTACAGATGGTGCGTATGAAATGAATTTTAACGGAATCCGAAGAAAATTTGATATACAAAAAGGAAGTTTTATCACCTGGAACGGTGAACCTACAATGGCAAATTTAAATATTACGGCAATTTATAAAGTAAATGCTGCGCCAATCGATTTACTCGGAAATCAGCTTGGAAACGATGATTCAGCTGTAAGAAATACATACAAACAAAAACTTCCGTTTCAGACTTTACTGAAAATGAAGGGAGAATTAATGAAGCCGGAAATTTCTTTTGGAATTGTACTTCCGGAAGGGAATTACGATGTTTCTTCGGATGTGGTTGAACTTACACAAACCAAGCTGAAACAATTAGAACAAGATCCGGCAGAACTAAATAAACAGGTTTTTGCCCTTTTATTATTAAACCGATTTGTGGGTGAAAATCCGTTTGCAAGTGAAAGCGGCGGTACAAATGCAGAATCTTTGGCAAGACAAAGTGTGAGCAAAATTCTTTCGCAGCAATTAAACAATCTGGCTGGAGAATTAATTACGGGATTTGAAGTCAATTTTGATTTAGAATCTACAGAAGATTATACCTCCGGAACGATGCAAAATAGAACCGATTTGAATGTTGCCGTTTCTAAAAAACTGCTGGATGACAGATTAAAAGTTACTGTAGGAAGTAGTTTTGGTGTTGAAGGTGCGGAGCGTGCCAACGAAGAAAGCACCAACATTGCAGGAGACGTTGCGCTGGATTATCAGCTTACCAAAGACGGACGTTATATGGTTCGTGCTTACAGAAAAAATCAATATCAGGTAGCAGTTGAAGGTCAGGTTGTAGAAACGGGTGTTGCTTTCATCATTACGATGAGTTACAATAAATTCAGAGAGCTTTTTCATCGTTCAGAACAAGAAAAGCAAATGATACGTGAAGAAAAAGTCCGTAAAGAGAAAGAAAAACAAAAAAAGAAAGAAGCAAAAGAAAAGGAAAAATTAGAAGAAGAGCAGCAGGAAAATCAAATTGAAGGAAATGAACAAAAAACATAATCATATAGAAAATCAATATATAAAGTATTTTGTACTGTTTTGCCTGTTTTTTGTTTTAGGCTGCAGTAATACAAAATATCTGCCAGAAGGCGATTTGCTTTACGTTGGCGGTTCTGTAAAAGTCAAAGATTCTTTAATAAAGAAAAAAGAAAGAAAAGCACTCGAAAAAGAATTAGAAGATTTATTGCGTCCAAAACCAAACAAACAAATTTTAGGATTACGTCCTAAATTATGGATATACAATCTTGCCGGAGAGCCTAAAAAACAAAAAGGAACCAGATATTGGCTTCGAAATAAAGTAGGTGAGCCGCCTGTACTTTTCAGTAAAGTCGATTTAGATTATAATGCTTCTGTTTTAAGAAATTTTACCGAAAACCGAGGCTATTTTAAAACCCGTGTCAGCGCCGATTCTACAGTTCGAAACAAACGAGTTACGGCAGAATATACCGTTATTCCTAAAAAACAATATATCATTAAAAGCGTGACTTTTCCTGATGACTCTTTGGCAATGTCCAGAATTATAGGAAGATCAAGCCGAAGAAGTTTATTGAAAGTTGGAAAGCCGTATGATTTGGACGTTATAAAAGCCGAAAGAGAACGAATTGACGCCAGACTTAAAGAGAAAGGCTATTTTTATTTTAACCCAGATTACCTTTTGGCTCAGGTAGACAGCAGCAAAGGCGATCACGAAGTAAAAGTTAGAATTGTAATAAAGCCAGATACGCCGCCAAAAGCCCTTACAGCGTATAAAATCAATAATATTTATGTGTATCCAAATTATTCTCTTTCGAATGACAGTGTGGTTTATAGAAAAAGAGATATTACAAAATACAAAGATTTTACAATCATCGATACAACTGAAACCTTTAAGCCAAGGATTTACGATCGAACGATATATTTTAAAAAAGGAGATTTATACAATAGAAAAGATCATAATTTAACCTTAAACCGTTTTGTAAATCTGGGAACATTCAGCTTTGTAAAAAATGAATTTAAACCATCAGACAGTATTCCAAAGACTTTAGATTCGTATTATTACTTAACGCTTCTGCCTAAAAAGTTTATTAGGGTTGAGGTTTTAGGAAAAACTAATTCAGCCAGTTATACAGGGACAGAAGTTAATCTAAACTGGAATAACCGAAACTTTTTTAAAGGGGCGGAACTATTTACAGCTTCTGTTTTTGGCGGTGCCGATTTCCAGCTTGGTGGAGTTAACAAAGGGAAAAATATTTATAAACTTGGAGGAGAAGTTAGTTTGACCTGGCCGAGATTTATATCGCCTTTTAATATTCAGGGAAACAGTGAATATGTGCCAAGAACCAAAGCGACACTACGATATGAATATCAAAAAAGAACACAATTGTATGCGTTGAATTCCTTTAATGCCTCTTTTGGATATTTATGGAAAGAAAATATTCGAAAAGAACATCAATTAAATGTGATAGATATAACTTATGTGAGTCCAAACCATGTTACGGCTGAATATTTAGAAGATATAAAGCAAGATCCTGCATTAGAAAAGGTAATCGAAAAACAATTGATTTTTGGCCCGACTTACAGTTATACGTATACAAACACGATGCAGAAACGCCGAAAAAATACGATCTATTTTAATGGAGAATTAGATTTGGCGGGAAATATAACGGGATTAGTTACAGGAGCAGATTATCCAAATAAAGTAAAAACCATATTTGATGTTCCGTTTAGCCAATATGTGAAAATCAAATCAGATTTTAGGCATTATTTGAAATTAGGAAAAGAAAGTGAATTAGCCAGCCGATTAATCGTTGGTGCTGGATTTGCTTATGGAAATTCAAATACATTACCTACATCAAAACAATTTGTAGTAGGAGGAACCAATAGTATTCGAGCCTTTAGAGCCAGAACTTTAGGGCCGGGAAGTTATGTGATTCCGCCAACGACAAATAACAATTATACGCCAGATCAATCGGCAGATTTAAAACTGGAATTCAATACAGAATATCGTGCAAAATTATTTAGTGTTGTAAGAGGCGCTTTATTTATAGATGCAGGAAATATTTGGCTCTTAAATGCCGATCCTAATAAGCCCGGAGCTGAGATCTCAAAAGATTTTATGAAAGAGCTTGCCATTGGAGCAGGAGCCGGATTGCGTTTCGATTTGTCATTCCTTGTTTTAAGAACTGATTTGGCTTTTCCTCTTAGAAATCCAGCGCTGCCAGACGGGCAAAGATGGGTAATCGATGATATTAATTTCGGAAGCGGACCATGGCGAAAAGACAACCTGATTTTGAATATCGCGATTGGATATCCTTTTTAGAAAAAGTTTTGACACGATTTTTTTTTGCCACGAATTTCACGAATTTTCACGAATTTTTTTGAAGATGCTTATTTATGAATTGACCAATAGATACAACGCATAGAATTAGTGAAAATTAGTGAAATTCGTGGCAAAAAAACTTTAGTCACCTTCAAAAAAAAGAAGTAAATTCGTCTAAATAATTTATTGGAATGCAAAACTTGATCAAAAGAATTATTAGTATCGGTATTACTATTTTAGTTATTGTTCTGGCTTTTAAATACTGCCAGTTTAAAAAAGATGACGACTCTACAATTGATTATAATACCAATTTAATTCAGCAGCAAATTTTAAATGTTGGAAAACTGGTTGTTACCGAAGGGCATTTCTCTGAAGTGATCACTTATAAAAATCAGCAGAAGTATTTGATGGATATGATTTCATTTGAGAAAAAGGCACTTATTGTGGTAAATGCCAATGTTACAGTTGCCTACGATTTGCATAAAATGAAATACGATATCGACGAAAAAAACAAAACCATTACGATTTTAAATATCCCAAAAGAAGAAATCACTATAAATCCCGATATTCAGTTTTATGATGTCGAACAAAGTAAACTGAATCCGTTTACGGGCGACGATTACAATAAAATCAACAAATCGGTAAAAGCCAACCTGGCTAAAAAAATCGAAAAATCAACCCTAAAAACAAACGCCCAAAATAGATTAATAAGTGAGCTGTCAAAAATCTTAATAATGACAAATTCAATGGGTTGGAAATTACAATACAACGGAAAAACAATTGAGTCTGAGACTGAGTTGAATCAGGATTTGAAGCTGTAGAGGTTTGCCACAAAGGCGCTAAGACGCTAAATTTAAAGTAATGATTAATCTTAATGTTTGTCATTTCTCGTTTCTCGAAATGACAAGATTGTGAAAAACTTTATGAAAAATAAATCAGCGCATATCAGTTTAAATCAGTAAAATCTGCGGGCAAAAAAACTTAGCGGCTTAGTGTCTTTGAGGCAACGAACTATCAAAAATCAAATCCAATCCCCCAGAAATCAAATGCGCAATTTCAGGGCGTTTTTCTTTTAATTGATCTAAATGAACCAAAACTTCCTGTAAAAGCTGTTTTTCATCTGAATCCTTCAAAAGCTCCGCAATTTCAACAGATAATAACCAATCGTTTGAATGATTATTTTTCAGGTTTTCAAAAATAGATTTTAGTTCCGTTTTAGAACCTTTATTTTTTCTAATATCTCTAACTGACGCATATAAGTTCTCCAATTCATCACGTTCATCAGTATGTTTTGCTTTTATGGTTTTAGTTGTCGGAACAATATTTATTAAATCAAAACTGTTTACATCAGCTGGGCCAGAAAATGCCGAAATCACTTTTTTACCAATCGCCATATCGTAATTTCCCCAGTCAGGCTGAAACAAAATAGTTTCGCCATGCGTAACAGTACAATTTCTAAAACTGATTAAAATAATTTCTCCGTGTAAGTTTCGGGAGCCTGTAATAATTTCACCTTCAACAATAATATTACCTTCAAACTCCAGTTTTACAGTTTCATTTTCAACAATGCTGTAAGCCTGCAAATCCTTCGGACTCATATCTTCAATCGCCAGATTAAAACCTTTTAGTTTCCCAATCGGACTTCCAAATCCGTGTGGATGCGTTAGAGTTCCGTGGCCCACTAATTCTTTTTCACGATACGATAAAGCCGTTTTTCCGGTTGTTTGAATGTAAACCGGTTTTCCTTCGTCTTCAATAACATTCGTAAAAACTCCAGAAACTTGTAAACCAGTACTCAACTCAATTGTTCCTAAAGCATTCGACTGAATTAGTTTTTTAATTCCCGAAAGTCCTCCGGTACGAAGTGCCATTTTATTAGCAAACTCTTCCAGAATCAAACTTAAATAAGAAAAAGTAGGCGTTACATAAAGCTGCGGCTGCAACTGCGTAATATCAAAATTTTGATTCGCAGCCGAAATATCATAAGGGATTTTCTTCACGTTATCTGTCATACACCAGGCACTTTCACCAATTGAAGAAAGTAATCCTGCCCCGTAAATTTTTGGATCTTCAACCGTTCCAATCAAACCGTATTCAACTGTCCACCAATGCAGGTTTCGAATTTGAGCCATTTCAGACAATTCGCCCATATCGTTTTGTAAATCAGCAACTGCTTTTTCGGCTTCGTCGATTTTATCTTGCGGCGTATCTTCGGCTTCTTTTAAAATTGAAAGCAAACGAATCGCTTCATACATTTGATAATCTTTGTGAGATGAAATTGCTTTACAGCCAATTTCACCAAAACGTCTCAAATATTCCGCATATTCAGGATTTGCAATAATAGGAGCGTGGCCGGCACCTTCGTGAATAATATCTGGTGCAGGTGTATATTCAATATGTTCTAATTGTCTAATATCTGAAGCAATAACCAAAACGTTATAAGCCTGAAACTCCATAAAAGCGTTTGGCGGAATAAATCCGTCAACAGCAACTGCAGCCCAGCCAATTTCAGTTAGAATACGGTTCATTCCGTACATACTCGGAATAGAATCGATTTCGATTCCGGTTTTACGTAAACCTTCTAAATACGAATGATGTGCAACCTTAGAAAGATAATCTACATTTTTACGCATAACATATCGCCAAACCGCCTGATTAATAGGTGTGTAATCACTATAATCCTGAGGCTTAATAAATTGCTTTAAATGTTTTGGCAATCGTTCTAATAACGGATTGGTTTCTATAGATGCATTCATTTCGAAAACGTTGTAGATTAGAATGTAAAATTACGAATTTAGGTCGCTATTTTTTGCTATTCATCACAAAATTTTTATTCGAAAGTGATTTTTATTGCGTTTTTATAGATTTTTTGAACTTGGCAGAAAACTAAATTTTAGCAGTCATTATTTTCATAATTAACTTTATCCAATGTTTTCTCGAAGTTTTCAAGCTCTTTCTTCGTCATTGCGGCTTCTTTCAAGTCGACAGGTAATTGTTTTTTAGCATCAGAACTAATCCATAAACCCGTAAAAGTATTTCCGGTTTTCTTTAAAATTAATACACCGCTAAAACCGTGTTCAACTAAAACAAATTCATTTTCTTTCTTTTTATTTTGCGTAATATCAAGCTGAATCCATTTTTTTGATTTGTCATATCGATACATGGATGTATACATTAAATCGGCAGTACATGGATTTTCTTCTGTTTTGATATAAACGGTTACAGCTATTTTTCCGTCGACAGTTCCTTTATATAAATTAAAAGCTGGAACTTGCGATTGTGCATTTAAGAAATTAAAAAAAGAGAAACAGATTATAAAGAACAGGATAACTTTTTTCATTTTAAATAATTGATTGGTTTTTTGATAGTATTTGGGTCAATCAAATTTATTTAATTTAAAATAGTATCCAAATTTAATTTGTCAGCTATTTTAAGATTTACCAGATGAATTTCGTAACTCATTTTCGGCATTCCTAAAATATTCAATTTTGTGGTTGAACATAAAAGCCATATTTGTGGCACGCATTTTTGCTTCTTCAGTAATTACACCTGCAAATTGTGCATCGATTGTAGTATTGAAAATCTGAATCCAGCGGTCAAAATGAGTTTTATCAACCGGTAATTGTTTGTGCGGAGGAAAAGGTGTTCCGGAATAAGCGCGAACATCAAATAAAATAGTCTGCCAAAAACCATACATTTTTTGCAAATGCGGTTCCCAGCGATCTTGAAGTTTATCATTGAAAATAGGACCAATTAGATCGTCTTTTCTAACATTATCATAAAAGCTGTTCACCATTTGTTTAATATCTTCTAGGGTCGATATATCTTTAAGAGTTTCCATGTTTTCTAATAAAATTGAAATGCAAAAATACGATATAACTTCAGGTTCGATCCATGATATTTGTCATTTATGAAATAATTATAAGTTGCATTTTTAGATTAAAAATGATAATTTAATTACTGATTTTAAAACTTTTGCAAATGCTGAAATTTAAATGTAAGTTTTTTATGCTTTTTTACATTTTAAATAATTGATTATTAATTGTTTGTAAAAAATAAAGATGTGTTTTTGTTAAGGTAATATTTACAAATGATGTGTATTTGTAAAGTTGTAATTATAACGATTTCGTGAAAATTGATATATTTTTGAATCGTTTTAATAAAAATAATCATAATAAAATGAGAAAAATTTAACTATCAACAAACCACAAAAACCACAAAAAAGATGCACAAAATTACTCAAAAACCTACAAACCGAGTAAGAGCTTTTATGACACAAGTCATTATTATAATGCTTTTATTTATTACCAAAACAAATGCACAGACGGTTACACCTTTTATAACATCAGGTGATCAAACGCGATTATTACAACAGCAGGCAACTGTAAGTTTCGGAACAAACTCTGGAACAAATCCTTCTACAGTTACAGTAAATGCAGGAACAACTTACCAAACAATGGACGGCTTTGGTTACACTCTTACCGAAGGAAGTGCCGAAGTTATAAGCGGAATGGCAGCAACGCAGCAAAACCAATTATTGAATGATTTGTATAATCCTAATACAGGATTAAACGCAAGTGTAATTCGTATTAGTATTGCGGCTTCAGATTTAAGTAATTCTTCATATAGTTATAACGAAACTTCGGGAGATACTAATATGAATAACTTTAGTTTAAACGGTCCGGATTTAACGTATCTGATTCCGATTATCAAAAAGATTCAGCTGATTAATCCAAACATTAAAATTTTGGCGACACCTTGGTCAGCGCCACGCTGGATGAAAACCAATGGTTCCTGGGTTGGCGGAAGTCTGCAGACACAATATTATGCCGCTTATGCAAGATATTTTGTAAAATACATTGCAGCAATGCAGGCGCAGGGAATTCCGATTTGGGGAATCACGCCACAAAACGAACCAGAAAATCCAAACAACGAACCAAGTATGCTGATGAATTCTACCGAACAAAAGAATTTTATCAATCAACAACTTGGACCTCAATTGGCTGCAGCTGGATACGGAGGTGTCAAAATTATTGCTTTTGATCACAACTGCGATAATACAGCATATCCAATTGATGTTTTAAACAACAGCAGTTATGTTGACGGAGCGGCATTTCACTTGTATTTAGGAAATATCTCAGCAATGTCAACTGTAAAAACGCAAACAAACAAAAACGTTTATTTCACAGAACAATACACAGGTTCTGGCGGAAGTTTTGGCGGAGATTTTGGCTGGCACATGCAAAACGTTGTTATAGGAAGTACAAATAACTGGTCGAAAACTGTTTTAGAATGGAACGCTGCTAACAACTCAAGCCTAGGGCCAAGAACTCCAGGTGGATGTAATACTTGTTTAGGAGCGATTACAGTAAATAATAGTACAAGTTATACTAAAAATGTGGCCTATTATATTATTGGTCAAATCTCTAAATATGTAAAACCGGGCGCAGTAAGAATTGGTTCTTCAAGTACAAACGGCAGTATTTTATCTGTTGGATTCAAAAATCCTGATGGCTCAACTGCACTTGTAATTTACAATTCCGGAGGATCAAATACCATAAAAGTGGTTTCAGGATCATCAGCATTTAATTATACAGTTCCGGGATCATCAGCAGTTACTTTTACGTGGGGAGCAGGAACACCACCTCCAACTGGTTTTCCGGGATATTATAATATTATTTCAAGAAACAGTAATAAAGGACTGGATGTAGCAGATAATTCAACTACAAGCGGCGGAAGAATACAGCAATATGATGTAACAGGCGGCGGCGGAAATAACCAGCGCTGGAAATTTGTTTCTGACGGAGCAGGGAATTATTACATCATTGTAAAATCAACCGGAATGTATTTGGCAGTTGAAAATAATGGAACAGCAAATGGACTAAAAGTACAGCAAAAAACGTTCTCTAGTTCTAATGAATTTAAATGGACAGTTGCAAGTCTTGGCGGTGGATATTACAAAATTACAAATGTAAATACAGGTAAATCACTTGATGTTGAAAATGTTTCTACTGCAAATGGCGCTAATATTCAGGTTTGGGATTACACAGGCGGACTGAATCAGCAATGGCAGTTTGTTCAGGTGGAAGCGACAGCAAAAAAAGCTTTGACAATAACAGAAGATGGTGAAAGCACAAACGATATGGCTATTTTTATTAATTCGGCAAACGATTATTTAAAAATTGATACCAATCATGAAGGAAGCGCAGATGTAGCAATATTTAATATTGCGGGACAAAGCATCTTGAAGAAGAATGTAAACTTTGTAAAAGGAAATCAAACAGAAATCGAAATTTCAAGACTTCCAAAAGGAGTTTATGTAGTAAGAGTAACTGACAATCAGGGATCGTATTCTAAAAAAATATTAAAGCAATAATTACAAATCGAGAATTCAATTAGTAATTTTATATTGATGTTTAAAAGGCTGTCTAATTTTTAGGCAGCCTTTTATTTTTTTATCCAATTAGTTGTGTAAACAAATCCTGATTATCGTTTAAATATTGAAATTCAAATCCGTATTGCGTCATTTTCATTTTGATAGGCAGAATATCTTTTTTCTTTTTCAATTCTAAACCAACAATAACAGAACCAACTTCACGGCTGTTTTTCTTGGCAAACTGAAAATAAGTAATATCATCGTCAGGTCCTAAAATGTTATTTACAAATTCTTTTAAAGCTCCGGGACGCTGCGGAAACTGAATCATAAAATAATGCATTAAACCTTCGTAAAGTAAAGAACGTTCTTTTATTTCGGCGGTTCTTTCAATGTCATTATTACTTCCGCTGACAACGCAGACGACATTTTTTCCTTTAATTTTATCTTTGTAAAAATCCAAAGCTGCAATTGTCAAAGCACCGGCAGGTTCTACAACCATAGCTTCTTCATTGTACAATCGTAAAATGGTCGTGCAGACTTTTCCTTCGGGAACGAGAATAATATCTTCCAGATTATAACGGCAGATTTCAAAAGTTTTATCGCCAACTTGTTTTACAGCCGCGCCATCTACAAATTTGTCGATTGTTTTCAGTGGTGTATTTTTATTTTCTTCAATAGAAGTTTTCATCGAAGGAGCACCTTTTGGCTCAACGCCGATAATTTTAGTATTCGGACTCAAATGCCTGAAAACTTCGGATAAACCAGAAGCCAGTCCGCCGCCGCCAATTGGAACAAAAACATAATCGATTGGTTTTGTATAACTTTCCAAAATTTCAAGCCCAACAGTTCCTTGTCCGGCAATTACTTTTTCATCATCAAAAGGATGAATAAATGTTTTATGATTTTTAATTGCATCTGCCGTTGCCGATCCGTAAGCGTCATCAAAAGTATCTCCGGTTAAAACAATTTCAACAAACGATTTTCCAAACAATTGTACTTGTTTTACTTTTTGTTTTGGAGTTGTTTTCGGCATGTAAATTTTACCTTTTATATGGAGCAGATTACAGGAATAAGCAACGCCCTGCGCGTGATTTCCTGCACTGGCACAAACAATTCCGTTTGCTTTTTCTTTATCATTTAACGTAGAAATCTTGTTGTAAGCACCTCTAATTTTATACGACCGAACAATTTGTAAATCTTCTCTTTTTAATAAAATAGTCGATTTAAATTCATCTGAAAGATTCAAATTTTGGGTAAGAGGCGTCGCGGCAACTACATTTTCGAGTTGCTTTTTTGCGTTAAGTACTTCGTTAAATAAACTCATAATGTTTGTTTTTTTTGCCACGAATTACACGAATTAGCACTAATTTTTATTATCCCAAAGAAAAATAATTCGTGTCAATTCGTGTAATTCGTGGCGGCTTTTAATTATTCTTAAAAATAAAAAACCTCCCGATGTGGGAGGTTTTTATAAATTATATTTTACTTATTTATATAACACCTCGCCATCATTGCTGAATTGCAATAATGCTGATAATCGCGATAATAATGTTATTAAAGTTTTTCATTTTTAACTGATAGAGTAACAAATGTACTTATTTTTTTGAAGTAATAAACAGCGATTTTGTAAAAAAACTGAATACTAAATACTGAAAACTGAATACTATTTTTTAACCGGCGGATATTGCGCTAAAATTTTGTTTACGAACTCAGCAATTTTTTCGTCTTTTTTATCAACGTTTTTAGTCAAAGTTCCTAAACCTTCACCTTGCCAGATCATTTCTTTCTTTTTAGCATCGATTAAATCAATGTACAAAGTCCCTTCTGTAGAAGTCGAAACAGTAGTTTGTCCACCGTACATCATATAAGGATTCCAACCCCAGCCCCAGCCGTAACCCCAGCCAGCACTAAATTGGTTTACATTTACTTGTTCTCTCGATTTAGTAAAAATGTTTACTAATAAATCAGGATTATCACTTTTTGTGAAACCTTTTGCCGCCATTTCATTATCAATGGCGTGAAGAATACGTCTTTTATCCAAATCTGAAATCTCAACTTTGTCAATTCCGGGCTTAAAGAAAGCATAAGTTTTATAAGGCGCAAAATCGACATTTTTGTCGTAATCAGAATAAACAGTAACACTGCTGCAGGATGAAAGTATCAAAAGCAGAAAAATCGGAACTAACTTGAATGTTTTCATATTATTAGAATTAAATGTTCTTGTTCTGGTTGTTTTATCATAAAAGCAACTTTTACGTTTGTCAGGCTGAGCGAAGTCGAAGCCCTTTTTGTTTCTATAAGCCTTCGACTTCGCTCAGGATGACATTATGGTTACTTTAAATTTCTTTTACAAACGTTAAAGCAAACTTTCGTCAACAATATTAGGCAAAGTTACTTTTAATAAAGGCTCGACTTGCATCGCTCTTTTTATAGCAAAAATAGCTTCGTCATTTCGGGCCCAGCTTCTTCTTGAAATTCCGTTGTTCACATCCCAAAAAAGCATTGATGCTAAACGCTTTGAAGCCTCTTTAGAGCCATCAAGAACCATACCAAATCCACCGTTTATAACCTCTCCCCAGCCAACTCCGCCGCCGTTATGAATTGATACCCAGGTTGCCCCTCTAAAACTGTCTCCAATTACATTTTGAATCGCCATATCGGCCGTAAAACGAGATCCGTCATAAATGTTTGAAGTTTCTCTGTAAGGCGAATCAGTTCCAGAAACGTCATGATGATCGCGTCCTAAAACAACAGCGCCAATTTCACCTTTTGCAATCGCTTGATTAAAAGCTTCAGCGATTTTAATTCTGCCTTCAGCGTCAGCATAAAGAATTCTCGCTTGAGAACCTACTACCAATTTATTTTCCTGTGCGCCTTTAATCCATTTAATGTTATCCTGCATTTGCTGCTGAATTTCACTTGGAGAAGTCTTCGCTAATTCTTCTAAAACCTGACTTGCGATGGTATCTGTTTTTTGTAAATCTTCCGGTTTTCCAGAAGTACAAACCCATCTAAAAGGCCCAAAACCGTAATCAAAACACATTGGCCCCATAATATCCTGAACATAACTAGGATATTTAAAATCGATATTATTTACTGCCATTACATCTGCTCCCGCGCGTGAAGCTTCTAATAAAAACGCATTTCCGTAATCAAAAAAGTAAGTTCCTTTTGCCGTATGTTTATTGATTGCGGCTGCGTGACGGCGTAACGTTTCTTGTACTTTTTCTTTGAATAAATCCGGATTATTAGCCATTAAATCATTTGCTTCTTCAAAAGAAATTCCAACTGGATAATAACCTCCAGCCCACGGATTATGAAGCGAAGTCTGATCTGAACCTAAATCAATTTTGATATTTTCCTGATCAAAACGTTCCCAAACATCTACAACATTTCCTAAATAAGCAATTGAAACCGTTTCTTTATTGGCTTTCGCCAAAGCTACTCTGGCAACCAATTCATCTGTAGAAGTTACAACTTCATTAATCCATCCTTGTTCGTGACGGATTTTAGTAATTTTCGGGTTTACTTCGGCACAAACCGTAATACATCCCGCAATATTTCCGGCTTTTGGCTGTGCGCCAGACATTCCGCCCAAACCAGAAGTTACGAATAAACTTCCTTCCGGATTTTGTTTTATTTTTCTAAAACCATTTAAAACTGTGATTGTAGTTCCATGTACAATTCCCTGCGGGCCAATGTACATATAACTTCCCGCTGTCATTTGTCCGTATTGCGAAACGCCAAGCGCATTCATTTTTTCCCAATCGTCAGGTTTAGAATAATTTGGGATCACCATTCCGTTTGTAACCACAACTCTTGGTGCTTCTTTATGTGAAGGAAATAATCCCATCGGATGTCCTGAATACATCGTTAAAGTCTGCTCGTCTGTCATTTCAGACAAATATTGCATCGTCAATAAATATTGTGCCCAGTTTTGAAAAACAGCCCCGTTTCCGCCATATGTAATCAATTCATGCGGATGCTGCGCCACTGCATAATCCAAATTGTTTTGAATCATGTGCATAATCGCTTTTGCCTGTAATGATTTCCCTGGATATTCATCAATAGGGCGGGCGTACATTCTATAATCCGGACGAAGGCGGTACATATAGATACGTCCGTATTTTTCTAATTCTTCTGAAAATTCAGGAATTAATTCAGCGTGATGTTTTGGATCAAAATAACGCAATGCATTTTTTAAAGCCAGCTTTTTTTCTTCTGCCGAAAGAATTTCTTTTCTTTTCGGAGCGTGATTAATAGCCGGATCGTACACTGCTTTTTGAGGTAATATATTTGGAATTCCTTGTTGTATTTGTTCTTTGAAAGTCATTTTTTAAGATGCTGAGTTGCTAAGTTAGTTTTGTTAGATTAACAACAGATTAATTTTTTGTTTTTTAAATTATGTTGTCCGAATGGAACTTTAAATGCACCAACACTCAATTGAGTGCAATTGGAATTTGGATTTCTTTAAAATTATCTAATTTTCAAATTGGCACATTTTCTAATTAAAAAACTAGGGATAACGGATATCCGACCTGTGATAAGACTTGTGGATTTTAATCCTGAATTTTCTTGAATGGATATCCATATGATATTTTAGATTGTTGATTTTAGATTTTAGATTTTAGATTTTAGATTTTAGATTGGAATTTGGAATTTGGAATTTGGAATTTAAAATTTGGGATTTGATTTTCTGATTTCTCCCGTTCTTTTATCAAAACCGTACGGACAATGACGGCAGCCGCTTTTACAGCAATAACCTCTTTTTAAATGGTGTTTTTCAGTAAAGCATTTGTAACCTTCGGGTGTATAGTAAAAATCTTCGCCTTCGATTAATTTATTTTCATTACTTTGCTCTTTCATAAATCTGCTTCGCGTTCGTGTTTCGGTAACTTTAAAAATCAAAAATATAAATATTTGATTATGATTTTATTGAAATCGAACAATTTTATAGCTACAAATTTATAAATTTTACAGCCAATGTTTCTGATTGTTGCCAAATATTTAATTCCGAAAGGATATCGCGGAATGGCTGTATTTCCGTTTGTGATTGTAAAATATGGTTTTGATAAAGCAAATGCAGTTTTTGTTAATCATGAAAAAATACATTTGCGACAGCAGTTAGAACTTTTAGTAATTCCGTTTTTTGTCTGGTATTTTCTGGAATATTTAATTCGCTTACTTCAATATAAAAATGCAGAATTGGCCTATCGAAATATCAGTTTTGAAAGAGAAGCTTACGCCAAAGAAGCCGATTTTACATATTTAAAAAACCGATCCTTTTTTCAGTTTCTACATTACATTAAAGTAAGCAATAAGCAATAGGCTTTAAGCTTTAAGCTTTAAAGATATTAAAATATGAATTATCACTTTCGACTTTGAACTTTATTAAAATGAACCCAGTTTTCAATCAACATATTTCTATTGATTTTCCCAATGATATTTCTTTGACAATAAAGCGCGAAGATTTAATTCATCCGTTTGTTTCGGGTAATAAATTCAGAAAATTAAAGTACAATTTACTTCAGGCGAAAGCCGAAAATAAGGAAACTTTGTTGACTTTTGGCGGGGCATTTTCTAATCATATTGCGGCAGTAGCTTTTGCCGGAAAAGAGCAGGGTTTTAAAACTATCGGTATTATTCGCGGCGATGAACTTTTTGATAAAATAGAAGAAAATCCAACGTTAAAATTCGCTCAGGAAAACGGAATGCAATTTGAATTTGTTTCTCGCGAAGAATATCGTTTAAAAAGTGAAACTTCCTATATAGAAAAGCTAAAAGATAAGTTTGGCGATTTTTATTTAGTTCCCGAAGGCGGAACAAACGAACTCGCCGTAAAAGGCTGCGAAGAGATTTTAACCGATGAAGATTCGGTTTTTAATTACGTTTGCTGCGCTGTAGGAACTTGCGGAACAATTTCCGGATTAATAAATAGTGCTAAGGAAAATCAGAAAATTTTGGGTTTTCCGGCGTTAAAAGGTGACTTTTTAAGCGATGAAATTCGTATTTTTGCAAAAAAAGATAACTGGAATTTAATTTCTGACTATCATTTTGGAGGTTATGGCAAGATAAATTTGGAATTAATCGAATTTATCAATGGTTTTTTTGAAGAAACAAAAGTGCCCTTAGATCCAATTTATACAGGAAAGATGGTTTTTGGCGTTATAGATTTAATCAACAAAAATTATTTTCCTGCACATTCAAAAATACTACTCATTCACACCGGCGGATTACAGGGAATTGAAGGAATGAATATAAAGTTGAAGCAGAAAAAATTACCAATACTTAAAAAAAATGATTAAAAAAATTGTACTGCTCTTTACAATACTAGTTTTGGCAAGCTGTTCGTCAAGCAAACCAGCTGTCGCTGCAACGAAAAAAACGACGGTTCAAAAGCCAAGAGTAGCGACGACGAAAAAACCAGTCTACAGCAAACCAGCAGTTAAAAATTATCCTTCTACAAATAATACAACTGAGGTTATTCAATCTACTTCAAAAACAGTTGTAACCAGCGATTTAATCAATAATTACATTTTGCAGTTCAAAGATATTGCAATGGGAAACATGAAAACGTACGGAATTCCTGCTAGTATTATTTTGGCGCAGGGAATCTTGGAATCGGGTGCTGGTAAAGGAGATTTAGCGCTTGAAGCGAACAATCATTTTGGAATTAAATGCCATAAAGACTGGCTTGGAGAAAGTGTTCGTCATGATGATGATTCGGCGCAGGAATGTTTTAGAAAATATCCCGAAGCGGCAGAATCTTACCGCGATCATGCTTTATTTTTAGTTGGAAAAAACAGATATGCGACTTTATTTACTTACGAAAAAGACGATTATAAATCGTGGGCAAAAGGTTTGCGAGCGGCAGGTTACGCAACAGATCCTAATTATCCCGATAAATTAATAAGTTATATTGAGCGCTATAATCTGCATCAATACGATTGTCAGGTTACCGGAAAAAATTATACGCCAATTAGTAAAACAACTTCAAGCCCAACTAAAAGCCCAACTCCGGTTAAAACAAATTCAAATTCAAATTCAAATGATCCTAATTTGTACGAAGTACAGCAAGGAGATACGTTATATTCAATTTCAAAAAAATTCAATTTATTAGTTGATGATTTAAAACAAAAAAATAATCTAACCGATAATGCGATTTCAATAGGGCAGAGGTTGAAGGTTAAGTAATAAGTTTTCAGTCGCAGTCTCAGTTTTCAGTCTGGTTTTGAAATAATCTAATAATCCAAAAATAAGTTTTCAGTTTAAATCTAAAATCTGAATTCTAAAATCTAAAATAAGAATGTTATATAAAAGAAGTAGTCAGCTTTTTGCTGAAGCAGAAAAAGTAATTCCGGGAGGAGTAAATTCACCAGTAAGAGCGTTTAAAGCGGTTGGCGGAACTCCAATTTTTGTAAAAAGTGCCAAAGGTGCTTATTTGTATGATGAAGACGGAAACAAATTAATAGATTACATCAACTCTTGGGGGCCAATGGTTTTGGGACACGCTTATCAGCCGGTTGTTGATGCAGTAATCGAAAAAGCAAAACTGGGAACTTCATTTGGAATGCCAACAGAACTGGAAACAGAAATCGCAGCTTTGGCTGTTTCTATGGTTCCGAATATTGATAAAATCCGTTTTGTAAATTCTGGTACAGAAGCTTGTATGAGCGCGATTCGCTTGGCTCGCGGATTTACAAAAAGAGATAAAATAATAAAATTTGCAGGCTGTTATCACGGACATTCTGATTCATTTTTGATTCAGGCGGGAAGTGGTGCAGTAACTTTTGGATCTCCAAATAGTCCGGGCGTTACAGAAGGAACTGCAAAAGATACTTTGTTGGCAAAATACAATGATTTAGATAATGTAAAAACTTTAATTGAAGCAAATAAAGGTGAAATCGCTACGATAATTATTGAAGCAGTTGCAGGAAATATGGGATGTATTCCGCCTGCAAAAGGTTTCCTTGAAGGCTTAAGAGAATTGTGTACCGCAAACGGAATCTTATTGATTTTTGATGAGGTTATGACAGGTTTCCGTTTAGCTCGCGGAGGAGTTCAGGAATTGTATAATATCAATGCTGATATTGTAACTTTCGGAAAAGTAATTGGTGGAGGACTTCCGGTTGGAGCTTTTGCTGCCCGTGAAGAAATCATGAATTATTTAGCACCGCTTGGCCCGGTTTATCAGGCAGGAACTTTATCTGGAAATCCGTTAGCAATGGCGGCTGGATATGCAATGTTGAAAGCTTTGGATAATGACCGTGAAATTTTTACCCGTTTAGAAGAAAAAACGGCTTATTTAGAAGCTGGAATTGACAGAGTTTTAAAAGCAAATGGTGTTGTTTTTACCATCAATAGAGTAGGTTCTATGATTTCTGTTCACTTTGATGCAAATCCGGTTACCGATTTTCAAACGGCTGCAAAAGGAGATAACGAAACGTTTAAAAAATTCTTCCACGGATTATTGCAGGAAGGAATTTATATTGCGCCATCGGCATACGAAACATGGTTTATTACTGATGCTTTAACGTACGAAGATTTAGACTTTACTATTAATGCGATCGATAAGGTTTCGAAAACATTTTAAATAATAAAAAAGAGGTTTTTAAAGCCCACGGGATAACACGAATTTCACGAATTTTCACAAATTTTCATTTAGCCTAGTTTGTGGAATTTATTGCAACAACAAGTTAATCGGTGTCAATTTGTGAAATCCGTGTTTATAAAAACAAAAAAGAGGCTTTAAAAAGCCTCTTTTTTTTTGATCTCAATTACATTTTATCTTTTCGGTGATCTTTCATTTTGTCTTTATGCTCTTTTTTAATGGCAGTCCATTTTTTGTATTGATCTGCATTTAAAATAGATTTCATTTTTGCATCTGCAGCTTTGTGATCTTCTTCCATTTGTTTTTTCATGGCTTTTCTTTCAGCGTCAGTTGGTTTTGCATCAGAATCTTTTCTGCTTTTTTTAAGCATTTCCATTTTTGTACTTCTGTCAGATAAAAGTTCACTTACTTGTTTTTGCTGATCAGCGTTTAAGTTTAAATCAGTCGTTAATTTTTGCAAATGTGCCTGATTACGTTCTTGCGGCGTTTTATGATCTTTATGATCTCCTTTTCCTCGGTGGCCTTCATGCTCTTTTTTTAGAGCCGTCCATTTCGTGTATTGGTCCGCATTTAAAATTGCTTTCATTTTAGCATCGTTTGCTTCTCTTTCGGCAGTAATTTGTTTTTTAAAAGCTTCTCTTTCTGCATCAGTAGGTTTTGTTTTACTGTCTTTTCTGGCATCTCTAAATTTTTCTGCTTTAGCACTTCTTTCAGCCAAAAGTTGTTTTACCTGCTCCTGCTGCTTTTTATCTAAATTCAAATCAGAAGTTAATTTTTGTAAATGCTTTTCATTACGCTGTTCCGGAGTTAAATGTTCTCTTTGATCGCGTGCTGGTTTCTGATTGATGTCTTGCGCAAAACTTACTATTCCAACGAATAATAAAGCTGTGATAAATAATTTTTTCATTTTCGTTTTTTTTAAAGGTTTATAGCAATTAGACATCAACAGATTTATTAAGTTTAATCGAATTGTCAGATTTATCTTTTATTTAACAGAAACTATTAAGGAAAACATAAATCATTTTTGAAAATAAAAAAGAGGCTCAACGGCCTCTTTTTGTAAACTATATTAGTTGTTTTCTTTTTTGTAATCTTTCATTTTGTCTTTGGCTTTCTCTTTATTTTTTTCTCTTAGAGATTGCCATTTTGTGTATTGGTCCGCAGTTAAGATTGCTTTCATTTTTGCTTCGTTTGCTTCTTTTTCTGCTTTTAATTCATTTTTAAAAGCTTCTTTTTCTGCATTAGTTGGTTTTACATCGCTGTCTTTTCTGGCTTCTCTTGTTTCTCTCAATTTTTCTGCTTTAGCGCTTCTTTCAGCCAGTAGTTGTTTTACCTGTGTTTGTTGATTTGCATCTAAACCCAATTCTGTAGTTAGTTTTTGTAATTGTTTTTCGTTACGTTGTTCAGGAGTTAATCTTTCTCTTTGTTCACGTGCCGGTTTTTGGTCGGCATCTTGTGCAAAACTTGCTATTCCAATCAATAGCATAGCTGCGATAAATAATTTTTTCATGATTTGTTCTTTTAAGGTTATAGTGTTTAGACTTTATTAAACTGAATAGGTTTAATGAATATTGTTTGAATTGTTATTTATTTAACTTTTTGAAATGTAAATATTTAAGTTCAAGGCTTTCCTGCATATTGAAAATATTTTCTTATTTTTAGGAAACCAATATATGCAATCCAAAAACAAATTATCATGAACTCTTCTTTTTCAAACCATAAAATTGCTTTCTTTTCAACGCAGCCGTATGATAAAACTTTCTTCAATAAATACAATGCCGATTTTGGTTTTGAACTGGATTTTTTTGAAACACAATTAAACCCACAAACGGTAATTTTAATTGAAAAAGCAGAAATTGTCTGCGTCTTTGTAAATGACATTGTCAACGAAGCTGTAATTAAACAATTGGCAGAAAAAAAAGTAAAAATCATTGCACTACGCTGTGCAGGTTTTAATAATGTTGACTTAGAAGCTGCCAAAAAATACAATTTAAAAGTATGCCGTGTTCCGGCTTATTCGCCGCAGGCAGTTGCAGAACATGCGATGGCGATGATTTTAACTTTAAACCGAAAAACACATAAAGCGTACAACAGAGTTCGGGAGCAAAATTTCTCCTTAAACGGATTGTTAGGTTTTGATTTATTTGGAAAAACAATCGGAATTATCGGAACTGGAAATATTGGAAAAGCTTTCGCGAAAATCGCTTTAGGTTTTGGCTGTAAAGTTCTGGCGTATGATATTGTGACAAATGAGGAAATGGTGAAAGACGGCGTTTCTTTTGTTGGTTTAGAAGAAATATTTAAATCGAGTGATATAATTTCACTTCACTGTCCGCTAAACGATCAAACAAAGCATGTTATTAATAAAGATTCGATTGCTTTAATGAAAGACAGCGTTATGATTATCAATACAAGCCGCGGCGGATTAATTGAAACGGCCTGCGTTATTGAAGGTTTAAAAGAAGGTAAAATAGGTTATTTAGGGATTGATGTTTACGAGCAGGAAGAAAAATTATTCTTTAGAGATCTTTCTGCTGATATTATTCAGGATGATGCGATTCAGCGTTTAATGAGCTTTCCGAATGTTTTGGTAACGGCGCACCAGGCATTTTTTACCAATGAAGCTTTAACGCAGATTGCTTTGGTAACTTTCAATAATATAAAATCATTATTGACGCAAAATGATATTGAAAATAAAGCGGCGCAGCTGGTTTAATGAGCTTGTTGAATATTTTTCGTAATTTAATTAGTTGTAAAGGAAGATGTAGATTTAAAATATCAGATTATGAAAAATAAAATTTTAGTTCTAATCGCAATTTTGGCATTGTATTCTTGTCAAAGTAAAACGGAATCAAAAAGTATTATTAAAACGATTGTTCAGGATACACTTTATAAAACAATTGGAGGGACTGCGGATGTAAGCAATGCTCCCGCAAAAGATGATAAAGCAGCTGAATTGATTCGAAAACAATTGAATGTTTTATTAAAGAAAGATATTCCCAAAGTGACAAAAGAAGATCGATTCTTTTATTACGAAGCTTTTGATTTAAATAACGATAAGAAAAATGAATATTTTGTTGGTTTCTCCAATTCCTATTTCTGCGGAAGCGGAGGCTGTTCGGGTTATATTTTAAATAACGACGGAAGTGTAATTAATCATTTCACCGTTACCGATTTTCCAATTTATGTAACGACTTCATCAACAGAAAATTTTTATGATCTTTTAATGAAAAGCGGAGGTTTGTTTCATCATATAAAAATGAAAAACGGAAAATATCCAGCAAATCCATCTATTGAGGAAAAATGGAAAGGTGATCTTCCAAAAGAAAGTACAAAGGTTTTGGATATTTATGAGAAGAAGTTGGAGAAGTATTCGTTTTAGTCAAATTTATTAGAAAAAGCAGTTCATTCCGTAGGAATGTCTCATCGGTAGAATTAAATTTGAATTGCGATTATATGTTCCGTAGGAACATTTGATTAACAAGGCAGATGTTTTATTTTCGTAAAACCAGGTGTCCCGATGGGACACGATCCAAAACAATATTATTTTTTTTCTACCGATGAGATATTCCTAACGGAATATTAATTATTGTTAAAAATGTACATAAAGATATTCCGTAAAGACATACAGCAGTGCGTCTACGCAATCTAATTCGACAACAATAAGACATAAAAAAAACCGATGGTTTCCTGTCGAGGTTAATATCATATTTGAGAAAGCCATTCAAGATCTTCTTTGTCTAAATCTTCCTGAGAAATAACTCTGCCATATTTTATATCTTCTTCGCTTTCTTTAAGCATATCTAATTCAAGTTGGTTAAACTGATAAACCTTTAAAGTATTCATAATTCGATTTTTTAAGGTTATACAATTTTAAATAAAAAACCCGATAAGTTATAAACCTATCGGGCTGTATTTGTAATAAAATAAGACAAAGATTACTCCACCAATTCCACAGTTTTAAACTCGCCGTCAACGACAACTTTAGTCAAACCATGTTTCGATAAGTTTTTCATAGACGCATCCCATTTTTTACCACTTAAGTTAGCCGTAACTTTTAGCTGTCCTAATTCCATTTTATTTTCGTTTCCTTTCAATAAAGTAATGATTACCTTTTCTTCATCAGAAAGTTCAATTTGAGCTTGTTTTTTCTCCGGACGCATTTGCGGGAACAATAATACTTCCTGAATAGAAGCATTGTTTGTTAAATACATAATCAAACGGTCCATTCCAATTCCCATTCCAGAAGTTGGGGGCATACCGTATTCAAGAGCTCTTAAGAAATCTTCGTCAATAACACCATTCGCTTCATCATCACCTTTTTCAGATAAACGCATTTGATCTTCAAAACGCTCACGCTGATCAATTGGGTCATTTAATTCAGAATAAGCATTTGCGATTTCTTTACCACAAACCATTAATTCAAAACGCTCTGTAAGTTCAGGATTGTCGCGGTGTTCTTTACAAAGAGGTGACATTTCTTTCGGATAATCAGTAATGAAAGTTGGCTGAATATAGTTTCCTTCGCATTTTGCTCCAAAAATTTCATCAATCAATTTTCCTTTACCCATTGTTTTGTCAACTTCAATTCCCATTCCTCTTGCAGCTTCAAACAATTCTTCTTCCGTTTTTCCTGAAATGTCAAATCCAGTAAAATGTTTGATAGAATCTGTCATTGTAACACGTGCATAAGGCGCTTTAAAGTTGATTTTGTGCTCGCCAAAAGTAACTTCGCTTGTTCCATTTACTGCAATAGCGCAGTGTTCAAGCAATCCTTCAGCAAATTCCATCATCCAGTTGTAGTCTTTGTAAGCTACATATATTTCCATTGCAGTAAATTCAGGATTATGCGTTCTGTCCATACCTTCATTACGGAAGTTTTTAGAGAACTCATAAACACCTTCAAATCCACCAACAATTAATCTTTTTAAATACAATTCGTTTGCGATACGCATGTAAAGCGGAATATCAAGCGAATTATGGTGTGTGATAAACGGACGTGCTGCAGCTCCACCCGGAATTGGCTGTAAAACCGGAGTTTCAACTTCAAGATATCCAGCGTCGTTAAAGTACCCACGCATAGCGCTAAATAACTTAGTACGTTTAATGAAAGTTTCTTTAACATGTTGATTTACCGTTAAATCTACATAACGCATTCTGTAACGTAACTCCGCATCATTAAAAGCATCGTGTACATTTCCTTCTTCATCAACTTTTGGTAAAGGAAGCGGACGTAATGTTTTACTCAGAAAAGTAAATCCGTTTACACGAATACATTTTGCACCAACTTGTGTAGTAAACAATTCTCCTTCAATACCAATAAAGTCACCTAAATCAGTTAATTTTTTAAATACCTGATTGTATAAAGTTTTATCGTCACCTTCACACAAAACATCACGATTTACGTATAATTGAATACGTCCTTCGCTATCCTGCAATTCAGCAAAACAAGCTTTTCCCTGATCTCTCACGCTCATCAAACGACCCGCAACGATAACCTTCTTACCTTCTTCAAATGACTCCTTTATTTGCTTAGAAGTATGATTTACAGGAAAAAGATTAGCTGGATAAGGATTGATTCCCAGACTGCGTAAGTTTTGAAGTTTTTCTCTTCTGATGATTTCTTGTTCTGATAATGCCATTTTATGCTCTTTTTTTAAGTGTGCAAAGATAAAGAAAAGAATGTAGATTTTAGAATGCAGGTTTTAGATTTTTTGTAATAGCAATTTATTGGATTTCAATCTTTAAAATGAATAGAGAAATGGATGGATTGTTTTCATTTTGATCGTGAGATTGTTTCGTTCCTTGCAAGGACACACAAACCTAAATTTCTGTAAGAAATTAAATAAAAAACTCAGTATCTTAGCAACTTAGAACCTAAGAACCTTCCAAAAAAAATGAAATACCTATCAGCCTTTCTATTTCTAATTCTATTAACAAGCTGCCAAATTACCGAAACCATAACCATTAATCCTGACGGAAGCGGAGATATTAAAATGGAGCAGCTTCGCGAAGAAAATAGTTATATGCAATTGGCGGGAGAGTCGTATGGACGTGAAAATGTGTTTCAGGACACCACATATGTTTTTAAGGAATACATTGAAAAATACAAGGAAACATTTTTAAAATATACGCCCGAGGAGCAAAAGCTATTTCAAAAATATAGCAATGTAAAAGTACATCTTAAAAAGAGTTCGTTTGAGAAAGAATTTCGAAGTGTATTTTCGCTTCATTTTGATAAAGTTTCAGAAATTCCGGATTTGTATAAAACAGAAGATTATGCAGACGATCTTCAAAATAATTACGCATTAACTGCCGAAACTCATTACTACAAGATTTCATATGATTTTAACGGCAAAATTTTTAAACGTTCTGTTTCGATTATTAATGCAGAAGAACTACAAAAAGCAAAAGATGGATATAAAAACTATGAATCTAAATACGGAAACTTAAAATTAGTACAGACTTATACTTTAAAATATAGTTTTCCTCAAAAGATAAAATCAGTTTCTAATGAAAAAGCGGTTATCAGTTCTGATAAAAAAGCTTTAACTCTGGAATTTCAGCTTTCAGATTGTTTAAGGGATCCTGAAATGACAAATTTGGAAGTGGTTTTAGAGTAGGTTTTATGGACCACGGATTTTACGGATGAAACGACTTTACACAGGTTATTGTTTAGCATGAACTTTGTCAAAGTTTAAAACTTTGACAAAGTTGCCAATAGTAAAAAAAGAAATCAGTGTAAACCCGTTTCATCCGTAAAATCCGTGGTCAATTTTCCAGTTAAACATTAAAAACCACACTCCAATCTTAGTACCTTAGAATCTCAGAACCTTAGTATCTTTAAATAAAATACTCTTCGTATCTTTGATAAAAAATTATACTACGATGAAATTATACAAACTACTTAGTTTTTCTTTTTTAATAGCGACATTAACAAGCTGTACTTTCACTGAAAATATTTACATTAACGATAACGGAAGCGGAAAATTCTCTGTAGACATGGATGGTTCTGCATTGATGGAAATGGCAGGCGATCAAGTTGGCAGCCAGATGGGAGCCGACGCTAAAAAAGACATTGATTCTACTTTTACCTTCAAACAATTATTTGCAGATAAAAAAGACAGCATCGCAAAAATGTCTCCCGAAGCACAGCAGGAAATTAAAAAACTAGAAAATTTTGTAGTTCATACTAAAATGAGCGCTGAGAAAAAACAGTTTTTAATGACTTTTGAGACTGATTTTAAAAGCGTAAACGAACTTCAGGATATTTTGCAAACGGCAAGTACACTTCAAAAATTAGAAGGCGGGGCAGCAGCGGCAAATCCAATGGGAAGTAATTTTGGAAACAATAACAGTAAACTAAGTTATACTTACGACGGAAAGAAATTTACCAGAAAAGCCATAATTGACAAACAGAAACTGGCAGAAGTAAAAAAAGATTCGGCACCAGATATGTCTAAAATGATGTTCGCTTCATCTAATTATATTATCAAATATCACTTTCCGAAGAAAATAAAAAAAGTATCGAACCCGAATGCTTTATTCAGCGACGATAGAAAATCAATTACAATTCAATACACTTTCACGGATTATATGGAGAATCCTGACAAACTTAACTTTGATGTCGAGTTTGAAAAATAATTAAAATGAATACAAAAATTCAACTTCAAGATCTTGGAAACCGAGATTATAAATCGACTTGGGAATATCAGGAAGAGCTTTTTCAGGATATTGTTGACTTAAAAATCAAAAACAGAAGAGAAGAACTTGACTTGCCAACACCAAATTATTTGTTGTTTGTAGAACATCCGCATGTTTATACTTTAGGCAAAAGCGGCGATTTTGAAAACTTATTATTAAACGAAAAACAGCTCGAAGCAAAAGGGGCTACTTTCTATAAAATCAATCGCGGCGGTGATATTACGTATCACGGACCGGGACAAATTGTAGGGTATCCTATTCTGGATTTAGAAAATTTCTTTACGGATATTCATAAATATTTACGTTTTCTGGAAGAAGCAATGATTTTAACTTTAGCAGAATACGGTTTAGAGTCGGGCAGAAGCGAAGGCGAAACCGGAGTCTGGCTTGGTGTTGGAACTCCGTTTGCGCGTAAGATTTGTGCAATGGGCGTTCGCGCTTCACGCTGGGTTACGATGCACGGATTTGCTTTAAATGTAAATGTAGATTTAGGTTATTTTGATAATATAATTCCGTGCGGCATTCGCGGAAAAGGCGTTACCTCTTTAAACGTAGAACTTGGCGTAGAAAAAGTTGACGAGGAAGAAGTAAAGTCTAAAATTATCAAACATGTAGCTAATTTGTTTGAAGCTGAGTTTATTAAATAAAAGCGTTAAATATAATTTAAACACATAGAAACATAGATTTTGTAACTTTAAAAAAGGCGTTTCACTTACTCTAAATATACATAGATACTATGTGTGAGAAATGAGTTTCTCTTGATTCCCTTTTTAGCACATTAAAAAGCTATGTTTCTATGTGTTTAATTTTTTTAGATACAGAAACGGATTAAAAAAAGTTAGAAGATAAAGTATGAAAAATGCTGAAGAAAATAACAATTACAGAATTGCCGTTCCTTCAGCATTTGAAACTGTTTTTTCGCATTTCTACTTTGCCGAAAATAAAACAGAATTTCCCATAACCAAAACTTTATTGCCAAGTTTTCAAAGCATTCTGGCTTTTAACTTCGGAACAAAATCCTCTTTAAAATCGCAGCAGAATACTTTTCTGGAAGTTGAAAAATGCATTGTTTTGGGGCCAATCAAACAAGCTTTTGATTATACTTTAGAACCAGGTTCACAAATTTTAGTTGCCAATTTTAAAGAAGATGCTTTTTACAGATTCTTTGGCAATGCACTTTTTGATTCGATGCCCATTCATCCCGATGATTTAATTAATGAAAACTGTTTTACGGTTTTATGGGAAGAACTTCAGAATATTGCTGATCCAAAAGAACGTGTAGATTATATTTTAGATTTCTGCAAACCTTATTTAAGGGAACAAACCAAAATTACAACTCTTTTAAACGATTTTCAGAACGAGAATTTGAATCCGATAAAAGCAATTGCTTCACAGATAAACCAAACCGAAAGAAACATTCAGCTCAATCAAAAGAAAGTTTTTGGTTATTCCGTTAAAGAAGCCAATCGGTATGAAAGATTTTTAAAAGCCGTTGATCAAATTCAGAAAAATATACTAAACGATTTAAAAATAGATTGGTTAACGATTGTTGACGAATGCGGTTATTACGATCAAAGCCAGCTTATTCACGACTTTAAATATTATATGAATATTTCGCCAACAAAGTTCCTCAAATTTCAAAACGACATCTGCAGTTCAAAACCTCAGTAAAGCCGATTTCGTTTTCTTACAATTACTCCCCAAACCTGCGTTATACATTTGTCATGTTCAATCTTTAAAACTAGAAAACATGAAAAATTTAATTATTTACGCACATCCAAACGAAGCAAGTTTAAACCATTTCTTCAAAAACACAATCGTAGCATCTTTAGAAAAATCAGGACAAGAAATTGTGGTTCGTGATTTAAATGAAATCAATTTTAATCCGGTTCTTTCTTTGCAGGATATGCATGGACAAAGAATGGGACAAGTTGCCGAAGATATCCAAACAGAACAAGATTTTATTTCGTGGGCAGATCAAATTATTTTTGTTTACCCAATTTGGTGGACAGGAATGCCGGCTATTATGAAAGGTTATATTGACCGTGTTTTTAGTTACGGATTTGCGTATCGATACGATCAGGGCGTTCAAAAAGGCCTGCTGAAAGGAAAAAAAGCCATTATTGTAAATTCTCATGGAAAATCGAATGCTGAATACGAAGCAATGGGAATGGACAAAGCTTTGGAATTAACTTCAGACATTGGAGTTTTTAAATATTGCGGATTTGAAATCAAACAGCATTTTTATTTTGACAAGGCAGACAGAGCTTCGACAGAAAGCGTTTTAGAATGGGAAAAGGAACTTAAAAATGCTTTTAAACTAGCTGATGAAGTTTCTGTTTTTCAATAGAAATTTATTTTTCAAAAGAATTATTGCAAAAAATCTAAAAATGGTCAGTAAACGCTCAGGATTTTGAATTGATGGTAAATTGCAGCAATATCGTGGTTTTCTAATGTTTTTATGGTAAATTTGGTTTTCTACTTAAAATATAAGCTTTTAACTAAATCTAATCTAACAACTTATGAGAAAAATCTACTTTGTATGTTTCCTTTTTATGCTGAATGGTCTTTTTGCTCAAAAGAAAGATAAATTAAATCCAATTGCGGTTTACGAAAAAGTTTGGCAGGAGAAAAATAGTGATGCAAGATTAAAACTGATCAAATCAATCTGGCTGGACGACAGTACTTTTGAAGATCCTTCGGCTTCAATAAAAGGTCAGGCAGCTTTAAATAATGTTATAAATGAGTTTTATAAAAAGTTTCCTGATGCAGTATTAACATCGGGAGCAAAAGTTGTAAAAGACAATTATGTAACCTGGGAGTGGAAAATTATTGACGCAAAGAAAAAAGAACCTATAATGGGAGGCCGAGATTTTGCCAGATTAAATGGAAAAGGTCAGGTAAGTAAAATTATTGGTTTTTGGAATACAGAAGTTACTTTGTCTGATGCTGAAGTTTTACAAAATCTTGAAGCTGATAATTATAAAGTTGTAGCGCAATATTACGAATGCCTTTTTAAAACAAGGGATTTTGTAAAAATGGCAGCAATAATTGAAGATGGTGCAGTTTGTAGTCAAGCAGAAGGTTTGCCTTACGGCGGAACTTATATTGGGTTTAACGAATGGACTAAAATGTATGCAAAATCTGCTGAGTTTTTTGATTTAGAAATCGAAAAAGAACCTACTTATTTTAGCGATGCAACTAAAAATGAAGTCATTATTTATTTTACCATAAAATGCAAATCAAAAAAATCTGGTAAATATCTTTCAATGCCTATTTCAGAACATTTTGATTTGAAAAACGGAAAAATTACAGCCATTCGACCATTTTATTTTGATACTAAACAATTTGCTGAATTCTTAAAAAGCAGAAAATAATATACGGGAAGTTAAATAACGATGTAGTAGGTTATGTTTCTGTTTATTAAAGTTTTTAGCGCAATTTTTTTCGATAGTTTAAGTTATTTATTTTAACAACTAAAAACTATTTTATTTCTAAAACCTTGATAATCATGGAATGTGTTATTACAGATTTATCCCGAATGATAGAATTTAATGAAGAAGAAAGCTTGGCTTTTGAAAGCATACTTCGCTTTAAAACTGTCAAAAAAAACGAACATCTTTTGGTAGAAGGAGATATTTGTAATTTCGGAATTTTTATTGCTGAGGGCAGTATTCGTTATTATTATTTGGTTGACGGCGTAGAATCAACCGGAAATTTCTTTTTTGAAAACGATTGGTATTCAGACTTTGAAAGTTTTTTATACGGCAAACCTTCTTTATTAAACATTGAAGCTCTCGAAGATTCGATAGTTTATTTGGCCTACAAAGAAGATTTTGAAAAACTGGTTTTACAATATCCTGTTTTTAATTCCTTCCTGCGAATTATGATGGAACGAACCATTAAAGGTTTAACAGGAAGAAATATGGCAATGTCATTATTATCTCCGGAAGAACGTTATCTACGTTTTTTAAAATACTGTCCAAAAGTGGTCGAAAGAGTTTCCTTAAAACACATTGCCAGTTATTTAGGAATTCAGCCGGAAAGTTTAAGCCGAATTAGAACCCGAATTACTTTAAGCAGCAAATCTTAACCGAAGTCAATTTTTAAGAAATCTCAGCATTCTATTTTTGCTTTTATAACCAATAAAGCAAAAATAAAATGAAGAATATACTATCAATTGTCTTAAGCCTTTTGGGCTTGATTTCCTACGCTCAAACGGGCGTTGTTAGGGGAAAAATAATAGACAAGCAATCTGAAAAACCTATCGTCGGAGCCATTATTTCTTTAGCTGGAAATGAAAGTATTCAAACAGAATCAGATTCAGAAGGAAGTTTTAGATTAATTAATATTCCGCTTGGGAGACAGAGTATCAATATAAGTTTTACAGGATATGAAAATACTTCTGTTTCAGATCTTGATGTAACTACGGGAAAAGATAATCTGCTGACAGTTTCGCTAATTGAAAAGTTTAATACACTTGATGAAATCGTCGTAACATCTGGAACTAACAAAGCAAAGCCGTTAAACAAAATGGCATTGGTTTCGACAAAACAATTTACTACAGAAGAAGTTACAAGATTTGCAGGCGGACGAAGTGATGTGGCGCGCTTGGTTTCTAATTTCGCCGGAGTTTCGACCGGAGACGACAGCCGAAATGATATTGTTGTGAGAGGGAATTCTCCGTCTGGAATGTTATGGAGAATTGAAGGAATGCCGGTTCCAAGTCCAAATCACTTTTCAACTTTAGGAACAACGGGCGGTCCGGTTTCGGCATTAAATCCAAATCTTTTAGCAAATTCTGATTTCCTTACTTCGGCTTTTCCGGCAGAGTATGGAAACGCAATTGCGGGTGTTTTTGATTTAGGTTTTAGAAAAGGAAATCCCGACGAATACGAATATATGATTAGTGCCGGAGCTTATCCGGGATTAGAGTTTATGGCAGAAGGACCGCTGGGTAAAAAAGGCGGATCGTTTGTTGCCGCGGCAAGATATGGTTTTGTGGGCATTACCGGATTAGCAGGAACTGATGCACAGCCTAATTACAGCGATATTAGTTTTAATGTTGATTTTGGGAAAAGTAAATTGGGGAATTTTTCTGTTTTCGGAATTTACGGCGTTTCGGATATTGATTTTCTTGGTAATAAAATCGACAAAGAAGATCCTTTTGCAGCGCAGGATGAAGACAGTTATGTAACTTCCGGATTTGCTTCTTTTGGATTAAAACACAATTTAGAGATTGGTTCAAAATCGTATTTAAAAACCATTGTTGGTTATTCGAATGCCAATAACTCGTATAAAAATTTCCGTTATTACAATTATGGTACGCCAACAGAAAACAGACTTCCATTTTCGGATATTAAAAATTATGAAAACAGATTTACGTTTTCGACTTTATTCAATTCTAAAATCAATAAAAAAATAACTTTTAGAGCGGGATTATTGTATGAAAATTATACGCTCGATGCAAAAATGTCTTCAAGAGACAGACAGCAGGATTCTGACGGAGACGGTTTCCCGGATTTTGTTCCGTTAATTAATAACAACGGAAATTATAATGTCGTACAGCCGTTTGCGCAGGGGCAATTCCGCTTGACGGAAAAATTAACTTTCAACGCGGGAATTCACGGGCAGTATTTTTCAATTAATGAGCAGTTTGTTTTTGAACCCAGAACTGCTTTATCATACGCTATAACTCCTAAAAACACCGTAAGTTTTGGTTTCGGAATTCACCATCAAAGTGTTCCCGTTCCTATTTTATTTTTGAATGAATTTGTAAATGGAACTCAGGTTCAAACCAATAAAAATCTGGATTTAGTGCAAAGTCAGCATTATGTTTTAGGTTATGATGTTCGTCTGGCAAATAAATGGCGCGGAAAAGTCGAATTGTATTATCAGGATATTAGCAAAGCCGCAGTTGAATCGTTTCCAAGCAGTTATTCTTCTTTAACAGAAGGCGCAGATTTTGGCTATTCGATAGATAAAACTTCTTTGGTAAGTAAAGGAACTGGATTTAATCAGGGAATTGAATTTACGGTTGAAAAATTCTTTAGCGAAGGTTATTATGCCTTGTTTACCACTTCTCTTTTTGAAAGTAAATATAAAGGAAGCGATAATATCGAGCGAAATTCTCCTTTTAATAATGGTTACGTAATCAATCTTTTAGGCGGAAAAGAGTTTAAAGTTGGCAAAGCAAAAAGAAATGTATTTTCAATCGATACCAAGTTTACAACTGCCGGCGGACGTTATTATACGCCTGTGGATTTAGTTCCATCAAACAACGCAGGTTATGAAATTAGAGACGATGCAAATGCTTTCAGCAAGCAATATGACGCGTATTTGCGACTGGATGTAAAATTCGGAATTAAATTAAACAGTAAAAACAAAAAGAGATTTCACCAGTTTTATATCGATCTTCAAAACGTGACTAATAATACAAATGTGTTTACAAGAGAATATAACAGATTAACAAACAGCGTAAACCAAAAAGATCAAATTGGTTTTTCGCCAGATTTTGGATATAAATTTCAGTTTTAGTTAAAAATGTGTTGGGGCAGATTTTTAAAGCCAAAAAGGCTTATCAATTTAGATAAGCCTTTTTTTATTTTACATGTTTCCTTGTTCTGTAGGAACATTTCATTGGTAGAAATTATATTGTTATAATGGATTACGTTCCGTAGGAACGTTTGATTTTGACATTGTTTTTTAATAATCTGACCTGTCAAACGTTCCTATGGAACGCAAATATGACTGATCTTTAATTTTTCTACCGACAAAACATTCCTATGGAATGATAAATCGGATATCAAAAAAGTGGCCAATTAAGTCACTAAAAACAAACAAAATAATTGTAGTGTATGAACTGCCTCGACAAGACAGCTTCTTTTTTTATTCTTCAAAGAAATTGAGTTCTAATTGATCCGGCAAAAGCCTGAAACTCATTCTGTGATATTTTGTTGGGCCATATTTTTTAATGGCTTCGCGATGTTCTTTTGTTGGATAACCTTTATTTTGTTTCCAGTTGTACATGGGGAATTCTTCATGAATTTGATCCATATATTCATCGCGGTACGTTTTTGCTAAAATAGAAGCTGCAGCAATACTCAGGAATTTTGCATCGCCTTTTATAATGCTTTGATTGGGAATTGATTTTAGTAACGCAATTTCTTCCTGAGAAAATTGTTTTCCAAAACTGTTTTTCAGACCCAATTTTGCATTTATAGAACGATTTCCATCCACAATAATGTATTCAGGAACATGCTTTAATTTTAAAATACATTCCTGCATTCCTTTCATCGAAGCATTGAGGATATTTATTTCGTCAATTTCATCTGGAAATAAATGCGTTACAGCAAAACATACGGCATGTTGTTCAATAATGGGTTTTAAAAAAAACCTCATTTTTTCAGACAATTGTTTACTGTCATTTAAAATTTCGTGTTCAAAATCTTCAGGCAGGATTATAGCTGCAGCAGTTACAGGGCCTGCAAGACAGCCGCGGCCGGCCTCGTCAGTTCCAGTTTCTAAAACAAATCCCGAGAAATTTTTTGCAAGCATTTTTTTGAAATTTTAAAAGGCAAATATCATAAAATTTTATGCAAAAATATTCGTTTTCATACTGTCTGCCAAGGTAATTGTATAAATTGAAGTGTTTTTTTATTTATACATATTTATCTTTTACCTTTGCTCAACAAATTTTGTCGAAATAATTACATATAAAGCCATCAAATGAGAATATTCATTTTTCTATATCTATTAATTGTACCAGCATTATTGTTTTCTCAGGAAAAACCTAAACCAGCTTCTAAAAATAATTTAGATATGAATACGCAATATTCTAGTATAACTGATACTGTTAAAAAGAAGAAGGCAAAAATTGCAACGATAGATCAGTATCAAATTATTACGCTGGAACATGATACTATTTATGCCGATACATCGCTGACAATAAAAAGTGCTTACAAACAAAACCATCTTCGAAAAGATCTTTTTGGACTTTTAGAATCCTCTAATATTGGTCAGCCGTTAAATACTTTACAATATAGTTTAACGAGTTTTTCACCGTATCCGGAAATTGGTTTTAGCGCCATGCATTCGAATTACATACAAGCAGATGAGGTTAGATATTACTCAGCAGCGACACCTTTTACAGAACTGTTTTTTAATACAACGATTAATAAAGGACAAAATGTTGATTCGTTCATCACGCTGAATGTTTCTAAAAACCTTAATTTTTCTATTGCATACAGAGGTTTACGTTCAGAAGGTGATTATATAAATCAATTAGTAAGTGCCGGAAACTTTAGATTTACAACTAGTTACGCTACTACTAACAGAAGATATGCATTAAATGCACATTATACATATCAGGATAATTCGAATGAAGAAAACGGTGGAATTACAACTCCGGAAGATTTTGAAAGCGACGATCCCGATTTTAAAAACCGTCAGCGTCTGCAGGTTTATTTAACAGATGCCAAGTCATTTTTAAAAGGAAGACGTTTATTTTTTGATCACGCTTTTAGAATAAATCCTACACATGGAGACAATAATTTATATGTAAACCATCAATTAAATTACGAGAATAAATTTTTCGAATACAATCAGCCAACTGTACTTTCTGCAGTCGACGGAATCGATGAACCGGTAAAACGTTTTGGGGAATCCTATGTAACGAGTAATATAAACGATCAAACACATTTTGAAAGACTTTATAACAAAGTTGGAGTTGCGTATGAAAATTCTCTTTTAGGAAAATTTAATTTCTTTGTTGATGATTACAGATCTAATTATCAATATGATAAAATTATTATTTTTAAAGACGGAAGAACAATTCAGGATAATTTATTTCTACAGATTAATAATGTAGGCGGACAGTATGAATATCAAAAAAATAAATGGAACGGTAGATTTTTGTACACAAGATCAATCACCAATCAATCGCTTTCTGATCTTGATGTAAAACTGCGTTATAAATTAAACGATAAAATTCAGTTTGATTTTAGATACAGAAACATCAATAAACTGCCAAACAACAATTATAATTTGTACCAAAGCAGTTATGTATCGTACAACTGGTCGAATGATTTTAAAAATGAAAAAATCAATTCATTAGGAGCCAGCATTAATACGCCTTGGTTAAATGCCGAAGTTAATTATACCATTTTAAAAGATCATTTGTATTTTGAAGATGTATCTGATGCTGATGACGATGCGGTTAGAACTCAACTCATAAAACCGGCTCAATACGGAAATGCAATTAATTATTTAGAGATAAAAGCAAATAGAGAATTTAAATTTGGAAACTTTGCTTTAGACAATACACTTTTATATCAAAAAGTAGATCAATCAGATTTGATTTTAAATGTGCCTGATTTCGTAACCAGAAACACACTTTATTATTCAAATTATTATTTCAAAAAAGCATTATATGCTCAGGCAGGAGTTGTATTTAATTACTTTACTAAATATTATGCTAACGATTACAACCCTGTTATTGGAGAGTTTTTTGTGCAGGATAAAAAAGAAATTGGGAATTATGCCACTTTTGATGTTTTCATAAATGCAAGAATTCGCCAGACACGTTTTTATGTAAAAGGAGAACATTTAAATGCTTTGTTTTCAAATACTAATTACTACTCTACACCAAATAGTCCGTATCGTGATTTTGTAATCAGATTTGGTTTAGTCTGGAACTTCTTCCAATAAAAAACGAAACGTAACTTTACTTAAAAAACCAAATATTAAACTTAAATAAAAATGGACTTTTCAAATAATATTTTAGAAACAATTGGTAATACGCCATTGGTAAAACTCAACAAAATTGTTGCTGAAATTGATGCGTTAGTACTAGCAAAAGTCGAAACTTTTAATCCTGGAAATTCTGTAAAAGACAGAATGGCTGTGAAAATGATTGAAGATGCCGAAGCTGACGGCCGACTTAAACCAGGCGGAACTATTATTGAAGGAACTTCTGGAAATACCGGAATGGGACTTGCTCTTGTTGCGATTATAAAAGGTTACAAATTGATTTGTGTAATCTCAGACAAACAGTCGAAAGAAAAAATGGATATTCTGCGTGCTGTTGGCGCAAAAGTAGTTGTTTGCCCTACAGATGTTGAGCCTACAGATCCTCGTTCTTATTATTCAGTTTCAAAACGTCTGGCAGAAGAAACACCAAATTCATGGTATGTAAACCAATACGATAATTTATCAAACTCATTGGCACATTACGAGCAGACAGGGCCTGAAATCTGGAAACAAACAGATGGTAAAATTACACATTTTGTGGTGGGAGTTGGAACTGGCGGAACAATTTCTGGAGTTGGAAAATACTTAAAAGAGAAAAACCCGAACATTAAAATTTGGGGAATTGATACGTATGGTTCTGTTTTTAAAAAATACCATGAAACCGGAATTTTTGACGAAAACGAAATTTACTCGTATATAACAGAAGGAATTGGGGAAGACATTTTACCAAAAAATGTTGATTTTTCTCTAATTGACGGTTTTACAAAAGTAACTGATAAAGATGCTGCGGTTTATACCAGAAAGATTGCACTTGAAGAAGCTATTTTTGTTGGGAATTCTGCCGGAGCTTGTATCAAAGGTTTATTGCAGTTAAAAGAGCATTTTAAGCCAGATGATGTTGTTGTGGTATTATTTCACGATTCAGGAAGCCGTTATGTGGGTAAAATGTTTAATGACGACTGGATGCGCGAACGTGGATTCTTAGAAGAAAACATAACAAAGGCCGAAGATGTTATTAAAGATCATATCGATAAAGAATTGATCGTTGTTCGTACAGAAGAATTGGTTTCGCACGCAATTGAACGTATGCGTAAATATAAAATTTCGCAGATTCCGGTTGTTGATATCAACGGATTTGTGGGTTCTGTTGATGAAACAGATTTGTTTAGAAGTTATGTTGCCGATAAAAACGTAGCCGAAAAACCAATTAAAGAAGTAATGGGAAAACCTTTCCCGATTGTAAAATTAGGAACTCCAATCGAAGAGGTTTCGAAATTATTTACAAAAGAAAATGATGCCGTTTTAATTGATTTAGGAAACGGAAACCATCATATTATTACTAAATATGACATTATAGGTTCTATTAAATAAGAACTTTATCAAAATAATTTTCATCCATAAATCTAGCTTTTGAACAGTTAGATTTATGGATTTTATCTTTTTAAAAAATAATTAAAGAATGAATTTTACGGCCATAGATTTTGAAACAGCAACTGGACATCATCCATGTTCTGTGGGAATTGTTACTGTTGAAAATGGAATTATAGTAGATGAATTCGTTACTTTAATTAAACCGCCAAATAACGAATACAATCCGTTTACGATTCGTGTTCATGGTATTTATCCAAAAGATACAGTTAATGCAAAATCCTTTTTTCAGGTATATCCTGAAATTGAGAAAAGATTAAAAAATAGGGTTGTGGTGGCGCACAACGAAAGTTTTGACCGAAATGTTTTAATGAAATCTATGCTGCTGCACGGTTTAAATTATGAAGATTTAAATATTGCCCCAAAATGGGAATGCACCGTTAAAATTTACAAAGCAAAAGGTTTAAAACCAACAAAATTAAGTGATTGCTGTCGCGAAATGAAAATACAATTAAATCACCACGAAGCACTTTCAGACGCAAGAGCTTGTGCTAAATTATATATGCTTCGATAAATAGTTTTCTTATTTGTAAGAATAGTATTAATTTTTTTGCTATTTTTAGATTTTTGAAATATATAAAATCTAAAAATGAAAGAAGACTTTCTTCATTATCTCTGGAGGTTCAAAAAGTTTGATACTTTGAATCTTGTAACTGCTCAAAATGAATCTATTACCATTATTAAAACAGGTGATTATTTAGAACTTTCGGGGCCTGATTTTTTTAATGCCCATATTAAAATCGGCAGTCAAAAATGGGCTGGAAATGTAGAGATACATGTAAAATCCTCAGATTGGTATCTTCATAATCATGAAAAAGATGCCGCTTACGAAAATGTAATTCTTCATGTAGTCTGGGAAAACGACACTGCAATTTTTAGAGTAAACAATACCGAAATTCCGGTTTTGGTACTCAAAGATTATGTCGAAAAAGAAGTTTTAGATAATTACAATGCACTTGTTTCTCCCAAAACCTGGATTTCGTGCGAAAAACAAATACATGAAATAGATGCCTTTGTTTTTAAAAACTGGCAGGAAAGATTATTTTTTGAACGATTAGAACGCAAATCAAAGTTTGTTTACGAATTGTTGGAAGAAACCAATCAGGATTGGGAAGCGGTTTTGTTTTGCCTTTTGGCGAAGAACTTTGGTTTAAATACAAACGGTTTGGCCTTTCTTCAAATGTCAAAATCAATTCCTTTTTCGATCATCAGAAAAGAAAGTTTTGAAGTAGAAAACCTGGAATCATTGCTTTTAGGAACTTTGAATTTATTAGATGGAGAAAAAGAAGATGTTTATTTTAAAGATTTAAAGTTTAGGTATTTTTATCTGTTGCATAAATATCAGTTGGAAAAATCATTTATAGATCCCGTTCAGTTTTTTAAACTTCGGCCGGATAATTTCCCCACGATTCGGCTTTCTCAACTCGCTAATTTATATCAAAAACATCAAAACTTGTTTTCGAAAATAATTGCGCTAAAATCAGCTAAAAACGTTTATGAACTGCTGAATGTTTCTGCAAGTTCGTATTGGCAGAATCATTATCAATTCGATAAAGAAAGCCCGAAGAAAGCGAAAACATTATCAAAATCATTTGTTGATTTAGTAATCATAAACACCATAATTCCAATTCAGTTTGCTTATTCTAACATAATGGGAGATTCAGCTTCAGAAGATTTAATTGATTTTATGAATGAAGTCGCACCAGAAAAAAACGCCATTATCGATAAGTTTTCTTCTTTCGGAATAAAATCAAAAAATGCATTTGAAACCCAAACTTTATTAGAACTTAAAAATGAGTACTGCAACCATAAAGCGTGTTTAAAATGTGCAATAGGAATGGAGCTGCTTAAAAATAATTAGACAATTAGAAAATGTACTAATGAGATAATTTGTACTTTTGTCATCCTGAGCGAAGTCGAAGGATAAAATCTTAAGTCTAAAATCAAAAAATGTCAGCTATTTTAAAACTAAAATTCTTTTTTGAAAAATACGGTTTTCATGTATCATCCAGACTGGCTGATAAACTGGGAATGCGTGTAACGAGCGTAAGGTTATTTTTTATTTACATTTCGTTTGTAACAGCAGGTTTGGGTTTTGGAGTTTACCTAACATTGGCTTTCTGGATTCGTCTTAAAGATTTAATCCGCGCAAAAAGGACTTCTGTTTTCGATTTATAAATCAAAAGCTAAACAATATAAAAAATAAAAAACCTGTTCAATTGAACAGGTTTTTTTATGATAAATCTTTTTTTAGATTTCTTCAGTTTCGTTTTGAGGATTGTTAAGTTTCGCTCGTTTTTTACTGTAAGCAAAATAAACAATGATACCTAAAGTTCCCCAGCTTAAAAATGCGATCCAGGTATCGTGTCTTACCTGAGTCATTAAGAATAAATTGAAAGATACTCCTAAAGTTCCAACTAAATAAACTGCCGGAGTTTTGTAATGTCTTTCTAATTCTGGTTTTTTATATCTTAAGATCATAACGGCAACACATACCATTCCAAATGCTAATAATGTTCCCATACTACACATTTCACTTACTTTTTCAATTGGAGTAAGCGCAGCAACAATAGAAATAATTGTTCCAACTAAATACGTACTCTTATAAGGTGTTTTGAAAGTTGTGTGAAGTTTGCTGAAAAATGGAGGTAATAAACCATCTCTTGACATTCCTAAGAAAATACGAGTTTGTCCAAGCATCATCACAAGCATTACAGATGTTAAACCTGCAGTTGCAGCAATTGTGATAATAAATACAGCCCATGTTAATCCGTTTTCACTAAAAGCAGAAGCAACCGGAGCAGCTTTGTCTAATTGATCGTAGTGAACCATTCCAGTTAATACTAATGAAACCAGAATATATAGAATTGTACAAATAATTAAAGAAGCGATAATAGCAAATGGTACATCTTTTTTAGGATTGATTGCTTCTCCGGCCTGAGTCGAAACAGCGTCAAATCCAATATAAGCAAAGAATACAATTGTTGCGGCCGTTAATACACCTCCAAATCCGAAATTCATTTTTCCAGTCGCATTTCCTAGCGCATCAAGAGCAGGAACTTCAGTAGGAATAAATGGATGCCAGTTATCAGTATTAATGTAGAAAGCACCACAAACAATTACAAAAAGAACTACAGCAATTTTTACAATTACAATAATATTATTTGTACTTGCAGCCTCTTTAATTCCTTTTACAAGAATTGCAGTTACAACCCATGTAATTAAAAAAGCAGGTAAATTAAATGCGAATGTAGGTAAATCAATATGATCGAGAGGAAACTCTTTATTATGTTCAATGATTTTTTCTGTAGCAGTATGAAAATCATTGCAGAGCCAGATTGGGATGTTAATTCCAAATAAATGGAGAAGTTTTACAAAGTATCCGCTCCAGGCGACGGCGACGGTGGTGGCACCCATCATGTACTCAAGAATCAAGTTCCATCCAATGAACCAGGCAAAAATTTCGCCGATTGTTCCGTATGCATAAGCATATGCAGAACCTTCTACCGGTAATACTGAAGCAAATTCAGCATAACAAAGAGAAGCAAATAAACAGCCTATACCTGCAATAACAAAGGATAGAGCCAGAGCTGGACCCGCATAATCATGAGCTGCGATTCCTGTTAAAGTGAAAATTCCTCCACCTATGATTGCCCCAATTCCTAATGAAGTTAAACCCCATCTTGTAAGAACTCTTTTTAAATCACTTTTTTTCATATCGGCCTCAAAGGCAGATATTGGTTTAACTCTCCAAATTGACATACTATTTTATTGGTTTATTGTTATTAAGCTCCAAATGTATCGTTTTTTGTAAAAAATAAAAACAATTATGATATTTTAAGTTATAAAATATTTAAATTTTTGATTTATTCTGTTTGCAATCTTCTGTAAGAGCTGAGTTTATTTTAATCTCTATTATATCGATTGAGTTTGAAATATCAAATTCAGAAATAATATTTTTAGTATTTTTCCTAATAAATATAAAATTTATCCCGTATTTTATACTTTTTATAATAGCAATACATTTATAATAATCACAAATTTCAAGATGTTCAATCAATATTTTAAATTTACAAGCAAGCAAAGAATCGGTATTTTTTTACTTTTTATAATTATCATCACACTGCAGTTAATTTATTTTTTTGCAGATTTTAACCAGTATGAAAAAACTTTTCCCGAAGAGAAGAAATGGCTCTCCTTACAAAAAGAAATAGATGCTGCAAAAGAGACAAAATATAAGGACAAACAAAAAGTATATACTTTCAACCCAAATTTTATTTCGGATTATAAAGGATACAAACTCGGAATGTCTGTTGAAGAAATAGATCGTTTATTGGCTTTCCGAAAACAAGATAAATATGTAAACTCAGCTGAGGAATTTCAAAAAGTAACACAAATTTCAGATTCATTATTAAAGGTAATGTCTCCCTTGTTTAAATTCCCGGATTGGACACAAAAGAAAAATGATTTTAAAACAGAGAAAAAAGAGTACGTTCAAAAAGCATCTTTCAAAAAAGAAAGCATAATAATTAAAGATATAAACCAAGCCAGTCAGGAAGATTTAATTGCAATATATGGTATTGGCGAAGCTTTGTCATCAAGAATATTAAAGCAGAAAGAAATTTTAGGTGGTTTTGTTTCTATGGAACAGCTTGAAGAAGTTTGGGGACTTTCGCCAGAAGTTATAGCCCAGCTTAATAGCCATTTTAAAGTAATTATGCCGTCAGGTTTTAAGAAGATAGCCATAAACGACGCGACATTAAAAGAATTATCACAGTTTCCGTACTTTAAATATACACTTGCAAAACAAATTGTCACCTATAGAAGTATGAACGGAAATTTTAATAATATTGAGGATTTGTCAAAAATTAAAGGTTTTCCTGTTGAAAAAGCAAAAATAATTAGTTTATATTTGGAGTTCTAAAAAAATAGTACATAATGAATTTTGATTATAACGAAATGCAGTCGATGATTGCTCAATCTATAAAAGACTTTGCAGAAAAAAATATTAAGCCCTTTATAATGGAGTGGGATGAAGCCCAGATTTTTCCGGTTGATTTGTTTAAAAAACTGGGCGAAATGGGATTTATGGGAGTTTTAGTGCCCGAAGAATACGGAGGATCTGGATTAGGTTACCATGAATATATTACGGTTATTGAAGAGATTTCAAAAGTAGATCCCTCAATTGGTTTGTCAGTTGCGGCGCATAATTCGCTTTGTACCAACCATATTTTGACCTTTGGAAATGAAGAACAAAAGAAAAAATATTTACCAAAATTGGCCACTGCAGAATATATTGGGGCCTGGGGTTTAACAGAGCACAATACAGGATCTGATGCAGGAGGAATGAATACAACAGCAGTTAAAGATGGAGATTTTTGGGTTATTAATGGTGCTAAAAACTTTATTACACATGCTATTTCCGGAGATGTAGCAGTTGTAATTGTTAGAACAGGAGAAAAAGGAGATTCTAAAGGAATGACTGCTTTTGTATTAGAAAAAGGAATGGCTGGATTTTCTTCAGGAAAAAAAGAAAATAAATTAGGAATGCGTGCAAGTGAAACTGCCGAATTAGTTTTTGACAGCTGTCGGGTTCCGGATGCAAACAGATTAGGTGAAGTTGGACAAGGATTTGTTCAGGCAATGAAAATTCTAGACGGAGGCCGAATTTCAATCGGCGCCTTATCATTAGGAATTTCAAAAGGCGCTTATGAAGCTGCATTAAAATATTCAAAAGAAAGACATCAATTTGGTCAGCCAATAAGCAGCTTTCAGGGAATTTCATTTAAACTGGCCGATATGGCAACAGAAATTGAAGCTTCAGAATTATTACTGCACAAAGCCGCATACTTAAAACAACAGCATAAACCAGTCACAACATTAGGCGCAATGGCAAAAATGTATGCTTCAGAAGCGTGCGTTAAAATTGCAAATGAAGCCGTACAGATTCACGGAGGTTATGGCTATACAAAAGATTTTCCGGTAGAGAAATTCTACAGAGATTCTAAATTGTGTACAATTGGAGAAGGAACAACTGAAATTCAAAAATTAGTTATCTCTAGAAATTTGTTGAAAGAGTAAAGAGTAAAGAGTAAAGTAAAGAGTAAAGAAGCTCCGTCTATTCTCTATTTTCTATGCTCTATTCTCTCAGAAAAAATAATTCACAATTTATAATTCATAATTCATAATTAATTTTTACATTTGCAGCCTTAACGAGAGGAGGTGTCTATATTATGTTAATTATACCAATTAAAGACGGAGAAAATATCGATAGAGCATTAAAGCGCTATAAAAGAAAATTTGATAAAACAGGAACTGTTCGTCAATTAAGAGCACGTACTGCTTTTATTAAGCCTTCTGTTGTAAAAAGAGCTCAAATTCAAAAAGCTGCTTACATCCAAACTTTGAAAGATAGTTTAGAAAGTTAGTATTTCGCTTTTCAAAAATAATTACCGTTAGTCATCAAAAAGTTTTAACTTTGATGCTAACGGTTTTTTTTATTTTAAAAATCTTCTGATGGTTTATATATAATAGGTATAAATCGAAAAAAAACTTTCTTATGAAATCAAACAAAGAAGCTTTTCGTGATTATTTGCAGTTGGAAAAAAAATATTCTCCACATACGGTTAATGCTTATTTGAATGATATTGGTTTTTTTGAAGAATTTAATAAATCCCGTTTCGAGCAGGATAATGTTGAGAAAGTTAATTATAGTCAAATAAGAAGCTGGATTGTTTCTTTAGTTGATCAGGAAATTTCTAATGTTTCTGTAAATCGAAAAATGGCTTCCTTAAAAGCCTTTTATAAATTTCTTTTAAAAATTAAGCAAATAGAGGTGAATCCAATGCTTAAACATAAAGCACTTAAAACTCCTAAAATTGTTCAGATTCCGTTTTCAGAAAAAGAAGTAAACGATTTAATGCTTGGGGTAGATTCTCCGTTCGGATTTGAGGATATTAGAGATAAGCTTATTGTTGACCTTTTTTATACAACGGGAATGCGTCGTGCAGAATTAATAGGTTTAATGATGAAGAATGTTGATTTGTCTTCGAATCTTATTAAGGTGTTAGGGAAAAGAAACAAAGAGCGAATTATTCCGCTTTTGCCCATAGTTGCAGATCAGATTAATTTGTATTTAAAAGAAAGAGTGGAGGTTGAGGAAATCAAAGATTCTGATTATTTTTTTATTTCGAAAAAAGGGTTAAAATTGAGTGAATCGTTTGTGTATCGATTAATAAATTGTTACTTTAGTAGGGTCTCTGAAAAGGTAAAAAAAAGTCCTCACGTGCTACGGCATACTTTTGCGACTCATTTATTAAATAACGGAGCAGATTTAAATTCAGTTAAGGAGTTATTAGGGCATTCGAGTTTAGCATCTACGCAAGTTTATACTCATAATAGTTTAGCAGAACTTAAAAAAGTTTATTCAGATGCTCATCCAAGAAATAAGTAATAACTCTGAAATGTTTAACCCTAAAATAATTATTATGAAGGTAGATGTTCATGCAGTTAACTTTACTGTCGACAGAAAATTGGTGGATTTTATTCAAGAGAGAATGGATAAGCTGGAAAAGTATTACGACCGAGTTGTTTCGGCTGATGTTTTTTTAAAAGTTGAAAGAACAAGTGATAAGGAGAATAAGGCGGTAGAGATTAAGATTAATGTTCCGGGAGATGAATTTTTGGTTAAAAAGCAATGCAAATCGTTTGAAGAAGCAGTTGAGCTTTCGGCAGAATCTTTAGAGCGTTTACTGGTAAAAAGGAAAGAAAAAATAAGAGCGCATATTTAATTGAAATTTTTTTTAAAAAATGTTTTGATTCAAAGATAAAATAGCTACATTTGCAGTCCGTTAGAAATAGCGGACTTTTTTAATGTATTCGCCGATGTAGCTCAGCTGGCTAGAGCAGCTGATTTGTAATCAGCAGGTCGTGGGTTCGAGTCCCTCTATCGGCTCAAAAATATTTCAAATGCGATTTGAAATTGGTTCTTTTAAAATATTGGAAAACAGAAATTTAGGACAAAAAATATAATTTGGAGAAATCTAAAATCTAAAATTTAAAGTCTAAAATTACAAGGGGAGATACTCAAGCGGCCAACGAGGGCAGACTGTAAATCTGCTGTGTGAACTTCGCAGGTTCGAATCCTGCTCTCCCCACAAAAAAAGAAGTTAAGATTTCGGATTTTAGATTTTAGATTTTCAAAATCTAAAATCTGAATTCAAAAATCTAAAATCAGAACTCTCTGCCGGTGTAGCTCAGGGGTAGAGTGCTTCCTTGGTAAGGAAGAGGTCTCGGGTTCAAATCCCGACATTGGCTCAAGTAAGTAGGAAATTGAAAATTAATATATAACTAAGATTAAAAATTAAGTAAAATGGCAAAGGAGAATTTTAATCGTTCCAAACCGCACTTAAACATAGGTACAATTGGACACGTGGATCACGGAAAAACTACATTAACTGCTGCAATTACAAAAGTATTGTCAGATGCTGGTTACTGTCAAGCAAAATCGTTTGATCAAATCGATAACGCTCCAGAGGAGAAAGAAAGAGGTATTACTATTAATACATCTCACGTAGAGTATGAAACAGCTAACCGTCACTACGCTCACGTTGACTGTCCAGGTCACGCGGATTACGTAAAGAACATGGTTACTGGAGCAGCTCAAATGGACGGAGCTATCTTAGTAGTTGCTGCTACAGATGGTCCAATGCCACAAACTCGTGAGCACATCCTTTTAGGACGTCAGGTTGGTATTCCAAGAATCGTTGTTTTCATGAACAAAGTGGATATGGTTGATGATGCTGAGTTGTTAGAGCTTGTTGAAATGGAAATTAGAGATTTATTATCTTTCTACGAATATGATGGAGATAATGGTCCTGTTGTTCAAGGTTCTGCTTTAGGAGGATTGAATAATGATCCTGCTTGGGTACCAAAAATCATTGAATTAATGGAAGCTGTTGATGCTTGGATCGAAGAGCCAGTGCGTGACGTTGCTAAACCATTCTTGATGCCGGTTGAGGATGTATTTACAATTACTGGTCGTGGAACTGTTGCTACAGGTCGTATCGAAACTGGTATTGCTAATACAGGTGATGCTGTTGAAATCATTGGTATGGGAGCTGATAAATTAACTTCTACTATTACAGGAGTTGAGATGTTCCGTAAAATCCTTGATAGAGGTGAAGCTGGAGATAACGTAGGTTTATTGTTAAGAGGTATTGATAAAGAATCTATCAAAAGAGGAATGGTTATCATTAAGCCAGGATCAGTAAAACCACACGCTACTTTCAAAGCTGAGGTTTATATCTTGAAAAAAGAAGAAGGTGGACGTCATACTCCATTCCATAATAACTACCGTCCACAGTTCTACGTACGTACAACTGACGTAACAGGAGTTATTACTCTACCAGAAGGAGTAGAGATGGTAATGCCAGGAGATAACTTGACTATCAATGTTGCTTTATTAAGCCCAATCGCAATGAGCGTAGGTTTACGTTTTGCTATCCGTGAAGGTGGTAGAACAGTAGGTGCAGGTCAGGTGACTGAAATCATAGGATAATCCTATAACAAATTATAAAAAGCCAGTTGATTTTTTTAACGAAATCACTGGCTTTTAATTACGGGCGTAGTTCAAGGGTAGAATAGCGGTCTCCAAAACCGTTGATGGGGGTTCGAATCCCTCCGCCCGTGCAATAAAAATTATATCAAATGACAAAAGTTACTAATTATTTATCAGAGGCTTTCGAAGAATTAAAGTCAAATGTTACTTGGCCAGCTTGGGCTGAAGTTCAAAAATTGACAATTGTTGTGGCTGTATTTTCGATTCTGTTCGCTTTGGCAACTTGGGGAGTAGACGAATTTTTTGCAAAAGCTTTGGCTGGATTTTTTAACTGGTTAAAAGGATAATTTTTTTGTGATGGCAGATAATAATGTGAAAAAATGGTATGTGGTTAGAGCAGTAAGCGGCCAGGAAAACAAGGTTAAAGCTTACATCGAAACTGAGATTGCCAGACTAGGGATGGAGGATTATGTTTCCCAGGTTTTAGTGCCTACTGAAAAAGTAGTTACTGTAAAAGAGGGAAAAAAGATGTCTAAGGATAAAGTATATTTTCCTGGATACGTTATGATTGAAGCTAACTTGGTTGGTGAGATACCTCATATTATTAAATCTATTACAAGTGTAATTGGTTTCTTAGGTGAGATTAAAGGTGGGGAACCTGTTCCTTTAAGATTATCTGAGGTGAATCGTATGTTAGGTAAAGTAGATGAGCTAGCTGTTAATACAGATACTCGTGCTATTCCTTTCAGCTTAGGTGAAACGGTAAAAGTGATCGATGGTCCTTTTAATGGTTTCAATGGTACGGTTGAAAAAATCAATGAAGAAAAGCGTAAACTTGAAGTAATGGTTAAGATTTTCGGAAGAAAAACTCCATTAGAATTGAGTTTTATGCAAGTTGAAAAAGTATAATTTTTTGTTACATATAATATCTATCACAATCGCTTCCAATTGATTGTGTATTAAATTTTTTAAAAATGGCTAAAGAAATTAGTAAGGTAGTTAAACTACAAGTTAAGGGAGGTGCTGCGAACCCGTCGCCACCGGTTGGACCTGCTTTAGGAGCTGCTGGGGTTAATATCATGGAGTTCTGTAAGCAATTTAATGCTAGAACTCAGGATAAACCTGGCAAAATTTGTCCAGTGCAAATCACTGTGTACAAAGACAAATCATTCGATTTTGTTGTTAAGACTCCTCCAGCAGCAGTTCAGTTAATGGAAGCTGCAAAGCTAAAATCTGGTTCTGGTGAGCCTAATCGTAAAAAAGTAGCTAGTGTTACTTGGGAACAAATTAGAGCTATTGCTGAAGACAAAATGCCTGACTTAAATGCTTTTACAGTAGAAAAAGCAATGAGTATGGTTGCTGGAACAGCTAGATCTATGGGTATAACTGTATCAGGAGATGCTCCTTTTTAATTAAGAAAAAGACATGGCAAAATTAACAAAAAAGCAAAAAGAGGCTGCTTCAAAAATTGAAAAGAACAAATTATACTCTCTAAAAGATGCTGCGGCATTATTGAAAGTTGTTGCTTCTGCAAAATTTGATGAGTCTGTTGATATCGCAGTGCGTTTGGGTGTTGATCCAAGAAAAGCGAATCAAATGGTAAGAGGTGTAGTAACTTTACCTCACGGAACAGGAAAGGATGTTAAAGTATTAGCATTGGTTACTCCAGATAAAGAGGCTGAAGCAAGAGAAGCTGGAGCAGATCACGTTGGTCTTGATGATTACTTACAAAAGATTAAAGATGGTTGGACAGATGTTGATGTTATCATCACTATGCCAGCTGTTATGGGTAAATTAGGTCCATTAGGTCGTATTTTAGGACCTAGAGGTTTAATGCCAAACCCTAAAACAGGTACTGTAACTATGGATGTTGCAAAAGCTGTTCAAGAGGTTAAAGCTGGAAAAATTGACTTTAAAGTTGATAAAACTGGTATCGTTCACGCAGGAATTGGTAAAGTTTCTTTTGGAGCTGAGCAAATTGTTGACAACGCACACGAAATTATTCAAACATTAATAAAACTTAAACCAACTGCTGCTAAAGGTACATACATTAAAGGTATTCACCTTACAAGCACAATGAGTCCTGCTATTGCATTAGACCCAAAAGCAGTATAATTGGTAGTTAAAAATTTTTAGTATGACTAGAGAAGAAAAATCAATCGCGATTGAAAATTTAACTGCGCAGTTAGCTGGTACAAATATCATTTATGTATCTGATATTTCTGGTTTAAACGCAGAAACAACTTCAAGCTTACGTAGAGCTTGCTTTAAAGCAGGTATCAAATTAGAAGTTGTAAAGAACACTTTGCTTGCCAAAGCAATGGAAGCTTCTTCTACTGATTATGGTGACTTACCTTCAGTTTTGACTGGTAATAGTGCTATTTTCATTTCTGATGTAGCTAATGCTCCTGGAAAAATCATTAAAGATTTCCGTAAGAAATCTGATAAACCAGTTTTAAAAGGTGCTTTCATTAACAATGAAGTTTACATTGGAGATAACCAATTAGATGCACTAGCAACTATCAAGTCTAAAGAAGAGTTAATTGGAGAAATCATTGGATTATTACAATCTCCAGCTCAAAGAATTATTTCTGCTTTACAAAACAAATTCGCTGGTAGCGAAGAAGAAACTGAAGCATAATAATCAAAGCAGGGAAGCTTGCTTCCTTGTTGCTTAATTAGCGCACAATAAATAAATTATATTTTTACAAATCATTTTAAACGATAGAAAAAATGGCAGATTTGAAACAATTCGCAGAACAATTAGTTAACTTAACAGTTAAAGAAGTTAACGAATTAGCAACAATATTAAAAGACGAGTATGGTATCGAGCCTGCTGCTGCAGCTGTAGTAGTTGCTGCTGGTGGTGGAGAAGGTGCTGCTGAAGAAGCACAAACTGAATTTACAGTTGTATTAAAAGAAGCTGGTGCTTCTAAATTAGCAGTTGTAAAATTAGTTAAAGAACTTACAGGTTTAGGTCTTAAAGAAGCTAAAGATGTAGTTGACGGTGCTCCAAGTACTGTTAAAGAAGGTGTTTCTAAAGAAGAGGCTGAAGGTCTTAAAAAATCATTAGAAGAAGCTGGAGCTGTAGTTGAGCTTAAATAATTCAACTCAGTTTTAAGAACTAGGTTTAGGTCCTGAGTTAACACTCAAAGGCCTAAACCATTTTTCGTATAATAAAATACATTAAATTTTATTATCAAATAGTTTAAAATACGAAAAAGTTTTTGATCAATACGAAGAAAAAAAATAGAACTGATTTTATCTGTTTATTTTTAAAGATGTATTGATTTTAAAAAGAAAGTATAAACTAAGCACTGTGTTTTTACACAAAAAAATTACTTTTTTTTAATCAAAATTTTGTCCATTGATGATAACAAATCAGACTGAAAGATTGAATTTTGCCTCTACAAAAAACATTCCTGACTATCCGGATTTCCTGGATGTTCAGGTTAAATCTTTTAAGGATTTCTTCCAATTAGAAACGAAATCTGACGAAAGAGGCAACGAAGGGTTATACAATACCTTCATGGAAAACTTCCCAATTACAGATACAAGAAACAACTTTGTATTGGAATTCCTAGATTATTTTGTTGATCCGCCACGTTATACAATTCAAGAATGTATAGAGAGAGGTCTTACTTATAGTGTGCCTTTAAAAGCCAGGTTAAAACTATACTGTACAGATCCAGAACACGAAGATTTTGAAACAATTGTACAAGATGTATATCTTGGAACAATACCTTATATGACTCCTAGTGGTACTTTTGTAATCAATGGTGCCGAGCGTGTAGTAGTATCGCAATTACACCGTTCTCCTGGGGTTTTCTTTGGACAGTCATTCCACGCAAATGGAACTAAACTTTATTCTGCGAGAGTAATTCCTTTTAAAGGATCTTGGATAGAATTCTCTACAGATATTAACAGCGTAATGTACGCTTATATCGATAGAAAGAAAAAATTACCTGTAACAACTTTATTCCGTGCTATCGGTTTCGAAAGAGATAAGGATATCCTTGAAATTTTCGACTTAGCAGAAGAAATTAAAGTTTCTAAAACTGGTATTAAGAAATATATTGGAAGAAGACTTGCTGCACGTGTATTGAACACATGGCACGAGGATTTCGTTGATGAGGATACTGGTGAAGTAGTTTCTATCGAACGTAACGAAATCATCCTTGATCGTGATACAATTATCGACAAAGATAATGTTGAAGAGATCATCGATTCTAACGTTAAATCTATCTTGTTACACAAAGAGGATAATAACCAGGCAGATTATGCTATTATCCACAATACGTTACAAAAAGATCCAACAAACTCTGAAAAAGAAGCTGTAGAGCACATTTACCGTCAGCTGCGTAACGCTGAACCGCCTGATGAGGAAACTGCTCGTGGTATTATAGATAAATTGTTTTTCTCTGATCAACGTTATAACTTAGGTGAAGTTGGTCGTTACAGAATGAACAAAAAATTAGATTTAGATATCCCTATGGATAAGCAAGTGCTTACCAAAGAAGATATCATTACAATCGTAAAATATTTGATCGAATTGATCAACTCTAAAGCAGAGATTGATGATATTGATCACTTATCAAACCGTCGTGTTAGAACAGTTGGTGAACAATTGTCTCAACAATTCGGTGTTGGTTTAGCACGTATGGCTAGAACTATTCGTGAGAGAATGAACGTTAGAGATAACGAGGTGTTTACACCAATTGATTTGATCAATGCTAAAACATTATCATCAGTTATCAACTCTTTCTTTGGTACTAACCAGTTATCTCAATTTATGGATCAAACGAATCCATTAGCTGAGATTACACACAAAAGAAGACTTTCTGCACTTGGACCAGGTGGACTTTCGAGAGAGAGAGCTGGTTTCGAGGTTCGTGACGTTCACTATACTCACTATGGTCGTTTATGTCCGATTGAAACTCCTGAGGGACCAAACATTGGTTTGATTTCATCTCTTGGTGTTTATGCAAAAGTAAACGGAATGGGATTCATTGAAACTCCATACCGTAAAGTAACTAATGGTGTGGTTGATTTAGAAAGTACTCCAATTTACTTAAGTGCTGAAGAAGAAGAAGGTAAAATGATTGCTCAGGCAAACATTGAAATGGACGAAACTGGTAAAATTACAGCTAGCAATGTTATTGCTCGTGAGGAAGGTGACTTCCCGGTTGTTGAACCATCTGTAGTTCATTATACAGACGTTGCTCCTAATCAGATTGCATCGATTTCTGCGTCATTGATTCCTTTCTTGGAGCATGATGATGCGAACCGTGCGTTGATGGGATCTAACATGATGCGTCAGGCAGTTCCTTTGATCCGTCCTGAAGCACCAATTGTAGGTACAGGTTTAGAGCGTCAGGTAGCTTCAGATTCAAGAGTATTAATCAATGCTGAAGGGCATGGAACTGTTGAATATGTTGATGCTAATATCATTACTATTAAATACGATCGTACAGAAGACGAGAGAATGGTTAGTTTTGATGCTGATGAGAAAACATACAACCTTATTAAATTTAGAAAAACCAATCAAGGTACAAGTATTAACTTGAAACCAATCGTAAGAAAAGGTGACAGAGTTATTCCTGGACAAGTATTATCAGAAGGATATGCTACTCAAAATGGAGAATTAGCTTTAGGTAGAAACTTAAAAGTTGCGTTCATGCCATGGAAAGGGTACAACTTCGAGGATGCGATTGTAATTTCTGAAAAAGTAGTTCGTGATGATATTTTTACATCTATCCACGTTGATGATTATTCATTAGAGGTTAGAGATACTAAGTTAGGAAATGAAGAGTTAACAAACGATATTCCTAACGTTTCTGAAGAAGCTACTAAAGATTTAGATGAAAACGGTATGATTAGAATTGGAGCAGAGGTTAAACCTGGCGACATTTTGATCGGAAAAATTACACCAAAAGGAGAATCAGATCCTACTCCGGAAGAGAAATTGCTTCGTGCAATCTTCGGGGATAAAGCAGGTGATGTAAAAGATGCTTCATTAAAAGCTTCTCCATCTTTACACGGTGTAGTTCTTGACAAAAAATTATTTGCAAGAGCCGTAAAAGATAAACGTAAACGTACTCAGGATAAAGATGCTTTAGGCGCTTTAGAAATGGAGTTTGAAACTAAATTTGTTGAATTAAAAGACAGATTAGTTGAAAAATTATTCTTGATCGTTAACGGAAAAACTTCTCAAGGTGTAATGAATGATTTGGGTGAAGAAGTTTTACCAAAAGGTAAAAAATATACTCAAAAAATGCTTTACGCAGTAGAGGATTTTGCTCACTTAAGCAAAGGTCAATGGGTTGCTGATGACGCTACAAATAAAATGGTTAATGATTTAATTCATAACTATAAAATTAAGCTGAACGACTTACAAGGATCTTTAAGAAGAGAAAAATTCACTATTACAGTTGGAGATGAATTACCATCTGGAATCTTGAAATTGGCTAAAATCTATATCGCTAAAAAACGTAAGTTAAAAGTTGGTGATAAAATGGCAGGACGTCACGGTAACAAAGGTATTGTTGCAAGAATCGTTCGTCATGAAGATATGCCTTTCTTAGAAGATGGAACGCCGGTAGATATCGTATTGAATCCACTTGGGGTACCTTCACGTATGAACATTGGTCAGATTTATGAGACTGTTCTTGGATGGGCTGGTATGAACTTGGGTAGAAAATTTGCTACTCCAATTTTTGACGGTGCTTCTCTTGACGAAATCAATGCCTTGACTGATGAAGCTAACGTACCACGTTTCGGACATACCTATCTTTATGATGGTGGAACTGGAGAGCGTTTTGCACAAAAAGCAACTGTGGGTGTAATTTACATGCTTAAATTAGGACACATGGTTGATGATAAGATGCACGCACGTTCTATTGGACCATACTCATTGATTACGCAGCAACCACTTGGAGGTAAAGCTCAATTTGGAGGTCAGCGTTTTGGAGAGATGGAGGTTTGGGCACTTGAAGCTTATGGAGCTTCTAGTACACTACGTGAAATCTTAACTGTTAAGTCTGATGACGTTATTGGTAGAGCTAAAACTTACGAAGCTATCGTTAAGGGTGAAACTATGCCAGAACCAGGTTTACCAGAATCATTCAATGTATTAATGCACGAATTGAAAGGTCTAGGATTAGATCTTCGTTTGGAAGAGTAATAAAAGTTTTCAGTCACAGTCTCAGCATTCAGTTCCGTACTGAAAACTGAGACTGCTAACTGTGACTAAATATTAGAGTTTTTAAGATTTATACCCGTAACCCGTTCCGATTTTTTATAATAATGCAAGGCATTTTATAACTAGCGCTTCAAATTAAGTTTGAAGTTTAGAGAAGTAACTCGTGGTAAGCGTAATGATTTAACTCTTTTTAAAAGGGAACTTTTTTAAAGATGTAGATTGTGAATCTAAATCAATTTTTAATAGCAAGTAAATCAATAGTAAAAACTATGATGAATAATAGAAATAATAAAGATAAGAATCCAATAAAAAGATTTAACAAAATCTCTATTGGATTGGCTTCACCAGAATCTATCTTGAAAGAATCAAGAGGAGAGGTTTTAAAGCCGGAAACAATCAACTACAGAACTCACAAACCAGAGCGTGACGGACTTTTCTGTGAAAGAATCTTCGGACCTGTTAAGGATTTTGAATGTGCTTGTGGTAAATATAAAAGAATTCGTTACAAAGGTATCATCTGCGACCGTTGTGGTGTTGAAGTTACTGAGAAAAAAGTACGTCGTGATAGAGTAGGACACATCAACCTTGTTGTGCCAATTGCTCATATCTGGTACTTCCGTTCTCTTCCAAACAAAATTGGTTATATCCTTGGTCTTCCATCTAAGAAATTAGATATGATTATTTACTACGAAAGATACGTAGTAATCCAGGCTGGTATTGCTAAAAATGCAGATGGAGAATCTTTACAAAGACTAGATTTCTTAACTGAAGAAGAATATTTAAATATTTTAGATACTCTTCCGCAGGAAAACCAATATTTAGATGATTTAGATCCAAATAAATTTGTTGCCAAAATGGGAGCAGAGTGTATTATGGATTTATTGGCTCGTATTGACTTAGATGCTTTATCTTATGAATTAAGACACAGCGCTAACAACGAAACATCTAAACAACGTAAAACTGAAGCATTAAAAAGATTACAAGTTGTTGAGTCTTTCCGTGAGTCTAACGAAAACCGCGAAAACCGTCCAGAATGGATGATCATGAAAGTGGTTCCAGTTATCCCACCAGAATTACGTCCGCTTGTGCCGCTTGATGGAGGTCGTTTTGCAACTTCAGATTTGAACGACTTATACCGTCGTGTAATCATCCGTAACAACCGTTTGAAAAGATTAATGGAGATTAAAGCTCCAGAAGTTATCTTAAGAAACGAGAAACGTATGTTACAAGAATCTGTAGATTCATTATTTGATAACACTCGTAAAGCTTCTGCTGTTAAAACAGAATCTAACAGACCATTGAAATCATTATCTGACTCATTAAAAGGTAAGCAAGGACGTTTCCGTCAAAACTTACTTGGAAAACGTGTGGATTATTCTGCTCGTTCGGTAATTGTTGTTGGTCCTGAGTTAAAATTATTCGAATGCGGATTGCCAAAAGATATGGCATCTGAGTTATACAAACCTTTCGTTATCCGTAAATTGATTGAAAGAGGTATTGTAAAAACAGTAAAATCGGCTAAGAAAATCATTGACAAAAAAGAGCCGGTAGTTTGGGATATTTTAGAAAATGTAATTAAAGGACACCCAGTATTACTGAACCGTGCTCCTACTTTGCACAGACTTGGTATTCAGGCTTTCCAGCCAAAATTAATTGAAGGAAAAGCGATCCAGTTACACCCATTAGTATGTACGGCATTCAACGCCGATTTCGACGGGGATCAGATGGCGGTTCACTTACCTTTAGGACCAGAAGCTATTTTAGAGGCTCAATTATTAATGTTGGCTTCTCACAATATCTTGAATCCTGCAAATGGTGCACCTATTACGGTACCATCTCAGGACATGGTTTTGGGTCTATATTATATGACCAAAGAACGTATTTCTACAGAAGATCACATTATTTTAGGTCAGGATTTGACTTTCTATTCTGCTGAAGAAGTAAACATTGCATTAAACGAAGGAAGATTAGAATTGAATGCTCGTGTGAAAATTAGAGCAAAAGATTTTAATGACGCTGGAGAATTAGTGTACAAAATTATTCAAACAACTGCAGGACGTGTATTATTTAATGAAGTGGTACCTGAAGCAGCTGGATATATCAATGATGTATTGACTAAGAAAAACCTTAGAGATATTATCGGACACATTTTAAGTGTGACTGATGTACCTACAACGGCAGCTTTCTTGGATAATATGAAAGATATGGGGTATAAATTCGCATTTAGAGGAGGTTTATCATTCTCTTTAGGTGATATTAGAATTCCAGAACAAAAAACAAAATTAATTGCAGATGCCAGAGAGCAAGTTGAAGGTATTTCTGTGAATTATAACATGGGTCTTATTACGAATAACGAACGTTACAACCAAGTTATTGACGTATGGACTTCAGCAAATGCTCAGTTAACAGAATTAGCAATGAAAAATATTAGAGAAGACCAACAAGGTTTCAACTCTGTATATATGATGCTTGACTCTGGGGCGAGGGGTTCTAAGGAACAGATTCGTCAGTTAACTGGTATGCGTGGTTTGATGGCTAAGCCTAAAAAATCTACTGCTGGTGGTGGTGAGATTATTGAAAACCCGATTCTTTCTAACTTTAAGGAAGGTCTTTCGATCCTTGAGTACTTTATTTCTACTCACGGTGCTCGTAAAGGACTTGCGGATACGGCTCTTAAAACGGCCGATGCCGGATACTTAACAAGAAGGCTTCATGACGTTTCTCAAGATGTTATTGTTAACATCGAAGATTGTGGAACTTTAAGAGGTGTTGAAGTTTCTGCATTGAAGAAAAATGAGGAAATCGTTGAATCATTAGGAGAAAGAATTTTAGGACGTGTTGCATTGCAAGATGTTATAAACCCACTTACTAATGAAGTAATGGTTCAATCTGGCCAGCAAATTACTGAAGCAATTATGAGAACTATCGAAGCTTCTCCAATTGAAAAAGTAGAGGTTAGATCTCCATTAACTTGTGAGGCTTTAAAAGGTATTTGTGCTAAATGTTACGGTAGAAACTTAGCTACTGGTAAGATGACACAAAGAGGTGAAGCTGTCGGAGTTATTGCAGCTCAGTCTATTGGAGAGCCAGGTACACAGTTAACACTTCGTACGTTCCACGTTGGAGGGGTTGCTGGAGGTATTTCTGAAGAATCTAGTATCATTACAAGATTCAACGGTAGACTTGAGATTGAAGATTTAAAAACTGTTAAAGGTGAAGACAGCGAAGGTAATGCGGTAGATATCGTAGTATCACGTTCAACTGAATTAAAATTAGTTGATGAGAAAACTGGAATCGTCTTAAATACACATAACATTCCTTACGGTTCTAGTATCTTTGTTAAAGATGGAGAAACTGTTGCTAAAGGAACTGTAATCTGTAAGTGGGACCCTTATAATGGTGTAATTGTTTCTGAGTTTACTGGTAAGATTGCTTACGAGGATTTAGAGCAAGGACAATCATTCATGGTAGAGATCGATGAGCAGACTGGTTTCCAGGAAAAAGTAATTTCTGAGGCTAGAAATAAAAAATTAATCCCAACGTTATTAGTTTATGGTAAAGAAGGTGAATTAATTCGTTCTTACAACTTACCAGTAGGTGCACACTTAATGGTTGAAAATGGTGAGAAAATTAAAGCAGGTAAAGTATTAGTAAAAATCCCACGTCGTTCTTCTAAAGCAGGCGATATCACGGGAGGTTTACCAAGAATTACTGAGTTGCTTGAGGCTCGTAACCCTTCAAACCCAGCAGTTGTATCTGAAATTGATGGTGTTGTTTCTTTTGGAAAAATCAAAAGAGGTAACCGTGAGATCGTTATCGAATCTAAATTTGGTGAAATTAAAAAGTATTTAGTTAAACTTTCAAGCCAGATCTTAGTACAAGAAAATGACTTCGTAAGAGCGGGAGTTCCATTGTCTGACGGTGCAATTACACCAGATGATATCTTAAGAATTCAAGGACCAGCTGCTGTTCAACAGTATTTGGTGAATGAAATTCAAGAGGTTTACCGTTTACAAGGGGTAAAAATTAATGACAAGCACTTTGAGGTAGTTATTCGTCAAATGATGCGTAAAGTAAGAGTTCAAGATCCAGGAGATACATTATTCCTGGAAGATCAATTAATTCACACTAAAGATTTCATCGTTCAAAACGATAAATTATATGGTATGAAAGTAGTTGAAGACGCTGGAGATTCTGCTGTATTGAAACCAGGTCAGATTATTTCACCTCGTGAGTTACGTGATGAGAATTCATTATTGAAACGAAATGATAAAAATCTTGTTGTAGCAAGAGACGTAATTACTGCAACTGCAACGCCAGTTCTTCAAGGTATTACAAGAGCTTCGTTACAAACTAAATCATTCATTTCTGCGGCTTCATTCCAGGAGACAACGAAAGTACTTAACGAAGCTGCAGTAGCTGGTAAAGTAGATGATCTAGAAGGATTAAAAGAAAATGTAATTGTTGGACACAGAATTCCTGCGGGAACTGGTATGAGAGAATATGATAACACTATCGTAGGATCTAAAGACGATTACAATGAAATGATGGCTAATAAAGAAGAATACATTTATTAATTAGGAAACTATGAGTAATCCGAAACAACAACAAGAGCAAATTAACATTGAGTTAGACGAAAGTATTGCAGAAGGAATTTATTCTAATCTTGCGATTATCAATCACTCATCATCAGAGTTTGTTTTAGATTTTGTCAGCATTATGCCGGGTATTCCTAAAGCCAAGGTAAAGTCAAGAATTGTCTTGACACCACAACATGCTAAAAGATTATTAAGAGCAATAGGTGAAAATATCCATAGATTTGAGGCCGCTCACGGCGAAATCAAAGAAACGGAACAAGCACCAATACCGCTTAATTTTGGTCCGGCAGGACAAGCATAAATTTTAAAGCCCCATTTTAATGGGGCTTTTTTTTGCTGTAGAGCTAACAATTAATGCAGTTAATCTGATTTAATATACTTTAATCGACTAAATTTTCCTTCGTGGTTATATTGTTCTAATTTGGCAGTGCCTATGAAAGATTAATTTTTGAAATATAATGACTTAGTAAGGTTGATTTAATTCAAATTAAAAAAAAGCGCTAATCAAATTAGCGCTTTTTTTATGCCTAAAAATGAATAAATCAATTTATAATTTGAAAATATTTCGATGTTTTCCCAACCTTTTTATTTAAAATGTACTCTATATAAGTAAGAACCATTAACAAAGGTTTTAACTTAAATAAAGTATAGTATGAAAAAGAAATTCACCTTAGAAATAAAAAATCCTTGTTCTGAAAATTTTGATAAAATGATTCCTAACGCTGGTGGTTCATTTTGTGATTCATGCATGAAAAATGTAATTGATTTAAGCAAAAAAACAAATTCTGAAGTTGCAAGGTTCATTGCCGGAAATAAAGACGCAAACATTTGTGCACGATTAAAAACAACGCAGCTTGAAGAACAATTTGAATACAGTGAAACTTCTAAAATAAATACTTTAAAATATGCGGCAGTTGCAGCAACTATTTTGCTTGCCTCAAATCTTACCGCACAAGAAAAAGAGCCTGTTAAAATCGAAAAAGCCTGTGCAGAGCCAATGTATAGATTAGGCAAAGTGGTTTCTAATCAAATTGTAAATGAAGAAGTTTCGATAACAGTAAAAGGAAAATTATTAGAAGCAAAAACACATAAACCTTTTAATAAAGAAACATATCCAGATTTAATGTTATCTGTTAATGGTTCAGAAACTCCTGTGAAAGTAAATCCAAAAACGGGAGAATTTACTATAACAGCCCAAGTTGCAAAAACTAGCAAAGCGCTAATAGTTACGATTTCAGGAAGTGATTATTATCTTTCAAAAGAAATACCTTTTACTATAAAAGCAGTTAAAAATAATGTTTTATCACAAAATATAATTATTGATGCAGATGAGCTGACTAAAATTTTTATTGCCGGCGGATTAGGAATTAATTATACAGATCAATAAAACAAAATGTTGGGGATTGTAATGAAAAAAGGCTGTCTAATAGTAGACAGCCTTTTTATATTTTCTAAAGAAGTGATTAATCAAATTCAGAAGTGAAGTATAATTTCACACTTGGATATTTACTTTGTGTCATTTGAATAGTAAAATCAGAATCGGCTAAAAAAACCAGCTGACCGTATTTATCATGCGCAAGGAATTTTTGTTTAATACGTTTAAATTCTTTGAACTCTTCATTTTTAGCATCATCAGGTTTTACCCAGCAAGCTTTGTGAACAGGGAAGTTTTCATAAGTACATTTTGCACCGTATTCGTGCTCTAAACGATATTGAATTACCTCATATTGAAGTGCTCCAACAGTTCCAATAACTTTACGATTGTTCATCTCTAAAGTAAACAACTGCGCTACACCTTCATCCATTAACTGATCGACTCCTTTTTCTAATTGCTTAGCTTTCATAGGATCGGCGTTGTTGATGTATCTAAAGTGTTCCGGAGAGAAACTCGGAATTCCTTTAAAGCTCATTACTTCGCCTTCTGTTAAAGTATCACCAATTTTAAAGTTTCCGGTATCGTGTAAACCCACAATATCTCCGGGATAAGAAATATCAACGATTTCTTTTTTCTCAGCGAAAAAGGCATTCGGACTTGAGAATTTTAAATTTTTCTTTTGACGAACGTGATAATAAGGTTTGTTTCTTTCGAAAGTTCCGGAAACAATTTTTATAAAAGCTAAACGGTCACGGTGTTTCGGATCCATGTTAGCGTGAATTTTAAATACAAAACCAGACATTTTTTCTTCTGCCGGATCAACCAAACGAGTTTCAGAATCTTTTGGTCTTGGTGAAGGAGCAATTGCCACGAAACAATCTAACAATTCGCGAACTCCAAAATTATTTAATGCAGAACCAAAAAATACAGGCTGGATTTTTCCATCTAAATAATCCTGACGCTCAAATTTTGGATAAACTTCATCAATTAATTCTAATTCTTCACGAAGTTTTTCGGCAGCTTTCTGTCCAACAATTTTATCTAGTTCAGGATTGTTTTGAACATCAGAGAAAGCAATAGTTTCCTCGATATTTTTACGGCTGTCTCCACTAAAAAGATTGATGTTTTCTTCCCAAAGATTATAAATACCCTGAAAATCATAACCCATCCCAATAGGGAAACTTAAAGGTGTAACTTTTAATCCCAGTTTTTGCTCTACTTCATCCATCAAATCAAAAGCATCTTTACCTTCACGATCTAATTTATTGATGAAAACAATCATAGGAATGTTACGCATTCTACAAACAGCAACCAATTTTTCCGTTTGTTCCTCAACCCCTTTTGCAACGTCAATAACCACAATTACACTATCAACAGCAGTAAGAGTTCTAAATGTATCTTCGGCAAAATCCTTGTGTCCGGGAGTATCAAGAATGTTGATTTTTTTATCTTTATAATTAAAAGCAAGTACAGAAGTCGAAACCGAAATACCTCTCTGGCGTTCGATTTCCATAAAGTCACTCGTTGCTCCTTTTTTAATTTTATTATTTTTTACAGCTCCAGCCTCCTGAATCGCCCCTCCAAATAACAATAATTTTTCCGTTAATGTTGTTTTACCGGCATCGGGATGCGATATAATTCCAAATGTTCTTCTGCGTTGTATTTCTTTTAAAAAGCTCATATTTTGTATAAATAGGTTGCAAAAGTACTATTAATTACGGCTTAATAAAAATATTCAGTTCTTAAATTGAAAGCGATAAGTTTTCAAAACAGTACTTTTTATAAAAAAATAAGGCTGTTTTTAAAAACAGCCTTATATTGATATTGAAAAATAAATTATTGGTTAATTGACCAAACAGAATATCCTTTTGGCGGACATTGAATTTTTACCCATTTGTCTGCCTGAGTTGTTGGATACCAAGTTGAATTTCCTGTAAAATCTTTAATCTGTGTATTGGCCCAATTGGTTTGAATCCATCTTTCCTGCCAAACATCAGAATTATTGATGTAAACTACTAACCCCGGATTTCCGTTGTAACCGTTTCTTCTTGCTACATATTCATCATTATCAGAATATAAAATAGAAGTTGTACCTGTTGCTTTATTGTTATGAATCCAGATCAAGTTGTTTAATTTCGCTTTATCCAGCCATTCTTCATAATCTCTGTAGAAAATTGTTGGATATCCTTCGTGAGTTAAAATATAAGAATACGCCAGCATTTTGCTCCAAATTTCATCTGTATCATGATTCGTTACAAAAGTCACCGCTTTGTACGGATTTCTTTTCCACATCATATCATCATTCAAAAGCGCCAGATTATTGCCATCAAAAGCATCATTCATTTTATAATAACAAGCAAAATCAAAAACAGAGCTGTTAGCAGCGTTTGCCCAGTCATTTAATATATTTACGTTTGAATCCCATAATTCTCCAACCGAAAATCCGCCTACATTAGCGTTCCATGAATTTACAACCCACGCGCCAAATCCTTTTACGTAGTCAAATCTCCAGCCGTCAAACTTCATGGTGTTCTTGTAATATTTTCCAACTCCGTCAGCTCTCAGCCAAAACCAGTCCTGAACATGAGGATTTGCGTGACATAAATCAGGAAAACCGCCAAATGAGCCTTCATCATTATTTCCGTAGCTGTTTTTATAGAAGTCATTATAATTACGTGTAAATTTTCCAGAAGCAACACCGCTGAAATTTGTCCACGTGCTGGTGCCTGTATACGGATTTGCTTCAGATTGACCGCCGCTGTTGTGATTAATTACGATATCGGCATACACTTTTATGTTTTCTGTGTGAGCAGACGTTATTAGGCTTACTAATTCTGTTTTAGAACCAAAACGAGTTTCGGTACTTCCATTTTGATTGTAATCTCCAAAATCAAAATAATCCGTTGGATCATATCCCATAGAAAATGCTCCATTTTGAGCTTTAGAAGCGGGTGGAAGCCAGATAGAGCCAATTCCGGCATTTCCCCACGCAGTCACTTTTCCTTTTACGGTATTCCACCAGTTTCCGCCCGCAGGAACATCCCAATAAAAAGCCTGCATCATTACGCCTCCGCCCGGATTATCTACATATTTTCCTGTTGGAGATGATAAAGAAGCTCCGGTGCTAAAAGGTTTTCCATCGTGGTTAGTGACGTTGATAATTTTGAATTGCTGACTTTCTGCTTTAGCATCAACATCATTCGTTTCATTTGTACAAGAATACAAAAGGGTTGTAATTGCAGTAAGAAAAAATAATCTTACAATAGGTTTTTTCATAATAGATTGTGGTTAAGGTTAAATTAATAAAGTTTTAAATTGCTAATTTTAAGACTTCAAAAACAAGATATTCTTATTTTTTACTGCCATAAATTATTAATAACGCACCTAAAGTAAGAGTTTTTTGATTCGATTTGTTTTTGTAGGAAAATAGTTTTACAACGAAAACGTTGTAGTGTTTAAAACTTTTTTTTAGAGGCTTGAAAATCAATTAGAAATGTTTTGACTCTTTTGGAGTTAACAGCTTTTTGAAAAAGAAAAAGATTGAAGAATTAAACTTCTTATCGTGAATTTAAATACGATCCACATAATTTTTTGTTAATACTATGGCTGATAGTTGTATTATGTAATTGAATTGTTATTTTTGTTCGTTTTATAAAAGAAAACAGAAGTTCATTATTTAGTTTTTCAGAATCGTTTTTGAAAATAAATAATAGCCAGTTAAATTTTAGAATACAGATCTTTACATCCAAAAATTAAATTTAAAATAATGTCATTAAAAAAATTGCAACTAAAAACAATTGATTATAAGGTAGTCTTAACAATGTGTTTTTTATTTTTTTTCAACTCAATAATTTCAGCACAGGAAATTATTAAGGATGTTGTAGCCGAAAAACCGGTAGAAACGGTACACGGAAAACAAAAAATTGACGGTATCATTGCTACGGTTGGAGATTATATTGTTTTAGATTCTGACATTGATAAAGGTTATTTAGAGATTGCAAGCCAGGGTGGCAATACTAAAGATATTACAAGATGCCAAATGCTTGGTAAACTTTTAGAAGATAAATTATACGCGCACCAGGCCATTCAGGATAGTATTATTGTAAGTGATGCTGAAGTTAGAGGAATGATGGAAGAGCGTTTGAATTATATGATTCAACAAGTTGGAGATATCAATAAAGTAGTTGAATACTATAAAAAAAGCTCTGTAGAAGAATTTAAAACCTATTTTGCTGACATCTTAAAAGAGCAAAAATTAGCCTCAGAAATGAGAGATAAAATTGTGAAAGATGTAGAGATTACTCCAGAGGAAGTTCGTAATTTCTTTAAAAAAATACCTAAAGATGAATTGCCGACTTTTGGAGCTGAAATGGAAGTAGCGCAGATTGTTACTGAACCTAAAGTTTCTAATGAAGATAAACAAAAAGTAAAAGATAGATTAAACGCTATTCGACAAGATGTTTTAGAAGGTTCAAGTTTTGCTACAAAAGCAGTTTTGTACTCTCAGGATCCGGGATCTGCGCCAAATGGAGGTTATTATAAAATGACACGTAAAACGCCTTTCGTAAAAGAATTTAAAGACGTAGCATTTAGTTTGCAGGAAGGTGAAATTTCGCAGCCATTTGAAACTACTTTTGGTTTCCATATTATAATGGTTGACAAAATAAAAGGACAGGAAGTTGAATTAAGACATATTTTAATTGCTCCTGTAGTTTCTGAAAGTGCTTTGAAAGAAGCTAAAGAAAGAGCGGCAAATATTAGAGAGAAAATCGTAAGCAAGCAAATTACTTTTGCAGAGGCTGCAAGAACAGAATCTGACGAAAAAGAAACCAGAGCAAATGGAGGAACTTTAATAAACCCAAATACTCAGGATACTCGTTTTGAATTAACTAAAATGGATCCAACTTTATACGGACAGGTTTCAAATTTAAAAGATGATGAAGTTTCTCAGCCACTTTTAAATACAGATGATAAAGGTAAAAAAACGTATAAACTGATTACTGTTACCAACAGAATCGACGAACATACTGCTGACTACGCTAAGGATTACACGAAAATTAAAGAATTAGCATTAAAAGAAAAACAAATCAACGCAATTGCAAAATGGTTTGATACTAAAATTAAAGATACTTACATCAAAATTATTGGAGAGTACAGAGATTGTACGTTTGCTAATAACTGGTTGAAAAAATAATTTTTATTAAATAAAGAAAAAGAGTTAGTTTTATGAATTCATTCAACTAACTCTTTTTAATTTAAAATACATTCATAAATGTCTGACGTAACAGCAATTCATAACTTAGTTCAGAAACGCAACGAATTAAAAAACGAAATAGCAAAAATCATTGTAGGGCAGGATGCCGTTGTTGACCAAATTTTACTTTGTATATTTTCTGGAGGACACGCTCTTTTAATAGGAGTTCCTGGTTTGGCAAAAACTTTAATGATTAATACTTTATCTCAAGCTTTAGGTTTAGATTTTAAAAGAATTCAGTTCACACCGGATTTAATGCCTTCGGATATTTTAGGAAGTGAAATTTTAGATGAAAACAGACATTTTAAATTCATAAAAGGGCCAATTTTTTCTAATATCATTTTGGCTGACGAGATCAACAGAACGCCGCCAAAAACGCAGGCAGCTTTATTGGAAGCAATGCAGGAACGTTCGGTTACAATTGCAGGACAAAACTATAAATTAGATTTACCTTATTTTGTACTGGCAACACAAAACCCAATTGAGCAGGAAGGAACTTATCCTTTGCCGGAAGCACAATTAGACCGTTTTATGTTTGCGATTAAATTAGAATATCCAACTTTTGAAGAAGAAGTAAAAGTTGTAAAACAAACTACATCTGATAATAAAGTAGAAATAAACCCATTATTTACAGCGCAGGAAATTATCGATTTCCAGCATTTAATCAGAAGGATTCCTGTTGCCGATAATGTTATTGAATATGCGGTAACTCTGGTAAGTAAAACACGTCCTGATAATGCTTTGTCAAATGATTTTGTAAAGAATTATCTGGATTGGGGAGCAGGGCCGAGAGCTTCGCAAAACTTGATTTTAGCAGCAAAAGCCCACGCAGCTTTCAATGGTAAATTTTCGCCGGATATTGAAGATGTAAAAGCCGTGGCAACCGGAATTTTACGCCACAGAATTATTAAAAACTACAAAGCAGACGCTGAAGGAATAACGGAAGAAGTTATTATTAAAAAGCTGATGTAAGATATATCTAAAAAAAAGGCTGTTTCAAAAGTTGAGACAGCCTTTTTTTATTTTACATATTTCCTTGTTCTGTAGGAACATTTCATTGGTAGAAAATTATATTGGCATAATGGATTACGTTCCGTAGGAACGTTTGATTGACATTGTTTTTTAATAATCAGACCTATCAAGCGTTCCTACGGAACGCAAATGTGTATGATCTTTATTTTTTTCTACCTACGAAACATTCCTACGGAATGATAATAGGATATCAAAAAGTGGACAATAAGTCGCTAAAAACTAATAAAATTATTAAAAGTAAAAGAATTGCTTTTTTTTAGTTCAATTCTTTAATACTCGTTTCATTTATCAAACGTACCGTTTTGTTGTGAAAAAGTTTTAGCAGTAAAACTTCGGTAAGCGACGTATATTTTTTATTGTCATATTCGTACCACCAATAAGAGAAATATCTAATATTATTCTTTTCTAATTTTGTGAGCCATATTTTTTCATTGCTTCTTATTATTTCTTTAGACTCAATGATTTTATATCCATTTCCTGTCCAGCAAATTAAAGGTTTGTGAATTGGTGTTTTTATATAAATTAAAGTTTCTGGGGCTGCAATTTTAAAAACTTCATTATTGACCCAAACCCCTTTTTTAATATTATAATTAGGACTGAGATTTTCTAACAGCGAATAATTTTGTTCCTTTTTAAGTTCTAAACTAGTAATAAACAATATTCCGGTCGCAATTATCATTGGCAAAAGTTTTGGCAAAAATGAATTGCTGGTTATGCTTTCTTTTTTAGGATGAAAAAAACGAATTAGAAATAAAAGAGGAACAATTTGATAAAATACAAAACACATAATTCCAATAGTGTGATGCAGTATATTTTCTTCGGTACAATTGAATAAAACTAAAGTGATAATTCTGAAATAATTGGAGATAATATTCAGAACTACTATTATACAGCAAAAAACTAAAATTTGCAGTATGTTGAAATACTTTTGGTTTTTACGTTCTTCCAGAGTCAATAAAAAAGCTCCGAATAACAATCCCGTTTTAAACATCGATAAACCCATACAAGCGGTATCGATAGAAATTTTTGCATTATTGATATAGAAATTAACGCCTTCAATTTTAGTTATTGGAATGAAATTTTTTAATGTTAAATACACTCCGTAACAAAGCGCCTGTTTTATTTCGACAGTTAAATAATTGAATAACTGATCAAAAATTGACGAAAACAAAAAGAGACAGATAAAAGCAATAAAAGAAAATTTTTGGGTAAAGCTGTAATAAACAAAACATCCAAATAACAAAAGAGCATGAAAATGCAATGACTTTGTATGCAGTCTGAAGCTTATAAATTCTAATAAAAAAATTAATCCAAGCAGCGGATAACTTATTCTTAAAGTAGTTTTTCTTCCTGCATAAAGAAATAGGAAAATAGAAAATATAACGCCAAAAAAATTATTGTCTAATCCTGTTGATACAATACTATAGTTTAGAACTAAGAGAATGATTATAACAAGAATAGCAATTAATTTGGCGTGTGACTGCAGTAAAACTTTCATTAAGCTTTTTGTTTTTTGTTTCTTTGATAGTAAAATAAAAGAGTAGTCAGACCAATAATAATCATTACCCATTCATGAGGTTCCGGAACCGCACCGTCATTTTTAATCGAAGCGTTGCCAAGAGTATCCACATTTTTCTCGATTCCGTTATTTTTGTAATCTGCATCCGTTTCCAAAACAATTAAAGACGAAATTGGAGTAACAATATTAGCGTCTTTTGCAAGTGTTACATATTTATTAGCACTTAAGGTATCATTTTGAATTTTAATTTGTTCCTCAAGAACTTTCCCAAAAGCATACATTCTGTAAATATGATTTGGCCCATAGTTTTTAATAGTACTGTCTTTTGGTTTTTCCTGAATCGAAATGTTTGAAGGTTCAATATTAACCACATTATCAGCAGTTTTATACTTAATGAAATAATTTCCTTCCAGCATTTTTAAGCTATTTCTGAAATTTGTCTGATAAAAATCTACATATTTTTGCTCTTTTACGGTCTGCCAAAACGGATTAATATCTCCGGAAATATTAATAACTTTCAGGTTTTGTGATTTAGTCTGACTTCGAATCTTTTTTAAATATTCAGATTCCTTAAGTTCTTCAAAATTTGCAGAAAAATTTCCGGATTTGGTTATAATCAAACTATTATGTTTGATTGTATATAAGGGTAATAAAGAATAATGCAAGTATTTGAAATCTAGAAAAACAGTTTCGAAGTTTTCTTTGTTTATTTCTTTTTTCTCCTTGTCATCATACACATAAAATTCTTTTCCTTTTACGTTTACAAATGATTCTATTTCGTTTAAAGTCCAGCTGCTGTTCAAATCTAAAATAACTTCTGAAGCATTAAAAGGAATATTTACTTTTTGACTCTCTTTTACCTCATATATTTTGTCCTTCCATGCAAAAGAATTTAACTTCGATATTTTGCTCAAAGGTATTATTGCCTCCCAATCATCAAGACCTTTTGATTTATTGATATAGAAATTATTTTGCAGTTTAAAATTCTTACTTGTCTCTACATCACTTTTTCCTGTCATCTGGATTCTTGAAATTGTAGAAGCATTTGAAATATTTGGGCCTTTAATAGAAAGGCTTTCGTATTTCAATTTATTATCTTCAACTTTTAAAGGAGTAGTGAAGCCGCATTTAAAAGTTCTTGATGTTTTATAGTTTACAGGAAAAACCCTCACAACAACTTTGTTTCCTTCTCGCCATTGCATTAAAGATGGATCGCGACTTTCTGCACCAACAATTTGTTTGTATGCTTTTTCAGCTTTCTCTTTTGTCGTTAAAACTCCTTTTCTTTCAATACCGTTTACCCATAATGAAAGTGAAGTTGCAACAGAACCTTCAGGAAGCTGGAAAGAATAAATAGCTTCCTGATCTCTCCATGTATCTTTTTTACAGGCAATATTCATGGTGATTTCTGTATAAGCAAGCCTGCTGTCTGGATATAATTTTACATCTTCTTTGATGTCTTTGGTAATCAAATCTTCACCACTCCACAAATGTTCTTCGGTTTCTAATCGTTTGTCAAAATTAGATTTAAGAATATTAATTCGGTCGTCTTGGCTCAGATTAAGATCTTCACAGAAAATGTAAGCTATTGTAATAAAAGGATTGTGGACTTTTCTTTCGTTAAATTGTTCAATTCCAAAAGAACCAAGATCATAATCAAAGTACTTTTCAGGGCCAGTATAAACGATGTCTTTTTTGAGTAAAATTTCATTAAAAAAGTTAGGCTCAAGACTTTGTGATATTTTAATATAATTAGGTAAATCTTCATTTGAAGTAAAGGAACTGATGGGACGTCTAACATTAATAAGCCTGCTTTCTCTGTCAAGAATTAAAACAAAAGAAAATAAGAGAACTAAAATAAATCCAAAACCTGCGATGAATGAAATCAAATGTTTTCTGTTTTCCTGAAAATAACGAGCTATAGTTGCTATGTGAATAATGCAAACTAGTAAAGGGACTAATGCATAAAAACCAATTCCTAATAATAAAATTCCGACGAAGGCAAAAGGTGTAAGGGGTAATAGAAAGAATGTGAAATACAATATTAAACTATAAGATAATCCATTTATAAAAAAGACAAAAAGAGTAAAATTATTTTCTTGTGGTTTTTGGTAAATGAAAAAATTACTAATAAAAAAGAGTAAAGAGATAAGGTAAACCCAGAACGGAAGATCTTCAAATATTGGAACAAAAGTATTTAGGCAAAAACATCCAATAAACCAGTTAAGTATAAGAAAAGGAGTTAAATGAAGATATTTTTCCCTTTTTTTAAGAATAAGAAATGTAACGGTAACTCCGTAAATAAACTCCATTATTAATGTAAGAGTGCCTAATGCTCCAGCACCGAAAAATTTAGTGTTTTCATTTAATAATAAAATCAATAAAAAAAAGCCGCTGAATAAACTGGTAAAGACACTAAAGCCAACACCAATTTGATTAATGTAATCGTTCGCATTTTCTAATTTGTATTTCATAGTTTTGTGTTTTTGAAAGAACTTTGAATTGCAAAGTTAAAAGAAAAATTGAATTACAAATATTTTAGGTGCTTTTTTTTAATGTGAAATTTGATAAAACTTTAACTAGGGAAAAAGACTAAAAACAGACGTCAAAAATCGCAACTATAACGTTATAATTATTTATTTAGAACTATTCTTTGCGAAAATAGAGGTAAAATCTCACTTACTTTATAACACCTAATTTCGACTTTGTTAAAGAAAAGATTTTAAAATATCAATAATTCATTTTTTTAATACAAAATTGATATTTTGACAAAAACAAGCAGTGAAAATCGTTTTTTAACAATAATAATTTTTGAAAAGGCGACTTCTATTATATTATTTTTAATTATCCGCATTAATGATTAAATTTGCGAACAAAAAAATAAATCTGCCTTAATTATGAATATTTATAAGGATTATATCCAAGAGATTGAAGAACGTAAAAATCAGGGACTTCACCCAAAACCAATCGATAGCGCTGAATTATTAAGCGAAATTATTGCACAAATTAAAGATTTAGATAACGAGTACAGAGAAGATTCTCTTAAATTTTTTATTTACAATACTTTACCGGGGACAACAAGTGCTGCTGGTGAAAAAGCCAAGTTTTTAAAAGAAATTATTCTGGGGCAAGCTGTAGTTAAAGAAATTACACCAGCCTTTGCTTTTGAATTATTATCACATATGAAAGGCGGACCTTCTATAGAAGTTTTGCTGGATTTAGCTTTAGGAAATGATGTTGCTATTGCAAAAGAAGCGGCTAAAGTTCTTAAAACACAAGTTTTCCTTTATGAAGCAGATACAGACCGTTTAATAGAGGCATTCAAAAATAATAATGCAGTTGCAAAAGAAATCCTTGAAAGTTATGCACAGGCTGAGTTTTTTACAAAACTTCCAGAAGTAGCTGACGAAATTAAAGTGGTTACTTTTATTGCTGGTGAAGGTGATATCTCAACAGATTTACTTTCTCCTGGTAATCAGGCGCACTCGCGTTCAGATCGTGAACTTCACGGTCAATGTATGATTACGCCTCAGGCACAGCAAGAAATTAAAGCTTTACAAGCACAACATCCTGATAAAAGTGTAATGTTGATCGCTGAAAAAGGAACAATGGGAGTAGGATCTTCTAGAATGTCAGGTGTAAATAACGTGGCACTTTGGACAGGAAAACAAGCAAGCCCATATATCCCATTCGTTAATATCGCTCCAATTGTTGGTGGAACAAACGGAATTTCTCCAATTTTCCTAACAACTGTTGACGTTACTGGTGGTATTGGTTTAGACCTTAAAAACTGGGTTAAAAAGGTTGATGCTAATGGTAACGTTTTACGTAATGAAAATGACGAACCAATTTTAGAGCAAACCTATTCTGTTGAAACAGGTACAGTTTTAACAATCAATATTAAAGAGAAAAAACTTTATAATGGCGATAAGGAATTAATTGATATTTCTAAGGCATTTACGCCTCAAAAAATGGAATTCATTAAAGCTGGTGGTTCATACGCTATCGTGTTTGGTAAAAAACTTCAAACATTAGCAGCAAAAATTTTAGATGTTGAAGCGCCTCTTGTTTTTGCTCCATCAAAAGAAATTTCTATTGAAGGACAAGGGCTTACAGCTGTAGAAAAAATCTTTAACAGAAACGCTGTTGGTGTACCTGCAGGTAAAGTATTACACGCTGGTTCTGACGTTCGTGTAGAAGTTAACATTGTAGGTTCGCAAGATACTACAGGTCTTATGACTGCTCAGGAATTAGAATCTATGGCTGCTACCGTAATTTCACCAATCGTTGATGGTGCATACCAATCAGGTTGTCACACTGCTTCGGTTTGGGATAAAAAAGCGCAGGCAAACATTCCAAAATTGATGAAATTCATGAACGATTTTGGTTTGATCACAGCTCGTGACCCAAAAGGTGTTTACCATGCAATGACAGACGTTATCCATAAAGTACTTAACGATATTACTATTGACGAGTGGGCTATCATTATTGGTGGTGATTCTCATACAAGAATGTCAAAAGGTGTTGCTTTTGGTGCTGACTCTGGAACTGTTGCTCTTGCTCTTGCTACTGGAGAGGCTTCAATGCCAATTCCAGAATCTGTAAAAGTGACATTCAAAGGAGATATGAAAGGTTACATGGATTTCCGTGATGTGGTTCATGCTACGCAAGCGCAAATGCTTCACCAATTTGGTGGAGAGAATGTTTTCCAAGGTAGAATTATTGAAGTTCACATTGGAACGCTTACTGCGGATCAGGCATTTACATTTACAGACTGGACTGCAGAAATGAAAGCAAAAGCTTCTATCTGTATTTCTGAAGATGATACTTTAATCGAATCATTGGAAATTGCAAAAGGCAGAATCCAGATCATGATCGATAAAGGAATGGATAATGAAAAACACGTTCTTCAAGGGTTAATTAACAAAGCAGATAAGAGAATCTCAGAAATTAAATCAGCAGAGAAACCAGCTTTAACTCCAGATGCAAATGCTAAATATTATGCTGAAGTTGTAGTTGATTTAGATCAAATTTCTGAGCCAATGATTGCCGATCCAGATGTAAACAACGTTGACGTTTCTAAAAGATATACTCACGATACTATCAGGCCTCTTTCTTTTTACGGAGGAGTAAAAAAAGTAGATCTAGGATTTATTGGATCTTGTATGGTTCACAAAGGAGATATGAAAATCCTTGCTCAAATGTTGAAAAACGTAGAAGCACAAAATGGTAAAGTTGAATTCAATGCTCCACTAGTTGTTGCGCCGCCTACCTATAATATCGTAGATGAGCTTAAAGCAGAAGGTGATTGGGAAGTTTTACAAAAATATTCAGGTTTCGAATTTGACGATAATGCTCCAAAAGGTGCAGCACGTACAGAATATGAAAACATGTTATATTTAGAGCGTCCGGGATGTAACCTTTGTATGGGTAACCAGGAAAAAGCCGCAAAAGGTGATACAGTAATGGCAACTTCAACTCGTCTTTTCCAAGGAAGAGTAGTAGAAGATGCTGATGGTAAAAAAGGAGAGTCATTACTTTCTTCAACTCCGGTTGTAGTTTTATCTACAATTTTGGGTAGAACTCCAACATTAGCTGAATATACAACGGCTGTAGACGGTATCAACTTAACTAAATTTGCGCCTTCAAATAAATCGTTAGTAATGTAATCTTACGATTATTAATATTTTAAAAGCCCGAGTGATAAACTCGGGCTTTTTCTTTTCTGGGACTTCTATTTTTTGTAACTTGTCATGTTCAAAATATAAAAAACAAAAACAATTATAACTTATGGCTTTTGATATTGAAATGATTAAAAAAGTGTATGAGAACATGCCGGGTCGTGTTGACAAAGCACGCGAGATTGTTGGTCGTCCACTTACTTTAACGGAGAAAATTTTATACAATCACCTTTGGGATGGAGATCCAACAAAGGCATTTGGAAGAGGAGTTGATTATGTTGATTTTGCACCAGATCGTGTAGCATGTCAGGATGCAACGGCTCAAATGGCATTATTGCAATTTATGCACGCCGGAAAATCTAAAGTGGCTGTACCTACAACGGTTCACTGCGATCACTTGATTCAGGCAAAAGTAGACGCTGCAACCGATTTGGCCAGAGCAAAAACACAAAGTAACGAAGTTTTCGATTTCTTATCGTCGGTTTCTAATAAATACGGAATTGGTTTCTGGAAACCGGGAGCCGGAATTATTCACCAAGTAGTACTTGAAAACTACGCTTTCCCTGGAGGAATGATGATTGGTACCGATTCTCACACTGTAAATGCAGGTGGTTTAGGAATGGTTGCCATTGGTGTTGGTGGGGCTGATGCCGTAGACGTTATGTCGGGTATGGCTTGGGAACTTAAATTCCCTAAATTAATTGGAGTAAAATTAACTGGTAAATTATCAGGATGGACAGCTCCAAAAGATGTTATCCTTAAAGTTGCCGGTATTCTTACTGTAAAAGGAGGAACAGGTGCAATCGTTGAATATTTTGGAGAAGGTGCAACTTCTATGTCATGTACTGGTAAAGGAACTATTTGTAATATGGGAGCAGAAATTGGAGCTACAACTTCAACTTTTGGTTATGATGATTCTATGAGTCGTTACCTGCGTTCTACAAACAGAGCTGATGTTGCTGAGGCTGCAGATAAAGTGGCTTCTTACTTAACAGGAGATCCAGAAGTTTATGCAAACCCGGAAAAATATTTTGATCAGGTTATCGAAATCAATTTATCTCAATTAGAGCCACACTTAAACGGTCCTTTTACGCCAGATTTAGCTACTCCAATTTCTAAAATGAAAGAAGAAGCAATCAAAAATAACTGGCCGTTACAAATTCAGGTTGGTTTAATTGGTTCTTGTACAAACTCCTCTTACGAAGATATTTCTCGTGCAGCATCTTTAGCAAGACAAGTTGCAGATAAAAACTTAAAAACAAAAGCCGAGTTTACCATTACTCCGGGTTCTGAAGTAGTTCGTTCAACTATCGAAAGAGACGGATTTATTGATACATTCCATAAAATTGGAGCAACTGTTTTTGCCAATGCCTGCGGACCATGTATTGGTATGTGGGATAGAGAAGGGGCAGAAAAAGAAGAAAGAAATACAATCGTTCACTCTTTCAATCGTAACTTCTCAAAACGTGCAGACGGTAACCCTAATACATTAGCTTTTGTTGGTTCTCCAGAATTAGTAACTGCAATGGCAATCGCTGGTGATTTAGGATTTAATCCATTAACAGATACATTAATCAACGAAGACGGCGAAGAAGTAATGCTTGACGCTCCAACAGGAGATGAACTTCCTTCTAAAGGTTTCTATGCCGAAGACCCAGGTTTTCAGGCTCCGGCAGCAGATGGTTCAGGTGTTCAGGTTGTAGTAAATCCTGCTTCAGAGCGTTTACAATTATTAGCTCCGTTTGATGCTTGGGATGGAAAAAACATTACAGGCGCTAAATTGTTAATCAAAGCTTTCGGAAAATGTACAACAGATCATATTTCTATGGCTGGACCATGGTTGCGTTTCCGCGGACACTTAGATAATATTTCTAACAATATGTTGATTGGAGCTGTAAATGCTTATAACCAAAAAACAAACTCTGTTAAAAATCAATTAACGGGAGAATACGATGCTGTTCCTGCTGTTGCACGTGCGTACAAAGCAGCTGGAGTTCCGTCTATCGTTGTGGGAGATCATAATTATGGTGAAGGTTCATCTCGTGAGCATGCGGCTATGGAACCTCGTTTCTTAGGTGTTAAAGCAGTATTAGTGAAATCTTTTGCTCGTATCCATGAAACAAACCTTAAAAAACAAGGTCTTTTAGGATTAACTTTTGCAAACGAAGCAGATTACGATAAAATTCAGGAAAATGATACAATCAATTTTACTGATTTAACTGAGTTCGCTCCGGGAAAACCATTAACATTAGAATTTGTTCATGCAGATGGTACAAAAGATATAATCTTAGCAAACCATACTTACAACGCCGGACAAATTGGATGGTTCGTTGCAGGTTCTGCATTAAACTTAATCGCAGCTGGAAAAGCTTAATCTTTAAGATTTATTATATACCAAAAACGCTCTGTGAAAACAGGGCGTTTTTTATTAGGAGCTAATCGAGCTGTCCGCTATATCTTTTTATTTTTAAAGAAAAAATAAAAAGGATACCGCTTCCATCTGGGCTAGGGCATCAGGTTTCAAAATGAAAATTATATTAAAAATTACAATTAAGAAGAAAAAATGTAATTGTCAGATAGACTAGAAGTTAAGGTTAAAGCTGAGTTTTTCTTGTTAATTTGAAGTAAATTAATTGTTAAAAAAAATGGTTTTTGTGCTTGAATGAGTTAAATTCGCCTTTTTAGGTAATATATTCGCGCCTTTTAAGTTTAAAATATTATCTAAACTTAAAAAAAGGAGTAATAAACTTTAATAGGTAAATATGGTTTTTAGATTAATTATAGTATTGTTTTTTTTTAGTGTTGGAGCTTTTTCTCAGGAAAAATTTACCAAACATAAAATCTCAAAAGGAGAAAACCTTACTGTAATTGCTAAAAAATACGGATTAAAGGCTAAAGATATTAAAGAAGCAAATCCAGATGCACCTAAAGTTTTAAAACTCAATTCGATTTTATTAATTCCGAATAAAAACGTCAAATCTTCACAAAATACTCCCCAAACAATTGCCAATAATACTCCTGGTTCACATGAGGTTTTACAAAAAGAAACACTTTGGGGAATCGCTAAAAAATACAATGTTTCTGTTGATGAATTGAAAAAAGCAAATCCAACGTTAGAAACAGAAGGTTTAAAAATAGGACAGCAGCTTAATATTCCGTCAAAAGCTCAGGCAGTTTCAGAAAATACAGTTAAAATCAATGAAGCAAAGCCAGAAATTATTCCGGCAGCAGACGGAGAAATTGTAGTTGAAGTGCAGCCCAAAGAAACAAAATTTTCAATAGCCAAGAAATACGGAATAACGGTTGAAGAATTAGAACGCCAAAACCCTTTTATTAAAGGGAATTTAGGAGTGGGTTACATGTTGAAAATTCGTCCTTCTGGAGGAAAAACAGATCAAAATATAAAAGATACTCCTGTTGTCTCTCAAACTCAGACTGCTGAAAAACCTGAAAGTACTCCGGTAACAGATGTTGATATTTTCGTTGAGGTACAGCCAAAAGAAACAAAATACGCAATAGCAAAAAAATACGGAATAACGGTAAAAGAATTAGAACGTCAAAATCCGTTTATTAAAGGAAAACTTCCAGTTGGATACGTTTTAAAAATAAGGACAACCAAAGAAAAAGCAGATGCATTAAATGCAGTAAGTTCTCCAGTACCTCAATTAGAAAATCAAACTACTGCTGCGCCTGCCGCTCAAATTGCAGATAATACAGTAATAAAAAAGGACTCAACTTTTGTTTATAATGGTAATCATTCAGATTTAATTGATCAATTAATTCTAAACGCAACAGAAAATATAGGAACCCGTTATCGTTCTGGCGGAACTACCAAAGCAGGTTTTGACTGTTCTGGTTTAATGTTCTGCACCTTCGGAAATTTTGATATAAAACTGCCAAGAAGTTCCATCGAGCAATCTCGCATCGGAACAAAAGTAGCTACTACAGAAGCACAAAAAGGAGATTTAATTTTCTTTAAAACTAACGGAAGACGTCAAATTAATCACGTTGGAATGGTAGTTGAAAATGCTGATGGTGAAATCAAATTTGTTCATTCTTCGACTCATGGTGGTGTTATGATTTCTTCAACTAAAGAAGCTTATTACCAAAGAGCCTTTTCACAAATAAACCGTATTCTAGAATAAGAAATAGCTGGTAAGCTGTTTTTTTAATTCTTCAATTGGAAAGGGTTTAGTTAAAAAATCCTTCACATATATGTTATCTTTTATACGCTTAATTTCTTCCTGATCTAGAGTGGAAGACATTACGAAAATCAGAATTTCGTTTTTAATTTCTTCATTTAGTGTTTCGAAAATATCCAGAAATTCAAAGCCATTCATTATTGGCATCTGGATATCTAATAAGATAATTAAAGAGTGGCAGATTTTTTTATTTTTAATAATCCACTGCAAGCCCTCAAGGCCATTATTGGCAACAAAAACCTGATCTATATCCAGAACTTTTGTCAGCAGTTTTCTGGTAACAAGCTGATCAATTAAATTGTCTTCAATTAATAGAAATGAAGGTTTAAGCTCCATATGAAGTTGGTATTGTTACGATAAATTTGCTCCCAATATTACTTTCAGAAAATACCGAAATATTTCCTTTAATATTTTCTACTGCTTCCTTAACGATATAGAGCCCTAATCCTGAGCCTTTATTTTTGTTTGTTCCAAAATACATTTCAAAAATATAATCCTTGCAATCGTCATTAATTCCAATTCCATTATCAGATACTTCAATTTTGTTAAAACCTTCATGAATATAAGTTTTAATCGAAATAAACATTTCCTGTTTAGTATTATCAGCATACTTGATAGCGTTAGAAAGTAAATTGCTGATAATGATTTTTAAACGCAAACCGTCACTTTCAATTTGGTCTACTAATAATTCCTGTGTAAAAGTTATTTTACTGGCATTTTCAATATGCATTAATTGCGAAATAGCTTCATTAAAGATTTCCTGCAGACTTACAGGCTCCATTATAATTTGTTTCCGTTTATTTTTAGAATAGTCAATAATATCGCTGATAAATTGATCTTGTTTCGCAAGACTCTGATACATTAACCGCAGATAATCTCTTATTTGATCAATATCATCTTCGAGTTGCGTAATTTCAATCAAACCTTTTAAAGAAGTTATGGGAGATCTTAAATCATGCGATGCACTGTATACAAAACGGTCTAACTCGTTATTGGCTAAAATTAGATTTTCATTTTTGACCTCAATTTCTTTTTTTGAAACAATTAAACGTTTTACCATTATCGAATAATAAGAGCAAACGCTTAAAATGATTATTAAAGTGAAAATAATATTAGTAATGATGAGCAGGTTTTTGATTTTACGAGTTCCTTCTCCCAGTGTACTCGAAAAATTTCGCTCATTAATAGTAAGTTTGGCACTAATACTGCTTATTTGATGAAGAAATTTTATTTGATCAGCAACAGTTAAGGTGTTATGCTGGATCTTAGCATTTACCTGAGTTCCAATGATAAATAGTTTCTCGATTAAAGCATCTCCTTCTTCCCATTCATGAATAGCCTTCGCTAAAAACGGAACATTTTTAAAATTCACAAACAACCAGACAAGATCGTCTAAATCATCCTTATGATTTCGGCCAATAGTAAAACCCTGCCTTGCTACTTTATTGTCGCCGGCCTTTAAAAGCGTTTTTCTGGCAATTCCGTCGCCTTGAGGTACTTTTAGTTCTTCTAAATATAATTTATATTGATTGGGATCTTTATTATATAGATAAGTAATAAGATGGAGTGAAGCATCTTTTTGTCCTTTAGAGTAATGAGATTCTCCGTTTACATATGCCCTGTTAGCAGATAATATTTTAATCGTAAAAAAGTTGATGCAAATTAGCAATGCACATGAAATAAAAACGATCAAAATTAAAATAAAAACATTAGGCAGGCGAAAGCTCTTTAAAGATCGAATCTTGTGTATGATTTTCATATTAGTAGGTTAATATTAATATCCGGTCTAAATCAAGCTTGTATATTTCTTTCTTTACAATAGTTTTGAGGCTCACTATTTTAAAGATTAAAAATGAACAATTGTTAATAAAAATACTTAAATTTTAAGACTTATGGAGTCTTTAACCAAATTTAGTAAAAAATATGAATCTTTTTACAAGCGGTTGTTTTTTTCTTGTTAATTTTTGTATTTAATATTTAAATAATTGATAATTA